>DUZU01000031.1 GCA_013349285.1 Deltaproteobacteria bacterium | reverse complement strand
GCCAGCACCAAAAACAGGCCGCCCCCCACGGCAAAGTGGGAGATGTAGACATGGAAGATGGCAATGGCCGCGATCAGCAGGCCGCCACCGGCAAAATCCAGCTGCCAGACGGGATAATTCATGGCCGTACCTCCTTGCCCGCATTAGCGGCCAGTTTGAGCATGTAGATGACCACCCCGACCCCGATGATAAGAAAGAGCAGGAAGAGGTACAAGGGGGAGAGCTGGGGCGCCACGGTCAGGTCGGCCGGTTTGAAATAGGGGGCGAGATAGGCCTGCCGGGCAAGATCCCGGACCAGGATCATCAACAGCATGGTTAGCCCCAGGGCGACGGTGGTGGGCCAGAGCTTTTCCTTGGCGCCGTAGTAGATGGCAAAAAAGGTGGTGAGCATGGCGGCGCTGAAAAGAGCGGTATGGCCCAAAGCGCCTCCGACAAAGAGTTGGTGCACTTCTTTGGGCATGGTGAAAAGAAAGGGGATGCCGGTGCCGACTTCAACCACCGTGGCATAGGTAAACCATTTGAGCCCTGATTTGATCCGGGCCTCGGCGCCGATGATCCCTTTGCGTTGCTGGAAAAAGGCCAGAATCGCCAGGAAAAGGCCGCCGCCCGCCACCGAGGCCACCATGAAGTGGAGGTAGCGGATGATCAGGGTCGGATCGTCGAGATTGAGGATGGTGCCGTTTGGCTGGTTGAAATATTGGAGCCAGGCGGCCGGCCTCTGCATCAGGGTCATGTTGTTGACAAACAAAAAGCCGATAAGCATCATCAGCACCAGGCTGACGGCCAGGGCCGGTTTGCGGTAGGCGATAAGGCGGCCTTCGCCCATTTTATAGATATAGGCGCCGTAATAAGCCGGGATGATAATCGCGATGATCGAGAGCCAGTAGGCTCCCATCAATATCGAGCTGGTGTAAATGAAGTGGCCGTAAAGCACCTGTAAAAAGAGCAGGGGGGCCACCCCGAAGTTTACGGCAAAGGCGATGGTGTAGGGCAGCTTGTTGGCCAGGTCCCGGCAGGCCGAAGGGTCATGGGGCGGGGTGCGCAATTCCCGAACCAGGGTGATTGCGGCCGAGCCGATCATGGCATTCATGAAAATCAGATGGACGAAAAAGGTAAGGATCAGAAAAAACTGGAACCAGCCCCAAGGGGCGGGGATGGTATCCGGGGTTGGTATCAGAAGTGCGGGGTCCATGGGGTAGTTCCTCCCTGCGCGCGTTGATTATGGGACTGCATGTATGTCCATTATCTTGGCACAGCAGGGGGGGGCCGTCAATGAATAATTACGGAATTTAAGCTGATACGGTTTGTTGGGTTTTCGCTTAGCCTTGTTTTTTTCGGCCCAGGACAAAGGCGCCCAGGCCGAACAGGCCGACGATGTAGCCGATGCCGCCGATGATATCATGGAGGCGGACCCGTTGTTCGTAGCGGGCGATATCCTCTTGGAGCGGCACAATGTGGCGGGCAACGGCCTGATCGATCATTTGTTGCAGCTCGGCCGGCGCTGCCGGCGGGGGCGAGTTGAGCTGCGGGGCTTGGGGCGGGGGGCTGGCGATCTGGGCGGCTTCGGCGGCCGGCAAGGTTGCGGGCAGGCTTGCGGCCGCGACCCTGAACTCGGCCCGATGGCCGTCCTGGGTGGCGATGACAAAGAGGTGGTCGCAGCGTTTGCTCGGGGTGTAGCTGAAGCTGCCGTCCTCCTTGCTGTGGATGGTGGTCGCCTGCTGGTCGGTGGGCGCGAAAACCGTGATCGGGCTGCTCATGTACTTGCCGCCCCCCGGATAATAGCCGAACCCTTCAATCTTCTCTCCCTTGACCGCGGCAAAGAGCTTGACCTTGTGGGCCAGTACGCTGGAAGGCAACAGCAGAAGGGCGGCGATGATGGTTAAAACTATCCTCTTAGTCTGGTTGGGCATGGCGCTTATCCTTATTGGTTGAAAATCTGCGGGCTTACTTTTTTTAAAAAAACCAGGGCGGCGCCGGTCATGGCCCCTTCAACTATGATAATGGGAATATGGGCCAAAAGAATGGCCCCGGCCACCTCGACAAACTCCTGGTTGGTGAGATAAAGGGTGGCGGCGATCATTACGGCGCTGCCGGCGATGGCCGCCCCGCCCAGGATAAAGCCCGAGGCAAAGACGGCGGGGCGGGTTTGGCAATTTTTAAGTACGGCCCGGAAGAGGTAGAAGCAGATCACCCCGGGCAGGGCCATGTTCAGGGTGTTGATCCCCAGCACCGTGACCCCGCCGTAGCCGAAGAGGATCGCTTGCAGCAACAGGGCGATGAGCAGGGCCGGGAAAACCGACCAGCCCAGGATCAGCCCGGCCAGGCCGTTGAGCACCAGATGGACCTGGCCCGGGCCGATGGGGACATGGATCAGCGACGCCACGAAAAAGGAGGCGGACAGCACCGCGGTCTGCGGGATCTGCTCATATTTGGTGCGGGCCAGGCCGATGGCCACCCCGGCCAGGGCCAGGGTGGTGGAGCCGGCCAGCACCGGTAGGGTGACGATGCCGTCTGCAATATGCATGGGTTACCTCGAAATTAAAGTGAGCGAGCTTATCGGTCGGCCATATCCCTGGTCCGCACCCAGATCAGGCCGCCCAGTTCCACATCCACCGGTTTGCCTTCGGGGCTGGTCAGCTTGTCGTCGCCGTCAACCAGGGCGGCAAAGCTCCACCAGCCGGCTTTGGGCATGGAGTAGGCGAAAACGCCGTTGGAATCCGCCTTGATCACCTGGGTGGCATAGGGATCGGCCGGGATCGCCACCTGATGATCTACATTGTAATACTCGACCTCAACCTCGGCGTAGGGAACCGCCGCCCCGTTCTTTTTGACTATACCCCGGAAAAGGTTGCCGGTCCACAAGCCATAGGGCCTGGTCAGCGGTTCGATCTCCACCGGCAGGCCGACCATGGCGTCCCAGCCCTCTTCGGCGCCAAAGGCGTCCACCACCACCTTGGTGTAGTGGATGATCATCTTTTGCTCCGCCGGTTCCCAGTAGGGGGCGGGCTCAACGTAAAAGACATAGTCGGCCGGGGAGCTGATGCTATAAGCGGCACTGTAGGTGGATTTGCCTTCTTGGTTTTGCTTTTTCAAGGTGGGGCGCAGATCTTGTTTGTTGCCGTGGGCCAGAACCCCGAATTGAACCGGGGGGGCCATCTCCATCACCGGCCCCCATTCCATCGGATGGGTGAAAATCAGGTCAAGGTTGACCATGGTGCCGGTTTCCGGGGTGATGATGTCCTCGTTGGGAATCAGGGTCTGGAAATGGGCGGCGGCGTTGGTGGCGGCCAGGATCAGGGCCGCGGTTAAGGTGTTTCGGATGAGTTTTTTCATGGCGTTTCTCTCTTTGGTTTAGTGTTATTATTTTTAAAAAAGTGTTACTGATAGCTAAAAAAAAGAGCGACCTAATGCAGGTGGTCGCCGGTGCTGTTCATCGCCAGGTTGCCGTCCTTGACGCCCCGGGTGGCGATGAGGCTTTCCGCCAGTTCCTGCACCTTTTTCGCCTTGCCGCGGACGATGATAACCTCCAGGCAATGATCATGGTCCATATGGATATGGGTGGTGGAGTTGATCAGGTGGTGATAATTATGCTGCAGTTCGGTGATCTTCTCCTGGAGCTGGGGCTGGTGGTGGTCATAGACCAACGAGATGACGCCGACCACGTTATGGCCCGCCTCCCACTCTTGTCGAACAAAAGATTTGCGGATAAGATCGCGGATCGCCTCGGAACGGTTGTCGTATTGCCGTTTGGCTATATAACTGTCAAAATCTTTTAACAGGTTTTCTTCAAGGGAGATGGAAAATCGCTTCAGCATAGTAACACCAATTATTTTTTTGTAATATTTGTAATTAAAAAAAAGGGGTTGGTCAAGGAAAATGTCGAAACAACGGGTTGATGTTCGGGGTCGGTTGTTCGGGAGGGGGGTGGGGTAGGTGAAAAAAAGAGCAATAACTAGTAAAGGTGAGCTATGGAGAGAAAAATGGACAATTTAAGTTTTGCTGAAATACCGGAATGGTATAGGTAGTCCTCTGTAAAAGTACGGAATTCGGGGCTGTTGAGCCCTGTCTTGAAAAGTGGCCTGATTTTGGGTTCTTAGCTGAGCGTGTCCCGTTAAGCCCAGTAAAATAGGGGGATGAATAGTTTGGTGAACTCAGGCAAGGCAAGGAGCAAAATCATTTGAGAACGGTTTTGACAGGCGGCAAAGTTTTCTATAAAAAGTCTGAATACATTTTCAAAATATTCCTTTATCGCTTCAAATTGTAGAATTATATATCAGCTTAAGGTTATAACTGGGGGAAGAGATGCTTTGGCAGAGTGTTAAAAGTATTTTATCTGAAAAACTTTCCGATAGCGATCTTGCTCTATGGATTGAGCCGCTGGCTTTTAATCAGCCGGATGCGAAAACCATTGAGTTGGCCGGGCCGGATCGTTATTGTTGTTCGTGGGTAGCGGACAATTTTTTAACATCCATTGAAGAAGCCTTGGCCCAGGTTGGGGCTGAAGATGTTAAGGTGCGGCTTACCGTGGCCAGTCCCCAGGCCGACCGGTTGTTGGCGGTTGAGCCTGATAAGAGGCAGGAGCAGCTGCGCTTGCCGTCCATGCCGCCGGTGAAATCCCAGGTCCGCGCCCTGCACCCGCGTTATACCTTTGATGAATTCATGGTCGGCGACAGCAATGCCCTGGCCCATTCAGCCTGTGAGGCCATTGCCAACGGCGATGATACCCTGGGCCCCTGTCTCTTTATCGAGGCGGCAACCGGGTTGGGCAAAAGTCATCTGACCCATGCCGTGGCCCACCATATCCTCAACCATTCGCCATCCACCAGGCTCCATTATCTTACTTCCCAGCAGCTGACCGCGGAGATGGTGAGAAATATCAAGAGCAACACCATGGAGCAGTTCAAGGAAAAGTATCATAATAATTGCGATGTGCTGCTCATGGAAGATGTGCAGTCCTTGGCCGGCCGCAATAAAACCCAGGCCGAATTGGCCGAGGCCCTCGATATTCTGATGGAGAGCGGTAAAAGGGTGATTTTTACCGGTTCGGTTTCTCCGCGGCAGATTCCCAATATGGATGAGGGGGTCAGCTCCCGCATGGCCTCCGGTCTGGTTTCCACCATTAACCCGCCGGACAGCCGGACCAGGCGTCTGATCATTGATCGCAAGTCACGCAACGGTAAGCTGCAGTTGTCCGATGATATCATCGATTTTATGGCGGACAATATCAAGGGGGATATCCGGCAGCTGGAAAGCGCCCTGGTCGGCTTAAGGGCCAAGGCTTCCTTGTTGAAAACCGTTCCTGATCTTGATATGGTTAAGGAGCTGGTTGCCGGGTTGGTCGGCCATCACCCGGAGCTGTCCGTGGTGATGATCCGTGATTTTGTGGCCGGTCAGTTTAATCTTTCCGTGGATGAGTTGCAGTCGAAATCACGCAAGAAAACCGTAACCTTTCCGCGGCAGGTCTCAATGTATCTTGCCCGGAAGATGACCGAACAGGCCCTGTCCGATATCGGCAAGGCCTTTAATCGGGATCATTCCACCGTGGTTCATTCCATCCGGGTGATTACCGAGGCCATTGCTCGGAACGGCAGTATTCGCGGCCAGGTCGAGCATCTTGCCGATCGGATTAAAAAACAGACGTTGTAAACGTTTTTCAAGCCAGGCCGCATATCTGAGGGGGGGCGGCCTGGCTTGATTTTCTTCCCGGGGGGGAGCCGTGCATACTGTTTGTTGTGTCTGTCACAGGGTGAAACACAAAAAACACTGGCATAATCAGGCCTTGTTGCCGTTCTTCCGTCTGTCCCATGGTTTTTGTCCTGAATGTTATGCCAAGACCATGCAACAATTTGCTCTGGATATAAAAAATAAAGCGGCGTTGGCTGCTGCTAAAAGTAAACGGGTTTGACTTCCGGTTGCTGTTCGTTTTTGTTGTTGTTGACTATCTTTTCCGCCACTTCGCTCGCCACCTTCATCATCTCGTTCATCCCGATTCCTTCCCAACCGAAGCCGCAGATTGACAGGCCGCTGTTTTCCGTCTCCACCCGGTGCCGCCATTTGAGGAGAGCCGGGTAGCTCATTTCCAGTTGGGGGATGGCATGGCTGGTGCGCATCACCTTGGTGAAACATGGGCGCTCGGGGAGGGGGATCAGTTGGCTGAGGTCGTTATAGATCAGATCTACCAGTTGGTCGTCGTCATGTTCCAGTCGTTCCGGATGGCGGCGGCCCCCCACCAGGGCCTCGAGCATGACCCGCCCCTTTGGGGCGCGGCCCGGGAACATGTGGGTGGAAAAAAGCGCCCCCAGGGTGAAGCGGTTTTCCCGTTCCGGGGCCAGATAGCCGAAGCCGTAAGGGATTCGGGCCTGGGCCGCGTCAAAGCCCATGGCCACCGTGGCAATGCGGGCCGTCGGGATGGCCGCCGTCGGGGGGGCAAAGCGGCCGAGCAGTTGCAGGCTATGGTTGATCGGCAGGGCTATGACCAGGGTTTTGGCCTCAAGGCGGCCGGCGGCGGTTTGGGCCTGCCAGTTGCCGCCCTGGTTGCTGATTGTGTCGACCTTGGCCCCATAGCTGATGTCGGCAGGTTCGGCCAGGGTGGTGATCAGCTGCTCCATGCCGTTGGGGAAACTGGTCATTGCGGGCAGGGTGGGGCCGGGTCCCGTTGTTTTTTTCTTTTTCTTTCTGAGCAGCCCCCTTAACACCGAGCCATTTTCTTTTTCCAGCAGGCGAACGCCGGGCATCACGGCGTCGATGCTCAGCCGTTGGTAATCCCCGGCAAAGGTGCCGGTGACCGCCGCATCGACCAGCGGCAGCACCTCCCGGCCGAAGCGGTAGGCGGCCCAGTCGCCGATGGTCTGGTCTTGCAGGATTGGTTTTTTAAGCAAGTCGCCCAACAGCCGTAATTTGCCAAGGGGGGAAAGAAGCGGGGTCGACAGCAGGGTGGGCGGTTTCTGGGGAAGTTGCGTCAGTTTGCCGTGATGGCAGACATAGCGGACAAAGTTGCCCAACGGCGCCTTTTGTGCGAGGCGGTCAAGGCCGGTATCCGCCAGCAGTTCGCGGCTGGCCGCATTGTTGTCGAGAAAGCCGTGGGGGCCCCATTCCGCCAGATAGCCATCCTGCTGCATCGATTTTACGGCGCCGCCGGGCCGATTGGACCCTTCAAGGAGAATAACCTTGAGGTGCGGGGCTATTTTGCGGAGAAAATGGGCGGTGCTCAGTCCGGAAAGGCCGGCGCCGACAATGATGACATCATATTTTTGAGGCATGGCTATCTTCTTGTGGTTGGGTTAGGGGTGCAGGCTTGACGTAATCGCGTCAGCGGTTGCGGTTATTTCGATCCAGCCGCCATCCTGCAGCATCCCGGGGTTGATTACGGTTGTTCGGCCGATGGTGTCGATCCCGCGGCCTTCATGGATGTGTCCGCAGAGGCACAAGTCGGGTTGCTCTTTTTCGATAAAATTTCTGACCGCCAGGCTGCCCACATGGATGCCGGATGCGATGAGGTCGGTTATAGTGTTCAGCGGCGGCGTGTGCGAGACTAGCACATGCCGCTCGGCATTGGCAACCATTTGATAGCCGGTGTTGAGCAGGGCGGCCAGTTCCTCTTCGGAAAACTCGTTGGGGGTGGCAAAGGGGGTTATGTTGGAGCCTCCCGCCCCGAAAAGGCCGATCTTTTGCCGGATGACGCCCCGGCCGTGCAGGCTGAGGCCTGCCGCGGCAAGGCCGGTTTCAACCTGCGGATAATCGAGGTTGCCGGCCAGGGCCAGCAGCCGCGGGTTTATTGTGGTTAATCGCCCCAGCACCTTGTCGGCCTCGGCCCAGGTGCCGAAGTTGGTGAGGTCGCCGGTGACGATTACGAGATCGGCTTGGGCCAGCGCGGGGATCGTCCCGATTCGCTCGGGGTTCATATGGATGTCGCCAAAGGCAATAATCCGCATTTTTATTCTCGGTTGTTATATGATATGTTGGTGGTCGGGCGGCCAAGGTTGATTCATAGTACTCTAACCGAATTTTTTTGTTGCCGGAATTAAAAAAAGATTGAATGGTTGGCCTGATCTGGCAAAATAGTAATGTTTAAGTCTTAGATGGTAACCAGGATTATTTTAGGATGAATAGCCAAAAACAAAATCCGATCAAGGTGCTGATCGTTTTTTATTCACTCAGCGCGCAGACCAGCGGTCTTGTCCATCGTCTTGCTTCCGGGCTTGCCGATCAGGGGATCGGTGTGGTCATGGAGCGCCTTAAGCCTTTGGAGCCGCTGAAGTTCCCCCTGGGCTCCATCCCGGCCACCTTGAGCATGATGTTCTCCACTTTTCTGCGGCGGCGGATTGCGATTGAGGCGTTGAGCCCGGCCTGCTGGCAGAAATATGATCTGCTGATTGTCGCCGGCCCCACCTGGTCCTATAATCCGAGCGGCCCGATTTTGTCGATGCTTGAGCGGGACGGGGCCCAGCTTTTTGCCGGAAAAAAAGTGGTGCCTCTTATTTCCTGCCGCGGCTACTGGCGGACCCACTGGTTCGGCCTGCGCCGGCTATTGCAGCAGAAGGGGGCCGAGGTGCTCAACAAGATAGTTTTTACCCATCCCAGCCGGGAGCCATGGCGCACCATCGGCGTTTTCTTGAAGCTGGCCGGTAAAATGCCGGAAAAGGCCTGGCTGATCGGCAGGTATTATCAGCATTTCGGCCATGCCAAGGCCCAGAAGGAGGAGGCCTATTCTTTTGGGGTGGAGATGGGCAAGGCGTTGCAGGCTGCCGCGCCATTGGCCGACCTTGATTTGCATAGCAAGATTACCCTTGAGTAACCCTTTAAAATTCAATCCCTTTTTGCGCCTTTACCCCTTGCCGGTAATGGTGTTTTATCTCCCGCATTTCCGTAACCAGATCAGCGGCTTCGATTAATCCCGGCCCGGCATTGCGGCCGGTGATGACGATGTGCAGGCGTGGCGGCCGATTTTTGATGAAATCCAGGGCCTGGTTTTCGTCAATGAGTTGGTAGCTCAGCAGATAAGTGAACTCGTCGAGGACGATCATGTCGTAGGCATCGCTGCTGATTTTAGCCCGGGCCAGCTGCCAGCCCTGGTCGGCTGCCTCTTGCACCCGTTGTTGATCCTGTTGCCAGGTAAAGCCCGAGCCGGTGATGTGCAGTTCGATGTTCTCGGCCAGGTGGGCCCGCACCGCCTTGGCTTCGCCGGTCTGGTCATGGCCCTTGATGAACTGGATGATGCAGACCTTGAGCCCCTGACCGGCAGAGCGCAATGCCTGGCCGAAGGCGGCGGTGGTTTTTCCTTTGCTGTTGCCGGTATTAACAATCAGTAATCCTTTTTTCATCATAACTGGCCATTATCACTGGTATTGTTTGCAGGGGAATAGATTGCCGCGGAAAAATCGCTGTTTTTAAAGCGCTCAATCTGCTCGCGGTAGAATTTTTGGTTGTCCCGGCTCAAGGCGAGGGCTTCTTGGCCAATGGCGATCGCCTCTTGACGCATATTGTTGGCCCAGTAGGCGGTGGCCAGGGTGTCGAGGATATGCGGGCTCCTGACGAGGTCGGCCGCGGTTCGGGCCAGGCTCAGGGCGCGGGCCGGGTTGAGCAGTTCGGGCTCCTGGGCGGTGAGCAAGAGCCAGGCCAGGTTGTTCAAGGTTTCGGCATTGGCCGGGTCCAGGGCGATGGCCTGTTCGTAGGCCGTGATCGCCTGGGGGTAGCGGCCGTGACTGTGTTGCAGGTCGGCCAACAGCTGCGGCCACATGGCCTGGCCGGGCTCCTGGCTCATTTTTTCTTTGATCAGGGCCTCGGCAAATTTTATTTTCGGGGCATCACCGAGAAAATCCTGGGGCATCTGCCAAATGAGCAGCCCCCCGGAGATAAGAACCAGCAGGTAGAGGGCCAGGGCCAGGTGGACCTTGCGATGGTGGCGGGCTATCTGCCGGCCGTCCTGTTGGCAGTTGAGCAGAAAATCGATCCGTTCGCCGATACCGAAATGGTGCCAGCTGGGTAGATCGCGGATTTTGCCGCTCAGCCAGGCAATTTTTTCAAAAACCCGGACCAGCGGGGCGACATCGCCCATGGCGGCCATCGCGTGGAGATCGGCCTGGCGTTCGAAGTTGCGCATGAAAAAACCGAAGATCAGCCGGAAGTAGATGAGCATGAAGAGCAACAGGGTGAGGGTGGAGGCAAAGGTGAGCACCGTGTCCGGGGATTTGCCGGTGAAGGTGACCGCCTGATAGAAGATATCCGAGTTGAGGAGCAGGGCCAGCAGGGGCGAGGTGCTCAATTGGGCCAGCATACCGAAGCCCAGGAACAAAAAGAGATAGAGTTGCAGGTGGTAGCGTTTCACATGGCCGATTTCATGGGCCATCACCGCCTTGACCTCGGCCGGGCTCATCGCGGCGAGCAGGGCCGGGGTGACCAGCAGGTAACGGAAGTGGCGGGTCAGGCCCATCACGCCGGCGGTGAGCATCTGCCCCTCAAACAGGGGCCAGCTCATGATCTCGGCAAAGCGCAGGTTCTGGCTGCGGCAGAAATCTTCGATCATGCTGCGGGTGGGGCCGACCGGCAGCGGGGTGCAGTTCCACATGCGCACCAGGATGACCGGCATGCCGACGACCAGCACCGCGAAAAAAATCAGGAGCAGGGTCGGCTCGCCCCAGGGGGAGGAGAGAAAGTTCTTGAGTGCGGGCAGGGGTAGAAGCTGCAACAGGTCGGAGGCAAGCGACAGCAGCAGCCAGGGCAGGATGGTGGCCAGGTTTATTTTAAGATTGGCCGCGACAAAGGCCGCGGCTTTTTGCTTTCGGCCGAAGATCAGGCCGTACTTCGGCCGGGCCGTTACCCAGATCAGGCAGAGATAGGCAAAGAAAATGATGATCCCGCAGACGTTCAGCAGAAAGGGCAGTTCGGTGGTGAAGGGTAATTTGTTGAAATAATATAGGCATTCCAGCAGGTAGACATCAATGGCCATGCAGATGATGGCCAGGATGGAAAGTTTTTGTTCGGCGGCAAAATAATCGGCCGCCTTGCGGATGGGCCGCCGGTTGAAGAGGTGGTGGGCTACCTGCTGGAAGATAAAGCCCTTGGCCGCAAAAATAATGGCGGCATGGAGAAAGGGGATTTGGGTTTTTTCCGGGCTGCTGCTGGTGGTGAGCATCAGGATAACCACCAGCAGGTAGATGAGATTGTTATATATCATGTTGTCGTCAGGGTTATGCCGCCGGCCGCTGGGCCGCGAAAGTAAATGGGGGGGTCAAGGGGGTGCGATGCGGGCGGGGATAAGTAAACTTTATCTCAGAACCGAACCCGTGACCTGTTGAATTCCCCGATAATGGCGGCATTGTGGCTTTGGTACTGGTTAAGCAGCTCGCGGAGCTGGTCCGGCCCCATGATCTTTTTTTCCACGAAAAATTCACCGAATTTGCGTTGCAGCCGTTTCTGGTGGAAGATCAGCATCCGCAACTGGGCATCGGTCAGCAGCCCCATGTCCAGGGCGGTTTTACCGAAAGGCTGGAGGGTCGGCCGGTTTTTCAGGATATGGAGCACGTCTTTTTCGGTGAGCATGCCGAAGCGGCAGCCGAGCTCGCCGAGCTTTGGCCGCTCGGTGCGCTGCCAGATCAGGGCCTGGATCAAGGTGCGCCAGTTGATGAGCCCGGAGTAGTACATGAAGTGGCCCAGCAGCAATCTGCGGTTCGGCATTGGCCCGCAATAAAGGTTTTCGATATTCCAGAATGATGATTCCGGCCGGGCTTGCCCGCTGTGAAAATTATTGTTTGCCCGGGCGCTGTTGGGTTGGCTGCGGTAAGCGGGGCGGGCCGGCGACGGCCGGTGGGCGGGCCGGGTCGGCCTTCTGGCGGTTGGACGTGGTTGCAGGCTCGGCAGCCGGTAGCCCTTTTCCCGGGCGTCCAGAAAGGTAATCAGGTTTTCATAGGCGCCTTGGACCGCCATGAACAAATCGGAGCTTTGCTGTCTGGCGTCTTCGGCGGCATTGGTCATCCGGTCGGGATGGGTCTCCATCGCCCGTTTCCGGTAGGCGCTTTTGATCCCGGATAATTGCAGATACTCAAGGAATTCCCGGGAGATATTCAGTTCCGCGCCAAAAATAACCTCACAGGCGCGAAAGAGTTCTTTTTCAGCGACAACCACAGGCATGGCGTAATTTATAGCTCCCGGTTTTGGTGGCGGATAAAAAAGGCCGGATATTTACCATGAAAAAATATTATTTTATCATTTGTTGTTGGTAATAAAAAAATCACCTTTATGCTATGATGATTTTCGCAGGCCGGTATTTTTTTCTATAATATTAATAATTGTTCATATTATATAGCATATAAAAGTATATTTTTTAATATTTTTTTGTGCTGGATCAAGGCAATCTAGCTAAGGAGTCGTCCATGCGTCAAGCCACCAATGCTGCAGTTGGAGAAGATTGTGCCGTGTATTTTTCGCGTGATTTCAGCAGACTGCCGGCAGTGGCTCTCCTGAAAGGCCTGGCTGCCAAGCCCTATGATCTAACCGGGCCGGCCGGTCTTTCTCCGGAAAGGATTTCCGCCTATCGGTGCGGTGCAGCAGGGTTTGATTTGCTCTATGCCTGTCAGCGCCTTGATGATTCGGTGCTGGCCGGGCTGCAGCAGTTGGCCGATGAGAGCGGCGCCGTGGCCCAGTTTGGCATGATGAAGAAAGGGGCGGTCCTCAACCGGATCGTAGGATTTGCCAGTGAGGAGCGCCAGGTGCTGCATACCGCCTGCCGCGATCTTTTTTCCGATTCGCCCCAGGCGGGAGAGGCGGCGGCCGAGGCCCGGACCGAGTTGGCCAAGCTCCGGGAGTTTCTTGGTGAGCTCGACAGCGGTAAGATCGCCAACAGCAAGGGGGAGGTTTTTACCGATCTGGTCCATGTGGGGATCGGCGGCTCCGACCTTGGCCCCCGCGCCCTGTACCTGGCCCTGGCCGCCTTCCGGCAAAAGGGGCGGCGCGTCCATTTTATCAGCAACGTGGACCCGGACGATGCGGCGGCGGTGCTGGCCGGGCTGGATCTGTCCCGAACCCTGGTCAATGTGGTCTCCAAAAGCGGCTCCACCCTGGAAACCCTGACCAACGAGGAGCTGGTGCGGGCCGCCTTTGCCAAGGCCGGCCTGAAGCCCAAGGATCATTTCCTGGCGGTCACCGGCAAGCACTCGCCCATGGATAATCCCGAGCGCTATCTGCGTTCCTTTTATATGTTTGATTATATCGGCGGCCGCTACAGCGCCACCTCGATGGTGGGGGCGGTGATGCTCGGCTTTGCCCTGGGCTATGATCAGGTGCTGGAGATTCTAAGGGGCGCCAATGAGATGGACCAGGCCGCCGAGGAGCCTGATCTCAAGAAAAATCCCGCCTTGCTCCTGGCCCTGTTGGGGATCTGGAATCATAATTTTCTGGGGCACCAGACCGTGGCCATCCTGCCTTACAGCCAGGCCCTGGTCCGCTTTGCCGCCCATTTGCAGCAATGCGACATGGAGAGCAACGGCAAGTCCGTCACCCGGCAGGGCAAGGATCTTGCCTGGCAGAGCGGCCCGATTATCTGGGGCGAGCCCGGCACCAACGGCCAGCATGCCTTTTATCAGCTGATCCACCAGGGGACCGTGATCGTGCCGGCCGAGTTTATCGGCTTCAGGCACAGCCAGTATCAGAGCGATTTGCTTATCAAGGAGAGCACTTCCCAGGAAAAACTGCTGGCCAATCTACTCGCCCAGTCCCTGGCCCTGGCCACCGGCCAGGTCAACGATAATCCAAACAAGCGGTTTGCCGGCAACCGGCCCAATGTCATCCTGCTCGGGGAGCGGTTGACCCCGTACAGCATGGGGGCGCTGCTCGCCCTGTATGAGGCCAAGGTGGTGCTGCAGGGCTTTATCTGGAATATCAATTCCTTTGATCAGGAGGGGGTTCAGCTCGGTAAAAAACTGGCCGACCGCCTCCTGGGCCATTTTGCCGGGCGCCGGAACGATCCGCAGTACAGCGGCGCCGACCGCGATGAGCTGGGCTGGGCCATGCTCCAGGCCGCCGGCTTGGTCGATAAGTAAAGCTTAATAGAGAAGCTGGAATCTCTCCCAGAAATCGGGGAAGGATTTGACCACGCATTCCTCGCCGCGCACCTTGACCCCGGGCACCACCAGCCCGGCCACCGCAAAGCACATGGCGATCCGATGGTCGTTGTAGGTGTCGATCTCGGCGCCGTGCATGCTGGGCGCGTCCGCATCCATCCCCTCGATGATCATGGTGTCTTCGGTTTCGGCAATTCTGGCCCCGAGCTTGCTCAGCTCCTTGACCATGACGTGCAGCCGGTCGCATTCCTTGATCCGCAGGTGGGCGATGTTTCTGATTACGGTTCTGCCCTTGGCCCGGCTGGCCACCACGGCCAGGGTCGGCACCACGTCCGGGCAATCGCCCATGTCCACCTCCACCCCCTTCAGCTCCTTGCTGCCGATTACGGTGATCCCGGCCTTGCTCTTCTCCACCCGGCAGCCCATCTTGGCCAGGATATCGACCAGGGCCGCGTCGCCCTGCAGGGAAGGGGAGGGCACGTTGGCCACCGTCACCCGGCCGCCGGTGATCGCGGCCGCCGCCCAGAAATAAGAGGCGCTGGAGGCGTCGCCCTCCACCTGGTAATCCTGAGCCCGGTAGCTGCCCTGGGGAATGATGAAATGGTTGAGTTCCTGGTTGGCCTGCACCGTGATGCCGAAATCATTCATCACCGCCAGGGTCATGGTGACATAGGGCTTTGACAGCACCTCGCCGGCCACCTTCAGCTCGGCCGCCTGTCTGGCGTAGGGCGCCACCAGCAGCAGGGAGGAGAGATACTGGCTGCTCTTGCCCTCGGGCAGCAGGGTGGCGCCGCCGTTAAGGCCAGCGGCCTTGATCGCCACCGGCGGACAACCGGTGTTGTGGATGCTCTTGATATCGACCCCCCAGCCGGCCAGGGCCTCCATTAAAGGTTTGATCGGGCGTTCGGTCATCCGGGTGTCGCCGTTGATGGTGAAATCGCCGTGGCCGAGAGCGGCGACCGAGGTCAGAAAGCGGGTGGCGGTGCCGTTGTTGCCCAGATAGATCTCCGCCTTCGGCTGCTCGATCCGGCCGCCCTTGCCCTCAATCCGCCATTGTTCGCCATGTTGCTTTACGCTGATGCCCATGGCGGCCAGGGCCTGGGAGGTGTATTCGGTGTCCTCGCTTTTCAGCGGGCCCTGCAGGGTGGTGGTGCCGTCGGCCAAGGCCGCGGCGATAAGGGCGCGCTGGGTCAGGCTTTTGGAGCCCGGCACCGTCAGGGTGGTGTCGATATGGTCGAGGGGTTTGATTTCTTTCATGGTCTCTTATTCTTTCGTGTAGCCCAGGCTGGTGAGCAGGCTTTTTTGCATAAGGTCAACCGGCGCGGCGCGTCCGGTCCAGGTTTCAAATTGGGCAACGCCCTGGTAGAGCAGCATGGCCAGGCCGTTAACCGTCCGGCAGCCCGCCAGTTCGGCTTCTTGCAGTAATTTGGTGTCAAGGGGGGCGTAGACAATGTCCATGACCACCTTGTAATCGGCCAAGGCGGTGGCGGCAATGGGGGATTGCTCCTCTTTGGGGGTCATGCCCACCGAGGTGGCGTTGATCAAGATATCGGCCTGATGGCCCGGGGCTTTGGCGATGGGCAGCCAGTTCACCCCCAGGGAATCGGCCAGGGCGCGGCCGGTTGCCGGGGTGCGGCTGGCAATGGTCACTGCAGCCCCCGCTTCCAGCAGGCCGAAACCGATGGCCCGGGCCGAGCCGCCTGCCCCTAACAGCAACACCGAGCTGCCTTTGATCTCGATTTGTTCGGCCAGCGCCCGGTTGGCCCCCAGCCAATCGGTGTTAAGGCCGTGGATCTTGGCGTGGTTGATGACCAGGGTGTTGACCGCCCCGATCTTTTTGGCCACCGGATCGATGGAGTCGAGGTGTTCGATGACCGCCTGTTTATGGGGGATGGTGACACTGACCCCCTTTACGCCCATGGCGCGGAAGCCGGTCATGGCGGCGGCCACGTCTTCCACGGCAAAGGGCACATAGACCTTGTTGAGGTCAAGGGCGCCGAAGGCGGCATTGTGCATGGCCGGGCTCAGGCTGTGTCTGACCGGGTTGCCCATGATCCCGTAAAGTTCGGTGGCGCCGTTAATCTGCACTGGCAAGCTCCGTGAGGATGTTGCGGACCGTGGTGGCCGGCAGCTGCCCCGGCGCGGTGGCGGTGCCGTTGTCCGGCGCGGCATAGGTCATGTAGCCGCCCAGGTCGACGGTGGCGATCCGGCTCACCATCCCGGCCCTGCCCATGCAGAAGGCGATCAGGGGAAAGCCCATCTCCGCCGCTTCGGTCTGCAGGGCGAGAACCCGGAGCACATCCTGGTAGTTGCGGGCGGTGGTGACGATTTTGCCGATTTTGGCGCCGCAGCGATACTGTTTTTGCAAGATCTGGAGCAGGCCCTGGCTGGAGGCGGTGGTTTTGAAATCATGCCAGGAAACAATGGTTTGGCAGCCTTTTTCATGGGCGGCCTTGAGCAGCTCCTGCTGGAGGTCGTGGTCGGTGTTCAGCTCGATGTCGATATAGGCGGCGCCGGCCTCGGCCGCTTCGATCAGCTGGGCCAGGCGTTTTTCTTCGTCGCCCGCATAGCCGCCCCCCTCCCATGTCGGCCGGTTGGTGAACAGCAGCGGGGTGGACAGCTCCTTGAACAGGGGGGTGATTTCCGGCCGGCTCATGCTGTCGAGGCGGATCTCGATGACATCGGCGATGGGTTCGGCCTGGATGGCCAGGGCCAGGATGCTGTCAACCGTGGGACCGGCCACCGAAACACAGAGGCGGCGAATGGGGGCGGCGGCTGGGTTGTTCATTATTGTGTTCTCCGGTAAAACAAGCTAAAAAATATATATAGTGACGAGCGGCACTGTTTTTTTGTCGAATCAAAAGGGCAAAATTATTCTAAAGCGTCCCGCTTGTCAACAATGATCCCGCCTTGCCTCGATTGGTCGGAGATCGTTCGGGGTAATTATGTATCGTCTGTTCATCGCCATAGATCTGCCGGAGCAGGTTGCCCAGGATCTGGGCCGCCTCTGTTGCGGCCTGCCCGGGGCCAGGTGGGTGGCGCCGGAGCAGATGCATCTGACCCTGCGTTTTGTCGGCGAGGTGGATGGCGCTCTTTTTCGGGAGATCAAAGAAGGTCTGGCCGAGATTGAGTCGCCCCCCTTTAATCTGCGCCTCTCCGGCCTCGGCTTTTTCCCGCCCCGCAAACAACCCAGGGTGTTATGGGCCGGAGTCGAGCCGCAGGCGCCGGTGATCGCCCTGCGCAACAAGGTGGAAAGGGCGGTGGTCAGCCTCGGCCTTGAGCCGGAGGGCCGCAAATTTTCTCCCCATCTGACCATGGCCCGCCTGCGGGAAACCCCGCTGGCCAGGCTGACCAGGTATCTGGCCGGCAACGCCATGTATGCCTCGCCGGAATTTACGGTCAACGAATTTCACCTCTACTCCAGCGTCCTCACGGCCAAGGGGGCCATGCACCGGCAGGAGGCGAGCTACCCGCTGGCAACCGGCGGTTGAGCCGTTATCGGGCGCTGAGCAGCACCACCGCATGGGCGCTGATCCCTTCCTCGCGGCCGGCAAAGCCCATCTTCTCGGTGGTGGTTCCCTTGAGGTTGATTGCGGTCGGCTCTACCCGGCAGGCTACGGCCAGATTTTGCCGCATCTGTGAAAAATAACCCTGCAGCTTCGGGCGCTGGGCGACCACGGTGATATCGGCGTTGCTGACGACCAGCCCTTGTTCCGCGGCCAGTGCGACAACATGTTCCAGGAGTTTGATGCTTGAGATTCCCTTGTATTGGGGGTCGCTGTCCGGAAAATGGCGGCCGATGTCCCCTTGGCCCATGGCGCCGAGGATGGCATCGCAAAGGGCGTGGGTGAGGACGTCGGCGTCCGAGTGGCCGAGCAGGCCCATTTCATGGGGAACGTTTACCCCGCCCAGGATCAGTTTTCGACCTTCCGTAAGTTGGTGGGCGTCATAGCCGTGGCCGACGCGGATTTGAAGCTGGCTCATATTTTTATCCATTAGTAACGCCTCGGCAATGAGGAGATCGTCCGGGCGGGTGATCTTGAGGTTGGTTTCCGATCCTTCAACAATATATACCGGCCATTTGCCGTGCTCAAGGAGCGAGGCCTCGTCGGTGCCGATAAAGCCATCCCGGTCGGCCTTGGCATAAGCCTCTTTGAACAGGGCGGTGCGGACGACTTGCGGGGTCTGGGCCTGCCAGAGCGCGCTGCGGTCCATGGTGTTGGCGATGGTGCGCTCATCGGTCACGGTTTTGATCGTGTCCTTGACCGGCACCGCGACAATGGCGGCGCCGTGTTCGGCGGCCGCGGCCAGGCAGGCGGTGATCAGCTCCGGCGAGATCAGGGGCCGGGCGCCGTCGTGGACCGCCACCAGCTCAATGCCGTCGGCGACCTGGGCCAGGCCGACGCGGACCGAATCCTGCCGGAGGATGCCCCCGGCCACCACCCGGCAGTTTTCGCGCAGGTTGTATTGGTCAAGGAGCTGTTCGGTGTCCGGCAGATATTCGGCCGGGGCCACCACGATTATCTCGCGGATGGCCGTAACCTTGATAAAGGCGCGGATGGTGTGGATCAGGATCGGGACGCCGGCCAACGCGCAGAATTGTTTGGGCCGTGGTTGGCCCATGCGTAATCCTGCGCCCCCGGCGGCGATTATGGCGGTGGCGGTAAGCATGGTCGTTAAGATTACCTGAAAAAAATAACTAAGAAGCCCGGATTGCCTTTGGGCGTTAACGGTTCAGATGGGCTGCAGGTTTAGACAAGCAGGGCTGCGAGCCCATGGCCCAGCTATGCGAGCTGATCTGATCGTCTAAAAATGGGGCGCAGCTGAACCGTTAAAAATAAAAAAAAGATTGGAGTGGGCTATAAGCCGAATCCTGTACCCTGCCCAAAGGCAAGGCCATGATCATTTATCTAGGATGCCGGTCGCCCGGCACCTCTTGCGACCTACCCGAAAGCTATGGGCGGGCAGCCCTAAAACGCTTTCCTATTTGGTTTTGCTCCGGGAGGGGTTTGCCATGCCTTCCATGTCGCCATGGAAGCGGTGGGCTCTTACCCCACCATTTCACCCTTACCGGCCGAGGCCGGCGGTATATTTTCTGTGGCACTTTCCTCAGGGTCGCCCCCAGTTCGCGTTACGAACCTCCCTGCCCTGCGGAGTTCGGACTTTCCTCCTGCCGCAAGCGCGGCAGGCGATCATGCGCCCACTCCAATCAAACTCAACTATAAATCTGCCGGCCCGGCTAAACAAGGGGCCGGTTTGTCCCTGCTTATTCCGCCTCTGCTGCGGGCTGGTGAAACATGATTCGGTTGCAGGTGGGGCAGGTGAGCAGTTTCTCTTCGCGCATCAGGTCATTGAAGAGCTGGGGCGGAATGTTCATGAAGCAGCCGCGGCAAACCCCGCTGGTGACCTCAATCACGGCAATCCCTTTTCTTTTTTCGCGAAGAACATTGTATTTCTTCAGCAGGGATGCGTTGACTTTTTTGGCCTTGGTGTCCCTGGCTTTGCTGATTTTGAGTTTTTCCGTTTCCAGCTTGGCGGTTTGGTCGCCGACCTTGCTCATCTCCTCGGTCAGCAGCTCTTCTTCGCCGCGGCAAAGATTGGTTGCCTCGTTAATTTTTTCTTTAAAGGCCTCGATCTGCTCCATGAGTTGCACAACCGATTCTTCCCGCTGGGTGTTGAGCTTTTTGGCATCTTCGGTTTCCTTGAGGATGCTCTGGTATTCGCGGTTGGTCTGCACGTTCATCAGCTTGGCCTGCCGGTCCTTGATGCGATCAGCTTCGCTTGCCAGTTCCTCGTCCAGTTCCTGGCGGCGCTGTTCGTTGGCGGCTATTTTCTCGTTGAGTTTGGCGATGGTCTCCTTGTGGGCATCGATGCTCAGCTTGCGTTTATCGATGTCCGCGCTGCCGGCGGCGATCTCCTCGGTGAGTTTGCTGATTTTAAGGTCAATTTCCTGGAGTTCCCTGAGCTGGTTGATATCTTCTTTCAATGTGGCATCCTCGGCTTAATATATGTTGGTTAACAGTAAAGGGGTTTATTATCGTGTAAAATAACGCATTGGAAAGGGTTGTTTTGCCTGGTGGTAGCCTGCACCGTCTGCTGGTGGCCCAGGCGTTGCAGGGTTTCTCTGATCATTGTGGTCAGCACCGGCACAATATGCTTTTCGGTGGCATAATGACCGGCGTCAATGATGCAAAAGCCGTTGGCTTCACCCCAGCGGGCGACGCTGTGTTTGACTTCTCCGGTTATGTACACCTGGGCTTGCCGGGCAAAGGCGGTTTCCGCCAGGTCCGAGCCGCTGCCGCCGCAGAGGGCGACGGTGTGGATTTGCTGGGGCAGGGGGCCGGCGATCTTGAGGTTGGTGGCGCCCAAGGCCGAAAAAACCTTGGCGAGGAACTGTTCGGGGGCTAGCGGGGCCGGCAGTCGGCCGATTTTGCCGTAGCCGGTTTGCGGCGCGTTTTCCGGTTGCTCCTTTGGGCCGGATAGCGTTTCGCTGTTTACCAGGCCCAGTTGTTCGGCCAGGGCATTGCTGACCCCTTGGTTGATCAGGTCCAGGTTGGTATGGCAGGCAATAATGGCAATGTCGTGGCGGATGGCCGCGGTTAGCATGCGGCCTTGCGGGGTGTTGCCTTGAATTTTTTTGAGGGGGGTGAAGATCAGGGGGTGGTGGGTGATGATGGTGTTTATTTTTTGTGAAGCGGCTTCCGCGATTACTTCGGCGGTGGGGTCCAGGGCGACGAGGATGTTGTTGACCGGCTGGTCAGGGTCCCCCACCATGAGCCCGACGTTGTCCCAGGGTTCAGCCATGGTAAACGGGGCGATGTGGTTTAAGGCGGTCAGTAATTTCTGGAGAGTGAGGATCTCTTCGGGCATCCCTTGTAGTATCCGTTGCTGCTTTACATAAAAAAAAGGCGCCAACCTTTTGGGTTGCACCTTTTATTAAGAGACCGGTGGTGTGGTCTTGCTTAAAATAAAGCGGTTGTTTTTTAGCTTGTGCTGCGCTTTCAATCTATTCCCACTTGGTGGAATTTGGTGGGCCTACCTGGACTCGAACCAGGGACAGACCGGTTATGAGCCGGTGGCTCTAGCCAACTGAGCTATAGGCCCATATCTACTAGCAAATCAGATAAAATACCAGAGGTTGCGTAAATGTCAAGGGTAAATATTGTCGCGGTTTTTGCTTTTTTTAATTAACCCCCTCATCAATCTCGGGATGAGGGGGGCTTAGCTCAGGCGAGAGCGGCCTTTTTCAGGTTGTCAAAGCCGATGCGGTCCATAAAACGGCCCATCCGTTCACCGGTTTTGGCGTTGTCCTTGAAGTAATTAATGATTCGTTCGGACATGGCCAGGGCCTCTTCGTCGGAGAGGTTTTCGGCCAGGATTTCCGCCAGACGCGGCTTGGAGGCCGAATTGCCGCCGACCACCAGGGTCCAGCCCTTGGCCTTGCCGATGAGGCCCAGGTCTTTGACGCCGGTTTCGGCGCACTGGTTGGGGCAACCCGAAACGCCCATCTTCAACTTGCCGGGCAGTTGCAGGCCGTGGTATCGTTCGTCCATCTCTTTGCCCATGGTCAGGGCATCTTGCTGGCCGAGCCGGCACAGGGTATTGCCGGGGCAGGCCTTGATGCTGCGCACGCACATGCCCACCGCGGCGCCGGGGGGGATGCCCAGGTCCTGCCAGGCGCTGTCGATGTCCTCCTCTTTGAGGCCGACGATGGCAATCCGGGCGGCACTGGTGATCTTGAGGGCGGCCGTATTGTATTTGTCGGCCACGTCGGCAATCTTGCGGAGTTGATCCGGGGTGATGAGGCCCAGGGGCAGGTGGGGGACAATGGCATAGGTCTCTTTGTCGCGCTGCAGGACAGCACCTTTTTCACCGTCTTTGAGCATTGGCTTCTCCTTGTGGAAAAAAAATAAATAAAAAGCTCGGTTTGAGCTATTCGCTGATAAGGTTAGATCGATTGCATCGATTTTCATAAACTTAATGTTTTCCTTAAAAAAGTCAATATTCATGATCGTTGCTTGGCGGTTGGGCTATGGTTTTTACGGTCGGCAAGGTATGATGCTTATTGTTTGGGCGACCGTGGTTGCGGGCGGCTATCAATTTTTACCGATTAACAGGTGGGTTTGGATGGGAAGGTGCTGATGGCGATGGATTTATGGTTTTTGCTTTTGTCGGCGGCGGTGGGCGGATTTTTGCTCGGATGGCTGCTGTTGCGGGGGCGTTTGGCCCAGCTTGAGCAACTGCATGGGGCGGAGTTGGCCGGGCTGGAGGGGTTGGCCCGCGAGCGGTTGTCGGCCAAGGAAGAGGCCCTGGCCGAGACCAGGGGCCAGTTGCAGGCCGTGCGGCAGGAGTTGGCGGAGCTGGCCGAGGCCAAGGGGTTGCTGCAGAGTAAAAACAGTGAGTTGTTGGCCCGGCTTGAGGCGGAACAGCGGCAGCTCAGCGAAAAACAGGCCCTGTTGAAAGAGGCGCGGCTGGAGTTGGCCGATGCCTTCAAGGCGCTCTCCTCGGATATCTTTCAAAGCAACAGCAAGCGGTTTCTGGAGCTGGCCAAGGAGACCCTGGCTAAGTTTCAGGAGCGGGGCAGCGCGGAGATGGAGCAGAAAAAAGTTTCGATCCATGAGCTGCTCAAACCCATGCAGGACTCCCTGAAAAGGGTTGATGATCAGCTGCGCCAGGTGGAAAAGGAGCGGGGCGAGGCCTATGTCGGCCTGGTTGAGCAGGTGAAGTCCCTGGCCACCACCCAGGCTCGGCTGCAGGGCGAGACCGCCAATCTGGTCAATGCCCTGCGCCGGCCTTCGGTTCGGGGGCGCTGGGGGGAGATTCAGCTGCGCAAGGTGGTGGAGATGGCCGGCATGCTCGAGTACTGCGATTTCCTGGAGCAGGAGAGCGTTGCGGTCGGCGCCGGCCGCCTGCGGCCGGATCTGGTGGTGAAGCTGCCCAACAATAAAAATATCGTGGTCGATTCCAAATCGGCCCTCTCCGCCTATCTGGAGGCGATGGAGGCGGACAGCGAAGAGGCGCGGGTCGGGTTTCTGCGGGATCACGCCCGCCAGATCCGCACCCATCTCGGGCAGCTGGCAAGCAAGTCATACTGGGAGCAGTTTCAGCCTTCCCCTGAATTCGTCGTGCTTTTTCTGCCCGGGGAGAATTTTTTCAGCGCCGCCCTGGAGCAGGACCCGGCCCTGATTGAGTACGGGGTTGAGCAGCGGGTCATTCTCGCCACCCCCACCACCCTGATCGCCTTGCTGCGCGCCGTGTCCTATGGCTGGCGGCATGAGCGGATCGCCGAGCATGCCCAGGTCATCGGTGAGCTGGGGCGCACCCTTTATGAGCGGCTCGGGGTGATGGTCGGCCATTTCAACGATATGCGCCGGGGCCTTGACCGGACTGTAGATTCCTATAACCGGGCGGTCGGCTCTTTTGAGGGGCGGGTGATGGTGACCGCCAGAAAGTTTCAGGAGATCGACCCGGCCCTGACCAAGGAAATTCCACTCCTGGAGCCTGTTGATAAAATGGTGCGGCCGATTCAGCTCGATGAGGCTAAATAGGTTGATTTATCTTTGATTTTAAGTTATTGGACCAATGTTTTTCTTGCCTAGAAAAAGTGGTCTACGTATAATCAATAAGCTCGTCAAATTCATATGTTAATGATAGTTTTCCTGTTTAACTAAAAGCGAAAAGGGAGAATTTTATAAATGAAATTAGGTATTAACGGTCTGGGAAGAATCGGTAAGCTTTCACTGTGGCACCATGTTTCCCGTAAACATTTTTCCGAAATTGTGATCAACACCGGCCGGGCGATCGGCACCGGAATTCAGGATATCGCGTCGTCCATCGACCGCGACAGCAGCTACGGTCGTCTGGGCATGTACCTGCACGGCTGCAATGCCGGCCGGGTTATCGAAAGCCTCGATGAAGCCGCCGGGACCATGGTGGTCAACGGGGTGCCGGTCAAGATCCTGCGCGAGTCCAGGAACCCGGCCGAGATCAAATGGAAGGAAAACGATGTCAAGCTGGTGGTCGATACCACCGGGGTGTTCACCGATCCCACCGCCGATGCCGATGCCCCCCGCGGCTCACTGCGCGGCCATATTCAGGCCGGCGCCGAAAAGGTCATCCTCTCCGCTCCCTTCAAGATCAAGAACAAGGGGCTGGATATGCCGGAAGATGCGGTGACCACGGTAATGGGCATCAATGACGGCGATTTTAATCCCACCCGGCACAGCCTGATCTCCGGCGCCTCCTGTACCACCACCTGTCTCTCGTACATGATCAAACCGCTGCTGGACAATTTCGGGGCGGATAAGTTTTTGAGCGCCTCGGTGGTAACCGTGCATGCCGCCACCGGCAGCCAGCAGGTCCTTGACCGGCTGCCCAATGCCGGGGCCACCGATCTGCGCAAGAACCGCAGTATCTTCAATAACATCATCCTCACCACCACCGGCGCGGCCCGGGCCCTGCCCCTGGTTATCCCCGAGATGAAGAGCATCGGTTTTATCGCCGAGTCGGTTCGGATTCCGACCAACACCGGTTCGTTGATCATCCTGGTGCTCAACCTGCAGGATGATGACATGGAGAATCCGATCAAGCGCAATCAGATCAACGCCATCTTCAAGGAATTCGGCGATAATAACAAATATCTGGTCTATAGCGAGGAGCAGCTGGTGTCCAGCGATATTATCGGCATGCCTTTTGCCGCCACGGTGATCGAAGGCACCGAGACCCATACCCGGACCGCCAGCATCAATGTCAATCTGGACAAGCTGGCCGGTTGCCCCGGCGGCACCGGCAAGCTGCAGGTGCCCATCACCCAGGCCGTGGTTTACGGCTGGTACGACAACGAGCTGGGCAGCTATACCAACGTGCTGGGCGACCGCACGGTTTCCATTGCCGAGCAGATGGTGTAAGTGACCGGCCCTTTCTCGGTGCGGCCGCTGGCGGTTGCGGATTTGGCGGAACTCGCCTCGGCCTCGGCCGAGGCGCTGGCCGACTGGAGCGCGGAGCAGCTGGCCCGTGAACTGGAGCGGGCCAACGGCTGGCAGTTTGTGGTTGAGGCCCGGGGCCGGGCGGTTGGTTTTGTCTGCGGGCAAAGCGTGGTCGACGAGGCCGAGATTTTACAGCTCGGCGTGGTCAAAGGGGCGAGGCGGCACGGGGTGGCGTCGCTGCTCCTGGAATACTGCCTTGGTTTTCTGGCCGCGCGCGGCATTAACCGCTGCTTTTTGGAATTGCGCCGCGCCAATCGGGCGGCGGAACATCTCTATCTTAAATATGGCTTTCGCCGGGTGGGGCTCAGAAAAAATTATTATGCAACGCCTGTCGAAGATGCGATAATAATGGAAAAAGTGACGGAGGGTAATATTTCTTGAAGAACATCAAAGACTTGGACATCAAGGGAAAGAAGCTGCTTATCCGGGTTGATTTCAATGTGCCCCTGGACGAACAACGGAATATTACCGACGATATTCGGATCCGTGGGGTGTTGCCGACTATCAATCATGCCCTGGATGAGAACGCCAAGATTATTATTATTTCGCACATGGGCCGCCCCAAGGGGGAGCGCAAGATGGAGTTCAGTCTGGCTCCCGCCGCCAAGCGGCTGTCCAGGCTGCTGGGCAAGGAGGTGAAGCTGGCCGCCGATTGTGTCGGCCCCGAGGCCAAGGCCGCCGTCGATGCGATGCAGCCCGGCGATGTGCTGCTCCTTGAGAACCTGCGTTTCCACCCGGAAGAACAACAGAACGACGAGGGCTTTGCCAGCCAGCTGGCCGGTCTTTGTGATATCTATATAAATGATGCCTTTGCCGTGGCCCATCGGGCCCATGCCTCGGTGGTCGGCGTGACCAACTTTGTCGATCAGTGCGCCGCCGGCTTTTTGTTGCAGAAGGAGATGGATTATTTCCACCGCTCGGTCAGCGATCCCATGCGGCCGCTGGTCGCCATTGTCGGCGGGGCCAAGGTGTCGAGCAAGCTCGGCGCCCTGCGCAACCTGATGGACCGGGTCGATAAGATGATCATCGGCGGGGCCATGGCCAATACCTTTTTAAAGAGTATGGGCTATGACATGGGCAAGTCCAAGGTCGAGGATGAACTGCTCGATACGGCCCTGGAGCTGATCAGCAAGGCGAAGCGGTTGGGGGTCAAGCTTTATCTGCCGGTGGACTTTGTTGTCGCCGACAAGTTCGAGGCCCGGGCCGAAACCAAGCAGGTGCCGATGCAGGAGGTGCCGGCCGACTGGATGGTGCTCGATATCGGGCCGGCCACCACCATGCTCTTTGCCGAGGCCCTGGAAAACGCCAAGACCATTATCTGGAACGGCCCCATGGGCGCCTTTGAGATGGATGCCTACTCCCGGGGCACCATGGCCATGGTGCAGCATCTGGCCCGCTCCCATGCCCTGACCATTGTCGGCGGCGGAGACACCGATGTCGCCGTGCACCGGGCCGGGGAGTCCAATAATATTTCCTATATCTCCACCGGCGGCGGCGCTTTCCTGATGTTGATGGAAGGCAAAAAACTTCCCGGGGTCGAGGCCTTGGAAGCAAAAGAATAGACGGAGCAGCCTATGCAGCGTAAGCCACTGATTGCCGGAAACTGGAAGATGTACACCACCGCGGCCGAAGCCCGGGAGTTGGCCGCCGCCGTAGCCGAAGCGAGCAAGGGTCTCAGCGACCGCGAGGTGATGATCGCCCCGCCCTACACCGCCTTGCCGGTGGTGAAAGAGGTGGTGGCGGGCAGCAATCTGAAATTGGCCGCCCAGAATATATGCTGGGAGGAAAAGGGGGCCTTCACCGGGGAGATTTCGCCGCTGATGCTCCTGGAGCTGGGCTGTTCCATGGCCATCATCGGCCATTCCGAGCGGCGGCATATCTTCGGCGAAACCGATGCCTTGATCAACAAGCGGGTGGCCGGGGCCATCAAGTTCGGCCTGGTGCCGGTGCTCTGCATCGGCGAGACCCTTGACGAGCGCGAGGGAGGCCGGACCATGCAGGTTTTGGAGCAGCAGGTGCGGGCCGGCCTGGCTGACATTGTTGTTACCGATCCCGCGAAAATCGTGGTCGCCTATGAGCCGGTCTGGGCCATCGGCACCGGGAAAACCGCCTCTGAGCAGCAGGCCCAGGAGGCCCATCATTTTGTTCGTGACCTGCTGGCTAAAATCTATCAGAAAAGTATTGCTAGCCAAATAAGAATATTGTATGGTGGCAGCGTCAATCCTGGTAACGTTGATGTTTTGATGAGTCAGGAGGATGTTGACGGGGCCCTGGTCGGCGGGGCAGCACTTTCCGCTGAGTCATTTACCCGCATCATAAATTTTAAGTAGTAATTCCCTTCCATACGGCAGGGAGTTTTTTTTTGTTCTAAGGATAGAATGGACACATTACTGACAGTCATCCATATTACAGTATGCTTATTCCTGGTTGTGATCGTGCTGTTACAGCAGGGTAAAGGCGCTGACATGGGTGCTGCTTTCGGTGGGTCCAGCCAGACCGTTTTCGGTTCCGACGGTCCGTTGCCTTTGTTGAACAAGATCACCACCGGCGCGGCGGTGCTCTTTATGTTGACCTCTATTTCTCTGGCCTATCTGTCTACCAATCGCGGGGACGGGTCGGTAATGAAGGATCTCTCGGTGATCGAGGAGCAGGCTGCTCCGAAAATCGAATCGATCCCGCTGCCCAGCGCGGCAACCGATGTGCCGATGGAGAAAAGCGACGCAGTACCGGCAAAAACCGAATAGTTTTTGTCTTAAAAAAATGTACAACGCCGAAGTGGTGGAACTGGTAGACACGCTGTCTTGAGGGGGCAGTGGGGAGACCCGTGCGAGTTCGATTCTCGCCTTCGGCACCATATATAAAAAGACCTGTAACCTTAATTGGTTGCAGGTCTTTTTTTTTAACCTTTTTCCCCTGGGGGCTGTTTGGCTTATGGAGATGATTTGGGCGATTTTTCTTGCCGCCGGTTTTACCCAAGGAGTGTCGGGCTTTGGCTCGGCCCTGGTGGCCATGCCGCTGTTGACCCTGTTCATGGATGTGCAGATGGCGGCGCCGTTATGCATGCTCAATGGCCTGCTTATTACCTCTTCCTTGTCCCTGCAGCTGCGAAGGCATATCGACTGGTTGAGGATTCGCCCCCTGCTGCTCGGCTGTGTGCCCGGCGTTGTTTTTGGGCTGGTGGTCCTGAAGAATATCAGCAATACCATTCTCCAGATCTGTTTGGGCGGATTGATTATCGGTTATGCGGTTTTTAACCTGCTGACTACGGTTAAAAAACCTGAGAAGATGTCCGGCCTCTGGCCCTATGTCGCGGGGTTCTGGACCGGGGGCTTTGGCAGCGCCTTAGGGGCCGGCGGCCCGCCGACCATCATCTATGTCTCCCTTACCGGCTGGAGCCATGATGAGATTAAGGCCAGTCTCTCGATCTTCTTTTTTATCTCCGGGCTCTTTACCGCGTTGGGCCATGGGCTAAGCGGGCTTACCACCAAATTGGTGCTCTATGAATTTGCCAAGGGCGCCCCTTTTACCCTGATCGGGATTTTGGCCGGGGTATATTTCTACAATCGAATAAATCGGCGCTATTATCTTAAGATTATGTTTTGGCTCCTGCTGGTGATGGGGGTGGGGATGCTGGTCAAGGCTTTGTTCTAGTGATGGCCCTTTAATAATTATCAGACTTGCGTTAGTTGGTCCCTGACTAATACAATGATGCATGTCTGCCCCGGAGATCATTAATCTCTTGCTCACTAAGGATCATGAATATGGAGAACGATCTTAAAAACAGATTAGTCAAAGGGTTTTGGTGGAAACGGTTTTTTTACACGGTCACCGGCGCAACCAATGACTATGAGTTGGGTCCCAACTGGTTTGCCTCGGTGATGGGTACAGGAATTATTGCCAATGCCGCCGCCTCGTTGCCGATGTTTTCAGCAAAACTGCAAACCTTTGCCCTGGTTGTTTGGCTCCTCGCCTTGCTTATGCTGATCGGTCTTTTTCTTGCTTCATGCAAGGTGATGGGCCAGCGGCAAAATGTTTGGAAACGGCATTTCGATGACCCCATGATGGCTCAATTTTATGGGGCACCGCCAATGGCCATGCTCACCGTCGCGGGGGGAGCCCTTTTGCTGGGTGGCAATGTATTCGGCCAGGAGCTTGCTCAAGCTATAGCCTGGATTCTCTGGTTTGCCGGGACCATGACCGGCCTCGCCGCTGCGGTTATTATTCCCTATCGCCTGTTTACCAAGTTTGAAGTGCGACAGGACTCCGCCTTTGGGGGATGGCTGATGCCCGTTGTTCCTCCCATGGTCTCGGCGGCAATCGGTGCCATGCTGGTCCCCTATACCCCGGTGGGTATGCTCAGGGAGACCATGTTTTACCTTTGCTTTGCCATGTTCGGCTTAAGTCTTATGGCTGCATTGATTATCATATCGATGATTTGGAGTCGGTTGGCGCATCACGGCACCTCCGGTACCTCTCGGGTCCCCACCTTGTGGATTGTTTTAGGCCCCTTGGGGCAATCCATGACCGCTGCCGGTATCCTTGGTACCGTTGCAACGTGCGCGGTCCCTTCTCAAATTGCCAATGGCTTTGCATTGTTTGCGGTGCTGTACAGTGTGCCTGTTTTTGGATTTGTAGTCCTCTGGACTTGCCTTGCCGCACTTTTAACCATTCATGCCCGGCGCCGGAATATGAAATTTGCCCTGACTTACTGGGCCTTTACCTTCCCGGTGGGTACTTGTGTTACCGGTATTGCGCAATTGGCACACCATACCGATCTGCCCCTCTTTAAATGGGCCAGTGTTTTATACTACATAGGTTTGCTGTCGGCATGGGCGTTGGCCGCCTTTGGCACCACCCAAGGGATGATAAAAGGACATTTGTTTCGGCCACCGTCACCGTCTGCAGCACCCATTATTTCCGCCAAGGAGTCTTGCAATCGAGGCGATAGCCGGGAGAAATAGGCTTTATAACGTGTTCCTCTCTCTCGTCTTATATATAGCTTGATCTTTCTGGGGGATACATTTCTGCGCTATGAATTTGCGTGATAACGGATTTTTCTTATTGTGCTAAGAGATGTAATTTGTCAGGTTTAATGCAGGAGCGGAATATACAGCGCAGGCTATTTCAATACCAGGCAAGGAGATAAGGATGAATTGGTATCTTGAGGTTTTAAAGAAGTATACTGTGTTCAATGGGCGTGCCCACCGCGAGGAATACTGGATGTTCACCCTCTGCAACATGCTTATTGCGTTTGCTCTGAATTTTATCGAGGGTCTTGTCGGCGGACCAGGCGCCCTGGCCGCTATTTACTCGCTTGCCGTGATGTTACCAAGTATTGCCGTTGGTATTCGCCGACTTCACGATACCGGCCGCAGCGGTTGGTGGCTCCTCGTTGCCTTGGTCCCCCTGCTGGGAACAATCGTCTTGATTGTCTTCATGGTGCAAGACAGCAAGCCTGGCGACAATCAGTATGGTCCCAACCCCAAACAGGTATGAGCAAAGGATTACAATAATATCCCACTGATCCGAGTCAAGATATTTGGAAATATATTGACTGAGGCACCCTAAAAAAACCTGACTGGTTTTTGTTTTTTCTGTTGGCAAAACACTGTTTGTCGATTTATGTCCTATCAAGTACCTTGCTTTTATAGACTGATTGCAGGGGAGCTGATCTTTAATCAAGTCTAAAAGTGTTTGGCGTCAAGGATAAAGATTTGACCCCATGCCCTCCACTTTATCGAGCGTGAGCGCCAGCAGAATCCCGGCAGCCAGCTGGGCATCATCCCCAATCGGATGCCCAGCGTTGGATATGACATGAGCGGCTATCGCTACACCGACATCGATCCCTTAAGCGGCGAGGAAAAGCATCCGACCTTACGCTTTGACACCAGCGGCAATCCCTACAATGCCACTCCCGGCAGCCCGGAGTCTTATCAATCCATCGTTGAGGGGATGGTTTATTCTGCGCTCGGCCGTGGCGCCATCGCCCCGTTGTGGGAAGTGCAGACCGCCAAAAAGCAAACCGATGCCGGCGACCCGAAAGCCGGTTTGACGGAAGAGGAACGGGCCGGGCGCGACGGGCAACTGGCTGCACCTGTTACCGGTGACACCCAGATCTTTCGTCCGGTCGTTCTCGACCTGGACGGTGACGGCATCGAGACCGTGGGGAAAAACGCCAGTGGCGTAAAAGCGGAAGAGATTTTTGCGGAAAACAGCAGGGGCAGCGATCAGATTTTACTGATAGTCACGAATACCGAGCTGTGGAGGGTGGCAGCATGAGTAAAAAGGAACGAATGAAGCAGCTGGCCTCATTGGTTGCCCGTTTTTTTAGCGTCGAAATCGGAAGATATTTTGCCATGAGCCCATCGTCGATAAGCCTGGCATACCGGTTGCGTAAAATGGATGGCAACAAAGGATTTAGGTGTAAATAGCATGAGAAACAAAAAGATGTTTAGGTTACTGACGCTTCTTTGTCTGGCCCTGCTGGCGCCGACGGGAATATTCGCTTTCGAGAGGCTGGCAAACGGCCTGGTTGACACGCCAAGAACGCGGGAGATACGGGCCAACGAACCCAAAACCCCGGAAGATCTCTTGCTGGTGCTCAAATCTTTCATGGATAATCCCCAGATGAGCGGATACGACATCGGGGAAAAGATCTCAGGCATCGCCAGGGAGAACTGGGGTGAGCCTGTAGGAAAGCCGATGATGGGGGGAACCTGGTCGTATTCCCCTTGTATGCGCGGGGGCTTGAAGAAACACGTGATAGACGGGAAGGAATATGCTTTCCCGACAGCAAAGCAGACAACCCCTTACTATTTGGCGGATGATTGCACCATCGCACTGGAGGGGCAGGGAACATTGCGGCGCATCACAATTGGTAGTTTCAAGGAGACCTTCTGCCTGACGCCCGCACTCGCCAGGACGATACTCGGGGAGCCGTCATCGCTCGAACTGGGCAGCAAAGGAAGTTTGCTTTTGAAATACAACATCGTCTCTGAACGGAGGCGATATAAAATTTATATTTATTGCACCACGAAACAAGTAACAAAAGGTTTCGATAAGCCTGATGGCACCTTTACAGATAAGGATGAATTCCCCAAGATATTTGAAGAACGGAAGAATACTTGTGCGCATGGCATTTCTATCTACGGCACCAAACAATAATAAACTTTAAGAGTTGAGGGAAAACCCAATGTCGTTCACTATCGATGACGCACTGTTTGCAAATATTAG
>DUZU01000030.1 GCA_013349285.1 Deltaproteobacteria bacterium | reverse complement strand
TCATGGCCTATACCCATGTCGCCCATGACTGTATTGTCGGCAACCATGTCATCATGGCCAATGCCGCCACCCTCGGCGGCCATGTCGAGGTTGGGGACCGCGTGACCATCGGCGGCCTGACCGCGGTTCATCAGTTTGCCCGCTTGGGCGATTATGCCTATATCGGCGGCATGTCGGGGATCAGCAAGGATGTGCCGCCCTATGTGATCATGGCCGGGATCCGCAATCGGATGAAGGTGAGCGGCATTAACCGCATTGGTTTGCGGCGGGCCGGATTTGCGGCTGAGGATATCAAAAAACTCTCCCTGGCCTTTAAAATTATTTTCCGGTCCCCGGAATTGCTCCTCCAGGAAGCCTTGACCAAAACCCTTGATGAAATTCCCGACTGTGTACCGGTCGCCAAGCTGGTTAATTTTTTCAAGACCTCCAAGCGCAGTGTGGTAAGAGCGGCAGCCAATGACAGTGATGAGTAACATCGGCATCATTGCCGGGGGCGGCCAGTTTCCCCTGCTCTTTGCCAAAGCCGCCCAAAAGGCGGGGCGGAAGGTGATGATTGTCGCCCATAAGGGCGAATCGTGGCCCGAGCTGGAAGAACTTGCCGATGGCTTTTGCTGGGTCAAGCTCGGCCAGCTCGGCAAAATCATCAATTTTTTTAAGAGCAATGAGGTCGGCGAAGCGGTTTTTGTCGGCACCATCACCAAGACCAGGATTTTCAAAGATGTGCTGCCCGACCTTAAGGGGCTGACCCTGTGGAATAAGATCGATGTGCGCCAGGATGACGCCATCCTGCGGGCCGTGGCCGGAGTTTTGGAAGAGGAAGGGGTGAAGATTCTGCCCTCCACCCTTTATCTGCAGGAGCTGTTGTTCCCCGCCGGGGTGTTGACCAAAAAAAAACCATCCCGGGACCAGATTGAGGATATCCGTTTTGGCTGGCAGACCGCCCGGGCCATCGGTGCCCTGGATATCGGCCAGTGCGTGGTGGTCAGGGATCGGACCGTGCTCGCGGTCGAGGCCATCGAAGGCACCGATGCCGCGATCAGCCGGGGCGGAAGCCTGGGCCGGGAAAAGGCGGTGGTGGTCAAGCTCAAAAAGCCCAAGCAGGATTTTCGGTTTGATCTGCCGGCCATTGGCGAAAAAACTATAGCCACCATGGAGTCGGTCAAGGCTGCGGTGCTTGCGGTCGAGGCCGGTCAGTCCCTTCTTTTTGACAGTGAGGCCATGATTGCCAAAGCCGATAAGGCCGGCATCGTGGTGGTCGGTGTGCACGAGCTTGAAGACGGGTCGCTCTCCTTTTAATTATCTTTGCTGCGTTGGTAACTTGTTTTTATGAAAGCCATGGTGTTGGCCGCCGGCCTTGGAACCAGACTTCTCCCCTTTACCCTGAAGCGTCCGAAACCGCTTTTTCCGGTGGTCGGCAGACCGCTTCTGCTGCGGATTACCGAGCAGCTGCGGCAGGCCGGTTCTGACTCAATCCTTGTCAACGCCCATCATCTCAGGGAACAGATTGTTGCCGCCTTGGCCGACAGTTTAGACGTTGTGGTGCAGGAAGAGGCTGAAGAGCTGGGCACCGGCGGCGGCCTCCGTCTGGCCCGCGACCAATTCGGCGATCAGCCGGTTCTGGTGGTTAATGGGGATATCTGGCATGATATTGATGTTGCCGAGGTTTTCCAGAGACATTGTGAATCCGGGGCGGACGTTACCATGGTGCTCCATGATTGCCCGCGGTTCAATAATGTCCAGGTTGCCGGGGGCTTGCGGGTGGTGGGCTTTGGTCATGAGCCGGGTGATTTGCCTGCATCCCTGCTTGCTTTTACCGGAATCCAGGTAATCAACCCCGCGGTGCTTGAGCTTATCCCGGCCGGCTGTTTTTTTAATATCATCGATTGTTATCGTTTGTTGCTTGAGCAGGGGGGCACCATCAAAGGCCTGGTGGTCCGTGATCATTTCTGGACCGATATGGGAACTCCGGCTGATTATCTTGCCCTGCATCAAACCCTGCTCACCGCTAAAAATAAGCTGCGTTCTTGGCCCAATCCGGGAGCGCCTTTTTTTATGGGGGATAATGCCCGATGCGGGGCAGATGTTAAGTTTCATGACTGGGTGGCCATCGGCAGCAATGCCCTGATCGGGGAAGGCTGTGAGCTCCAGCGGGTCGTGGTTTGGGACGGGGCCGTGATACCATCGGGCAGCAAGCTTATTGATACCATTGTGGCATAGCGACGAGATATTATGTCAATTTCTAATTGTCAGGATATGATAAGCAGGCTGCTTGCTGCCAACGGCAAGCTCTCAGCCGAAGTTTGTTCCTTAGCGCAAAAGGCCGGAGACGGCTCCGACCGTCTTTTTTTCAGGTGCACCACCCAGGATGCCTCCTATCTTGCCGTTCTGCCCAACCCGGAGAATCCCCGAGCCTATGCCGAGGCCGGGGCTGCGGATGCAATCGGCCGCCATTTGCATAGCTGCGGGGTGCCGGTCCCGGTTATTCATGGCTATGACCCGAAGAGCGGCCTGATAATTTTTGAAGATCTGGGGGATGTGTTGCTGCATAAGGTGGTGCAGGAACACGGGGCCGAATCGGATCTGGCCATGGGCTATTACCAACAGGCCCTTGCCGCCTTGGTAAAACTTCAGGTGGCCGGGCGAAAAGGGTTCGATTCGGCTTGGTGCTGGGATACCCCCCGCTATGATCGGCAATTGATGTTGAGCCGCGAATCAGGGTATTTTAAAGAGGCCCTCTGTGTTGATTATCTGGGGATGGAAGATCTGCCCGTCGGGCTTGATCGGGAGTTTCTCCTGCTGGCCGGGCGCGCTTCCGAGGAGCCTGATGATTTTGTGCTCCACCGTGATTTTCAGTCGCGCAACATCATGGTCCATGAAAAAAAGGCGAGGCTTATTGATTTTCAGGGTGCCCGATTCGGTCCCTTGGGGTATGATCCGGCATCTCTGCTCATCGATCCCTATGTATCTCTTGGCGGGGAGCAACAGGAACAACTCTTTGCTTATTACATGAGTGAACTGGCAAAGCAGATCTCCTTTGACCAGGCCCGGTTCATCGAGGGTTATTTCTATCTGGCCCTCCAGCGTAATCTTCAGATTCTGGGGGCTTTTTCTTTTCTTTGCAAATCACGGGGCAAGGAGTTCTTCCGGCAGTTTATTCAGCCGGCCGCCCTTGTTTTAAATGAGCATCTTCGTAAACCGCAGGGCCGGGATTTTCCAAATCTGCGCAATGTGGTGGTTGATGTGAACGAACGCCTGCAAAAGCAGGCAGGATAAAAAATATGCAGACACGTTACCCCATCGTAGCTCTGGTCGGCCGGCCCAATGTCGGCAAGTCGAGTTTGTTCAACCGGTTGAGCAAGGTTAAAAAGGCCATTGTCGATCCGACCCCCGGTGTTACCCGGGATCGTCATTATGAGCAGGTCACCCTGGAGGACCATGTTTTTATCCTGGTCGACACCGGTGGCATTGAGAGCGATAAAGATGAAAAGATGACCGGCCTTATCCGGGAGCAGTCCCTGTTGGCCGTGGAAGAGGCGGATATCATCCTGTTTTTGCTGGATGGCAAGGATGGCGTCATGCCGGAGGATCACGAGGTGGTCGATCTGCTCCGGCGGTCAAATAAGCCGGTTTATTATCTGGTCAACAAGGTTGACAGCCCCGAGCTGGAGCAGCGAATGTTGCCGCCTTTCTTTGAGTTGGGGATTGATAAACTCTGGCCGATTTCAGCCTCCCACGGCTTTGGCCTCAAGACCTTTTTCAATGTCTTGCTGGATGCGCTGCCGATTTTTGCCGAGGAAGAGGCTGTCCCTGAAGATGTTATCAAACTGGCCTGTATCGGGCGGCCCAATGTGGGCAAATCTTCATTGATCAACAGGCTGGTGGGGGAAGAGCGGATGGTGGTCTCCCCGGTTTCCGGCACTACCCGTGATTCGGTCGACACCGAGCTTACGGTTAAGGGCCAGAAGTATCTGATGATTGATACGGCCGGGATCAGGCGTAAGGGCAAGGTCAGTAATAAGCTGGAGAAGTTCAGTGTCATGCAGGCCCTTGCCGCCCTGGAGCGATGTGATGTCGCTCTGATTCTAATCGATGCCGGCGAGGGCATCACCGAGCAGGATACCAAGGTTATCGGTTATGCCTTTGAAAGGGGCCGGGCCTGTCTTATTCTGCTTAACAAATGGGATCTGGTGAAACAGGACAAAAAAAGGCAGAAACAGATCATGGAAGAGGTGGAACGGGCCACTAATTTTATCGGTTTTGCCCCGGTCATTACCTTATCCGCCCTCACCGGATTCGGGGTCGCCAAGCTTCTCTCGACCGTGCGTGAGGTTTACAGCCAGTATGCCCAGGTTTTCACCACCGGCAAATTGAACAAGGTGCTGCAGGATGCCGTGGAAGGCCATAGCCCGCCCATGCATCAGAGCCGGCGGGTGAAGTTTTATTATACGACCCAGATCACTTCCAGCCCCCCGACCTTTCTGCTCTTTGTTAACTATCCCAAGGGAGTTCATTTTTCCTACTACCGTTATCTGGTTAACCAGTTTCGCACGGGGTTAAAGATCGATAAGACTCCGATCAAGCTGCTGTTGCGGGAAAGAAAGCGAAAGCAATATGATTAACGGGCTTTCGCCAAGGCTTTGACTGGTGGCGGATGTCCACAGTTATAGCTGACCGGCATCTTCTCATCTCGCTTTGATTGACCAAGAGAATATGTCCTGCCAGTTGGTTCTTCAAAAAAAAGCACCGGCGTGCATCTCTACCGGGCGGTGCTTTTTAAAATAAAAAATCTTTTCCCATTCTTCTGTTGCCAAAAACCCCCTTTTTGTATAAAAGTATTCTTGTTGTTGCCATACAACATATGGTAGCATAGCTTGATGTCTCCCTACTATATCTTGTTGTTTTTCCTGTAACCAGTGACTTTTTCTTGAGGTGTGCATGATGGATTTGCCGATCAGTTTTGATGATGCGTTAAAAGAGTGGGATCGTTTTGAAGAGTATCTGGTCCAGGCCAGATATGCCGTTCGTGACAAGAAGACCGGCACCCCGAAAGAAAAAGATATGACCCAGGTTTTGATGCGGATAAGCAAGCAATTCAAAAACCCCGAGGTGGGCAAGGCCTTGATCCATGGCAAAATTATTACCGCCACTCCGTTTTTAATGAACGGCGGCAACCCATATACCCGCCGGGCCGGCTACTACTCCTGTTACCCGTTGGGTGATGTTGAGGATTCCACCGATGCCATTTTTGATATGGAGCGGGATTTGGTCTCTATTTTTCAGCATGCCGGCGGTGGCGGGATTGATGTTTCCAACCTCAGGCCCAAGGGGACGATCGTCGACCAGGGCCAGGGCTTGGCCTCGGGTCCGGTTTCTTTTGCCAAGGGTTTTTCCCATCTCTCCGCGCGGATCAGCCAGGGCGGCAAGCGCCGTGGCGCCTTAATGATCCAGGCCAACTGGGATATCAAGGACGTTAAGGAATTTATAACCTTTAAGGGGGATAACCCCGGCAAATATACCGGGTGTAATGTTTCTCTTAATGTGACTGATGAAAAGTTCTGGGATGACAAGGACCTGCTCGATACCGTTGCCGAATATATCTGGAAATCAGGGGATCCCGGTCTGCTTTTTACCCAGAAGAGTCTGGCTAATACCCCGGTGCTTGCCAAGCATAATCCGGTTTTTTCCAACCCCTGTGGCGAATACCTCTCCACCAAGGATACGGCCTGCAACCTGTTGACCGTCTGTCTGCCCAAATGTTTGGACGAGGATAAAGGCAAATATTTCGATGCGGTTTTCGAGGCGTCCCGGCTGGCAGCCCTTGCCGGTAATGAGATCCTTGAATTGGGCGGCTTTCCTTCGGTTGAGCGGATCAAGAAGAACACCTTGAAGTTCCGGCCCATCGGCATCGGTTTCACCGGTCTGCACCATGCCATGAACCATTTTGACATCTCCTATGCCGACGAACATGAGGCGCCGCTTTTTGCCAAGGCAACCCAGCTGGCTCTGATGCTCGGCTCCATGCAGGGCAGTCTCGATTATGCCGAATTCTATAAAAAGAGTTACAAGGGCAAGTCATTAACTCCGCAAGAATGGAATATGGAGTATGTGGATAAGATCGACCGCGAGGCGGCCGCATTTATTGAAACGGATATGCCGGCGAAGAAGAGCTGGCAGAAACGGCTTGATTCGATATTCTCGCAGCTCCGTGAACTGGGCGGCCTCTATAACTCGGTCACCACCTCCCAGGCGCCGACCGGCTCAATTTCTCAGTTGATGCGGGTAGCCTGTACCGGGGTTGAACCTTATTTTTCCATGATTCAGAGCCGCCGGGTTAAGGATGTCGATGATTCCTGGAAGGAGTTCACCTTGGTGCCCCTTGAGTTCTATGGTTATGAGAGTGAAAAACTCGATTGGATTGCCGGTCAGACCGCCCATGAGATAGAGCCGTTTCAGCAGATTCGTCTGTTGGAGGCCTGCCAGTCCTTTAATCATACCGCGGTTTCCAAGACCATCAATCTGCCGGCCCACACCACGGTTGAGGATATCAAGAAAATCCTTCACTACGCCCGCAAGAGCAATCTGAAGGGGATCACCATGTTCAGGGATTCCTCCATAGAAGGGGTGTTAAGCGACCACGGCAGCAAATTGGCCGCGGCTGACGCCTGTGATTTCTGTGATCTGGATGTGCGCAGCGGCAGCACCTTCAAGTTCAGGGGCCCGGCCCCGCTCTATATTACCGCCAATAAGGGTAATCAGGGGCATGTGCGTGAGGTTTTCCTTAATACCACCAAGTCGGGCTCGACCCTGCACGGCATGAGTGAGGCTTTGGGCCGCGTTATTTCCGTGGCCCTGCAGCATGATTATCGGTTGGTGAGCAAAATAGCCCGTACCCTTGAGGATATTTCATCGGACGGCGCCTGGATCAGCCGTTCGCTGGGTCGGACTTTTTCCATTCCGGCCGCCCTGGCCAAGGTGTTGGATAAGGCCGCGGAAAATGATAAGGTCGATGAGGATCCTCAACCCTATGTTGAACCCTCCTCTTATTCCTCATGCCCCGCTTGCGGCAAGTTAAGTCTCAGAAGGAGCGGCGGCTGCAATTCGTGTATCAGTTGCGGTTATTCTTCCTGTTAGAAAAGAAAGTATGTTGATGTTGTTAAAAAGCCCTGCAGGTATTCAACTGCAGGGCTTTTTTTATTTATTTTTTTGTAAAAGCAAAGCCAGTTCCGGCCAGATCTTTTGAAGTGCCTCCCGATTTTTGAACGGGACGGCTAGGGTTAAGGTATCGCGTTCAAAGGAAAGGTCATGTTCTAGTTTGACGCCTTTGGGTAAGTTAAGTGCGCCGGCGAACTTGCGGAACTCGCCCTCAGCCTCATGCAGGCGGGGTTGGCATTGAGCCGCCAGGTAGTGCATCAGGTTGCCCGCTTTTTGCGGAGGGTTGGCCTCGGGATGGTTGATGATTTCCTTGATCTGAGGCGCCCCGAGTACCGCCATGATTGAGCTGCTGCTGCGGCTGGCCAGTTCCCGGCAGGCGGCGATGATTTTTTTCTGGTTGCCGACACTCAAGTGCAGCAGGTCAATTATCTCAAAAAGCGACATCCGGTCGGTGAAGGAAAGGCGAAGAAGTTCCCGGGCCGCTCCTTCATGGACAAGGCCCAGGTGCACGGCAAGCAGGATGTGATCTTCAAGGTTGAGCAGCTCAACGTTCTTACGGATCAGATGGCGATTGGCTTCAAGGCCCAGCACAGGAAGAAATCGATCAATAACCTCCTGTTCGTCCATGGCGCGTAGGATTTTGCTTAAAAAGATAGCCTTTTCAACGGGGGTGACATTTCCCCTGAGCAAGGTATCCTCAAGATTGAGGGAAAGCGCCACCGAGTCGTTGGTTTCCTTGGGCAGGATCAGGCAGACGGTGGAAAGCAGGCCGTGCGCCCTGTCTGCCGCAATCAGACGTTTATAGCCGGTAACGATGGTGTACATCGCCGTGTCCTGTTCCTTGAGAATCGGAGGATGGAGAATGCCGATTCTGGCCACGGATTGCTCTAGATCGGCCGAGGGTTCCATTGCCCCTTCCGGGCTTAGATTGTAGAATGTATTTTTAAAATCTATATGTTTAAGGTTTACCAGGCTGGATCGGTATGGCTGCAACATTTTGAATCCTCCTGCGGCATTGGTCTGGTGAGCTCTCTTCATTGTTTGCTGGTAAAAAAAGAGAATGGTTGACTGTATGAGCAACTGGCGGATTTTTGTCAATTAAAACTTAGTGGTATGATAGAAACACAAAGGTGTTGATGATACCAGGTTGAGCAGGTTTAAAATTTTATTTTTTCTTGGGATGCGATGGATTTTAATTTGAAGCGGGATTTTATCGCCGCTTATCCGGCAAAGCTTTGTGCCGCCCTGGGCGCGGTTATGCTCAAGCATCAGGTTGTAATGTATGTGGCGGGCGGCTCGGTTCGCGACTGGTTGCTGGGGGTGGAGCCTCGTGATCTTGATCTTACGGTGAGCCGCGACGCCTTTGGTTGCGCGAAAAGTCTGGCCCTGGATCTCGGCGGTACCTTTGTGGGGCTGGATGAAAAAGAGGATGTGGGCAGGGTCGTCTGGCGCGATCTGGTCATGGATTTTTCTTCTTTCAGAAATGATACGACTTCCATTGTCGCCGACCTGAAGCTTCGTGATTTCACCATCAATTCCATGGCGGTTGCGCTTGATCCCCTGTCCGGCTCCCTTGCCCGGCCCCGGACCTTGATCGACCCTGTCGGCGGCTTGGCTGATTTGGAAAATAAAGTTATCAGGGTATTTTCCGGCCAGGCCTTTATCGATGATCCACTGCGCCTGGTCCGCGCTTTCCGTTTTGTTGCCGGGCTTGATTTTACCATAGCCTCCGAAACCATGGCCGCCATAGTCGAGCATGCCCTTCGCCTGCCGCAGGTGGCCATGGAGCGGGTTTGCTATGAAATGCAGCTTATCATGCGAGCAGGCCGATCCCATGCGGCGATTGCGGCCATGGCCGACGTCGGGTTGTTGGGGGTTATTTTTCCGGAACTCCTTAAGGGCAAAAGCCTTGAGCAGCCGGCCAGCCATCATCTTGATGTTTTTGACCATAATTTGGAGGCCCTGCGTTGTCTTGAACAGGTGCTGGCTGCACCGGAGAGATATTTTGTTCAAAACCGTGATCTCTTTACCCTCTATCTTCAGCATGAAAAAAAGAAGAGCTGGCTGAAGTGGGCCGCTTTGTTCCACGATGTCGGCAAACCTGCAACCTGTAGAATCAGGGATGAGCGAATCACCTTTTATAATCATGATCACGCCGGAGGTGCTATTTTTGAGGTGATTGCCCGGAGGTTGCATTTTAGTAAAGAGGATCGGCTGCAGGTGGTAAGGTTTATCGCTCTGCATATGTGGCCTTTTCATCTGAGTAATGCCAGGGTCAAGACCGGGATCAGCAAAAAGGCTTGTCTGCGCCTGGTCAAGGCGGTAAGGGATGAATTGCCCGGACTTTTTTTGCTGGCCATGGCTGATGGGCTGGCCGGGCAGGGTCCGGACAAACCGGAGATGATCGAGGAGAATCTGGCCCAGTTGTTTTATGAGGTCAATCAGGTATATCAGGAGCATATAAAGCCGGTGTTAACCAACCCGCCGCTTTTGACCGGCCATGATCTTCAAAATGAGTTTTTGCTGACGCCCGGGCCGTTATTTAAGGAAATCCTTGATGGTCTGCAAAATGCGCAGGTCGAACATGGGGTTGGCGATCGGGAGCAGGCGGTTTGCTGGGTGAGGCAATTTTTGGCGGAAAAGGGTGGGGCAAAATAAATTTGACCTTAATTTACTACAACATGTAAGCTGTTACATGACTAATTATTTGTGTCGGCCCTCTTTTTTTATTAATTACCAATAAACTAGACCATGCAAATGAATAATACATCTGACCAAGGTCCTTCTTTTACTCTGTTTAAAAATTTGACCAAAAAAGATTATCTGACAACCATCAATCATCATCTGATGAGTTTTCTGGGGCGTGACCCGCTCCGGGTCGGTAAACGGGAAATTTACAAGTCGTTGTCCTTTACCATTCGGGATTATCTGGTCGAACGCTGGATTTTTACGCAAAAGAGTTTTTACGCAAAAAAGAAAAAACGAGTTTATTACCTTTCCTTGGAATTTCTCATTGGTCGATCCCTTGGCAACAGCCTCATTAACCTCGGCATCTATGGCGAGATGGACTCGGTTCTCAAGGAGCTGGGTTATGATATCGAAGAGGTGCGCGAGGAGGAGGAAGATGCCGCCCTCGGTAATGGCGGTTTGGGGCGGCTGGCCGCCTGTTTCCTTGATTCCATCGCCACGGTCGGCATCCCGGCTTACGGATATGGGATTCGATATGAGTATGGCTTATTTTTTCAGAGGATGCTGGACGGCTTCCAGGTGGAACATCCTGACAACTGGTTGCGTTACGGTACTCCCTGGGAGTTTGAGAGGCCGGAAAATCTCTATCCTATTAAATTTTACGGAACGGTCCGCCGTCACCAGAACAAGGATGGCAGTTTCAGAAGTGAATGGGTTGATTCGGAAGAGGTCATGGCCATGGCCTGCGACGTGCTGGTTCCCGGTTATAACAATGATTTTGTTATCAACATGCGGTTATGGACGGCGAGGGCCTCCCGTGAACTTGATCTTTCCTATTTTAATCGGGGTGATTATATCTCCGCGGTGCAAAGCAAGGTTAAATCGGAAACCATCTCCAAGGTTTTATATCCTTCCGATGATATAAGGGAAGGGCAAGAGCTTCGCTTGAAACAGCAGTACTTTTTCGTGGCTGCCACATTTCAGGATATTCTGCGGCGGTTCAAGAAGAAAAATACCGTGTTTGACTCCTTTGCCGACGAGATCGCGGTGCAATTAAACGATACCCATCCCTCTATCGCCATTCCTGAATTGATGCGGCTGCTGGTCGACAATGAAGGGGTGGCCTGGCCAAAGGCGTGGGAGCTAACGGTCAACACCTTCGGCTACACCAACCATACCCTGATGCCGGAAGCTTTGGAGAGCTGGCCCGTTGATTTGTTGGCCAAGGTATTGCCGCGCCATCTTGAGATCATCTACAATATTAATCATCAGTTTCTCCAAGAGGTTTCGGCCCGTTACCCTGGCAATGTACAGATGCTTAAGGATATGTCCATAATTGAAGAGGGTGATGTTAAAAAGATCAGGATGGCCCATCTTGCCATTGTCGGCAGCCATTCGGTGAACGGGGTGGCCGAACTCCACACCCATCTGCTCAAAACCAAGATCTTCAAGAATTTCCATGAATTCTATCCCGGTAAATTCAATAGCAAAACCAATGGCATTACCCAGCGGCGCTGGTTGCTCAAATGCAATTCAGCTCTTTCTTCTTTGATCAGCAAAACCATCGGGGAAGAATGGATTATCAACCTTGATCATCTCCGTAAGCTCGAGGCCCATGCTAAGAAGAAGGCTTTTCAGAAAAAATGGGCCTTGGCCAAAAAAGAAAACAAACAGAAACTTGCCGACTTTATTAAAGAAACTTGTGAAATTATTGTTGATCCGGAAACGATGTATGATGTGCAGATCAAAAGGATTCATGAATATAAGCGACAACTTCTCAATGTGCTGCATGTGATAGTTCTTTATCACCGGTTAATAAACGGTGAGGATCCTCGGTCGCCGAACCGGACAATCATTTTCGGCGGCAAGGCGGCGCCGTCCTATGCGAAGGCAAAGTTGATCATCAAGCTGATAACCTCGGTGGCCGAGGTGGTTAATAACGACCCCAGGGTTGAAGGCCGGCTCAAGGTGGTCTTTATCCCCAATTACGGCGTATCGCTGGCGGAAAAGATTTTTCCTGCAGCTGATCTTTCCGAACAGCTTTCCACGGCCGGCACCGAGGCCTCGGGCACCGGGAACATGAAGTTTGCCTTAAACGGGGCTTTGACTATCGGGACTTTGGACGGGGCTAATATCGAAATTCTGGAAGAGGTCGGTCCTGAAAATATCTTTATTTTCGGGATGACCGCCGATCAGGTTGCTGCGGCCCGCAGTAAACCAACGAAAACGGCCTATGATGTTTACCGGGCCAATTCGGAAATTAAACGGACGGTGGACAGTATCAGAAGCGGCTACTTCAGTAAAGGCGACACCTCTCTTTTTTCCTCCATTGCCGAGGGGTTGCTTGATGTCAACGATCCTTACCTGGTGTTGCTGGATCTGGAGGATTATCTGCGCTGCCAAGTCGAGGTTGGAGATCTTTATCTTGATCAAGAGAGCTGGACGGAAAAGTCCATTCTTAACGTGGCCAGGATGGGGAAATTTTCCAGTGATCGGACCATTAAGGAATATGCCCGGGAGATCTGGGGGATCGAGGTTGATTGATTTTTATTAAGTGCCGTGATTGATGGCGCTGATTGCCCGCAACCGCAGCTGGCTTATAGATAGTCCGGTGGCAGCGAGTTGGGTCGCGGATATCCGTAGGCCGGCTATCACAGCGCTGGCGCCTTACCTTTTTTTAGCGGTTGAACCCAGGTGGGCGGATGAACATATTGAAATCCAGAGCAAGGTTAACTGATATTCATAATTGTGGATGGAGGGGATTATGAAGGTTGTGGCTTTTAACGGTAGTGCCCGTAAGGGGGGAAATACCTCCCAACTCTTATCCCGGGTGCTTGATGAGTTGACCATGTTGGGAATCGAAACCGAACTCGTCGAGCTGGCCGGCACTTCTTTGCCCGGCTGCATCGCCTGTTACCGGTGTTTTAAGCAAAAGAATTGTCGCTGTGTGGTGGAGAACGATATTGTTAATGATTGTTTAAGCAAAATGATGGAGGCCGACGGGATCCTGCTCGGTTCACCGACCTATTTTGCAGATGTTTCAGCCACCATGAAGGCCTTAATCGAGCGTTGCGGCATGGTTTCCCGGGCCAACGATGATTTGTTGCGGCGCAAGGTCGGCGCCGGCGTGGTGGCGGTGCGCCGGGCCGGCGCCTATCAGGTTTTCAACTCATTGAACGCTTTTTTTCTGATTGGCCAGATGATCGTGGTCGGTTCGTCGTACTGGAATATCGGGATCGGCCGGGAGATGGGCGATGTGGTTAATGACGAAGAAGGGATGAAAACCATGCGTGATCTGGGGCGCAATATGGCCTGGCTCCTTCATAAAATCAAATCAGAGTAGTTGTTGCAGGTAGTTCCACGATTGCAGTTCGCGTTGCAGCAGGTGGCTGTCATATCGTTTGAGCAGGGCGATGGACTCCAGGATTGCCGCTTTGGAAAAATGGAGGCGGGGCAGTTTGCAAATATCCAGCTCTTGTACCTTGCGGAGCAGTTGGATGGTTTGCATTGAAACCTCCAGCCCGGGGCCGCTTGGGGCATGCTCGCATTGGCCGCAGATCAGTCCGTTTCGCATCGGGCTGAACCGATAGGGCGCCGCCTGGGGTGCAAGGGTGCCGCAGTTGCCGCACCCGTTTAAAAGTGGCCTGAATCCTAAGATTTCCAGCATCTTAACATGAAAAAAGATTATGAGCTGGGCAGAGGTAACGCCCATAGCTAGCCCTTCAAGTGCCCAGGTCAGCAGCTGGAACAGCTCATCCTCTCGATCATGCTCCCTGGTCCAGAAAAGCACCAGTTCACAGAGCAGAGACGCTGCCACATATTGGCCATAATTTTGATGAAGGCTTGGATAGTTGGTGATCAGTTCGGCTTGGTCGAGGCGGGCCAGCGAGGTCGTCCGGCCCGGGGCATAACTGACATTCAGCAGTGAAAAGAGTTCGAGTTTGTTGACAAAGCGTTTTTTGCTGCGTTTGGCGCCCTTGGCAATGGCGGATATCTTGCCTTCGTCCAAGGTGTAAAGGGTGACGATCTTGTCAGAATCGCCATGGTCCTTGACCTGAACAATTACAGCCGGGGCTTGCTTTAAAAGCATGGATCGTTATTGATCGGTTGAGCTCGGCAAATTGAGGTGCGCGGTTTTGCCGGATTTACCCAGGGGGGGCAGTTGCTGATCATTAAGGGTAAGGGTGAGCCCCCCGGCATTACCGACAAAGAGATTGATCTGTTCTTTTGCTTTCCAGACAACCTTGTCTCCTGGTTGATAGGTATATTCCCGGGGTTTGTTGTCGTCGATCTTAATCCGCAGCCAGGTCATTTCGAGAACATCGGCGCGTAACACATAATTGAAACTTGCCGGTGCCTCTGGTTCCGGTTGTATTGTGATTTGGGCCGGGGCCGCGGAAGTATCTTCTGAAATATCTGCGTTTTCAGCCGCCGCCGGCTGTTGCTGCAGTTCCTCGACTACAGCTTCTTTGATTGCTTCTTTTACTTCTGGTTGCGGATGGTTGCCCTTAAGCTTGGCGGTATTTTCGCTTACCGGTTCCTTGGGCGATTGATGTTTTATGTCATTTGTGATTATCGCGGGCTGTATAACTTCTTTATCAGTCGCGATGGTTAGCGGCTTGGTTTCTTCTTTTGTTGCTACTTCATTTACCAGTGAATCCGCCGTATTGATATCTTCGGTGTGGGAATTTTCCCCGGCAGTATTTTCTTCAGCAGGATTGTTTATTATTTCCGCTGCAGGTTGTTCCTCTTCCGCTTGGGTTATTTCATCGGTTGAGGGTTGAGCCGGCTGATGATTTGTTTGTTGCTCAAGTTGCCGGCCAGTCGTCGCCGGCCCATTTTTTTCGTATTCCGAAAAGATGAGGTATCCGGAAAAAACAAGAATCAGGGCCAGCAAGGCAAAAATTATAAAGCGGCCGGGATTGAACTGATTGTTGTCGCCGGCAGTCTCGTCGTAACCGCCACTGTTAGCCGACTGTTGATGGCTGTAATGCCGAGCCTGTTCCGGATGTGTTTCCAGTTCTTCAAACCAAATCAAGGCTTGGTCCGGGTCAAGTTCGAGATATTGAGCATAAAGCTTGATGAAGCCGCGCGTGAACACTTCGGCCGGCAAAGCCGCCCGGTTATCCTCTTCCAAGGCCTTTAGGGTGGCCGGGAGAATTCTCGTCTTTGTCGCCGCATCAGCAATTGTTCTATTGAGAAGTTCTCTTTGTTTGCGGAAACGGCTGCCCAAGGTTTCCCGTTCGGTAACCGGGGTATCTTCGGGAGCGGTGGTCGGTTCATTCTGTGCGGATTGATCTGTCATATTTATAACCCTTTTAGGGGAAGCCGGTCGGTTTTATAACATTTTTTTGATGTAAGCCTGGTTTCGTATTTCCAGTACCCATTTTTGAAATTGGCTGTTCATGGTTTCGTTACGTAATTTATCTTTAATTTCGTCTTTCACTTGCTCATAGGAAGATAATAGCGCGATATTACCCTGATTGGACAGAAGTTTATAAAATTGATAACCGGCAGGTGTCTCGATAATATCACTGATTTGGCCGGGTTCCATGTTAGGAATGGTCATCTTCATGTAGGATGCCATTTCATTTTCTTTGAACACCCCGATATCGCCGCCATCGGCAGCAGAAGGAAGGATGGAATACCGCCGGGCCAGTTCTCGGAAATCCTGTCCGGAAATTGCTTGTTTTCTTATTTCCTCAGCTTTGCGGTAGGCCTGTTCTTTGGCTGCCGGCGAATCGCTTTCCCAGGTTAAGCCGATTTGTAAAATATGGTAGGCGTCATGTTGTTGCTTCTGGGCATAATTTTTATCGTAATATTCTTTAATTTTTTCATCGGTAACTACCACCCGCGAACGGATTTCGTAGTCAACAAGTTTTTGTTGAAGAATCTGGTGTCTGATAACTCCCCGATATTCCGCTTCCGAGGTCCCCATCGCGGTTAACTGTTGCCGGAATTGTTCCGGGGTCATGCGATTGCCGGCGATGAGGTTGGCCACTGCCTGATCGAGCTCTTGGTCTGAAATGCTGATCCCCAGTTTGGCGGCGTGTTGTTCAATGATCATTTTGTCGATCAGGCCGGAGAGAATTTCTTCCCTTGCCTTGAGCAGGGTCATCTCAACCTGTTCCGGCGGCGCCTGTTGCATGATGCGAAGAAAGATGGGCGCGCCTTCTTTATTCAGATCGGAAAAGGTAATGACGTCATCATTAACAATGGCGATGATTCGATCGATAATTTCACACTGGGCTGAGTTTGCAAAAAACAAGAAACTCACCAGGGCAAAGGTGATGGCAAAGCTGAATATTTTTTTAAATGATCTATTCATAAGAGTACAATAATATTATTCTTTTTTGAGGTTAATTTAAACATTTTTTATTTACCACAGTATTTAAAAAATGTCATCTCCCATGAGAAAGTCAACAACGTTTTTCGTCTGTTGGAAGATTTGGGCAACGGTATTGGTCGCCTCTGTTTTTATTATCAGCCTGGCATCAGGAGTCAAGCGCACCATTTTCTTATGTTTATTGATAAAAGCAAGCAGCTTTTCCGTTTTTACCGGGGTGGTCTCATGGAAGGAGAACACCAGATTGGTCGGGCCTTGTTCCAGTTTGGTGATTTTTAGCCGGCGCAGAAGGTTTTTGAGTTTCATCACGTCTAACAGGTTGGTGGTCTCCTGGGGGATAGGCCCGTAACGGTCCTGGAATTCATCCTCCATGTCGAGCAGTTCGTCATCTTTGGTGACGCTGGTAATCCGGCGATAGGCGATATAGCGTTGATTGGTTGATTGAATGTATTTTTCCGGGATGTATGCGGAAATGTTAAGTTTTATTTCCGGGTCAACCTCAAGCTCTCCCACCGCCTCACCTTCGAGGTTTTGACGTTTGAGATCCTGCACGGTCTGCTGCAAGAGGTCAAGGTAGAGGTCATAGCCAACCGCGGCAATGGTGCCGCTCTGGGAGATACCGAGAATATTGCCGCCGCCGCGAATCTGCAGATCGCTCATCGCCAGCTTAAAGCCGCCTCCCAGTTCGTTGAAATCAATCAAGGCTCGAAGCCGTTGCTGGGCATCTTTGGACAGGCCGTCCATGGAGGGAACCAGCAGATAGGCGTAAGCCTGTACTTTGCCGCGGCCGACCCGGCCGCGCAGCTGGTAAATTTCGGCCAGCCCCAGGCGATCGGCCCTGGTAATGACGATGGTATTCGCATTGGGAATGTCAAGGCCCGACTCGATGATGGTTGTACAGATCAGGACATCCACCTCGCGGTGGACGAAACGAACCATGATCTCTTCCAGGGCCTTGCCGGCCATCTGGCCGTGGGCAACGGCAATGCGGGCCTCAGGCACCAGCTTCTGGACGGTGGCGGCGACCTCGTGGATCGAATGAACTCGGTTGTGGACGATGAACACCTGGCCGCCGCGTTGCATTTCCCGGACCACGGCTTCCTTGATCACCAGCTCATCGTGGCGGGCGACAAAGGTTTTCACCGGTCGCCGGTGTTGGGGCGGGGAGCTGATGACAGAAAGATCGCGGATGCCGAGCAGGGAAAGCTGCATCGTTCTCGGGATGGGGGTGGCGGTGAGGGTGAGAACGTCTACCTGGTTTTTCAGTTTTTTCAGTTTTTCCTTATGGGCGACCCCGAAGCGATGTTCCTCATCGACAATGAGCAGGCCCAATCTTCTGAAGACAACATCCTTTGACAGCAGGCGATGGGTGCCGATAATAATGTCAACCTTGCCGTCCAGCACGTCCTTGACTATTTCGCGCTGCTCGGCTGGGGTGCGGAATCTGGTCAGGCTTTCAATCCGAACCGGAAAACCGTGGAGCCGCTCCCTGAATGTTTCGGCATGCTGCTCGGCCAGCACCGTGGTGGGCACCAGGATGGCCACCTGGAAGCTGTCAATGACGACCTTGAAGGCGGCCCGGATCGCAACCTCGGTTTTTCCATAGCCGACATCGCCGCAAACCAGCCGATCCATGGGTTGGGCGGCGGTGAGATCATCCAGGACATCGTTGATTGCCTTGAGCTGGCCCGGGGTTTCGTCATAGGGAAAGGACTCTTCCAGTTCATGGAACATTTCATCCGGTTGGCTGAAGGCATGGCCCACCGCCATGGCCCGTTTTGCATAAAGCTGCAGCAAGTCGTTGGCAACCTTCCATACCTCTTCCCGCACCTTTTTGGTGTTGGTTTGCCACGCCTTGCCGCCAAGTTTATCCAGTTTCGGTTCTTTGTCGGAGATCCCTTTATATTTGTTGACCACGCTGAGCTGGTGGACCGGCACATATAGTTTGTCCTGATCCCGATAGGTGATCTGCAAAAAGTCGTTGGCAACGGAGTTGAGCTCGATGTTGATAATTCCCTCGTAAATCCCCAGGCCGTGCGCCCGGTGGACGACAACATCGCCGACGTTTAGTTCCTCAAAGCTGATGGTCGGGCGGACCGCCTTGTGTTTGGTCTTTTTGGGGCCGAGGCGCAGCTCGCCGAACAGCTCGCTTTCGGATACAAAGTGAAGCTGGTGGTCGATGAGATCAAAGCCTGAAGTAAGCGGGGCGTCATAGAGCGTTATCCGGCCGCTATCGACTTCAGACTCCCGATAAGGAGCCTCGGCCAGCGTGACCGGCAGATCATGCTGGCGCAGCAGTTCCGCCAGATGCTCGGCATGACGTTTGGTTCGGCAGGCAAGGATAATACGGTGGTTTTCCTTGAGCCAATCGAGCAACTGTCTGGTCAGTTCGGGCAGCAGGCCCAGCTTTCTGCGGTTAAGCTCGATGTTTTGCTTGAGCAGGCTGTGGTTGCCGCAGTTGATGGGCAAGGTTTGGCCGGGAAGCATTTCGGAATGAGCAAAATCGTAAAATCTTCCCTGTTGAAAATTAGCTAAGGCCGCCTGTAATTGCGGCTCCGTGACAAACAGCTGTTCCGGGGGCAGGGCGGGAACGTCGGCGGCTAATGATTCCTGGTGGTTTTGTTCAATGCGTTCCCAGCACAGCTTGATGCTTTTGCTTAACTCGTTAGGGTTTTCAAGGAAGAAAATGGGGTTGCCCGGTAGATATTCGAGCAGAGTATCGGTTTTTTGGTAAAAAAGAGGCAGCAGAAATTCGATGCCGGGAAAGCGTTGGCCATTGCGGATGCGTTCCGCCAGTCGCCCGGCTTTGTCGGCGTCCCAGTGCAGGCTTTCGGCGGTAGTGCGAAATCGCAGCTGTAGTTCATCGTTGCCGGCTTTACTCTGGGGGAAAAGGACATCGTTTACCGGGAGGAGAATGGCCTCTTCTCTTTCGGCGACCGAGCGTTGACTGATGGGGTCGAACTCGCGGATCGACTCGATCATCTCCCCAAAAAAATCCAGGCGCAGGGGCATTTCGAACCCAGGCGGGAAGATATCGAAAATTCCGCCGCGGATACTGAACTCGCCCACCGCCCTGACAAGAGAGCTTGTTTCATAGCCCAAGGCGATCAAAGAACGGCTCAGGGCTTCCTGGTCGATTTCCTCGCCCGCCATAACCAGTTCGGCCTGATTGGCGATGTACTCCTTTGGGAAAACACGGCGGAGCAGGGCTTCTATGGAAACGATCAGAATATATGGTTTACCGGCGTTGATCAGTTGATATAAGGTGGCAAGCCGGTCGGCGATGGTCTGGTTGTCCGGCGAAAGCGGGGTGTAGGGCGGAATTTCGTAGGCGGGATAGCTGAGGATCTCTTGGTTGCTGAAAAATCCCAGATCGCAGGCAAGGTGCTGCGCACTTGTTTCCGATGGGGTTACGCAGACAATGGGTCGGTTCAGCTTCGTCGTCTGGGCGATAAGCATTGCATTGCTGCTGCCCCGGACCCCGGTAAGATTAACGGACTCTGACTTTTCAGCAAGAGTCGTCAGCAAGGTTTCCATGAGTTGTGTAGTAAGACGCCTTGGAATGGTGATACAAATTTAACAGGTTTCAGCCGTTAGAATGATCCGCCAAGGCTGAAGTCCCATATTCCTTGGTCTTCGTCGGTTTCAGGATCAAGGTTATATCCCCATTCAAGCCGTAACGGCCCCATGGGGGACAGCCAGCGAAAGCCGAATCCGACACTGTAGCGCAGGTCGGAGACATCCCAAGAATCAGAGTCTTCGTAGGTGTTGCCGGCGTCGAAAAAGACCAGCCCTTTGAGGCCGGCATCCTTGACAATCGGAAAGAGCCATTCAAGATTCCCATACCACATTTTTTCGCCGCCGATCCGCTCGCCCGTGACTGGATCCTTGGGACTGATTTTACCGTTTTCAAAACCGCGCACGGTGTTAAGACCGCCTAGGTAAAATTTTTCATAAACCGGCAGCTTGTTGGTCTCGTTTTCCATGGCATAGCCGAAAGCGCCTTTGGCATGAAAGACGGTATCCCAGCGGAAAGGAAAGTACCAGCTGGTCGAGGCCTCAATTTTGGTGAAGGAGCTGTCTCCGCCCAGAAACATCCCCGCATGTTTTACGCTGAAGGAATGGACCGCGCCCTTGCTCGTATCGGTATAGCGATCACGGGTGTCTTTGGAGAGGGCAACGGTGATAAAGCTTGAGGTTTCAATGCTCAACGAATCTAAAATATCCTGCGCCGCGGTAGCGCTCAAATCGGTAAGCTTGGTGTCGTCATAGCCATAGCTCCAGCCGAGCCGCCATTTGTTCCAGATCGGATAACCGAAACGCAGCGCCCCGCCGGTTGAGTCCTTGGTGTAGTCATCGTATTCGCGCTGCCAGTTGTATAAGTCATAACCGAAAAGAAGTTTGGTGTCGTTAAGCCGCGGTTCGGTAAAATTGAGGTTGTAGCGGTTGGAGCTGGAACTTAAGTTGGCCTGTAAAGAAAGGCGCTGTCCTTTACCGAGCAGGTTGTTTTCGCTTATCTCGCCCATGAACATCATGCTGTCGACGGAACTGTACCCCGCGCCCACACTGAAGGTTCCGGTCGCCTTTTCTTTGACCTCGACAATCACGTCCATCAGGTCTTCCTGGATGGTCGGTTCGGGGGTCACGCTGACCTCTTCAAAAAAATCTAGGCGCTGCAGGTATTCACTGCTTCTCCTGATCGCGGTGGCGTCCAGGATGCCTCCTTCCTTTACTTGCATGGAGCGACGGATAATCTTGTCGCGGGTGCGGTTGTTTCCTTTGATGACAATTCGGTTGACATGGATCAGATTGCCTTTTTTGCAATCAATCACCACGTCCATCCGATGGTCGGCAATGTTTTTTTGCAGGCGGGGATTCGCCTCGGCAAAGGCATAACCTTTTTCGGCATAATGGTCGGTGAGGCGCATTATGTCGTCACGTAATATTTTCCGGCTGAAGAATTTTTCCTTGCTCAGTTCGATAAATTTAAAAAGGTCGTTTTTGTCATCAATGAGGTCGCCGGCAAGATCGACTGTTCCTACCCGGAAGCGGTCGCCTTCGGAAATATCAAAGGTGACCACCAGCCATTTGTCCTCATAGGTGATTTCCGCCTCACTGATCTTGGCTTCGATGTAACCGTTATTATGATACAAGGCGCCGATCCGAGAGCGATCCTGTTCCAGGATATCCCGTTTGAGTTTTCCCGAGTCGTTAAACCATGACAGGATACCTTTTTCAGAGGTGGTCATTTCCTTTTGCAGTTCTTTGTCGGTGAAGGCCTTGTTGCCGACGAAACGTATTTCCTTGATATAGACCTTGAAGCCTTCGGTGATGACAAAGTTGACGTTAACCCGGTCTTTTTGATTGTAATTCAATTTTGCCGAAACAGTGGTGCGGTAAAATCCTTTTTCCTTATAAAGTCGGCGGATGTTTTCAACCGAGGTCTGCACCTCTTTAGGGTTGATGACGGTGTTGGGAGATACGCTGATAATTTCCTTGATCTCTTTTTCTTCAAGCTCGCTTTCACCCTCGATGTTAACCTGGCCGATGATGGCTTTTTCGGTAACGGCAAAGGTGACCTCTTTACCTTTGTCGCTGTCGACAACCGTAATCTGGACATCCTCGAAATAGCCCATCTGGAAGATGTTTTTCAAATCCCCTCGGAGCTGGTCCGGGGAAAAACGATCGCCGGGCTGGCTTTTGACCTGGCGCAGGATGGCGCCTGAATCGGTCCTGGTGTTGCCGGTAATGTTGATCGATTGGATGAGAAAATATTTGCCGGTGTGGGACAGGACGTTGTTAACGATTTTTGCCAGCCCCTCGGCGAGAACGGCTTTGTTTTTGCTGGTTTGGTAAAAATATTTAGGCGCCTCGTTGCTGAACAGATCATAGATCATGAAATCCATGCTCAGCTGTTGGCCTAGCTCGGTAACGCTGCCGGTCACCACATAATTTATGCTCGGCGTTGCCGCAAACTGTTTCAGGGTATCGAGGGAAGGTGGCCAGTTGGAGTAGTTTAGTTTCCCGCTAAGGTCTTGGCGATTGATCAGCGCCAGGCCTTTGGGCTCTAAAATGCTTTGCAGATGTTGATCGGTTAATTGCGTAAGTTGGGCCAGATCGGCCGGCGAGTTGATTTTAGGGGGGATGAAAATAGTGTTTGGCTCATCTGCGGCATAAAGATTGCCGGCTGCACAGCAGAGAAAAGAGAACAAGACAATCAGCAACGACATTAAGTGTTTGTTATATTTGGTAGTAATGCCGGTCACCCTTTGCGGTAGAGAGATATTTTTATTATTCATATATTTTATGGTGTGATTGGCTTAAATAGGGCATTGCCGGGAAATTATTAAAAAAGATTAAAAAATAGTTAATGACAATTAGCAGGCATTGTGGATGCTGTCAAGAATCTTTCCTGCCAATTATTTATTCATGGAGCCTTCCATCCCGCAGAGTCAGGCAGCGATCCATTTGCCGGGCAAGATCGTTGTTGTGGGTAACCATGACAATGGTCAGGTCAAGGGTTTGGTTTAACTCCTGGATCAGCTCGAAAACCCTCTCGCCGGTTTTGGGGTCGAGGTTGCCGGTTGGCTCGTCCGCGAGTAACAGGGCCGGTTTCATAATCAGGGCCCTGGCCAGGGCAATCCGCTGCTGCTCTCCGCCGGAAAGCTCCCCGACTTTATGGCCGGCCCGGGTTGCCACGCCTACCCGCTCAAGGAGAAAGAGGGCATATTCATCAAGCTCATGTTTTTTATGTCCGGCAATGAGACCCGGCAGGAGAACGTTTTCAAAGGCATTGAATTCCGGCAACAGGTGATGGAATTGAAAAACAAAGCCGATTTCCCGGTTTCTAAAAGAGGAAAGTTCGTTGTCGCTTTTTTGGAAAACGTTTTCGCCCTTGTATAAATAGTCCCCGTTGCTTGGTCGGTCCAGAGCGCCGAGGATGTGGAGCAGGGTTGTTTTGCCGGTTCCCGAGGTGCCGGTAATCGCGGCGGTTTCCCCGGCGCTCAGGCTGAAGTCGAGGTTGGCTAACACCTGCAGGCGGCTGTGGTTTATAAATTCTTTGTGGATGCCTTTTGCTTCAAAAATAGGCTTTTGTTCGGTAATCATCTTTATTATTCAGGCTCCAGGGGCTAGGCTCAGTCGATTGGTGAAAGGATCTTATTCGTATCTCAAGGCCACCGCCGGGTCTATTTTGGCAGCCTGCCATGAGGGATAAAGGGTTGCCAGAAAGGTAATCAGCAGAGCCGACATCGCGATGATAATCACGTCATGGGGGATGACCAGCACCGGCAGGGTGGAGATCGGATAAACCTCGGGCAGGGTGATAAACTTGTATCTGCTTAAAATCTCACACAGGCCGAGTCCTCCCAGGATTCCAAGGAGAGTGCCGGTTGCGCCGATAATGAGTCCCTCGTAAATAAAAATGCGCATGATGTTGCCGGAGGTGGCGCCCATGGATTTAAGGATTGCGATCTCTTTGGTCTTGCTCATAACCACCATGATCAAGGTGCTCACGATGTTGAAGGCCGCCACCAGCACCACCAGGGCCATGATGATGGAGAGGGCGGTTTTCTCCAGCCGCAGGGCGGAGAAAATGTTTTTATTCATGCTCATCCAGTCTTTGGCCAGGTAGCCGCGGCCCAGCAGGGCTTCAATCTTTTTCGCCACCAGATCGGCCTTGGCAATGTCGCTGGTTTTCACCTCCAGGCCATGGACGGTGTCGGGTTGATCCAGAAATTTCTGGGCGGTGGCCAAGGAAACATAGGCCAGGGCTGAATCGTACTCGTACATGCCGGTCTCAAAAATACCGACCACCCGGCAGGTTAGGATCTTCGGGATAATCCCCATGGGAGTCAGGGGGCCGGAGGCGGAAAAGAGCCGCACCCGGTCATGCATTGAAACCTGCAGCTGGACTGCCAGGTCCCGGCCGAGGATGATGCCGGGCCGTTGCCGGTTGCCTTGGTCGCTATCGGCGGCCAGATCGGTTACCGAGCCCTGTTTGAGATGATCGGCCAGGCTCAGGACCTTGGCCGCGGAAGCGGGATCAATGCCGCGCAGCACGGCGCCGGTGCCGGCCGAGCCGCCGGTAATCATGGCTTGTGAGTAGAGGTAGGGCGTAACCCCGGCAACGCCTTCAACCCCGGCAACCTCCTTGCTCAAGGCTTGATAGTTGGTGATGGGGCCGCTGAAGTTCTGGACCACGACATGGGAATTGATGCCGAGAATTTTGTCCCGGAATTCCGAGGTGAAGCCGGTCATCACGGCAAGGACCACAATGAGGGCCATGACCCCCACTGCTACCCCGGCCACCGAGATGAAAGAAATAAGAGAAATAAAGCCTTGTTTACGCTTGGCTTTCAGATAACGCAGGCAGACAAACAATTCAAATTGCAACTTATCCCTCTTTGTTGGTCGGACCGGGATGCGAGGCGGCCAGGCATCCCGGTCGTGATGGTAAAAGGTTATTTTTTCTCGGCCCGCAGATGGGGGAATAAAATAACGTCCCGGATCGAAGGCGAGTCGGTCAGCAGCATCACCAGGCGGTCGATCCCGATTCCCTCACCCGCAGCCGGCGGCATGCCGTATTCAAGGGCGCGGACAAAATCCTCATCCATTTCCGGGAAGATTTCATCGTCGTCCCCCCTTTCGGCGATCTGTTTTTCAAGGCGTTGCTTCTGGTCGATGGGGTCGTTGAGTTCGCTGAAGGCATTCGCCATTTCCCGGCCGGTGATGAACAGCTCGAACCGGTCGGTTACCTCCGGGTTTTCCTCGTTTCTTCGGGCCAGAGGGGAAACCTCGGTGGGGTACTGGGTGACAAAGGTCGGGTTGATCAGTTTTTCTTCAACCAGCAGTTCAAAGAGTTCGGTTTTAACCTTGCCGTGGCCGGCCAGCTCATCCAGCTCAATGCCTTTTTCCTTGGCAAATTGCCTGGTTTTTTCCGGATCACTCAGGGTAGCCGGATCGATCTTGCCGACCTCGATCAGCGCCTGATCCATGGTGTAGCGCTTCCAGGGCGGGGCAAGGTCCACTTCCTGGCCCTGATAGGGAACAGTCATGGCGCCGGTAACTTCCACGGCAATCCAGGAGACCATTTCTTCGGTAAGATCCATGAGCTCATGGTAGGTGGCAAAGGCCTGGTAGAACTCAAGCATGGTGAATTCAGGGTTGTGGCGGGTTGACAGCCCTTCGTTGCGGAAGTTGCGGTTGATCTCGAAAACCCGCTCAAAACCGCCGACCAGCAATCGCTTGAGGTAAAGCTCCGGTGCGATGCGGAGGTAGAGATCCATCCCCAGGGCATTGTGATGGGTTTTAAAGGGCTTGGCCGTGGCGCCGCCGGCAATGGCCTGCATCATGGGGGTTTCTACTTCCATGAAGCCGCGATTGGTTAAGAAGTCGCGAATAAGCCGGATGATCTCCACGCGTTTTCTAAAGGTGTCCCTCACCTCGGGGTTCATGATCAAATCGACATACCGTTGCCGGTAGCGGGTTTCCACATCGGTCAGGCCGTGGAATTTCTCTGGCAGCGGGCGCAGGGATTTGGTGATCGGGTGGATAGAGGTGGCGTGGATGGAGAGTTCCCCGGTTTTGGTTCGGAAAAGGGGGCCTTTGAAGCCGGCAATGTCGCCAATGTCGAATTTTTTGAAAACCTGATAGGCGTCAACGCCGATATCGTCGCGTTTAACATAGATCTGTATTTTTCCTGACTCGTCCTGCACATGAACAAAGGCGGCCTTGCCGAACTTGCGCAAGGCCATGATCCGGCCGGCCACAATCTTAACCCCGGCTTCAACCGGTAGATCAGGGTGATCGTTTTTGGGCAGGATCTCACTGATTTTATGGGTGGGCCTGAAATCGTTACTGTAGATATTGATGCCCATCTCCGCCATTTCTTGGGCTTTCTGGCGTCGTTGCTTTAAAACCTGGTTTAATTCACTCATGGATTAACTCGTTTGGCTTTGAAAAAATATTTTTTAATAAAGTTGTTGGTTATGAAAGATACTTGCCGCGCAGTTTCAGAGAAACATCCCGGGTCAACTCCAGCACCTTATTGGCATAGGGCAGCGGCAACGAGCCGGTGCCGCAGCTCGGGGTGATCAGGGTTTGCCTGAGCAGTTTGGCCAAATCCCATTGAGGGGTAACCAGTTGTTGGTATTGTTTTTCCCACAGTGCAACCAGTGAGTCGGCGGATTCTTTGTCGATCTGCTCTTTTTCCGAGGTGGGTACTCCGCCCCAGGCGATAATGCCGCCCCTGTCCAGAAAGGCGTAAAGCTTTTCTTTGTAGACGGCCAGTTTGTCAAAGAAGGAATAGGCGTCAAAGCTAAGTACTTCGATATTGGAGGAGAGCAAAAAGTCCCAGTCGGTGTTGGCGCAGACATGCACTCCGGCAAGGCCGCCGTTGTTATGGATCGCATCGATTACTTCATTGAGATCCTGACCGATATCCGCCAGGGAAATGCTGATAAAGGCGGAGGAACCCAGGCCGGCCAGGGCGGGCTCGTCAATAAACATCAGGACCGGTAGGCCGCTTTCTTTCAGGAACCTAACCTGCCAGGCAGCTTTGAGGGCAAGGCCTTTGATCGCCATTTCTCGAATGGTCGGGTCGTAATAGGCCGCCCGGCCTTCCTGGTCGTGGAGTCCGGTGAGCAAGGTAAAGGGACCGGTGATCTGTCCTTTGACCGCGGTCAGCCCTTTTTGCTCAAGGAGCGCTTCTTTGAGGGCAAAAAGGCCCTGGGCCCGCTCTCGGCTCACGGCAAAAGGAGAGTCGGCCAGCAGGTTGTGATCCTCGCAGGCGGCCAGGTATTTTTCAAAATAAGCGACCATCTCCTGCTCAAAGGATGGTGTTTGGATATTGAAATAGGTTCGCTCGTTTTCCTCGATGATGCCGGGCATACCTTCGATAAACTGGCTGAGCATGCCCTCCTGTGGATTGCAGGGCAGTTGCGGCCACAGCGGGATGTCGGGGGTGTGGTTGAATATTAGAGAAAGTGCATCCCGGTGATTGTTTACCGGCAGGCTGCCGATCAGGGTGGCAAGGCCGTTTGCTTGAAAAGTGGGCATGGTGTAGCCGTCTCGTGGGGTTTGCGTATTATTTCCGCTATTGGACCATAAGTTTTGCTAACGGAAAAAGACATTTTATCTTATATATGACAGCCGTACTAGCTATCAATAATATGCTTAAAAGTCAATTGATTTCGGGGTTCACGGGTTTGTGGCCGTTGCTGCCTGAGTATCCGGGTTTGGGGTGATTGTTAAGGGGGGGCAAGCCAAGGTCCGTTTCTCGTGATCTTGAATAAGGCCGCCCGGGCTTTTGCCGCATCGTCAGGCGCAAATTTTTTTTGGTTTTTTGCCAGCTCGGCAGGTAGCGGGTGGTCAAGGTTGAGGGCAACTTGCTTTTATCGTATCCCTTTTGCCAAAAGATAAAGAGTTTTTCAGGATATTAGGTTAATGTTATTTCCGAAAAAAAATGAGTATTTTTTTTAAATGGACAAGCCGTCCTTGACTGGGCGGGTAAAGTTGATTATTTTTTGGAGTTCTCGGCGAGAGTGGCGGAACTGGTAGACGCACTGGCCTTAGGAGCCAGCGCCTTAGGTGTGGGGGTTCGACTCCCCCCTCTCGCACCAGGTGATAAGTGCTCCGGAGCTAACCCCTTCGGAGTATTTGTATATATGTCATAATAATAAATATAACGTCTGAAGGTTAATTTCTTTGAAGAAACGTTTTCATTTTATGACCTGATATTGAATTTTTTTTATAAAAGGATGGTAGCTCATGCAAATCAATGTTGAAGATGTAAGTTCACTCACTAAAGCAATGACCATAACCCTGCCCCAAGAGCAGGTTGCCAAGGAAATGGATGCCGCCTATAAGAAGGTCAATGCCGAGGCCTCGTTGAAGGGTTTTCGTAAGGGTAAAATTCCCCGGCAGATTCTTGAGAAAAATTATGGTCAGCAGCTTAAGCAGGATGTATCTGAAAAATTGATTCAGGAGACATATTTCGACGCCCTTGAGCAGGCGAAGATTGATGCGGTTGTCCATCCCCAGATCAGGGAGCATAAATTTGACGATAACGGCTCCTTCACCTATGTGGCGGAAGTCGATGTCAAACCTGTGTTTGAGCTTGGCGAGTACAAGGGGCTGGAGATTGAGCAGCCGAAACTTGAGGTGACGGAAGATGAGGTCACCGTTGAAATAGATGCGCTGCGCAAACAGATGGCGCCGCTTAAGAGCGTGGAAGATCGCGGGATTGAGAACGGTGATCTGGCCGTGGTCGATTTTCAGGGTTATCACAACGGCAACCCCATGAAACAGGTGGTCGGCGAGAATTACTCCATCGACGTCGGTTCCGGTCAGTACGGCAAGGATTTTGAGGAAAAACTCATCGGCCTGAAAAAAGGGGAGGAAGCCTCCCAGGAAACCGATTTTCCCGAAGGTTTTGCCAACCCGGTTCTGGCCGGCAAAAAGGTAGAGTTCAAGATCAACGTCAAAGACGTGAAAGAGCGTGTTCTGCCCGCGGTTGACGATGAGTTCGCCAAGGATGTCGGTAAGGAGTTTGATTCCCTGGCCGCCTTGAAGGCCCATATTGAAAAAGAAAAATTAAAGGCTAAAAAAGATGCACAACGCGGCGCATTGACCGATAAGCTGATGAAGGTCCTGGTCGAGAACCATGAGTTTGAGATCCCGCCGCGGTTGGTTGCCTATGAGATCGACGCGATGGTCAAAGAGCTTGAGAGCAACCTTGAACGCCAGGGCATGAGCCTTGAGGCAGCGGGGATGAATAAGGATTCTTTGATTGAGCAGTACAAGCCGGCGGCCGAGTCGCGGGTCAAGGGTGATTTTATCTTAAAGAAAATCGCGGAAAAAGAAGAGCTGAAGCTGGAAAACGATGATATTGATAAGGGATTCCAGCGGATTGCCGATCAGTACAATATGCCCATCAGCGAGGTGAAAAAATATTTTACCAACCGTGATGATCTGCTCCCTTTTATGGCCGAACTTCTTAATGAAAAGATATTGAGCTTTTTACTTGATGCTGCCGAGATTAAGGAAGTAGCCGCCGAAGCGGTAACGGAATAAAGCAACCCCTGACAGATCCTTGAGGAGTAGTTATATGAATCTTGTTCCCATGGTAGTTGAGCAGAGTCCGCGCGGTGAGCGGGCCTATGATATTTATTCCCGGCTGTTAAAAGAGCGAATTATATTTTTGGGCTCCGGGGTCAATGATGAGATGGCTAACATCATCATCGCTCAGATCCTGTTTTTGGAAGCGGAAGACCCTGACAAGGATATCACCTTTTACATCAATTCGCCGGGAGGGGTTGTTACCGCAGGTTTGGCAATTTATGATACAATGCAGTATGTTAAGTGTGATATTGCCACTCTCTGTATGGGTCAGGCAGCCAGCATGGGCGCCGTTCTGCTGGCCGCCGGGGCCAAGGGCAAGCGTTATGCCCTGCCCAATGCCAGAATTATGGTGCATCAACCCATGGGCGGATTTCAGGGACAGGCCACGGATATAGAGATTCATGCCAAAGAGATCTTGCGGATGAGAGCCTCTTTAAACAAAATTTTGTCCGGTCATACCGGTCAGAAAATTAAAAAAATTGAAAAAGACACGGAGCGTGATTTTTTCATGGGGGCGGATGAGGCCATGGCGTATGGAATCATCGATAAAGTGCTTTTAGAAAGGAAGACCCCTGAGGAGGAGTAGCAAGTTATGGCAAAAGACGAAAAGGGTGAAATCGAGGTAACTTGTTCCTTTTGCGGTAAGAGTCAGGATGAGGTTCGAAAACTGATTGCCGGGCCAACGGTATACATTTGTAATGAATGTATTGATCTGTGCAACGAGATCGTCAGCGAGGATCGTCAGCATGAACAGGTCGTGGTTGGTGAAGCCGCCATGCTCAAGCCGATGGATATCAAGGCCCATCTTGATGATTATGTCATCGGCCAGGAGACGGCCAAAAGGGTGTTGTCCGTGGCGGTGCATAATCACTATAAGCGGATCGATGCCAAGCTCAATGCCAAGGATAGCGATGTTGAGCTCCAGAAAAGCAATATCCTGTTGATTGGTCCCACCGGCAGCGGAAAAACCCTGTTGGCCCAGACCCTGGCCAAGGTTCTTAATGTGCCGTTTGCCATGGCCGATGCCACTACGCTGACCGAGGCCGGTTATGTCGGCGAAGATGTCGAGAATATCCTGGTTAATCTGCTGCAGGCCGCTGATAATGATGTGCAGCGCGCCAGCCGTGGCATAATCTACATCGACGAGATGGATAAGATCGCCCGCAAGTCGGACAGCGCCTCCATCACCCGGGATGTTTCCGGCGAAGGGGTTCAGCAGGCCTTATTGAAGATCATTGAAGGGACCATTGCCAGCGTACCGCCCAAGGGCGGGCGCAAGCATCCCCAGCAGGATTATATCAAGATCGACACCACTAACATTCTTTTTATCTGCGGTGGCGCCTTTGTCGGTCTCGACGGGGTGATCAAGCAACGCACCGGCACCAAGTCCATGGGCTTTGGCGCTAAAGTTGTCGGCAAGACGAAAAAGAAAGTTGGAGAGGTTCTGGCCAAGGTTCAATCGGAAGATTTGTTGCGGTTCGGGCTTATTCCCGAGTTGGTCGGGCGCCTGCCCGTAGTAGCCACCATGGAAGAGCTTACCGAGGAAGATCTGGTCCGGATCCTGCGGGAGCCGAAAAATGCCCTGATCAAACAGTATGAGCGTCTGTTTGAATTTGACGATATCCGCCTGCGCTTTACCGAAGGTGCCTTGACTGCCATTGCCAGTGAGGCAATCAAGCGCAAATCAGGGGCTCGCGGCCTGCGCACCGTTTTGGAGCATGCAATGCTTGATATCATGTATGAGCTGCCCTCCAAGGAAAATGTTCGTGAATGCGTGATCAGCGAGCAGGTGATCTTGAGCGGCGATTATCCCGTGGTCTTATATGATAATGAAGAAAAATCAAAGAAAAGCGCTTGATGTCTTTTAAGCGAACAGAAAAGGTTGTCTAACCGTTATGGCCCTGATTGATAACGAACAACATATTTATCCGATGATGCCCTTGCGGGATATCGTGGTGTTTCCGCATATGGTCGCCCCCTTGGTGATCGGCCGTGATAAATCCATCAAGGCCCTTGAGGAGGCGATGGCCAAGCGTTCGGAGATTTTTCTGTCTACCCAGAAGGATGCCGGCGAGGATGACCCTTCCGAGGATGGGGTGCATGTGGTCGGTACGGTGGCATCTGTCATGCAGTTGCTCCGCCTGCCGGATGGGACTATCAAGGCTTTGGTCGAGGGCAAGCGCCGGGCGCGGATTATAAAGCATCTTCCCAGCGCGGATTATTTTGTCGTGCAGGTTGAGGAAGGAATTGAAGATCTTGCGCTTGGTGCCGAATCAGAGGCTTTTGTGCGGGAGATTAAGGCAACCTTTAAGGAGTATGTCAAATATAACAAAAAGGTGCCGGCCGAGGTCGTCAAGTCGTTGGCTCGGATAGAAAATCACGCGAAATTTATCGACGTTCTTGCCGCCCATTTACCGTTACCTGTTGAAGAGAAACAGGAGATACTCGAAACCTTCAGCCTTGTTGAGCGTCTTGAGCATGTGCTTGAACTGCTGCATAAAGAAATCGAGATAGCCCAGCTTGAAGAAGGAATCCGGGCCCGGGTTAAGCGGAAGATGGATAAGACCCAAAAGGATTATTATCTTGCCGAGCAACTCCGGGCGATTCAGAGTGAGATGGGCTCCTCCGGGGATGGTTCTTCCGAAGTCGATGAGCTTGAAAAGAGTATCAATGAAAAAAATCTCCCGGAAGCAGCCAAGAACAAGGTGGAGCAGGAGATCAAGAAGTTAAGGATGATGCCGGCCATGTCCGCCGAGGCTACCGTGGTCCGTAACTATATCGACTGTATTCTCAGTCTGCCCTGGCATGAAAAAACGGAAGGCAATCTTGATATTGAAGAAGCCGAAACCTTTCTGGAAGAAGATCATTATGGTCTGTTGAAACCCAAGGAGCGGATTCTTGAGTACCTGGCCGTCCAATCCCAGGTCGAAAAAATTAAAGGGCCGATTCTTTGCCTGGTTGGCCCCCCGGGGGTCGGCAAGACCTCGCTCTGTAAATCCGTGGCCAGGGCCATGGGGCGAACCTTTGTGCGACTGTCGTTGGGCGGGGTCCGGGATGAGGCTGAAATCCGCGGTCATCGACGCACCTATATCGGCGCTTTGCCGGGTAAGATTATTCAGTCGGTGCAGAAGGCCAAGGTGATCAACCCGGTTATCTGTCTGGATGAAGTCGACAAGATGAGCATGGATTTTCGGGGGGACCCATCCTCTGCCCTGCTTGAGGTCCTGGACCCTGAACAAAATAATTCATTCAATGATCACTACCTTGATCTTGATTTTGATCTTTCCAATGTGTTTTTCATAACAACCGCCAATAACCTCCATGCTATTCCCGCTCCTCTTCAGGACAGGATGGAGGTAATCAGGCTTAACGGTTATACGGAAGAGGATAAGCTGAAAATCGCCCAGGGTTTTCTGGTGCCTAAACAGCTTGAGATCAACGGGTTTGCCCCTGGGGTGATTACCTTTAACGATGCTTCTTTGTTGGAAATCGTACGCCGTTACACCCGGGAGGCTGGGGTGCGGAACCTTGAGCGGGAGATTGCCGCCATTTGTCGCAAGGTCGCCCGGGACCGACTCAAAAAGAAAGTAGAAAAAAAATACAGGATAACCGAGGCCTCTATTGCAAAGTATCTTGGGCAACCGAAACGTCGTTTCGGTCTGGCCGAAGAAACCGATAAGGTCGGCCTTGCCACCGGGCTTGCCTGGACTGAGGTCGGCGGAGAGCTTTTGCAGATCGAAACCGCGCTGATGCCGGGGAAGGGGCACCTGCTTGTAACCGGCAAGCTTGGTGACGTCATGCAGGAATCAGCTCAGGCTGCCTTGAGTTATGTTCGAACCCGTGCTTTGCGCCTTGGGTTAGCGCCTGACTTTTATCAGAAATTGGATATCCATATTCATGTTCCCGAGGGGGCAATTCCTAAAGATGGGCCTTCCGCGGGGATTACCATGGCGACCTCAATGGTTTCCGCCTTGCTTAATTTGCCGATTCGCCATAATCTGGC
>DUZU01000029.1 GCA_013349285.1 Deltaproteobacteria bacterium | reverse complement strand
AAACCGGGTCATGTCAATTTTTTATTTTTTCAAAAAAAAAAAAAAAACCCCCCCCCCCCCCCCGCATTTACCCAAAAAAAACACTGAGCCTTTTGCAAATAAAAAACATGTATAAACAGACGGTTATCGGAGGCAGTACAGATGAAAGATATGCAAAACCGGGCATGATTGCCGACTTGTATTTTGAAAATCATTTTGCCGATGATGAATTCTGTTAGCGGATGTTAGGAGTGGAAGTTTCATACATACAATACAGGTATTTCACACTTCGGTGGCAAGCGGCTTCAGGAAGCGTCAATTCATTTTTGCATGACGGGTTGAGGCCGGTCGAAAAACCGGAAACAAAGAACCTATTACTAAAAACCATTTTTGCAGGTGGCGTGAAATGATGTCGATCGTGATCGGATTATTTTTGGTGGCCCTCGGAATCTGGGGCGTAATCGATGAGCATTACTATGTCATGGACTTTTTAAAAGGCGGCGTACCGATTGCCTTGATGCTTGGTGGCATGCTGGCCACCCTGGCTGGAATCGTGCCTTACGAACAGGAGGAAGAAGAGGATGCCTAACAAAAAAGTGAAAAAGACGCAAGGGGACGTGGAAATGTTAGTTCAGGAGCCTGCCGTCGGCTCAATCGAGAGCGCCGAAACCTCGACGATTTTTTATCTTCATGCCATGTCTATTTTCGGCGGCAGGCTGTTGGGCGGGCTGTTGAATTTTTATAATTCGCTTTTCGGCTTGAGCTCCAAGGATAAGGCCAAAATTCATCGTAATGTCAGCAACCATTACCTGCGCAAAGGGTTGCATCAGAAGGCGATCAATTCACTCAAGGAATGGGCCCGCCTTGAGCCGAAAAACACCGATGCCCTTTATCAGCTGGCCATAGCCCTGGCGGGAGGCGGAAAAAGCAAACAGGCCATCACTGTACTGGATAAGTTGCTGAAAATAGACCCGAACAACCGTGACGCCGTTTATCAAAAATGCCGGTTACTGCTGAAACGCAAGGAGTTCGAGCAGGCCGTTGCCGGGTTGGAGGAACTGCGGAAGGCGGAGGCGGAAAATGCCGAAATTTATTACCTGCTCGGTATGGCTTACAACCGCATGGAAAAAGACAGCGAGGCGGTGGAGGCCATGGAAAAGGCCACGAAGTTGAACAACGAAGAGGCCAAATATTTTCAGCATCTTGGTTTCCTTTACGAACGGGCCGGCAAGAGCAAAGAGGCCGCCACGTGCTTTGCCAGGGTCATGGAGCTGGAAGAGGATGAGGAAGATTTGGATCTTTAACCGGTGCTGGTAAGCCGACTGTTTGCAAACAATGACGGCAACTGAGCAGGGTGGAGTTAATGCGAAACGATCAGGTAGAGATATGGAGATGCTAAAAGAATCTGGAATGAGACCAACACATATTGTGGCCGGGGTTGCGGTTTTCTGCTCGGGCCTGTTTTTCGGCCTAAAAAATTCCCTTTATGTGCTCGAGTTTGTCTCGGGCGGATTGCAACCTCTCTTTATCGTGATCGGCCTGACCGCCGCCGTCGCCGCCGTTATAAACGGCCCGCATTCGCTTCGCGGTTTGAATATAGGGCTGGCGGTGGTTTTCACCGTTCTCGGCTGTTTCGGCCTGTATGACGAATTTTATACGACCATGGATTTCCTTCACGGCTTTTTGCCGTTGTTTTTGATTATGGCCGGTCTTTTTTCCTTTGTCCACGGCCTGACAAGTCTGAAAGATTAACCTTTGAGCGAAACCGGGCGAGATGAATTTTTCCAATAAAAGCATGATCAACAGGGTGGTTAGGGAAGTATACGGCCGTAAGTATGACCTGGTCGCCGATCGGCGCCTGCCGGTTGATCAGCACTATGCCATGGCAAGTTCTCTTCCCGATATGCTGCTAAGATGGAAGCCACAGTTCAGCAGACGACAGAAGATAGCCATCTCCGTCGGTCTGGTGTCGCTGTTATTGGCGATGAAGATGATCATGGCCGTTTATTATTACAATCTGCTGATCGACACCCAGCAGAACATGCTGGCCGCCCATGCCGACATCGACGCTCTGGTCCAGCGACGAAACGATATTGCCAAAAATCTTTCCAAAGCGGTCCTTGATTACTCTCAATATGAGCAGCAGGTTTTTACTTCCATTGTCTCCCTGCGCACCATGTTGCGGCCGCAAGAGGCGTCAATCGGAAAAAATACCACAGAACTGCCGAAGGCGGCCGTCAAGGGTGACCGGCAGGCCGCGGCCCTGGCTGTTCTTGGGGGCGGCGGAACGGTAGCGGCATCTCAAAGCTCTCTGTTGAACTCCTTGTCCAAACTCATGGCCGTGGCCGAACAATATCCGGATTTGAAGCTTTCCGTCAATTTCGGCTCCCTGATGGCGGCCCTGGTCGAAGTTGAGCGTGATTTGGCCGCCAAGCGCATCATTTTCAATGAGCAGACCAATATTTATACGACCAATGTCGCCAAGTTCCCGTGCAATATTTTTGCCTGGCTTTTCGGGTTTAAGCAGTTTGGTTATTTCAAGGCCAATGACGAGGCCAAAGATTTCAAGGTTATCGAATATTGAATTATGAAAGCAATGGAACAAGGACTTACCAGCCGGATACCGCTATGGGGAGTGCCGGGCCTGAAAAGGAAAATCATTTTCCTGACTGCGCTTTTTTGGCTTGGGGCCGTCTATGCCCTTTATTCGGATTACAACTTTGCCACCGGCACCGGGGATTTGTCCATGGTGATGTTTATCCTGGCCAATATATATTTCCCTGCCAAGCGGATACGTCTTTATCTCAATGCCAAAAATACCCAGACTTTTTTCAACCGTTACCTGGTCTATCACATCTGGTTGAATACGGCGGCCTTCGCCGTGGCCTGCTACCACTGTTACATCACCCTGTGGTCGAACAACTGGCTGATGGTGGCCCTTTTTCTGATGGGCTGGCTCACGGCCGGCGGCTTTTTAATGTGGATAAAGTATCCGCCCGGCAAGATCAAGAAGGGAATGTATCTGCTGCATACGCAACAGGTGCTTTTTTTCGTCATGATTTTTGCCATGCTCAAGGGGCATTACGTAATTTAGCAAGAGGTTGAAAAGAACCAAGGTTATGGACGAGATAAATTTGATCGGTGTGATGATTATGGTTTCCGTGGCGGTGGTAGGTGCTCTTCTTTACCGGGGCGCCACCGTTCTTGAGAACGACCTGGAAACGGAAAAGAGGATGCTGGCCGGAACAGAACAAGAAGAGGCAACCGAGGACGCGGATGGCGAATGTGAAATATAAGGCCTGTGATAACTGTTTTCAAGCGGTGGGCAAGGTAAACATCGTCGGCAATATCTTTATGATCGTGCTCAAGGGATTCCTGGGAGTGGTCGGGGGATCCAAGGGGCTGATCGCCGATGCCATTCATTCCTGCGCCGACCTGCTGGCAACCATCGTGATGATCATCGGCATTAAGATTTCCGGTCAGGAGAAAAACGAGCGTTACCCCTACGGTTACGGCAAGGCCGAACACATAGTGGCCATTGTCATCTGTCTGTTTCTATATGTTATCGCCGCTTACATCCTTTATGACGGAGTCATGACCATTGTCGAGGGACGAATGGTGATTCCCTGTACGGTGGCGGTTTGGGGCGCTGTTTTCTCAATCCTGATTAATGAATTGATGTTCAGACAGGCCCTGTGCGCCGGAACCAAGGCCAACAGCCCGTCCATGGTTGCCAAGGCCTGGGAATCCAGAACCGATGTTTACTCTTCCATTGCCGTGGTCTTCGGAGTGATCGGCGCCAAAATGGGGTTTCACTTCATGGATCCGTTGGCCGCCGTGGTGGTGGGGCTGATGATTTTTCGCATGTGTTTCGAAATGACCCAGGAGGCCGCCCTGGCCTTGCTGGATAAAGCGCCGGAAGAAGCTTCCCGAGTGGCATTGCTTGATCGCTTCAACACCCTGATCGAGGATATCGCCGTGGAGATTCGCGATGTCAAGGTTCGGGAACTCGGGGCGATACTGGATTTTGTCGTCGAGGTCAAGGTGCCGGACTGCATCACCGTTCAGGAGGGGGAAAAGATCAAGCAGTTGATCGCCGAGCGGGTGGCCGGCCAGCAGGAAAGAGAATCGGTGTTAACGGTTCGCTTGTATCCCTTTGAAAATCAGGCCGCCGTTCCGGCCTGAAAAGGTTTTAGTAAGGATTGCGATTAATGAAGAAACTGGACAGCGAATTTTGCATGAAGCATTTCAAACCGTCCATTGTCGGATTAGTGGCGCTGATCGTCATCGTTCTCGCCTGGTCGATGTACACCAGCGACTTCGGTAGACTCCAGCGGCATCACGGTCTTTCCCTGGCTGCAGCCACGGCGGCGCCTCCGGCCGGCAATATTCTGGTTAAAGATCCCATGCGGCATCCGTATTGGGGAAATTGCAACAAGTGTCATATCACCGTGGATGTCCCGGCGCAACCGGTTTCCCAGGTTTTTGCCGGGCCGGTCATCGGCGTGAATGACAAGATGACTCACGATTATTGGGGAAATTGCAACCTTTGTCACCGGGTAACCGGCGGGTTTCAGGCTACAAGCCCTACTCGGGCGGCCGCCGCCCCGGGAGGCATTCCGCCGATCAAAGCCAATGCCCCGGCACCCCATGCCGATTGGGGCAAGTGCAACAACTGCCATCAGATTATCGGGGCCACTCCGGCCGCTTTCGGCCTGGCCGCCGCCCCCGGGGGCATTCCGCCGATTAAGGCCAACGCCCCGTCACCCCATGCCGATTGGGGCAAGTGCAACAACTGCCATCAGATTATCGGGGCCACTCCGGCCGCTTTCGCGCCGGCCGCCGCGGCCGGAGGCATTCCGCCGATCAGCGCCAATGCGACCCCGCCCCACGGTAATCGCGGCAACTGCACGAACTGTCATCAGATTATCAATAACGGCACCACCCCGGTCGCCTTCGGTCTGGTTACCGACACCACCCTCGGTCTGCGGCTGCAAAACGTCGATGCCAGGTTGCGGCAACAGACCGGACTCCTGCTGGAAGGAGTACTGGTTACTCAGGTAGCGCCTGGTTCGGCGGCCGCCAAGGCCGGTATCGAGCAGGGGGATGAAATTATCCGGGTCAACCGATCCAAGGTGGACACGGTAAATGAATTCAATGCCTCCCTGGCTCAGGTCAAAAAAGGAGATACGGTAAAATTTAATATTTCAAGGAATAAGAAAGGGCGAAACTTTTTTATCCGGATTCCGGATACCCTTGCCCTGCCTGCCGCCTTTGCCGCCCAGGTTCCACCTGCTCCTCTGCAGCCCCCTTTGCCCGCGCCGATTTTGACCGGCCCGGCCACGCCCCCCAACCACGGACTGGTAGCCATTGCCGCTGCCGGCCCCGGTCAGGGCGATCCGGTAGCCTCAGAGTTTGCGCTTAACCCTTATTTCATCGTCTTTGATCCGGACACCGGAGAGGTCAACAGTATCGTTAACCCCAATTACACCGACCGAACCGGCAATGCCGCCCAGGCAAGCCAAATGATGATCGATCTGGGAGTGGCCAATGTTGTGGCCGGAAATTTTTCCAACCAGAGTTTTGCCCACCTCAGATCCCTTGGGGTGCATGTTTACCCCGGGGTGCACGGCACGGTTCGGCAGGCCATCCATTTGTATGAGGCAGGCACACTGCAGGCTGCGGTTTTTAACAATGATCCCGCTGCCGGCGAATTTATCGCCCGGCAGCGTACCGCTCCCCAACGACGCGGAGTTGTATTTTAAGGAATCGATTTATGAGTCTGAAAAAGTATGAAAATCTTGAAGTTCTGTTGGCGCCGGTCATTGTCCTGGCCTTCACCGGGTTGCTGGCGGTGATGTACGGATGGGTCGGCACCATGAACAGTGTGGGCGCCGAAACCAGGGAGGTGCCGGAACCGGCGGAAACCAGGATCGTTGCAGGCACGGCCCCGGCATTGCCGCCCGGCGATGGGCTTAATATCGATACCGGCATCGGCGGGAACATGATGCAACTCAGGGACGTGAACGGCAACATCATCCCCGGCGGTATCGGCGGCAACCAGGGCAATATCCAGCTTAATCAGTTCGCGCCCATGGGTATCGGTCTGGGACAGATGCAGCTTACCGGTGAGGCGCCGATTCCTTCGGGGATCGGCAACGATCAAATGCAATTGGCCGCCGGGATGACCAGTGCCTATCTTGGGCTTGAGGTTGCCGATATCAGCGGAGTGATGGCCAGGCAGATGGGGCTGCCCAATAACACCGGTGTCATGGTTCATGATGTGATCCCCGGTTCACCGGCCGCCAAGGCGGGTTTTGCCGCAGGGGATATTATTCTCAAGTGCGACCTGCGCCCGGTCGGTTCCATTGATCAGATGGCCAAGATTATTTCCATGATGCAGCCGGGCGAGGTGGTGAAATTCGCCGTTATCAACCATGACAATAAACGTCGCTCCCTGCATGTCAAGCTCAGTGACGGCCCCACCGGTATCCGCCAGGCGGCCGTGAAAAAAGCGGCCCGTTCCTGGTTGGGGTTGGATGTTCAAAATATCGACTTGGTTATGAAGGAACAACTTGGGCTGGCTGACCGGAACGGGGTTATCGTCGGCTATGTCTTCCCGGACTCTCCGGCCGGAGCAGCCGGCATTGGGGTCGGGGATGTCTTGCGCCGGATCAACGGGGTACACATCACGGACACCGGACAATTTGCCAAGGTGCTGGCCGGGGGTAATGGCGCCCAGCCCATAGAGCTGGCTCTGATTCATCAGGGGCGAAACAGCGTCATCCGGGTTACCCCGGGCCGTCCGCCGGCGGAACCCGGCGCTACTCCGGTAATTCCCAAGGCCGAAATGCTCATCGAGGGCAGCTGGATCGGCATGGACGTTTCCGAGCTCAACCCGACCGAGGCCAAAGAGTCAGGATTGCCGAGGGGTACGCGCGGCATTATCGTCAATGACGTGGAAAGCCCACCCGCCACCATGGTCGGCTTCATGACCGGCGATTGCATCACGGCAATCAATTCGGTCCCCACCCCAACCATTAAACAGTTTGTCCAGGCCACCAAGGGCCAGTCCGGAGCGGTGGTGGACATCCTGCGCGGCAACCGCCATATGTATGTAACCGTGCCTCCGCCCGGTTTTACCCAGCAAGGCACCCCGATGCGACAAAATACCACCGGGCTCAACCAGGTCGCCATGGTTAAACCGGCTCCGGAAGTGGTCGCGGTGCTGGTCTCCGGGCCGGATCTTAATTCCCCCACCGGCTCGGAACAGTGGCAGAGCAATTTGCTGCTCGTCAACCTGCGGAACAACAGTTATGCCATCACCCAGGTGGGGCAGGGAGAACAACTGGTGGATGCATTGCATAACAACCGGGTTAATACCCTGATTTGCGCAGGACTCAGTCAGCAAACAGCCCAGATGCTTACCGCTCACCAAATCGAAGTTTACACCGGGGTAGTCGGTCCGGCCCTGGAGACGGTGCACCTTTATAAGGCCGGGCAACTGGTGGCGTTGAGGTTGGGTGGCTAATGGGATTGCGTCTTACAACCTTGCTGATTGCCTGTTGTTTTGTTCTGCCTGGGTTCGCGGCGGCCGAAGTCCGGCATCAGGCCCTGGCGCAACTGCAAGAAAATTTCAATATGGCGGTGGCTGCGGTGCGACCGGGAGTGGTCTGCATCAAAGCCACCCGTAAGACGGGAAATCAGTGGATTGAAAGCATCGGTTCCGGTTTTGTGGTCGATGAACGGGGCTACATCCTGACCAACCAGCATGTGGTCGCCGATGCAGTTGGAGTAGAGATATCCTTTTGGCGATCACCGCCGCGGATGCTTCAGGCCAAGGTGATCCATGAAGACGCCGCTCTTGATTTGGCCCTGCTGCAAGTAAAGGGGAAAAAGAAATTTACGCCGGTGGTTTTTGGCAACTCGGAGCAGATTGAAATGGGTGACTGGGTGATGAGCGTTGGGTCGCCTTTCGGTTTTGAACACAGCATTGCACTGGGAATAGTCAGCGCGGCAAACAGAAATTTACGAATCCAGAATCGAGAGTATGAAAACATGATTCAGACCGATGCGGTAATCAACGAAGGCAACAGCGGCGGGCCGCTTATTGATATCTTCGGGCGGGTGGTTGGCATCACCACCGCAATCTATGCGCCGGACGGCACATACACCGGCCTGGGGTTCGCCATTCCGGTGAACCGGGCCAAGGCTTTTTTCAGCCGGATAACCGGCGCGCTGGCTGCCCTGCCCTTGCCCGCCATTCATCCGCTTTCCGTTTTACCCATAGATCTTAATGCCGGGCCACCCAATGATTTTAATCATATTCAATTCAGGGACTGTACAAGATGTCACCAGATCATTGCCAAAAAGGTGGTGGTGGTCGGAGCCAAACGGCCACATCCCACGGTCGGCAACTGCGATAAGTGCCATATCTTCGAAAAAAAAGCGGCCACCGGCGCGCCGGTTACCGTGGCCACCCCCGGTGCTTTCCGGCCCATGGTTGTCGACCAGCAGGATTTCTGGATCTTTTTTAAAGCCCGAATGCTGAAGAGCGTGCCCCTGTTGCTGATTTCATCGGTAATTTTTTCCATGCTCGGGCTGGGCGGCGGTTTTTTCTACGTACCCATCCTGCTCTACTCGGGAATCGATTTTCATACGGCCACCACTTCCAGTCTGCTGATGCTGACCTTGGGCTCACTCTCAGCCATGCTGGTTTTTTTCAAATCACGCCTGGTGGATATGAAACTGGTGGCCGCCCTAAGCCTACCGGCCATGATCGGTGCCTTTATGGGAGGTGTATATTCGAATATTTTCGAAATTACCACTCTCTACTTTCTTTTCAGCATCACCCTTTTTGCGGCCGCCTATTTCATGATCAAGGAAAAAGAACATGACGGCACCGGTTATCAATTAGTCGGCAGCTCCATGGTTATAACACGTTTGTTTCACGGACAAACCTACTCTATTGACCTGCTGCTTGCTCTTCCCTTGGTGGCGATGGTCAGCTTTCTAGGCGGAGTGCTTGGGGTTGCCGGCGGATGGTTCATTGTGCCGATGCTGACACTCTTTTTTGGTGTTCCCATGCGGGTGGCGGTGGCCAGCTCCTCACTGCTGGTGCCGATTAACGGCACGGCCGGGTTTCTCGGCCACGGTATCGCGGGACACATTGATTGGCAATTGACCATTGTTTTGAGCCTGGTCGCGGTTATCGGCGCCCAGATTGGTGCGCGAATATCGACCAAGGCCGATACCGGCTTGCTCAGGGTGATCTTTACCTGTGTTCTGGGGATGGTCGGTTTATGGATGATGTCTAAAGTTATCTGGGTAGGTTGATAGGTGATGATTAATAAATTTGACTGTAGCAAGATGCCGTTATTTTGGGGTTTGCTGGTTGCCTCCTCGGCGGCGGTGATTTGGCTCAGTGTGGCGAGCCATCGGCCAACGGCGCCGGACTCGGCCAAACACTACGGGCCGGCGCCGGCCGCCTTCCAAGCTGCGCCCCGGACTGTTTTTCAACCTTTACCCGCAGCCGGACAACAACCGCCGGCGGCTACCGGGTTGCCGGCGGTTCCGGCGGCGAATCAGCCGCTGACCAATACGGCGTCAGCGGTGCAGGAAGAGTTAAGCCAGGCTATTGCCATGGTCAGACCGGCGGTGGTCGCCATTTCCACCCCCAAGTTGACGCAGCCTCCCCCGAACAACGGCGGACTCTCATATATTCAACCATTTACCGACGCCATCCAGCCGGTGGGGTCCGGTTTGATAGTTGACCGCAGGGGCTATGTGTTAACCACGATTCAGACCGTGGGCGAGGCGAAAAAGGTCCATGTCACCATTCTGTCCGGCGGTAAAAAAAAGTATGAGGCCGATCTGGTCAAGCTTGACCCGGAGACAGACCTGGCCCTGCTCAAGATCAGAAGCAACAAGAGTTTTACCAGCGCCGTTATCGGTAATTCCGACACCATCGAGGTGGGGGACATCGTCATCGCCATCGGCAGTCCCTTCGGGTTTTCCAGGTCCGCCTCCATGGGGATCGTTTCCACCAACCGGCGCAAGGTATTTGTCAACGGTCAGTTGTATCCGGACTTGATTCAGACCGATTCTGCCATCAACCAGGGAGACGACGGTGGGCCCCTGATCAATATCAAGGGTGAGGTGGTGGGGATAAACATGGCTCATTATATCCCGGACAAACATTTTACCGGCATCGGTTTCGCCATGCCGATCAATAACGCCGGGCCGTTACTGGCCGGGCCTTAGCGGCAAAAAGAGGCGATAATGGGGTTAACAAGCACTGAGGCGGAGAGCACCATGATGGAAGCAAAAATCTTTATCAGGCTGAAGGATTTGACTATATTCGGCGGGGTGATCATTTTGACCACCATTGTCGTTGTGCTGGCTTACGGCTGGCTGTACGGTTTCGACAAGATCGGCGTTGCTGCAAGCAAAGGCGAACAAGCGACTACGGTAGGTTTTCTCCCGCGCAACTCAACTCCCATGCATCAACATATGCCGTACCCTTATGGCGCTTATAACCAGATCGCCAATCAGGTGCAGCAATTTTCGACTCCGACTAAGGCCGCCTTGGCCGGGCAGTATGCCTGTCCGCAACACGGAGCGGTCGGCATGCCGGCCTTTGCTCCCGGCGGCACGGCCCAATGCCCGATGTGCGGGTCGGCCATGGGGTTTAGGAGCAGCCCGCCCCCGCAACGGTTCGGGTTTGGCTTCGGTGGGTGGTAAGAGCGGCGGATTAAACGAGGCAAGTGTCTGGAGACGGATTTAAAGAGGTTTGCACTATGGCGACCGGTTCAAACAAAAAGGAAAAAGGCGGCAAAATGTTTTGTTGCCCGGAGGGCAACAGCGACAACAGGCTTTCGCCCGGGTTAATCGTTGCGGTGCTGCTGGTTATCGGCGGAGTCACCCTGGCGGTGCTGCATCATGCCAAGGATAAACCGGCAAGCCCTCAGTCCGTGGTGGCCGCCGCCCTGAATCGGGCGGGTGGTCTGCAGGAATGGCGGCCCGGCATGGGGCCCCAGCCCCTGCTCAGCAAACCCGCAGCTTTCGGCAACGGCTTGCAGTGGCGCCATCTATATTCGTGCCCGACCCACGGCTTGGCCGGTACTCCTTTTTACGGACCGCATGGAGTGCCCCATTGCCCGATCTGTAAACAAAAGATGATGGTGAATAGATAAATGAAAATTTTAGTGACGATAGTCGTGACAACGGTGGTGATGCTGTTCGCCATGCAGAACTTCGGGCATGTGCCGATTAATTTTTTCGGCAGTAAGCCGCTTTATATCAGGTTGTTTTTCGTCATTGTTTTTTCCGGGGTACTGGGATGGTTGATCAGGTTTATTACCGGCATGCACCGGGAAGAGGAGTTGAAGCGGCGGTATCGGGTGCTGCTTAACGAATATAAGAGACTCAAGGCCCAGGTTTCACAAGAGGATTAGAAGCGAGAGCGATATTGATGAAAAGCGAACGTTGTAACATATGTCGCGGCCGGGTGGGTATGGTCGGTATCTGGGTTAACGTCGTGCTGGTGGTGACCAAGATCGTGGTCGGGGTAACCGGCGGCAGCAAGGCGTGTATTGCGGACGGCCTGCATTCGGCCTCCAATATAATCACCGCAGGCACCATCCTCGTTTGTCAAAAGTTTACCAACCGGCAACCGGACGATGATTTCAATCACGGCTTCGGCAAGGTAGAGTTTCTTGCCGCCGCCATGGTCAGCCTGACCGTAATTACCGGAGCGGTATTTTTGATCATGTTGTCCATCAAGCACCTGCTGATCGAACCGGCGGCGCCGCCGCATCTGGCCACGGTATTAATCGCGGTAATTTCGATTGCGACCAATGAAACTCTTTTTCGCTACATGCAGTGCGTGGGCACCCAGTTTAAGAGCCAGTCCATTCTGGCCAACGCCTGGGCCAACCGGGCCGACTGTTTTTCATCCCTGGCGGTTTTGGTCGGTGTAATCGGCGCACGATTCGGCATCCCTCATCTCGATCCCATCGCCGCCCTGGTCGTGGTCGCCGCCATTATCAAGATCAGCGGCAATATCCTGATTGATTCGGTCAGGGCGTTGATGGACGGCTCGGTCAACCATATCTACGGCGAGGAGATCAAGGACCTGGTGCATGGGGTGGAAGGCGTGCAGGGGATTTCCGGGTTGAAAACAAGACACGTCGGGCAACATATCTGGGCGGAGTTCGATATCCATGTCGAGTCGTTATACAGCCTGCGTGACGCGGATTATATAGCCGCACGGGTTAAAAAACTTCTTCACGGCCGCATTACCGATCTAGAAGAAGTGATGATTCACGTTAGACCGCAATAAGGTTTAGGAGGCGAGCGTCGTGAAAAAAGAAACCGGGAAAAAGTGCTCGTCATGCACCATTCAAGGGTACAGCCCCGAGATTTGCAAGCTTCATTTGCAACACCGGAAAAAATGCGTTGCCGATTGTGATGAGCATCGTTCGTCATGGAAAAAATGGCGAAACAGCGCTCTTGTCGGCGCAGGAGTCGGGGCCGGTGGCGCGGTGGCGTGCATGGCGGTGATCCCGGTTATCGGGATTAAGGCCATTCTGGGGCATATGATCGCCACCAAGATTACCTTTGGCGCCGCTTCCCTCGGGGCCGGATCGAATATGGCCTTGAACGCGGGGCGGCGGAAAAGCGAGGGTGCAAAAAGGAAAGGCAAGCGAAAAAGCAGCCTCTTAGTCGAACGAATAAAAGCAAGGAGGAATCGATATGATGGCAGAGACAACGAGTGCATATGACAAGGCAAAGGCGGCTGTCAGGATGCGAAAAGCTGAACAGTTTCTGGTTGGTGACGAGTGGCTTGACGATGATGTGGCTGAAATTGTGCATCCCGCTCGGCGGGTAGGTTTTGTCGATATCGGCAAGGTCGGCGCCGGGATAGTGGTCGGCGGCGGGCTGGGACTTCTGGGCGGAGTGGCGGCCATTGCCGTATCGGCTTCCGTGGCCGAGGTTATCCTTGGCGGGGTGATCACCAAGGTTGCCGGCGCGGTCGGCGGTGCGGCCGGGCTGGGGTGGGGCCTGCACTCCATCGACAAGAAAAAACAACGGGAAAAAAGGAGGGCGACAAGATGACGACGGCAGGGAAGGTTAAGGATTCCAGCGCCCATTGTCGCCATTGCGACACCCGGATGGTGGTACTCAAGATTAAGAAATATCCCGGTAAATGGCCATTGATCCTGATGGGGCTAGGCTTTGTCTGTTTTCTTTTTATCCATTTCGGCGGCCCTATTATCGGCATCCCCATGATGCTTCTGGGATGGCATATGTTTTCCGCCGATAACTTGCTTAATATGTGTCCGCAATGCGGTTATCACTTCGACATCCTTTCGGTGAGGAGGGACGATAAAGATGGTTGACAACCTCCCCCCAAAACCGGAGACCAAGCGGTTGTTTCTGGGGATAGACCTGGGAACCGCCACCACCGCCGTCATGACCAGCCGCGGCCATAAACAAGTCTGCCGATCGGTGGTCGGCCACCCGGTGGATATCATTGCCCGGAACTTGGTCGGCAAGCCGTTTGTCGCCGGCAATGAGGCGTTGGAGGCCGGAGGCTCCCTTGCTTTGACTTATCCGATGCGCGAGGGGATGCTTGATTATGAAAATCCGGCGGCGGTTACGGCGGCGGCCGAACTGCTTACCCATGTCATCAGCAGGGCCAAGCCCAAGCCGAACGAAGAGCTCTGCGGCATTATCGCCATTTCGGCCCGGCCCGAGCCGGCGGCTATCAAGGCATTGCAGGAGGTGGTGCGGGATGAACTGCACCATGCCGCTTTGGTTTCCGCGCCTTTTTTAGTCGCCTTCGGTGAAAACAACAAAAAACTGCTTGAGGCCTCCATTGTTATCGATATCGGTGCCGGGGCCGTAAACCTGTGCGGAGTAAAAGGCGGTGTTCCCGGTGTTGATGATCAGATTAGCTTTGCCGGCGGCGGCGACAATATCGACACCCTGCTCCGGCAGTTGATCGAGCAGCGTTACCCCGGGGTGCAGCTCACCGGAGATTTGGTGCGTAACATTAAAGAGCAGCATGCTTTTGTCGGAGAGGCAGACGGAGAAATTAAGGTTGAGTTGCGTAGCGGCGGGATCCCGGCGATGTATGATGTAACCCGCGAGATTAGGCAGGCCTGCGAAAGCATTATTCCCGAGTTGATGGACGCCCTTAAGGAATTGGTGGCCGGGTTTGACCTGGATTGCCTGGAAGCGGCCCTGCGGCATATCGTGCTCAGCGGCGGTGGTTCCTTGATCAGGGGGCTGGATGAAATGTTGATTCGGGAAATGCGGGAGTACGGAAAGGTCCGGGTTTCCCGGGTCAATGATCCATTCTTCGCGACTTGCAAAGGGGCGCTGTTGCTGGCCGACTTTGTTCCGGTGGAAGAGTGGGGACGGATCGGTCTGACCATGGCCGAATAACATCGATATTGCCCGCAGAGCGACCTTGCTGATTCGGAAAAAAATACAGAAAGTCAAACGGAGGACATCATGACCAAAAAAGAAGGTAAAATCGGAGAGGCCAATGATCTGTTGCTGGGTGTTGATCTTGGAACATCCAGGACCGCTGTGATGACCAATCGCGGCCTGAAGACCATGTTCGATTCGGTGGTCGGCTATCCCAAGGATATAATCGCCGCGAAGCTGATCCAGGATAGTCAGCTTATCGGGGCCAAGGCGTTGGAGCAGGCCCAATCGCTTGACATGTATGCTCCATTGGAAAACGGCATGATTAAAAAAAATGCCGGGCCCAAAGACCTGGAGTCGGTCCATGCCCTGCTTGAGCATGCCTTGCTCCAGGCAGATGCCCATGAAGGCGATAGAAAATGTGCCGTCATCGGGGTGCCGGCCGAAGCCTCGACCAAAAACATCGGGCAACTCCTCGAACTGGCAAAGGATATTTTCGATATCGCCCTGGTGGTTTCCGAGCCTTTTCTGGTGGCCTACGGCATGGAGCGGATCGTCAATGCCGTTGTCGTCGATATCGGCGCCGGCACGACTGATACCTGCATCCTCAAGGGATCTTTACCAGGCCCCAAGGACCAGATCAGCACCAATAAGGCCGGTGATTATCTGGATCGGCAGTTGCTGGCCATGATTCTTCATAAATTCCCGGATATTCAGGTGAACCAGAACCAGGCCCGGCAGATCAAGGAGAGATATGCCTTTGTGGGAGATCAGGACGTAAAGGCCAAGGTCAAGGCCCGGGAACGAGGCAAGCCGGTGGTTATCGACTGTACCGAGGAGGTGGGTAAGGTCTGTGAAGAGTTGGTGCCCGGTATTGTGGAGGGCATTGAAAAGCTGGTGATCGGCTTCAACCCGGAAAAACAGGAAGAGGTATTGAAGAATATTTTTCTGGCCGGCGGCGGATCCCTGATCAAGGGGTTGGATACCATGGTCGAGGAGAGGCTCAAGGATTACGGCGAGGTGAAGGTGACGACGGTTATGGATCCCGATTATGCGGGTTGTGAAGGTGCCTTGAAGCTGGCCACCGATGTGGCCCCGGATAACTGGGATAAGATAGGGCCCGTGTGTGGAAAGTAACTGATGGAATCGGCCGGGAGAAAACGGCCGGCCTTGAGGTTGGAGGGCGAAAAGTTGCCCTGATGGTTGGCGAGCGAACCAGAGATGGCTGGCGGGTTGTCGGCAGGGGTGTCGCCGTTGCCGACGGGGTGCGCAACGGCCGCATCGTCAGTGTGCCGCGGGTCGGCAAGTCGATCGAAGCCGCTGCCGCCATGGTCGAGGATGCGTTCGGGGTCGGACTGCCGCCGGTGCTTGTCGGCATTTCCGGCAATCATTTCTGCTCCCGAAGCGTGGAAGGATTTGTTTCACTCCCCCACCGCGAGATGAGGTCGGATGATGTCAGGAGGTTGAAGGAGGTTGTTTTGAGCGGGATTGATAGACGTAACGATATGATACATCTCTTGCCACTGGAGTATGAAATGGATGATGAAAACAGCGGGCTTGCCAATCCCTTGGGAAAGAGCGGCAAAAAACTGGCCGGTGAATTCCTCATGCTCAGCGCATCAGCCGCTCATCGAAACAGCTTGCAGAGCGCCCGCCGCCGGGCCGGGCTGGAGATAAAAGGGATGGCACCGTCCTGCCTGGCGGGGGTGAAGTCGGTATTGACTCCGGACGAAGCCGAGCAGGGGGTGGTGCTCATCGATTGCGGCAAGGATGTAACCGATATGGCTTTTTGTTACCGGCAGAGAGTTTTTCATCTGGAAAGCATGGATTACGGAGCGGGCCGTGTCACGGCCGAGATGAGCCGAAAATTACAGACTTCGGCAAACGAAATCGAAAGGATTCTTGCCGGGCCTTACCGGCAAAAAAACGCTGAATTGCAGGTTAGAACTTACGGGCCGCATGGTACGCATCTTTTGGTCCGACAGGAGGTAAAAAGCTTGTTGCGTAAATGTCTGCTTGCTTATCTGCGCGAGGTTAACAGGCATATTGATCGTTCCTTTAGTCGGAATATTCTCCTAATGGGGGCGGTTCTTAGCGGTGGCGGAGCTTTGTTCCCGGAAATAGGGAGGTTGGCGGAACTGGTTCTGGCCATGCCGGTTCAAACAAGAGACGCCGGCTTTTTATCGGTGAAAGATGACAAACAGGAAAGTCCGGCCGGGCCGGCGTGGGCGACAGCGATCGGGCTGGCGGAATTAGCCCTTTTCGGGAACGATGACACTAAAGGCGATCTTGCATGGTTATGAAAAATCAAGCTTACTTTCAACAAATGCCTATTCCGCACGCCGATGAGGTGTCGGTTGTAACAGGCGACTCCGGGCTCCGGCAGGAAGAGGCCGCAAGGACGGACGAGGCAGGGACCTGTCCGGGGAAATGCGGACTCATCGGGGTCGGTGGCGGGTTCAGTCCGTATAAGATTGTGTCGGGGTTGATCCTGGTTTTTTCCGCTTTACTCGCAGTGCCGGTGCTCTTTTTTTATTTTTTGTATCCGGCTGCGCAACTTGAGGAACTGCGATTGCTGGGGATCGGTTATTCCGCCACCGTGCATATTTACCTGCTCGGTGCCGTGGTTCTGATGGTGTGGTTGATCTTTTATCTACGGCTTAAGGCCGGGTGGAATTTTCTTCTTTTTTTGCTCTTGCTCGTTGGTTGCCTACCCTTGCTTGCGGGCTTACGTAGTGATTTGTCCCTGGCCGGAACTGTGACCGCAATGCCTTTTTTTCACGGGTGGCCGGTTTTCTTGAACCCGTTGTATCTTCTTTTTCAGGTGTTGCTGCCGCTGGGTTTTTTTCTGGCCTGCATCCTGCAAATTAGGGGGCGTTTAAAGGGCAAGAGCTATGGTTATGCCTTTCTTGCGGCAGGACTTTTCATGGCCGGCGCAGGATTTATCGGTGTTTCCGGGTTGGATCGGGCCGGTTACTCAACGGTATTTGCCCTGTTCAAAACAAATGCACAAGCAGGTTCCATTATCGCTGCTGGCAGGCTGGACGATGCAGGGCGACAGGCGGAACCTGCCGTTGGCGGCCGGATGGAAGCTGGTCGCGGAGAAAATTTTATAGCTGCGGTTGTCGACAAAGGCATGCAGTCGGAGGTGAAAGAGGTAGGGATACGTCCTGCCTTTGGTGGAGAGAGTCAGGTGGAGATGGAAACAAGGCTGTCACGTCTTCTTGGTGATTTGAATAAAAAATTTAACCAACTCGAGCAAAGGGAAGAACTGTTGATTAGGAACCATCAAGATTCAATGCGGGTTTTGGAGGAGAGGGTCGCTTTGCTGGATGTGCAAATAAAGCGGATTTTGGCTCTGAATAATATTACGGTTCATGAAAATGCCGGTGTGTCCGCTCTGCCCGTGGAGGATGAAAATCAGGCGACTGAGGAGGAAGTTGGGGCTCAATACGGGGATGGCTTGACCAGGATAAACACTCAACTTGATCGACTGGAAAAAAGAATGGCCGAGATAGCCGGAAGACTGGCAATCGACAGTACGCCAACAATAAAGAAATAGATTTGGTGGGGCCTCAAAGACGTTTTTTCATGCCCGTCCCTGGTGGCGACGGGTTGCCGATATAAAAAAACAGGCCGAGCAGGGCCGGACAAAAAGGAGGCGGTTGTATGGATATGAGATACAGATTGCAGCATATGGGAGACGCCTTTGTCGATCTACTTGAGGCGGTGATCGACACGGCCAAGGACTCGGCGGTTGATGTGGTGGATAGCATCGAGATGGTCAAGGTCAAACGGGAGCGGAGAAAAACGGTCATGCGGATCGGAGAAAGGGCAGTGGCCATGCGGGAAAAATTGCCCGAGTTATTTGTCGATGACGAGGAGATGACCGAGGTGTTTAAAGATTATGACAGCCTGCAAAATGCGATGGACGAGGTGTTGGTGCGCAGGCAGGAACGACAAGAGCGGCTCAGTCAGAGGTTTTCAGCCTGCGGGGTAAGCGAAGAAGAGAAAGAGTGCGCGGCGGAGCCTGAAGGGGAAGAGGCCGATATGTCGTCCGGCATGTCCCCAGCCATGACCTAAGCCGGGATATTTTAAATTTATTGACGAGGAGAGGATTATGAAAATTACTCTGGCCGGCGTGTTTGCCGGAGTTTTTATCGGTGCGTTTGCCTATGAGTTGCTGCAGCGAAGCCGCCCGGATGTGGTTTCTTCGATCCGGGAAACGGTGTCGGAAACGATGGATAAATACATAAAACGAATCGAGAACGAAGAGGAAGTTGTTGAAAGAAAAACCACGGAATAATGAAAACTTGCCCGATAATTTGGAAAAGCCGCTTTCCGCATACGGGTACAGCCGGTTTACCGAGCCGTTGACAAAGGTTGCGGCCTCGGCCATCGAGGCTGGCGCCAGTGCGGTGGCAATTTCCTGTTACGCTGGGGTATGGGGTGCGCAAAGGTTTCTTGCAAAGATCAGGGAAAAGGTCGGTGGCCAACCCTTTGGCAAGGCCGAAGGACAAGCCGAATTTGAAGACGGCCTGGTGCTGGCCGGGGTTTCCCTGTCTGCCATCCGTGAACGGGTACGGGGGATGCTGGCCAGGACCGCCGCCCGCCAAACCGGAAAGGAGGCTTCTGGTGACTCCGCATTGCTGGTGAGCAACGAACTGATCGGCACCCATTGCCTAAAAAGTGGATTTTTCGGCGGCCTGACGTCCGCGCCGGGCACCTTGCCGGGCATGGGCACCTTGGGCACCGTTACGGTGACATTGTCTGCCGACCTACTTTACCTGCTGCGGACCCAGGTGGAACTTTGCTATGGAATTTCCGTGGCCTACGGCGTTGAAATGGAAGAAAAAGAACTGCGGGCGGTTGCCATGGCGCTTATCGGTTATTCCGGATCCAACGAGGCGGTGCGGGATATCAATGCCCTGGTGATCAGAGAGATCATTGATCAGGCGGCCCGTAACTATCTTGCCGCCGGGATGAACAAAGCCATAACCCTGCTCTTACAAAAGATGGGGACGAAAAGCTCCGGCCGGCTGATAAAAGCTTTGCCCTTGATCGGCATTCCGATAGGGGCATCGGTCAATGTGGCAACGATAAAAACGGTCGGCAACAATGCCAAGGCTTATTTCAGCGCCTTGAAAAGTGAGGGTGCAGCCGACGGAATTTAACGGACCGAGTCTAAGGTTAAAGAGTACAGGAGAGATAAAATGGAACAACGCAATGTAAAGAAAAGGAACGTAATTTATAGAGGAATTGCCGATGGTCTGAATGCTCTTGGGAGTGGCCTCGTCTTTACATATGACGCCTGTGCGGCTGGAGCGGGCGCTGTTGCCGATGTTATCGGGCAGACACCGAAGGCTACCCAAAAGTTGTTTCAGGCCCCCCAGTGCGTTAAGCGATCCAGGGTATCGGAACAGCTTCTGCGCAAGATAAAAAGCAATGAGGCCAAGCTGAATGAGTTGTTTACCAGATTCGGCCGGGAACAGGCCGAGGCTGAAGATTCCGAAGCATATCGTCTGTCGGAAGAAGGTAAGAGCCTGCGCATGGACATTCGTGATCTTGAGGAGAATATCGAAAGACTGAAAAAAAGGCTGGTCGACATCGAGGACAGCAGAAAGGCCGATCTGCTTTTGAAGCAGGAATTAAAAGCTTACAGGAAAAGAAGCGATAAGCTGGCTCAAAAGTATAGAAAACAGTTTCGAGAGATAGTTGTCGCCCTGGAAGAGGCCATTGATACCGTTCTGACCCCCACGATTTTGCCGACGGTCAGTGATATCGCTTTATTGAAAAAGGTGGCCTTGGACCTGTTGGATCCGGAGATGGAGATCAAGATGTTGGCGGCGGCAAAGCTGGGAGAAATGAAGGAGCCGACCACGATTCCGATTCTTAAGATAGCCTTGGGTTTTGAAGAGCCTGATCTCTCCTGCGAAATAATCAAAACACTGATTTCAATTGACGAGCCTGCCGGATTGCCGATCATTACCGATCTGCTTGTAGACCCATATTATAAGGTTCGCTTATGCGCCCTGACCGCCCTGGCCGAAATCATGGTTCCCGAAAAAATGGAAGAATATCTGTTGAAGGCCATGGACGACGGGCATCCCGAAGTGCGGATGGCCGCGATTAAGTTTCTTTCCTGGCAGAACAGACCTATTTTTCTGGATGAGTTGGCGCCATTGCTTGCCGACGAGAACGATGGGGTTCGCAAGGCGGTGGTTACCGCCTTGGCCGGGATGAAGGATGAGTTGGCCATTCCTTTGTTGCTGCATGCCTTGGAAGATAAGGCCGTGGAGGTGCGGATCAAGGCTTGGGAGGGATTGCGTCCTTTGGTTAAAGATGAAATCGGTTTTGATCCGCAGCTTAAGGGCAAAGATTTGGAGCACGCCGTTGCCGTACTGCGCGAGGGGCTTGCCGGTGGTGAAAACAGCGATGATGAGCCAAGAGAGGACGATGGGCAGGAGGTCATCCAGGTAAACAAACCGGCGATGGAAATGGAGACTGAATCGGAGGCTGAGGCTGAGGCTGAGGATGAGGCTGAGGCTGAGGCTGAGGCTGAGGATGAGGATGAAGATGAAGATGAAGATGAAGATTATAGCGATTCTGCCGCATATATTGAACCCGAGTTTCTTCGAATGGTCAATGATCCGGGAAGGCAAGATGAGGAGTCGGCGGATGATGTCATGGCCGTGGATTCGGAACCGTCAAAACTAGAAAACGAAGAACCGGCCGAAGAGGAATTGCAAAAGATTGTAGAGGCCTCGGCGGCCCCGGCCACAGAAAGCACAGCTGATCAGGCGGCAATTGATTTTTCCAAAAACAATTTACATAGGATGGTAAAACCGCAATTGATTTCACTCTGCCGTGATCTTGGAATCGAAGTTTCAGTCAGCATGACCAAGGCGCAGATCATTGAGGAAATTCTAGATAACCAGTGAACCGGAGGCGAATAAGTGAAATCCGGGAGACACGAAAACGGAAGGCGGACCTCAGGCGGACGCATCGGCAGCGAGAACGGTTCGCCCTATTTCCATCAGGTCGCGGGTGAGTTGTTTCTTGAAAGGCAAGGCGGCCAAGGGAATTTTCCCGTTAAGCAAAATCTCTTTGGGAGTGACCTGTAAAAAAACGTTAAGGCTATGGCCCTTGATCAAGAAGGATAGTTCGGCGGTCAAGCCGAGCCAGGATTCATCGATCAGGGTGAAGTCCCTGCCGAGTTTTTTCTGCAAAACCGGCTCAAGATTACTCTGTAACACGCTCTTGGCCTTGGCGCTATCCAGACAATGGGGAATTGATAAATTGAACTTGAGCATAGCGGACCTGTATGTTGATTTTGACATGTTTATTGAGATTGCAAATTAATTTTTTCAGGTGGTTTTGTCAATCGGCGCCAGAGAATTTAGTCACTCATGCCGAGGTGCGCATTAGCCGGGCACACCGCAGAAAGAGGAAAGAAAACTAAATGGCGTATGAAATCGGGGGCGACTGCATAGGCTGCGGATTTTGTGCCGCAAATTGTCCGGCCGATGCCATTGAGGGCGAGAAGAAGATTCGCTTTGATATTGATCCTGTTTTCTGCGAGGAGTGCGGTATTTGCTATGAAAACTGTCCCCGGGCCGCAGTGATCGATCCGCAAGGCAGGCAAAGGGTGCGCGAGAAAGGGGCTAAAAAAACAAGGATGCGAATCGATCACAACTTATGCGCCGGTTGCCAGACCTGCCGGCTCAATTGCCCCCAGGAGGCTATATCGTACCGGAAAAAGGGTATATTGAGCGGCGGATATTGCCAGGTGGACACCGGCAAGTGCCTTGGCTGTAAAACCTGTACCTTTTTTTGCATAACCGGGGCCATTGTGCCGGAATAGAAACCCTTATTCGGGAAAATAATAAATAAATTTTGCCGGAGGAAAGCATGGAAAATGCTGGCTATGAACGATCCGATTCGAGTTGCAGTTCTTCCCTTGGCGCTACTCAAGGGAAGCCCACTTTTTCCATCGAAAATGCCGAAAAACGCGACATTTCCCGTCATCAGGCCACGAAGGCTAACTTAAGAGCGCAAAAGATTGTTATTGTCGGGCGACCCAATTCAGGCAAAAGCCATGTCTTCAGCAACCTGACACATAAGTATTCGCCCAGCGCCAACTATCCGTTCACCACCCTTGAGACGAAAAGGGCAATGGTTAGGATTAACGGGCTTGATTACGAGATTATCGACACTCCCGGGATGCAGGGGCTGCTTGCACACTCCGAAGAGGAATTGTTGGGCCGGGAGTTGATATTTAGGGAACGGCCTGATGTGATCGTGCAATGCGCCGATGCCAACTGCCTTAAGCAGGCTCTGGTGCTGACCGCCGAATTGCTGGAGCTTGAGATTCCCATGGTGCTCTGCCTAAATGCGGTGGACGAAACCTCCCGGCACGGGATATGGATCGACTCCGGCGTTTTGGCCGCTTCGCTCGGGATTCCGGTGGTGGAAATGGTTGCGGTCACCGGGATCGGTACTCCAGAGCTTATAAAGGCCCTCGGCCGGGCCAAGCGGGGAATCTTGAATTTACGCTATGCGCAGTTGATTGAAGATGGACTTCTGGACATTATAAACAAGTTTCCCGAATCAGCCGCCTTTCAACGAAAATTAGCCGTGCTCATGCTCCTGCGAGATCCTTTCATCGGCGTTTACATTAAAGAACAATACGGTGAATTGTTGACCAAAAAGATAACACATTGCGCAGCAATCGTCAGCCAACGCTACCAGGGCAATCTCAGTCTCCATGTCATTAATCGTCGAACCGCATGGTTAAACGGGCTTTACGAAAAGGTTGTCCGGCGGCAAAAACTTTCTTTCGGTCAATTTTCTCAGAACGTGGCCCTTTGGAGCCGGACCCCATCCACCGGTTTGCCGATCATGGCCGCTATTCTTCTAACCGTCTTTTTTGCGGTGGTTAATATTGCAAACCGCATGGCCGAATGGGCAAACACTGTCTTTTGGCTTCCCTTGGAAAACTTTATCAATTCCCAGGTACCGGCCGGACCGTGGAATGAATTTCTCATCGGCCATTTCGGAATCTTGACCCTAGGGATTTCCAACGCCTTTCTTACCGTATTGCCCATCCTGTCAGTCTTTTTTCTGTTGTTCAATCTATTGGAGGATTCTGGTTACATTACCAATCTCACCGTGCTGATGAAAAGGGCCTCGGCCCGGGTGGGGGTGACCGGCAACGCCATCCTGCCCATCACCTTAGCTTTCGGCTGCAAGACCATGGCGACCTTGACCACCAAATCTCTATGTTCAAACAAGGAAAAGTTTATCGCCGTTTACCTGATAGCTTTCGGGATTCCCTGCGCGGCCCAAATGGCTCTCAATATGAGTATCCTAGGCAACCTCGGCTTGCAGGCTCTTTTGATCACCTTGTCGGTTTTAGCATCGGTCTGGATTCTGATTGGCATTTTGCTCAACAAAATTATTAAAGACGACCAACGGTGTGATTTTATTTTGGAACTGCCGCCAATGCGGGTGCCGCAACTTAAACCGGTTCTCAAAAAAACCTATTATAAACTGGCTCATTTTCTGGAGGAGGCCTTGCCGATATTTATTTCGGCCGCCGTTATCCTGTTTATATCAGAAAAAATTGGACTGCTGGCCACGATTAAACAAATCCTCGAACCCGTAGTCGTCAATTTCCTAGGGTTACCTCTCATCATGGTCGATGCCCTGGTCCTGTTATTGGCTAAGCGGGAAGCAGCCGCCGGCATGCTTTTCACTATGGTACAAAACGGCGACCTCAACTATATCCAGGCCATAGTGGTGGTCACCATGACCATGATGTTTGTGCCTTGCTTGACCAACATGGTGGCCATGGCCAAAGAGCAAGGCCTGAAAAAAGCGGTATATATGGTTCTGGCCATCAATTTGACCGCCGTGTGCGTAGCCGGTCTACTGAACAAATCTCTGCTTTTTCTATTATGACTTTTACGTTGTCATAATTTCTGGGGTTGGACGGCATAGGGGTTAGTTTAACAATCTAAGATGAAAGGTAAAAAATAATGAAACTGGAACTTGAGCGCGAAATGGATGAGTGTGTCGAGCAGTTATGGTACCTCCAGGAAAAGGAACTTGACTCCATGGATGACTTGGCCTCTCTCATGAAAGGCGAGTTCTGTCTGGATCATTTTAAAGAAATGGCCGCACTGGAGCTGGTTGACTTGAGCCGGGATGGCAAAATATTTTTTACCGATGCCGGAGAGAAGTATGCTGCCCGCCTGATCCGGTCACATCGGCTTGCGGAACGGTTGGTTTACGATGTGCTCGGCGGCGAGTTCGAAGCCGGGGCGTGTGAATTTGAGCATATTTCCAATCCCGAACTGGTGGACAGTATCTGTACCTTGTTGGGCCATCCCAGGGAATGTCCGCACGGGATGCCTATTCCGGGCGGAGAGTGTTGTGAAAAATCGCTACGCACAGCCACAAGTTCGGTTACGCCCCTGACCGAACTCAAGGTTGGGGAATCCGCCAGGGTTGCCTACATCAACTGCCGGGACGACCGCAGGCTTCATAAACTCGATAGTTTACAGATTCGTCCGGGAACCATGCTAAAGCTTCATCAAATATCCCCTTCATTCGTGGTAGAATGCGAGGGTGCCAATATTGCCATGGACGAATCTATTTGTTCCGATATTTGTCTATGGAAATCCAGCCCATTGGCTTCATCTGATTCCGCCGAAGCCCTCGCTAACGTGAAAACATCTCAAACCCGTGCAAAGTTTCTCAGCTTTATAAGATAAACAGGAGGAGGGTCTACAACGCTAGTGGCGATTCAGTTAGTCAAAGCCATTTTTTAACAAAAAGAAAAGCGGTTGCCGACAAGTATCGACAACCGCTTGATATAATGAAAATTAGAAATGGTCGGGGCGGCAGGATTCGAACCTGCGGCCTCCTGCTCCCAAGGCAGGCGCGCTAACCAGGCTGCGCTACGCCCCGACATTTAAGGGTAATACTAGGAAAGAGGTTAATAGCCCATGCTCGACAATGCGTCAAGGAAAAAAGGGTTATCAATAAAAATCAATTTAATGCGATAAAATGTTGACGATGCCGGGGTGAGTTGCTATATTGGCGCTCGTCTGAGCAATATGTTTGTTCCCGGGTAGCTCAGTTGGTAGAGCAGGTGACTGTTAATCACCCTGTCGGGGGTTCGAGTCCCTCCCCGGGAGCCATGAAAGTTCAAAGGCCGCCTTTTTTAAAGGCGGCCTTTTTTTATTGGTCAAACAGCTCCCCTTTAAAATTCACTTTCCCGGATCACCACCCGGGCTATTGCCAGCCACATCCTCCTGATCAGACTGGCCGGTTCGCCAGCCAGGCGCACCGTGCCCCGCAAGATCTGGGCCGGAAAATCGACCTCCCCCTCCGGTTGCAACACAAAGCGGTAAACGCTTTGATCACTGGCCAGACTGCCGCCGGCAGTGCGGCGCACCGGCACCCCGCCCCCGTAAATCGAGGCCAGATAAGGCTCTTTAAGCACCTCGGTATGGGTCATTTCCAACTCCCGCACCAGCCCGGCCACCATGGGCAGTTCGCTGCGTTCCGGATAAAAACTTCCCCTGGTCCCGATTGTTACCCGCTCCACATCTTGTTCGCGCAGAAAGCCCTCAACCTGCCTCGGGCCGTTGCCGACAATCAGCCCCAGTCTGGTCGAGGAATTGAGCCATTGCCCCACCCGCAAGTCGTCGGCAAGCTCCATGAGCCGCCCCGAAATCGGCGCAGTAATGCTCAACCGCGCTTGCTGCTCGCGGTAACCGGCCAGGGCGGTCAGGGCGGCGGTGAGCTGCTCGGCCACCACCTGGCTCCGTTCGGCCTTTTCCTCGACAAAACCGGCTCGGCTGAGTTCGGATTTAAGCTTTTCCACCTGGCGTTCCGCCTGCCGACAAAGATAATCAAGCTCGGGCGACTGCAACTCAAAAAGCAGATCCCCCTTTTTCAGCTGCTGACCATGCGCCACCAGAAGTTGCCGCAACTGCCCGCTCTGAGGCGAAAAAATCAGGGCCGATTCCGGCGCCCGGTAAAGGGCCGGCACATAGACCGCACTCTGCCAAGGGTAGAAAAGGCCGGCAACCAGAGCGGCCAGAACCGAAAAGGTTACCAGCAACCGGCTAAGCCGCGCCTTCTGCCGCATCTGCCAATAGCTTTTGATTTCCCGCCCGATCGGCAGACAGAGAAACCAGCCGATTTCCACCGCAAACATAACAATCCCTAAAACTTTAAAAGCCAGATGGTAGACAACCAAGGCGATGGAGGCATAAAGAAGCAGCCGATAAATCCAGGTTGCCAGCCCATAGCAGGTCAGCAAACGCAGCTTGCCGGCGGGCAGATTTTCCGGGGACGGCTCAGTGACGCCCAGCAGCAGACCCCGCAGAAACCAGCGCGCCTGGGCAAAGGCCCGGGGCTGCAGATTGGAGATCTCCCAGAGATCGCTGAGCAGGTAATAGCCGTCAAAGCGCATGAAGGGGTTGAGATTGACGGCCAGCGAGGTCAGCCAGGTGGCGCTGGTCAGCAGAAAAAGGGTGCTTTTCAGCACCCCCGCCCCGACAAAATTCCAGAGCAAGGTGGCATAGGCGGCCACGGCCAGCTCAAACAAGACGCCGGCTGCGCCGATTTTTATCCGTTGCTCCTTTTTCTCCAGCCGCCAGCCATCGGTGGTATCGGTATAGAACAGCGGCCAGATAATGATAAAGGCGACGCCGATCACCGGCACCTTGAGGCCGAAATGCTTGGCGGTATAGGCATGGGCCAGCTCATGGGCCAACTTGAGCAGCACCAGGGTCAAAGAAAAACAGAGCAGGCCGGGCAGGGTAAAGAAATACAGAAAGGTCCGGCTGAACTCCTGCCACTGCCTCCCGACCAGGTAGAGGCCGATGAGGCCGAACAATGCGGTGAGCTTCCAAAACCATGCTCTGTAAAAAAAAGAGACCAGGGGCAGAGAGGCATCAAGAAAGGCATCGGGCCGGAAAAGAGGCAGCCGCCGATAGAGATGGTTTTGGACAAAACCGTGCATCACCCCCTGGCCGGCCGCGGCCTTGGCGGCAAAGCCCCGGCCGGTTTGGGGCTGCAACAGCTGGTTGGTCAGCAGAAAATACTGAACCCCTTCCACCTGCCGGGCCGAGATCTTAAGGGTGGTCTCCCGGCTGACCTCGGCCGCGATTTTGGAAGCGGCGCCGAGATGCCAGCGGCTTAAGATCTCGAACTCCAGCCAGCCGATCCTGAAAAAGGCGTGGCGGACCGGGTCGTAGATATTCCAGAAAGGGGCGCCGCTCGCCTGCCGGGCAAGCGGCAGCAGCTCAAGATCCTCGCGCAGCTGGGGCAGGGGTCTTTCCGGCTCGACTGGAAAATTGACGCTGCTGGGCAGGGCTATTGCCTCCATCTAAATCCCCAGAGTTTGCCGCAGCACGGCCCAGGGCCGCCGGAACAGATAATAATAGAGCCTGGCTTCCTTGCCATAAATTTTGGCGGTGCCCATAAACCCGATCCGCAACTGGGCCGGGGACTGGTCGAGGGTGGCCTTGACCAGATAGGCCAGGTTGCCTTGCTCCGTTTCCCGCGCCTCGTAGCTGGTCTGGCGGATGGTGCCGCGAACCTCCAGAGAGGGGTCAACATGGAGAAACATCCGCACCTCGGCGCCGGGCTCGAGATTGATCGCATTATCCAGGGGCACCTTGATCTCCAGCTCCATCTGCTGCGGATCGGCCACCAGCAGCACCTTTTCACCGGTGACCACCGGCTTGCCGAGCCAGTCATTAACATCGGCAAAGACCACGATCCCGGCCCGCTCGGCCCGCACCTTGATCCGGGCCAGCTCGTCGGCGGCAAAGGCCACCTCCGCCGTCTTGATCGCAACCTGGGCCTTGAGCACATCCGCATCAATAACCGAGTCGCGGTCAGACAAGCTCTTGCGGCTGGCCCGCAGGTATTCGGCTTGGGCAACCGCCATGGCTTTGCCGGCGACCTGATGCCGGTTCCGCAGCTCGGTATCATCAAGCTCAAAAAGCAGATCACCCGCCTTGATCGCCTGGTTGGGCTGGACATGAAATTTTTTGATCACCCCGCGCAAGGGGGCGCTGACCAGCAGGGGCTTGACCGGCACGATTTGGGCCGGGGCCAGCACCGACAACTTGACCGGCAGGGCAAGGCTGGCCAGGGCCGCCGAGACCAAGATCGCCTGCAGCAGACGAAAGCCAACCCTGCTCCGCTGTTGATTGCGCCAGGCCGGGCGCAACAACAGCAACTGCCAGACATGACCGTAGGCATCGGCCAGCTGCTCCAGCAGGGCAACCTCGGAGGGCGCCCAATCATCATCGCGGGTCAACCACAAGCCGCCCAGCACCTTGCCGTCGGCTAATAGCGGACACCAGAGGGCCGCGCCCCCGGCCCACTCATCCCAGCCTTTCTGCAATCCGGCCGGCAGTTGCTCCCTGGCGACAACCCGGCCACTGGCCGCATCTTTTTGTTTGAGCAGATGGCCGCCCACCTTTTTCAGCCACTGCAGATAGGGGGAATCGACATTGGCCCGATCAACGCCGGAGACGGCGGCCAGCTTGGCCCCCCGCCCCTTTTTCTGCCAGAGAACGGCCTGGTGATATTTGAGCAGGCGCAGGGTATCGTTGACCACAAAAAAACCGAACTCCGCCAGATTGTTGAGATGGCGGCATTGGGTTTGCAGCTGGAGCAGGGTGCTGAGCCCGACCAGCTGCTGCTTGAGAACCGCGGGATCATTTTGTCCAGAAACCGCCATCCTCAATTTCCTTTGTCTTTCTTTGCCGGTTTAAACAAAACCGCGGTGCCGCTCATCCCGGCCAGCAATTCGTCATGTTTTTCGCTAAAAGCCGCCTCCAGCTCCAGGGTCTGGTTGACGGGATTAACCCGGGCTCCCAAACCGGTAACCACGGCCTGATAGCTTTTGCCGGTCTCGTCGAGGCGAACCTTGAACTGCTGACCCGCGGCCAGCCATTGCAACCAATGGGAGGGGACCAGCAGATGGAGCTTGAGCTTACTGTCGGCGATAATCTCGAGAACAGGATTTTCCGGGGTGACATTTTCATAGGGGTTGACCGGCCGCTTGACCACCCGCCCGGCAAAGGGGGCATGGATTCGGCACATGGAGACCTTGGTTTCGCCAAGCAGCACCTCGGCCTGGGCCCGCTTTTTCTTGGCGGAAGCAACCGCCACCTCCAGCTCGCTCACCGAACCGAATTCGAGCAGGCGCAGCATGGCGGCATGGGTTTCCGTTGCCGCCTCCAGATCCATTTTCGCCTTTTGCAGCTCAGCGGCCAACACCTCGCAATCAAGAGCCACCAGCAGTTGGCCCTGGGCAAAGCGATCACCCACCTCCACCGGCAGCTCGATAATCCGGCCATGGATCTGGCTGGAGAGCACCGCCTCCCGCTGAGGCACCAGCAAGGCCCGCACCTCAAAACTTTCCGCCCCATGGAGCACTGTGGGCAACAGCAGGAGAGTTGCCGCCAAGATATATCCCTTGAATTGCTGTTTCATCATTTGCACTGGAGGAGGTCGAAAACCTCGTCAAATATTTTGATAATCTCGGCCCGCTCCGCCTCCGACGTCTTTTTCTCCTTGGCCAGCTGGCCGCTGAGCCCCTTGCCGCTCTTGCCTCCGGCCTCGGCAGCCGCTTTAACCTCTGCCTCGCCATTTACTTCACCCTCAGCCGCCGCTACAATTTCAGGGGCCTCTTCTTCCTTGCCCTCTTCCTCAGCTTCTCCTTCCTCGTCGGCTTCATCTTCTGCCTGCTCTTCGCCCTCATCGGCCGTCTCGCCGTCATCTTCGCTTTCCGCCGCTTCCTCAACGGCTTCCTCGGTTGATGCGGTCTCCATGGTCGAATCGGTATTGATCTCCGCTTCGGTGATCAGAACATCGGTGGTCGTCGCCTCGGTAAGAATTTCGGTGGTCGAGGTTGCGGTGGTAGTGTCGATAAGCAGGGTAGTACTGGTCGTCTCCGTGGTTATGGTTGTCGTCGTGGTCGCAGGGGGGGGCACGATTAATTCCTGGACCGTAGCCGTAGCCGTGGTAGCCCCGGTACTGAACGCGGTCGTCCCGCCGTTAATGGTAACATCAACCCCGGTCATCCCGTTGCTGCCGCTGGTCTGATCCCAACCATGAAAAGTTATGACTGAACTGCCCAGGTCATGACCATTGGGCACCAATCTTATTTTGGCGGTATCCGCCAGCAAGGTGGCGGCCGTCTCGGCAACCGGCCCGAAATCAAGCCAGGTGGCGCCGTTATCCAAGGAGTACTGCCAGGCGCCCACCGCGGTGTCATAGCCGGTGACCGCTATGCCCTTAAAGGCGCCGGTGTCCACATCGTTCACCACCCCGCTGATAAGATTGCCCACCAGATCACCGCCATTATCCGTATCGGTCAGATAAAGCACGCCCAGGCCGGCCGTGCCGCTCACCGTGGGCGCGTCGTTGATTCCGGTGATCGAGATCGAGGCGGTTTCCACGGCCGCGCTATAGGCGGTGCTGCCGCCATTGATCGACACATCAACCCCGCTAGCGCCCCCGGCCAGGGCATCGCTCTTATCCCAGGCCCTGAAGGTAAAAGTCGCGGTCTCGTCAAAATCGGCGGTGGGCACAAAGCGAATCCGGGTAAAGGCATCGGTCTCCAGCAGGGTGGCCGAGGTATCGGCTAAGGGGCCGAAGGTGGTCCAGGTTGCCCCGTTGTCCAGGCTGAATTGCCAGATGCCATCCGCCGTGTCCGCCCCGGTTACCGCAATGCCCAAGGGGGTTGGGTTATCGGCATCGCTGATTATCGAGGCGACAAGATTGCTGAGCAGATCCCCGATCGGGTTGTTATCGTCCTCCATTACCGCCATCAACGCCGGGGCTCCGCTGTTATCAAGCACCGGCGCATCATTGACCGCCGTGACATTGACGGTGGCCGAGGAAGAGGCGCTGGCCCCGCCGTCGTTGACCTGAAAAGACACGGTCCGCGAGCCGGTGCTTGGATTATCGCTCAGGTTCTGATAGGTAACCGACCGCAGGGCCGCCTGATAATTGGCCACCGTGTCGGTACCGGTCAGGGTCAGAATACCGGTGGCCGAATCCCAGGAGCCGGTGATGTTGGCGGTATTGCTAAAGCCAAGCTGATCCTCGCCCAGCACGTACCCCGGGCTGATTATAATATCAGCCCCGGTTAATGATAGGTTATCAACATCGGAAACCACAATGGCGCCATCAATGACCTGGGGCACGGCATCCTCGATGTAGTTCAAGGTGCCGGTTACGGTAATTGAGGGTGGGTCGTTGGCGGCGGTAACATTAACGGTGGCGGTAGCCGCTGCGCTGGTGGCAGCCCCGTCATTGGCCGTAAAACTGATGGTCCGGGCCAATTCGGACGGGTTGTTGCTCAGATTCACATAGCTCACCGAGGCCAGGGCGGCTTGATAGTTGGCCAGGGTGTCGATGCCGCTCAGGAGAAGGGTAGCGGAGGGCGCATCCCAGGAGCCGGTGATCCCGCCCACCGGAGTAAAGCTCAAAACATCCTCGCCTTCCACATAGTTGGCACTGATGTTGATCGCGGCGCTTTCCAGGTTGGCATTATCGATATCAGCCAAGGTTATTGAAGGCGCAATTGGGGTGGCAATATCATTTTCCGTATAATTCAAGACCGCACTGGTTGTTAGCACCGGCGCGTCGTTCACCGGAGTCACCGTAATGGACAGGCTCTCGGAAGCGGTGCTGTAGGCGGTGCTGCCGCCGTTAACCGACACATCAATGCCGGAGGTATCGTTGGTAAATCCGTCCGACTGATCCCAGGCCCGGAAGGTAAGGGTTGCCGTGCCGTTGTAATCGGCATTGGGCACAAATCGGATGTAATTATCCGGGGAGGCGACAGCGATGGTGCCGTCATCGGCAACATCCCCGGCAATTCCGGTAAAACTCGATCCCCCGCCAAGGCCGAGCAAGTGAAGAATCGAATCATCGCCCGCGCTGGTGGTAACGACATAATCTCCGGCCGTGGGCAGCAGAAAAACTTCCCCGCCGTTATGGGTGGCATCCGCAGTATAGGTCCCATTGGCCAAGCCGCTTTTTGCCGTGCCAAGTTCACTGAGGTTGGTTATTTCGATAGAGCTGGCATAGCTTTCGATGACCACGGTATCCACCCCGCCGCCATTGGTGCCATCGCCGACCCAGGCGTGGACCTTGGCCTGATACCCCACGGTCATAATGGCATTGGCAACCGCAATGGCCACGTCGGCCGTGGTGGCGCCCGAGGCTATAAAGGCGCTGACATTGACCCCGTTGAGATCAAAGGTGATATTTTCCGAGGCCGTATTGCCGCCAATGGCTGTTGCGCCGTAATAAAGGGGCTCAAGCTCGGCCACCACCCCGGTGGCGCCGGAGATGGCATTGATGGCATTGGCCAGATTCATTGCCCCCTGCATGTTGCGGCCGTTAATCAGGGCGGTGCTGAGGGTGACCGGCCCCAGGTCAATACTGTTTATCAATAAATCTCCGGTTGCCAGATCGGCGCCATTGCCGAGAAAGGCCTCCAGCTCTTCAGGCCCCTTCAACAGGGTGGCGGAACTATCGGAAACCCCGGTAAAATTACTCCAGGTGGAGCCGCCATTGGTTGAGTACTGCCAGCTGCCGTTGGTATTGTCCACCCCGGTAACCGCGATGCCCATCTTGTTATCCTTGTGATCGGCATCAGAGATGATATCACCCAGAACCATGTACATATCATAGGAGGAGGTCCCGGGATTGCTGACCGGATCCTCGGCAATGGCATTGAGGGCCGGCGCTCCGCTGTTATCCAAGTCCGGGGCATCGTTGCGGTCGATCAGGTAGGCATCATTTAGACCATTGGTATCCGCCCCCACCAGCGAAGTGCCGGTGGTCAACAACAGATAACGATCATTGCCGCCCCCGAAAACCGCGCCCGAGGCTGTTACCCCTCCGGCCAGAAGAGTAGAGGCAAAATCGGTTTGCCCGGTATGGGTGTCATGGATAAATATATCGTTCTGGCCGTTGGTGTCATCAGGCACCAGATTGGTGGCCGAAGAGTTAAACAGCACATACCGCCCATCCGCACTGATCGATGGTTGATCGCTCCAGCCATTGGCCTCATAACCCCCCGAATCCACGGAAATCCGCTTGGTAATGTTATTAAGCGTATCACGAACAAAAATATCTTGGCTGCCATTGGTGTCGCCGGTTACCAGATCAGTGGCACTTGACTGAAAGACAACATAACGCCCATCATCACTGATGGCAGGATTGTAACTGCTGCCGCCGGTGGCCTCGACCCCGCCGGTGGCCACCGAGGCCCGGGTGGTGGTGTTGGTCTGGGTGTCGTGGACAAAGAT
>DUZU01000028.1 GCA_013349285.1 Deltaproteobacteria bacterium | reverse complement strand
TTTGATTTAGAGGAAGGAATCGATAGCCACAGTGGGGTTGAGTTTGAGAAGTATTAGTGCCTGAGAAATTATTCCCTGGTTGTCAGGGAATAATTTCGTGGAGGCACTTATACTTTCACGATGAGCATTCATCGTGAAAGTATTGCAACAAAGGAGATCCAAACGATGAGTATTCATCGTGTATTTATAACACACATTAACCTATATGAATGAAGCCCCTTGTTCATGCACTTGTATAACGGAGTATCACCCATGAACGCATAAATATTGACTCAGGAGCAGACTTCTAGGAGTTAATTCCCAGCAGCCAATAAACCGGGAGGCATAGCAATGACCGTTGATTCTATTACTGAAACAAGTGAATATCTCACCTTTAAAATTGATGAGGAATATTTCACAGTTATGGTTCATAACGTCCGGGAAATCCTGGAATATACAAAGATTACCAAGATGCCGGATGCTCCGAATTTTATGCGGGGTATCATCAATGTGCGGGGCAGCGTCATCCCAGTTATCGACCTGCGCCTTAAGTTTGGCATGGAAGCAACCATTCCCAAGGCCTCAACGAGGATCATTGTTATGGAGATTGAAAAAGAGGGAGGGAGTCTGACTATCGGCTCCCTGGCCGATGCGGTCAAGGAGGTGATAGAAATAGCGCCGGATCAGATCGAGCCCCCCCCGGATATGGGGACCCATTGGAAAAAAGATTATATCATCGGGGTCGGCCAATATAGTGATGAATTCATCATGATTCTTGATATCAAAAAATTGTTTTCCATGGCCGAATTGACTTGTCTTGCTCAGTCATGATCTGGAAGTGTGAGTTTAACGTTAGTGAGGGTGTATGGAGGCAAATAATTGTTTTTCCACTAATAAAATCTTGGAGTTATCTCAATTTATTGAGACCAATTACGGGATTAAAATGCCGGCCTCCAAGAAAGTAATGCTGGAGTCACGTCTGCGCCGAAGAATGCGGCAGGTGGGCTATACTTCTATTGCCGAATACCTTGACTTTGTGTTCAGTAGCGAGGGCAAGCGGCATGAACTTGGCAACATGGTTGATGCCATCACCACCAATAAGACCTATTTTTTCCGTGAACCAAAGCATTTCGACATCCTCGTTGCCAAGGTCATTCCTCAGATTATATCCAGTGGTTTTACCCCATCGCCCTTGAGAGTCTGGAGCTCTGCTTGCTCTTCAGGAGAAGAGCCATACTCAATCGCTATGATGTTGGGTGAATTAGCTGAGGATAATCACCGGTTAAAATTTAATATTCTGGCCAGTGATCTCTGCACCAAGGTTCTTAAAAAAGCTTGCCGAGCCGTATATAATGAAGAGGAGATCAAAGATATTCCCTTATACTATCGGAAAAAATATCTGTTAAAAAGTAAAGAGTCCGCTTTGGGTTTGGTCCAGGTGGCGGAGCATCTGCGCAACATGATTACCTTCCGGCGAATCAATCTCATGGCCGATGATTTTGGGGTCAAAAAGAGAATGCATGTTATCTTTTGTCGCAATGTTCTGATTTATTTCCAAAAAGATCAACAGGAACGATTAATACTTAAGTTCGGCCGACAACTTGAGCCTGGAGGCTTTTTGTTTATCGGCCATTCCGAGAGTCTTGTGGGGATGAATGTTCCTTTTTGCCAGGTTTTACCCACGGTCTACCAGAAAATAAGTGAGTTTTGAGCATAAGCCTATGGCTGCCGGCAAGAAAATTAAAGTGCTGATTGTCGATGATTCCGCAGTGGTACGTGCAACTTTGGCGGAATTACTTTCTTCAGATCCCGAGATTGAGGTTATCGGCACGGCCCAGGATCCGTATATCGCCGCGCAAAAGATGAAGAAATGCCTGCCGGATGTGTTAACCCTTGACGTCGAAATGCCGAGGATGGATGGGGTCACCTTTCTTTATAAGATCATGTCGCAGCGGCCTATTCCAGTTGTTATCTGCTCAAGCCTAACCGGCAAGGGCTCGGCCACCGCCTTGCGCGCCTTGGAATATGGGGCGGTTGAGATTATTGAAAAACCGAGGCTTGGCACAAAACGGTTTCTCCGGGAGGCAAAGATTTTTATCTGCGATAAGGTCAAAGGGGCTGCCATGGCTAAGCTCCAACCAATTTCCCCTCACCTCAAGCGAGTTGCCCCTAAACTGAGCGCCGATGCCATGCTGCCCCCGCCGGGATTAAGCAGGGCAATGACGAAAACAACAGAATGCATCGTGGCGGTTGGTGCGTCCACCGGAGGAACCGAAGCTTTGCGGGTATTTCTGCAGGGCTTGCCTGAGGATTCGCCGGGGGTGGTCATTGTTCAACATATGCCGGAAAAATTCACCACCGCTTTTTCCGCCCGGTTAAACAGTATCTGTCGGGTTGAGGTGAAGGAGGCGGTTAATGGCGATTCAGTGTTGCGCGGCCGAGCTCTGATTGCGCCTGGCAGTCAACATCTGCTGCTTAAAAGAAGCGGCGCCAGGTACTATGTCGAGGTTAAAGACGGGCCCCTGGTCAGCAGGCATCGGCCCTCGGTGGATATCCTTTTTCGTTCAACCGCTCGCTATGCCGGGGCCAATGCCATTGGCGTGATTATGACCGGCATGGGTGATGATGGGGCCAAGGGGTTGCTTGAGATGAAACAGAGCGGGGCGTCGACAATTGCGCAGGATGAAGCAACCTGTGTGGTTTTCGGCATGCCCAAGGAGGCAATTAAACTTGGGGCTGCTGATCGGGTCTTGCCGCTGCAGGATATCGCCCCGGCTGTTTTGGGGCTTTGCGACTATTAATAAAATGAGTATTAAATGCCAAAAAAAACTTATTGATATTGGTATCGGTGGATATCATGCCAGCCGCAACCCTATTGTTTTGCGCACCTTACTGGGATCCTGCGTGGCGGTCTGTCTTCATGACCCGCAAAGAAAAATTGGCGGAATGAATCATATTCTGTTTGTCGGTAAGGCGGGGTTGAAACATTTCAACCGGCCGGCCAGATTCGGAGTTAACGCCATGCAACTTCTAATCAGTAAAATGATCAGACTCGGGGGGAGAAAAGAGGCCTTTATCGCAAAAATTTTCGGCGGATCTCAAATTATGCAAAATCAAGGCGGTTCCATTGCAACCGGTCTTAAAAATGTCGCTTTTGTTAAAGAATATTTAAAATTAGAATCAATAGAGATCGCTACTGAAAATACGGGTGGCACCGACATCAGAACAATTTTTTTTCATACCGACAGCGGCGATGTTTACCTGAGAAGAACCTCGGCGGCACTGGTTGGCAAACTCTTGATTAAAGAGCGGCGGCTGTTGAGCACCTTGATCTGACCACGGATCATTGTTTTTTTTGAAGATGACTGTGGAGTCTTTCTGAAATAAAAAAAAAGGCCTACCCGAATGGGTAGGCCTTTTTTAACTATCTGGCTGGGCCGTTGTTATTTCTGGACAACGTTGGCTGCAGATGGTCCTTTCGGTCCGTCAACAATGTCAAAGGTTACCCGGGCGCCTTCTTTGAGGGACTTGAAGCCATCGGCCTGGATTGCGCTGTGGTGAACGAAAATATCGTTGCCGCCGTCCTGCTCGATAAAGCCGAAACCTTTTGCATCATTAAACCATTTAACTGTTCCTTCTGCCATCTTGTACTACTCCTTTGTGCCGGGTTCCTTGGAACCGCTTTTTAAATGATCCGGATCATTAGAGTACGACCCGGTAACAGTTTTGTCGCCAAAACTGATAAACTTTGTAACTTATCGCTGTTGGACCATGTTCACCACGTAAAAACCTAGGGTTACTAGGCGCAGCAACTTTGTAAACTTTATTTTTTTACGCCAATATTTCCTTATTAATACTTTTATACTACAGTCGCAAGGATGAAGTCAAAGAAGAGTGTATATTTGTGTCATAATTTTTAGTTTTTAATTCTCCTTGCGCTGTAATCGTGAGACCCCGGCTTAGGCGGCCTGAGGGTTTGGCCGGTTGTTTTCTTCGGCCTGACCCGCTTCTTTCATTTCCAGATATTGGTCAAAGTCCATCATTACGTCGATAATGCCGTCCTCGGTTATTTCGATGATTCTGTTCGCCACCGTAGACACAAACTGATGGTCATGGGAGGAAAAGAGTATCACTTCCGGGAAAGCGATCAGACCGTTATTCAAAGAGGTGATTGATTCAAGGTCGAGATGGTTGGTCGGTTCATCAAGGATGAGCACGTTGGCGCCGGCGAGCATCATTCTGGAAAGCATGCAGCGCACTCGTTCGCCACCGGAGAGTACCGAGGTCTTTTTCATTGCCTCTTCGCCGGAAAAAAGCATCTTGCCCAAAAAGCCCCGGACAAAGCTTTCGTGCTCTTTAATCGGGGCATACTGGCGCAGCCAGCCGACCAGATCAAGGTCATTATTGTTGAAATAGCTGTTATTTTCCTTTGGAAAATAGGCATTGCTGATGGTTATGCCCCAGCGGAAACTACCCTGGTCCGGTTCAAGTTCGCCGGTTAAAATTTGGAACAGGGTGGTTTTGGCAAGGCTGTTGGCCCCGATAAAGGCAATTTTGTCCCCCTTGTTGACCGTAAGGGTCAGATCTTTAAACATGGGAACCCCGTCGATCTCTTTGGAAAGACCGTTGATCTCCAGTATGACGTCGCCGCATGGTCGATCGGCCTTGAAGACGATGTAGGGATATTTTCTGGAGGAAATCGGCATATCATCGATAGTGAGTTTATCGAGAAGCTTTTTGCGGGAGGTCGCCTGTCTGGCCTTGGAGGCGTTCGAGCTGAAGCGCTGGATGAATTCCTTGAGCTCATCCGCCTTGGCAGTGGCCTTTTTGCTCTCGTTCTCTTTTTGCCGGAACTGGAGCTGGCTGGCCTGATACCAGAAATCATAGTTGCCGACATAAACCTGGATTTTGCCGTAATCGATATCCGCCATGTGGGTGCAGACCTGGTTCAGGAAATGGCGGTCATGGGAGACGATGATCACGGTGTTCTGGAAGCGGGAGAGAAACGCCTCGAGCCAGTTGATGGTTTTCAGGTCCAATTGGTTGGTGGGCTCGTCCAGCAGCAGGATGTCCGGGTTGCCGAACAAGGTCTGGGCCAGCAGGACCCGGACCTTGTCGCTGCCGTCAAGATCCTTCATCTTCAGTTGCCGCATATCTTCCGGGATGCCAAGGCCGTTTAACAGGGTGGCTGCCTCGCTTTCGGCCTCATAGCCGTTCATCTCCCCGAAAATTTCTTCCAGTTCACCGGAACGGATACCGTCTTCCTCGGTAAAATCTTCCTTGGCATAGAGGGCTTCGCGCTCGGCCATAACCTTGTATAGCTTTTGGTGGCCCATGATCACGGTGTTGAATACCGTGTGTTCGTCAAAGGCGAACTGATCCTGGCTGAGCATGGCGATCCGTTGTTTCGGACCCTTGCTGATCGTGCCCCGATCAGCTTCCTTTTGGCCGGCCAAAATTTTTAAAAAGGTGGATTTGCCGGCGCCGTTCGCGCCGATCAGGCCGTAACAGTTGCCGGGGGTGAACTTGATGTTAACGTCCTGGAAGATGATTCTTTTGCCATAGGCGAGAGATATATCAATTGCGGTAATCATGATGGTGTCCTCATAATAAAAGCCACAAGCAGACGGTAACTTCGCTGTGGCATGGGATATTCTAGGTGAGGAAAGGCAAGGAATAAGATTTTGACAAACAGCCGGGGAGGTGTTTTTGCTAAATTATTTACTTGCCGCAGCAATAAAAAAATAATTTTTTCGACACTAATCTTCCTGGTGAGAAAGGGGCTCGACCTCTGCTGTCGAATTCTTAAGCTTCTCAAGCTTATTCAGCTTTTTTTCTTCTTTTTTCTTTTTCTTTGCCAACTCTTTCTGGCGTTTCTCAAATGAATAATTTGTTCTGGCCAAGATTTAACCCTTATTGGTACTTCCTGTTACCTTAATTGGCATTGCCGTATAAAAAAAGACCCCGCAGGCGCGGGGTCTTTGCAATGGTCGCTTTCAGTTGTTACTGCTGAACAACGTTGGCTGCGGACGGGCCTTTTGCGCCATCGACGATGTCGAATTTTACGCGGGCGCCTTCTTCGAGAGACTTAAAGCCATCGGCCTGGATTGCGCTGTGGTGAACGAATACATCGTTGCCGCCGTCCTGCTCAATAAAACCGAAACCTTTTGCATCATTAAACCATTTAACTGTTCCTTCTGCCATCTTGTACTACTCCTTTGGATTTTCTTACATTCTGTAAAAAATAAATCTTTTTAAATAAAAAAGGGGCCACCCTGTTGGGCAGTCCCCTTTTTTGCTATCTGGCTAATACGTTGTTACTGCTGAACAACGTTGGCTGCAGCCGGGCCCTTTGCGCCATCGACGATGTCGAATTTTACGCGGGCGCCTTCTTCGAGAGACTTAAAGCCATCGGCCTGGATTGCGCTGTGGTGTACGAATACATCGTTGCCGCCGTCCTGCTCGATAAAGCCGAAACCTTTTGCATCATTAAACCATTTTACTGTTCCTTCTGCCATCTTGTACTACTCCTTTGTGCTGGGTTCCTTGGGAACCTCTTTTTGAATGAGCCGGATTATCAATATACGACTCAGTAACAGTTTTGTTGCCAAAACTGATAAACTCTAAAATTTACAATTATTTATTATACACCAACCGAAAGGCCAAAGTCAAAGGCTGCGGCACGGGTAGGTTGAGATTTTCTTTTTCCCCTGGCGGGCCCTGTCTTTTTTCTGGTCCTGGAAGGCTGTGGTTGTTGGGTTTGCGCCCTTTTTTCAGCGGTAACCTGGGGCGGGTTATTATTTTCAAGGCCAATGGCTTTTTCGAAAACCAGATTTTTGCCGAGAGCTCGTTCAATGCCCCGGATCATCTTGTGATCTTCGGTGGTGGCAAAGGTGAAGGCTTCGCCGGTGCAGCTGGCCCGGCCGGTCCGTCCGGTTCGGTGGGTGTATGTTTCCGCGGTTGAGGGCATGTCGAAGTTGATGACATGGGAAATCCCGGAGACGTCGATGCCGCGGGCGGCGATATCTGTTGCCACCATGATATTGTAAGTGCCGTTTTTGAATCCGCTCATTGCCTCCTGCCGTTTCTGCTGGGACATGTTGCCCTGAAGCGCGGTGGCCTTGCATCCGTTCTTCTGCAGTTGCAGAGCCAGGTTTTTGGCTTTGTGTTTCGTTTTGGTGAAAACGATCGCCGTGGCAATATCTTTCTCCCGCAGAATTTTTTTCAGCAGGGTGGTTTTGTCTTTTTGTTCAACCCGGTAAAAGACATGGGTGATGCTTGCGGTCGGAATCGTATGATCAACCTGGATAGTAGCGGGGTCGGTCAGGATATCTTCGGCCAGGGAGCGGATCTCGGTGGGCATGGTGGCCGAAAAAACCAGAGTCTGGCGCTGTTTCGGCAGATTTTTTAAAATTCGGCGAATGTCCGGCAGAAAGCCCTTGTCGAACATGTGGTCTGCTTCGTCAAGGATCAGCATTTCGACGTTGGCCAGGTTGATGGCCCGATCATTTACCAGATCGAGTAGGCGACCGGGGCAGGCCACGACAATATCGGCGCCCTGGCGGATGTTTTTGATCTGGGCATGTTTGCTGACCCCGCCATAGATGACAATGCTGCGCATCTGGGTTTTTTCCGCCATTTTGCCGATATATTCATGGGTCTGTTCGGCCAGCTCTCTGGTGGGAGCGATGATCAGCGCCCTGATTTTACCTTTGGGGCCTGCGTGGAGAAGTTGCAGAATGGGCAGAACAAAGGCTGCTGTTTTGCCGGTGCCGGTCTGGGCAAGGCCAAGGATGTCACGCCCGGAAAGAACCTGGGGGATGGCCTGTTGCTGAATGGGGGTAGGGGCGGTGTAGCCGCATTTGTCCAGAGCGGTTTGGATCTGGGGGTGAAACTTGAATACTGTAAAGCTCATTAAAACTCCTTTATTGAAAACGGTACGTTTGGCGCTGTTTTTGGCCAGGTACCAGAATAAAGCGGCAGATTGATCGGCGCGCTTTCATCTTGTTTGTCTAGTTGGTGGTTGCCGCAAATTGTTGGGGGAAGTGAGAGCTGAGGATACCACGATGATAGGGGGTGCTCAGGATTACGCTCCAAAACGTGGGGCAGGGATATAATTTTGGTTACCAGCCTTGGCCCTGTCGCTCATCGCGGGGCCTTGCCTCTTTAACTACCAGGCGGAGGTTGCTGATTTTTTTGCCATGGAGGTTTACCACGGCCTTGTCGCCATCCTTACTGTTGGACATTTCAACATAGCCAAAGCATTTAGATTGACGAGTGAAATGGTCATTAACGATCCTGGCGCTGACCACTGAGCCATGGGGGGTAAAAAGGGCACCAAGTTCAGAATCGGTCATGGTGTATTTTAAATTTCCTACATATATTTTCATGCTGTTCTCCTGTTAAGTGATCAGCAGAAAAAAATCAACGGAAGCCGGCGAGTCGAGAAGTAAAGAGGACGCGAAAGAATAACGTGAAAGGAAAATGCTCATACTTAAATTTGTTTTACTACTATACTGTGTTATTTGCGTTTGGTCAAGTAATTAATTTCGGCAAGGAAAGCCCGGGGTGAATAATCGCCGAGAGTATTGGCGCAGGCCGATTGCCGGGTGGTTGTCGGGGAAATGTTCGCCATTGTCTTGGAAATGCTGCTGGCTTTTCTCGTTGATTCCGACTATAAGGTTTGCCTTGCAAGTCGAAACGATATGATCCCGCCCCCTTGTGAATTTGATTTATTGAGGAGAACTCTGGAGTGACAACTATTGATGATCTTTCAGCCGGGGATGATGTTGATTCTCGCTGTCTTAAATGTAAAGCGGTTACCAACCATACCATTATAGCCGTCCAGGATGGACAGATTGTTAAAGTGCAGTGCAACACTTGTCGTGGCCGTCATAATTATCGTCCGGTTAAGCCCGAGGTTAAGAAGGCGGTTAGGCGGTCATCCGCCAAGACCAAACCGCGTTTGGGCAAGGAGGTTAAGCAGGCCGCCAGATTCGAGGATCTTCTGGTTGGCCGAGATTTGACCAAGGCGTTGCCCTATGCGATGACCGCCGTCTTTGAGCCTGATGATTTGATTGATCATCCCACCTTTGGGCTGGGGGTTGTGGCGAAGAAGATTTCCCCGGTTAGAATAGAGGTGTTTTTTAAGGATGCGCAGAAGGTGTTGGTTTGTGCATCATCCCTGTAGGGACAGGCTCCATCGATTTTTGAGTTTTATTGGTGTGGGGCCGTGATCTTTTTTCAGTTGGCCGATTATCTTTAGGCTCGGTCCTTTCCTTTTGGAAAACGGAAAATAGTAACCGTTTTGTTTTATTTGTGTTATTGTCTGTGGTGTATCTTGATCCCCTGCCATCTTGTGGTGGTCAGGGGATTTTTTTTGCCTTGAAGTCATTGTTGAGGATAGCTATCAATCATTTTGTGCGTTTGGTGAGGTGGCGTAATTATAATAAACGTACGGAATCGGAGAAAGTGCTGAATGAAAATATACGTCGGAAATCTGCCGCATGGTGTTGAAGAGGATGAGTTGAGGGGGATTTTCTCAGAGTATGGCGAGATCGCGAGTATCAGTCTTATCAAGGATAGGTTTTCCGGCCAATCAAAGGGGTTCGGTTTTGTCGATATGCCCAACAACTCTGAGGCGGATAAAGTAATCAAGTCCCTTAATAAAACCACCATGCAGGGGCGAACCATCAAAGTGAATCAAGTCGAGCCCCCCAAGAAAGGGCGGAAGAATGCCCGTCGGGGTAGGTGAAATTTGTCTTGTTTGAGCCCATCGCTACGGTGGGTATCATGTCATCTGTCCGCCTTGGAGCGGATATCCGGAGTTTGACCCCTCTGGCGGGGTGTTTCTCCTTTAAGTTGCCGATATTTTTTATAAATGCCCAGGTTGCAGCATCGTCTCGGGTTTTATGCTGTCTTGCGTCATTGTTCCGGGGTTTAGGTAGCTGAGGGGGGTTGCCAGGGCGCATTTGCCGGCAGCGTTGTTGCGGCGCGGATGGCGGTTAGTTTGCGGCAAGGGCATGCCTGATGGTTTCGGTAAATTCTTCCCTGGAGATCGGCTTCATGGTCAGGGCCTTGATCCCCATGGCCATCATTTCTTCTTTGTTCAGGTTTTCGCTGAATCCCGTACAGATGATAATCGGCATGTCGGGGTGTGCTGCAAGAATTTTTCCGGCAAGTTCTTTGCCGGTCATAAAGGGCATGGTCATGTCGGAGATCACCAGGTCGAATTGTTCCGGGTCGGCCATAAATGTCTGCAGGGCGGCCCGGCTGTCATTGCAGGCAGTGACCTTGTAGCCCAATCTTTCCAGTAATTTTTTTTCCATGATTACCACCGCTTCCTCATCATCAACGATCAGGATGTGTTCATTGCCGCCGATGATTGCGGGGGGGCTCTGTTGGTCCTCATTCTTGGTTTTTATATCTATGCGGGGCAGGTAAAGGTAGAAAGTGGTTCCGGCGCCGGGCTCGCTGGTTACCGTAATTTCTCCGCCGATATTTTTTACAATGCCGTGAACCAGGGAAAGGCCCAGGCCGGTCCCTTCCCCTTGGTCTTTGGTGGTGAAATATGGTTCGAAAATTCGGTCCAAGACCTTTTTGTCCATTCCGTGCCCGGTGTCGCTTATTTTAAGCAGGGCATACGGCCCCGGTGACAGGGCGGGCTTGTCGTGGAGGTCGGCTTGGTCGAGTTCTATCGAGGCGAGGGATACCCTCAGTTCTCCGCCGGTTTCCCGCATGGCATGATAGGCATTGGTGCAGAGATTCATGATGATCTGATGGATCTGGGTCGGGTCGGCTAACACCGGGCCGCAATTTGCATCGATTTCCTGCCTGAAGGCGATGGTGGTGGGGATGGAGGCGCGCAGGAGTTTGAGGGCCTCCTTGGTGATCAGTTGGATGCTAAGAGGTTTCAATTCCTGTTCGCCTTGGCGACTGAAGGTCAGGATCTGTTTAACCAGCTCTGCCGCTCGTTTCGCCGCTTTGATTACTTCTGCCTGGCTCTGGCGAATATTGCTTCCCTTGGGGAGTTCTTCCATTACCAGTTCGCCAAAACCGAGAATTGCGGTGAGGATGTTGTTGAAGTCATGGGCGATTCCGCCGGCCAAGGTGCCGATTCCTTCCAGTTTTTGGGCTTGCCGTAGTTGTTTTTCAAGGCTGTCCCGTTCCGTGACATCTCTTTTTACCGCAACGTAGTTGATAATGTTGCCGGCCGTATCAAAGATGGGAGAGATTGTGGCTTCCTCTTTAAAGATGGTGCCGTCTTTTTTCTTATTGTTGAAATGGCCGGACCATACCCTGCCGTTGTCAAGGGTGGTCCAAAGCGCTTTGTAGAAGGACTGATCGTGTTGGCCGCCTTGCAGGATCCTCGGGTTTTGGCCGATAGCTTCTTCTTTGCTGTAGCCCGTAGTTTTCTCAAAAGCTGGGTTAACGTAAAGAATCGTGCCCTTTTTGTCGGTGATAACAATGGAGTCGCCGGTTTGCTCTACTGCCTTGATAAGGCGAAAATGCTCTTGCTCAAGAAGCTTGCGTTCGGTGATATCCTGGATTGTTCCCGCAAGTTTAAGGGGGGCGCCATTTTCTGTGTAATAAATTTCGGCCTGTTCGTTGACCATCTTCTCGCTGCCGTCCGGCAGTAAAAAACGATGGTCGATGTTAACCCTTCTTCTTTTTGCAATGGCGTCATTGAAAGCTTGCTGCACCATATTTCTGTCGGCGGGATGAACTAGGTTGAGGAAAAAATCATAGGTGACGCCGAAGTCGTCTTGGTTGAATCCGCAAAGCTGGTATACTTCTTTTGCCCACCACATGGTGTTGTTTTGGGGTTCCCATTCCCAGCTTCCCAGTTTGGCAATGCGCTGGGCGCGGGCAAGTTGCGCCTCGCTTGTGATAAGCCCGGCAGTCCTTTCGTGGACGAGTTTTTCAAGGTGATCGCGGTAGCGGTCCAGTTCTTCTTTCTGCTTTTTATTTTCGTTGATATCGTGAACCACGGCCAGCAGTCGTTCGTGGTTGCCGATGACTGTTTTTTTTAAGTGAACTTCCACCCAAAACAGTTCGCCGTTTTTTCGTTTGGCCTGCCATTCAAATTTTTGTGGCCCCTCATCCCTTGCCTTGGCGATCCATGTTTGTGCTTCATGCATGGTGTAAGGCGTAATATTGCTGCTGAGATCTTGCAGGGAGATGGTTTTGGTCTCTTCTTCAGAATAGCCATATATCTTGCGCATGGCATTGTTGACGTCCAGGATTTTGCCGGTTTCAAGATCGTGGACAAAGATGGCGTTGTTGGTGCCGTGAAAGATTGCCCGGTATTTCAGTTCCGAATCCCGCTGGGATTGCTGGGCGCTATGCGCAATATTCAGTTGGTTGGCAATCTCTGCTTGAGCCAGGGAAAGCTTGCGGTTGAGGCGGAGGGAGAAGATGGTGATGAGCGTGAGCAGGCAAAACATGGTGAGCAGGATGATTGCGCCCAGCCAATGCTGCCGGATTATGTCGGTGGCACTGATTGGCCCACGGTGCTGGGCGTAGGGCCCGAGGCGGAGGTCCTGATATAGCTCGTGGATGGGCTGGTAGTCAAGGGGCACGGTCCAGCCGCTGATGTGGGCGGCTTTGGCGGCGTTGCTGTCGCCCGGCATCTGCAGCAAGGCAATGGCCACATCTTCGGCCAGTTTGTCCGGGACGTGCTTAAGCTTGGCAAGCGGCCATTCCGGGTAAAGTCTGGTGCTGTGTCTGTTTCGAAAATTATCTTTGGCCGGTTGGGGGTTAAGGATTTTTAGCAAGCTGATATCGATTTTCTTTTCCTCGGCCATTCTTTCCAAGGTGTCGGTGCGCACCGTGCCCGCATCGGCCTCGCCCTTGAGTACAGCGATGACCACGTTGTCGTGGGTGCCGGTAAAGTGGACCTTTTTGCAATCTTTTTCCGGGTCGAGGCCCTGGGCGCGCATTTCCCGTAAGGCCATGAGCCAGCCGCCCAGGGATGATGGGTCGACCGCGTAGAATGATTTATCGATAAGGTCGGACAACTCGTTAATGTCGGTCCGGTTGGCTCTGGTGAAAATTACGCCGGCGAAAAGGTTGTGGGGCTGGTGATCGAGAAGATTTTTCATGGTGGCGATTCGGCTGATGCCGTATTGGTATTCCAGCTCAACATAATTGCCGCTGTTGGTGAGGATAAAATCGATGCTTTTATCCTTTACCTCCTGCGGGACTTGGTTGAAATCAAGGGGGATTATTTTAAAAGAGTGATGCGGGATGGCGGCGGCAAGGTAATCAGCGGTCAACTGCCATTGTCTCATGGCCTGGGTGTCGCCCCTTTTGGCCAGGATGCCTATTTTTACCGGGGAAAGAGCTTCGGAACCGGTTGCCGGAAGCGGGGAAGGCAAAAATATGCAAAGCAAAACCGTTGAGAGAAAGAGGTGGAAGAGGAGGCCCCCTTTTCCGGTGATGAGTTGCCCCTTGCTTTGCATAGTGAACGTCTCGCTGATTATCGGTTTATGGCAGTGCCTAGGCGTATTTTTTTTGGGAGATAGTCAATAGCCATAATAAAAGATAACACATTTTCGAGAAGGGTACAGATCAAAAAAAACGAGATGGTTTTGCGGTAAAAAGGTGGGGGGAGAAAAAAGTTCACCCCTTCCCGGGTGACAATGGGAAGGGGTGAGCTGTAGAACGGGTCTGGTGCGGAAAACTGTGAGCCTGCTAATTATAGCCGGGTTCGGGCAAAGGTTATTTCAGTTTTCTCTTTCTGATTCGGATCGACTCCGGGGTAACTTCGACCAGCTCGTCATCATTAATATAGGCGATGCAGTCTTCAAGGGTCATCAGGGGCGGCGGGGTGAGGACCACGCTCTCGTCGGAGCCGGAGGCCCGCATGTTGGTAAGTTTTTTGCCCTTGGCCGGGTTGACCACCAGGTCGTTGTTGCGGCAATGCTCGCCGACGATCTGGCCGGCATATACTTTAACGCCCGGTCCCAGGAACAGTTTGCCGCGATCCTGCAGGTTGAAGAGGGCATAGGCCACCGTGGTGCAGGTTTCCATGGAAATCAGCACGCCGTTGACCCGGTTGATAATGTCCCCGGCATAGGGGGCGTATTCGGCAAAGACATAGTTCATCATGCCTAACCCCTTGGTGGCGGTCATGAATTCGGAGCGAAAGCCGAGCAGGCCGCGGGTGGGGATCTTGTAAACCAGGCGGGTCATGCCTTTTTCCTGGGTCATCTCCATCATCTGGCCCTTGAGGGAACCCAGGCGTTCGATGACCGCGCCGCTGTATTTCTCGTCAACGTCAACGGTCAACTCTTCAAAGGGTTCGTGGATCGCACCGTCTATCTTCTTCATGATAACCTGCGGGCGGGTAACCTGCAGTTCATAGCCTTCCCGGCGCATCTTTTCGATGAGGATGGAAAGGTGGAGTTCGCCGCGGCCGGAGACCACATAGCCGGCGCCTTCCTTTAAGGGTTCATACTGGAGGGCGACATCGGAGAGGGTTTCCCGGCGGAGGCGCTCCTCAATGTGGCGAGAGGTAACAAATTTGCCTTCCATGCCGGCAAAGGGTGAGTCGTTGGGGATAAAGTTCATGGAGATGGTTGGCGGATCGATCTCGATGAGGGGCAACGGCATCGGGTTGTCCGGGTCGGTAAGGGTGACGCCGACCGTGACGTCCTCCATGCCGGCCACCGCGATCAACTCGCCTACTCCGGCTTTGTCCGTGGCTACTTTCTGGTCACACTCAAAGCGGTAAATCTTGGAGACTCGAGCCGGAACCAGGGTGCCGTCGCGTTTTGAGACCACGATGCCCTTGTTGATGTTGAGGGTGCCGTTGACCACTTTGCCGATGCCGAGGCGACCGAGGTAGGGCGAGTAGTCGATGGAGCTTACCTGGAATTGCAGGGTGGCGTCGGCATCGCCGCCTGGGGGTGGGATATGTTTGACGATCAGCTGGGAGATCGGCTCCATGTCCTTGTTCTCATCGGTCATCTGATGCTTGGCATAGCCTTGTTTGGCGGATGCGTAAACAACCGGGAAGTCCAGAAGTTCGTCCGGGGCGTTGAGCTTGACGAAAAGGTCGAAGACCTGGTCGACAACCCATTCGCAGCGGGCGGCGGGTTTATCTATCTTATTGATGACCACGATGACCGGCAGTTTGGAGGCCAGGGCTTTTTTGAGGACGAAATAGGTCTGCGGCATGGGGCCTTCCTGGGCGTCAACCAACAGCAGACAGCCGTCGGCCATGCGCATGATCCGTTCAACCTGGCCGCCGAAGTCGGCGTGGCCCGGGGTGTCGATGATGTTCAGCCAGTAATCCTTGTAGCAGTATGAGCCGTTTTTGGAGGTGATGGTGATGCCGCGCTCTCGCTCCAGGTCGGATGAGTCCATGAGTCGTTCGGCAACATCCTGGTTTTCGCGAAACATGCCGCCCTGTTTGAAGAGTTGGTCGACAAGGGTGGTTTTACCATGGTCGACATGGGCGATGATTGCCACGTTTCTGATTTTTTGCTGTTCCATTTTTCGGCCTGTTTTGAATGTAAATAGATTTTGCCGCCGGAGGGGCGGAGAAAAAGATAGACACTATATATGATCATGGGGCTAAAGGCAAGAAAAAAGCGTGATAAGGACAAGATAATTGAATTTGCCCCGACTGGGGGGTGGATATGATTTGGTTATGTTCTTTAAATTTTACCCACAATGCCCCACCTATAAAATATTTAATTTTAATATTGTGCTTAGTGTGGCGTCGATACACTATATGTAGTGGGTCAATTTTTATGTGTAACTATACTGTGGGTGCTGATGGGGTGATTAATCTTTTGCTAATATAGTTGTAACTAATTCGATTTGGGATTTTTTCTTGACACCGATGTTCTTCTGTCACTATAAGGTATATTAAAGTGGTGTAAAGTGGGTAAGGGAGAGGTGTCGGTGTGGAAGAAGCGGTTATGAAAAATACGGTCTGTCATTTGCGGGGGCGCTCCGAGCATGCCCTTGATGCCAAGGGCAGGCTGAATATTGCCACCAGGTTTCGCGATGCTCTGCGGCGGCAAGCTGATGAGCGGCTAATGGTCACTCCCTGGCATAAGTGTTTGCGGGCCTATCCCTTGCCCCACTGGGAAGAATTGGAGATGACCCTGTTGGCTCAGGGGCAGAAGCGCCCCGAGACGGTTAAGTTGATCCGGTACATGATCGGCGGCGCGGTTGAGTGCACCCTCGATAAGCAGGGGCGGATTCAGCTGCCGGTCGGGTTGCGGGACGATATCGGCGTTACCAAGGATGTCGTGGTCAATGGCATGATTACCTATTTTGAGATTTGGGATAAAGGGGTTTGGGAGGTTGAGAACAAGCCTTCCGCGGAGAATTTCCAGAATTTCGAGCAGGTTCTTCTTGAAATGGGTCTTTTTTAGTTGGCTATGCAGGCTATTCATCAATCAGTGCTGTTGGCTGAAGTTGTTGATTTTCTGGCCCCGGTCGATGGCGGAGTCTATGTTGACTGTAACCTTGGGCTGGGGGGGCATACCGAAGGGATTTTGGCCCAATGCGGGCCGAGTGGTCGGGTCATCGGTTTCGACTGGGATGCCTCGGCCCTGGCGCTGGCCCGGCAGAGGTTGGCTCCCTTTGGTGATCGCGTTCATTTTGTCCATCAAAATTTCGCATCTGTACGGGAGAGTCTGATGGAGATCGGCGTGCAAGGCATCGATGGTCTGCTCCTGGATCTGGGGTTGTCGTCATTGCAGTTGGATGACAGTGGCCGCGGCTTCAGTTTTAAGGGGAGTGAGCCCCTTGATATGCGGATGGATGAGCGGATTGGACTGACCGCCGCCGAGCTGATTAACCGGGCCTCGGAGGATGATCTGGCCGATATCTTCTACTATTACGGCGAAGAGCGGCAGGCCCGGCGGATTGCCGCATGGATTGTTGAGGAGCGGAAAAAAGATGTGATCGCCACAACCGATCAGTTGGTCGATATCGTATATCATGCTGTGCCCCGTCGTTTTCATCCGAAGAAGATTCATGTTGCCACCAAGGTCTTTCAGGCATTAAGGATTGCCGTCAACCGCGAACTTGAAAATTTGAAAAAGGTGCTTGAGGACGGCGCCGCCCTGCTTAAGCCGGGGGCGAAGTTCTGTGTAATTTCGTTTCATTCCTTGGAGGATCGAATGGTTAAACAGGCATTTCGGGATAATTCCAGCCTCAGGGTTTTGACTGCCAAGCCTGTTTTGCCGGGCGCGGAAGAGTGTCAGCGTAATCCCCGGGCGCGGAGTGCGAAGCTTCGGGTCGCCCAGGCCGAGGGGTGCTGAGATGCGCGATTATTCTCATCGATACTCGCCGGTTGTCGGCAACAATAAGCGCGGATCAGGCAGGCAGTCCATGGGGGGCGGCAATGGCAAGGCCCTCAAGGTGGTAGGGGTTGTTGCCGTTGCGGCCCTTTTGGTCGGGCTGATTTCAAGTGTCTGGTTTGGGTTAGCTCTGCGGGTCAGTCTCGGTGAGTTGGCTAAAGGGAATCATGAGGAGCGGGAACTGCTAGCCAAAAACGAAATGCTGGTAGAGCAGCGTGATCGGATTATGGAGCCGCAAAAAATTGAAGAAGCGGCCAAGGCGTTGGGTCTGTATCCGCCGACGAAAAAACAAATTAGACGACCGTGATTGGATCTTATGAAAAAGCGACCGGTTGAAACCGAAAATAAGCGCACAGCAATCTGGGGAATTATTGCCATTTTGCTGTTTGTGGTTTTGGGGCTGGTGGCGGTGAAGTTGCAGAGTTGTAAAGATAAGAATGTGGTAGTGGAAACGGTTGTCAAAGACTCGGCTGTCGTCAAGCAGCAGCGGAAAATCGGCGAGCGGAAAAATATCTTTGACCGGAACTTTAGGGAGCTTGCGGTAAGTTTTCGGAGAAGTTCGATATACGCAAGGCCGCTGGAGCTGGATAACCCTGAGGCGGTGGCCGGCCAGGTGTCGAAAATCCTGGCGGTTGATGAGAAAACGGTACTGGCCGATCTCAAGGGCGAGCGGAGCTTTGTCTGGTTGGGTCGGGATATCCCCAATGATCAGGCCGAGCAGATTGTCAACCTGAACCAGCGGGGGGTGTATCGCCTGGTGCAGGCGCATCGGTTCTATCCCTGGGGGCAGGTCGGCGCCCATGTCGTCGGCTTTTTGAAGGATGAACAAGGGTTGGCCGGGGTTGAATCTGTTTATGATCCGGTTTTGCGGGGGCGCGGTGTTTATGATTCCCGGTTACGTAATGCCGGGGTGAGTGCGGAAATTATGGACGGCGAGGTCGGGGCCGATATTATTTTGACCCTTGATTTTGATGTGCAGGCCATGCTGGAGCGGAAATTAAAAGAGCTCAGCGCAAAGAGTTCGGCGCAAAATGTGCTGGCGGCCATGATGGTGCCGGACAGTGGCGAGATTGTAGCCCTGGCCAGCTTGCCGGCCTATGATCCGAATCGGTTTTGGGACTATGAGGCCGAGGCCCGGCGCAATCGGGTGGTTGAAGACGAGGTTGATCTGGGGGCCATGAAGCGGCTTTTTTGTATAGCGGCCAACCTCAACAATTCCGGGGCTGAGGATGTTGCCGGTTCCCCTCTGTTGGGTAATGACGGGTCCTGGCATTGGTTGCAGAGCGAGGTTTATGTTTCCGCCGGGCTTTTTGGGGCGGATGGATCGAATTGCGGCCCCGGCCTGGAGGAGATGTTTAAACAGCTTGGCTTGTTGGCGCCCGGGGAAATCGATTTGCCCGGCGCCCATTTTTTGGTGAAGGAATCGGAGTTTTCGCCGGTCGGCAAATATAGTGAGGTTGAATTTGAAGATACCCCTGAAGCTGCAATAAAGGTTCAGGGGGAAGAGGACTTTTTGTCGAAAGCAACCCCGCTGGCCTTGTTGGCTGCTTTTGCCAGGCTGATTAATAACGGCAAAGAGGTTTCGCCCCATGTTTTAAAAGCGATATGGAGTGGAGAGCAGGTTTGGCGTATTCCGGCGCAGTCGAATGAGGGGCGCTATTCGGTTGAGCCTCAAGTCAGCCAGGCCCTGCTTGCGAAATTGCGGCTGGGGGTATCCTCCGGCAAGGCGCCCGTTATTCTGGAGTCGATGCAGCAGCAACGGGTGCCGGGGCGGCCTGCCGCCGAGGGAGATTTTGAAGAAAAGCTGGTGGCCGATACCATTTTGTTGGGGGCCTACCCCGTTGAAAAGCCTGTGCTGGCCTTGGTTGTAATCATGGAGGGCGCCGAGGTTGATGTGCGTCAAAAGTCAGCGGCTCGGGAGATGGCGGATAATTTTTTGGTCTCTGCCCAAAAAATCATGGCTAAGCAAGCAGCCTTGCCCAACAGTAAAGAATTGGAGCGGCGGGGTGAAAAATTTTATAAGCAATGGCAGAAGCTCCAGGCAAAATCGGAAATGCAGCCCTCGGCCACCCACGGCCCTGAGGGTTTGAAAATGCCGGATGTGCGGGGGGGCAGCCTCCGTAAGGCCTTGCAGGTGCTGCAGCCGTATGGGCTGCGTGTGCGGATCAGCGGGTCGGGCCGGGTGGTTAATCAGTATCCGCCGTCGGGCAGCTCATTGTTGGGTGTTAAGCAATGTGTGCTTGAGTTAAAAGTGATGTGAGCCGGGTATCGGAAATGGATCGTACCGATAAAACTATTACCGGAATTAAGTTGCAGGAGCTGGTCAAAGAGGTGGATGTGCTTAACCCTGTAAAGATGCCGAGCACGATGATAACCGGACTGACTGCCGATTCGCGGCGGGCAGCGGACGGGACCTTGTTTGTTGCCATTGCCGGGCAGACGGTCGACGGTCATGATTATGTTCGGGAAGCGGTCAGACGAGGTTGTACAGCGGTGTTGGTGAATAAGGGGTTTTGTCGCAGATTGAAACTTGATCAGCAGGTTGCCTGTCTGGAAACCGCCAGCACGCAAGAGGCGCTGGGCAAGGTTGCCGCCGCCTTTTGCCGGCATCCGGCGGCTGAGATGGTAATGATCGGTATTACCGGCACCAACGGCAAGACCACCACCACCTATCTGCTCGAGTCGATTATTCGTGGCAATGGCGGCAATCCCGGGGTGATCGGAACGGTGAATTATCGTTATAACCACAAAGAGTTGCAGGCACCGTTTACCACGCCGGACGCGATAAGCTTGCAGCAATTGCTCAGGGAAATGGCCGACGGCGGCGTCAGTCACGTTATCATGGAAGTCTCCTCGCATTCCATAGAGCAGCAGCGGATCGGCGGGATGCGTTTCGATGTGGCCCTGTTTACCAATCTGACCCGGGACCATCTTGATTTTCACGGGGATATGGAAAACTACTTTGTCACCAAGAAAAAGCTTTTTGTTGATTATCTGAAGCCGGATGGCAAGGCCGTGGTCGTGGTTGACGGTAAGGAACAAGAGCCTTGGGGGCCGCGGTTGTTGCGGGAGTTGGCTAAAAAGGATAGTGGAGGTGGCCGGCTTATTTCCTGCGGTAAAACAGGATCAAATGTTGTCGTGCATCCCATTGACGAATCTATTGCCGGGACGGTTGCCGAGTTTGACGCTCCCCAGGGCAAGATCCTGGTCAAGAGCCGAATGGTTGGTGAGTTTAATCTCAAGAATATGCTGGGCGCGGTCGGGGTTGCCGCGGCATTGGGGATTTCCAGGGAAAAGGTGGCGGAAGGGCTCGCTGTGGCCCAGGATGCGCCGGGGCGCTTGCAAAAGGTCGGCTCTGTTGCCGGGATCAATGTTTTTGTTGATTATGCCCATACCCCGGATGCCCTCGCCAATGTGTTGGCGACCTTGCGGAAGTTGACCCGCAAACGATTGATTGTCATTTTTGGTTGCGGCGGGGACCGGGATCGCGGCAAAAGAGCGATTATGGGCAAGATTGCCGGGCAATTAGCTGATGTTGTTGTGTTGACCTCCGACAACCCCCGCAGTGAATCAGCCGAGGCGATTCTTGCCGAGATCGAATCGGGCATCCAGGCGCACGCCCTGCCGCGGATGCGGGTTGAGACCTTGCTGGGTGCAGGTTTTCAGGGTTATGATGTTGTGGTTGATCGCCGGGAGGCGATCAGAACCACGATTCGCCATGCCGGGGTTGGGGATGTGGTGGCGATTTGCGGGAAAGGGCATGAGACATATCAGATAGATCGGCAGGGGAAAAGATTTTTCGATGATCGGCTGGAGGCGGCAAGATTGGCAGCGGAGCAAAGCTGGTAACTGATGCCGGAAGCAACCGTGGGGTGCTTTTTCGAAAAAGGGAGACGGTGATGGAGTTGGCAAGAGCAGGAAAAATCGGAAACGGCAGGTTGAAAAACGGGGATGCCGCGACAAGTTTTGGGTATGGCTTTACAACCATTCAGGATCCGGTCTGGACCCTCTCCCAGGTGTTGATGGCTACGGGCGGCAGGTTTGTTTGCGGCCGCACCGAGGCGGGCTTTCGGCGGGTATGCACCGATACCAGGAATCTTGAGCCGGGTGATTTGTTTCTGGCCTTGACCGGGGATAAATTTAACGGTCACGATTTTGTGGCCGAGGCTATGCGTAAAGGCGCCGCCGGTCTGGTTGTTTCGCAAAAGCCTGAAAAAGAAATGTCGGTGCCGGTGATTCTGGTTGATGACACCTTGACGGCGCTTGGCGATCTGGCGGCTTATCGCCGTTCGGTGATGTCTGATTTGCAGGTGTTGGCGATCACCGGCAGCTCAGGTAAAACCACGGTCAAGGAGATGACCGCCTTTCTGCTGGCCAAGGAATATAACGTTCTTAAAACCGAAGGTAATTTCAATAACCTGATCGGCATGCCGCTCTCGCTGTTGCCCGTAGGTTATCATCATGATTTTGCGGTAATGGAAATGGGCATGAACCGGCCCGGGGAAATCGCCCGGCTTACCGAGATTGCCGCCCCTGACATTGCCTGTATCACCAACGTCCAGGATGCGCATCTTGCCGGGCTGCAGGACGTCAACGGGGTGGCCAGGGCCAAGGGCGAGCTGTTTGCCGGGATTAAGGCCTGGGGCACGCTGGTGGTGAATATAGATGACAGTCGAGTCAGGGCCCTTGCCAAGCGTTGCCGCCAGAAGAAAATCACCTTCGGCAAAAGCCCCAAAGCCGAGGTGCGGGCCACCAGGGTGGTAAGCCTTGGCGAGCGGGGCATGTCCTTTACCTTGCAGATCGGCCAGAAGTCTAGCCGGGTCAGGATAAAAAGCCTGGGCGCCCATAACGTTATTAACAGCCTGGCCGCCGCCGCCATGGGCCATGCCGCCGGCTTGAAATTTACAGATATTGTCAAGGGGCTCGAGGGGTTTGCCCCTTTTGAGAAGCGGATGCAGGTAGAGAAGCTGGTCGGCGGAATCAAGCTGGTGAATGATTGCTATAACGCCAACCCTTCATCCATGCTGGCGGCGCTTGAAACCATGCAGCACATGGATCACAAGCACAAGAAAATCGTGATTCTCGGCGATATGCTGGAGCTTGGTCAGCATAGCGATGCCGCTCACGGTTATATCGGGGCCACGGTCGGCAAGCTTAAGTTCGACTATCTGTTGACGGTTGGCGCCTATGCCGAACAGGTGGTCGCTGGGGCTTTGAAGATGGGGATGAGCCCGAAAAAGGCCATGGTGTTCGCCGATAAAAAAGAGATCACGGCCTGGTTGACCAAGATGATTGAAAAAGATGAACTCAGCGAGGGTGATTGGGTTTTGGTCAAAGGATCCCGGGGAATGAAGATGGAAACCATTACCCAGGGCATGCTGGCGGAATAATCAGGGGGATTATCGACAACCATGCTTTATCATTTTCTTTTTCCGCTTCATGAACAATTCGGGGCCTTTAACGTTTTCCGTTATATCACCTTCCGGAGTATCGGGGCGACCATAACGGCCTTTCTGGTTTTGTTGTTGATCGGCCCTTGGTTCATCAGCCAGTTGCGGAAATATCAGATCGGCCAGGTGGTGCGGGATGACGGTCCGGCATCCCATTACTCCAAAAGAGGAGTGCCGACCATGGGCGGTCTGCTGATTCTGTCGGCGGTGGCGGCCTCGACCTTGTTGTGGGTTGATCTGACCAACTATTATGTCTGGTTGATTCTCGGCATCATGATCTGGTTCGGCGCCATCGGCGCCTATGATGATTACCAAAAAATTAAAAAACAGAACAGTGCCGGCTTGAGTGCCATGGGCAAACTTGGCTGGCAGATCGCCGCGGCCGCGGCTGCAGGTTTGGTCCTTTATTTTCATCCGGATTTTGACGGGCACCTGAGTTTCCCGTTTTTTAAGAATATCCAGCCCGACCTTGGTTGGTTCTATGTGGTTTTTGCTGTGCTGGTCGTGGTCGGCGCCTCCAATGCCGTTAATCTCACCGACGGCCTGGATGGCTTGGTGACCGGGCCGACCGTGGTGACCAGCAGCGTTTATCTGCTTTTTTCATATCTGGCCGGGCATGCCGGTCTGGCCGCTTATCTGCAGATTCCCTTTGTTCAGGGCGCCGGCGAGGTGGCGGTCTTTTGCGGCGCCCTGGTCGGCGCCAGTCTCGGCTTTCTCTGGTTCAACGCCTATCCGGCCCAGATTTTTATGGGGGATGTGGGGGCCTTGGCTCTGGGCGGCGCTTTGGGTCAGGTGGCTATTATCATCAAGCAGGAGATCCTGCTGGTCATCGTGGGCGGTGTTTTTGTGATGGAAGCCCTGTCGGTGATCCTGCAGGTTGGTTTTTTTAAGATGACCGGCGGCAAGCGGATATTTCTGATGGCCCCGTTTCATCACCATTTTGAAAAGAAAGGGTGGCATGAATCCAAGGTTGTTGTCCGGTTTTGGATCGTCTCCATCGTCATGGGCCTGGCAGCCCTGGCCACCTTGAAATTGCGCTAGGGACGGGAAATGAAAGACCTTGACCTGAAAAAAATACTGCGACCGGGAGCGAAGGTGGTGGTGGTGGGCCTGGGCTCCTCCGGGGTCTCGGCGATCAGGTTTTTGCTTGGTCTGGGAGTAGAAATTACGGTTTCAGAGGGTGGCCATCTGGAAAACCTTGAGGGAGACTTGGTTCGGTGGCTATTGGAGAAAGGATTGCATATCGAAACAGGTGGCCATTCCTCTGAACTTTTTTGTAATGCCGACTGTGTGCTGGTTAGCCCCGGGGTACCTTTGTCCCTTCCGGCTATTCGTCAAGCCCTCGCAGCCGGGGTGCCGGTCATCGGCGAACTGGCGCTGGCGAAAGATTTTTTAAAAACCCCGGTGGTGGCCATTACCGGCACCAACGGCAAGAGTACGGTGACGACCCTGGTCGGCGATTTGCTGCGGGCGGCCGGGAAGGAGGTTTTTGTCGGCGGCAATATCGGGGTGCCGTTGACCGAATACCTACAAGGCGGCCAGGAGGCTGATTTCGTGGTGCTGGAGGTGAGCAGTTATCAGCTGGACGGCGGGGCTGATTTTCGGCCGGATGTTGCCTTATTGTTGAATATTACCCCGGATCACTTGGATCGTTACCCCTCCTATGATGATTATGCCGATTCCAAAATGAGTATTTTTAAACACCAGCGAGCCGGGGACACCGCAATTATCAACGGCGATGACCGGGTGATCGAAGCCGGGCTGGTCCGCAACGGCGGCAAGGCAGGGCGTTGGCCTTATGCCAGTCGCTTGTTGACATTCGGCAAGCAACAACCGGCCGGGCCCGGAGCCTGGCTGGCTGGGCAAAAGGTGGGACTGGAGATGGGGAGTGGTGCCGGCAACTTGATGGAAGAATATGATTTGGCCGGAACAGTTTTTAGCTCGGCTCCCAACTCCTATAACGCCATGGCGGCAATTCTCGCCCTGCGCGCCTGCGGTTGCCCCTCTTCCGCCGTGGCCCGGGGCTTGACGAACTTTACGCCGCTCAAGCATCGGCTGGCGTTGGTGGCGCAGATTAATGGGGTGAGCTATTTCGATGATTCCAAGGCCACCAACGTCGGCGCCGTGGTTTCGGCGCTCAAGGGCATGGCCGGCACGGTTACTTTGATCGCGGGCGGCCGGGATAAGGGCGGCGGCTATGATCTTATGCTCGAGGTGGTGAAGGAAAAGGTTGGCGCCATGGTCCTGATCGGGGAAGCAAAAGAGGCGATGGCCGCCACCTTTAGAGATTATACCAGGGTCGAGTTTGCCGAAAGCATGGAGGAGGCGGTGCAACTGGCAAGTACCATTGCCAAGGCCGGGGAGTCGGTCTTACTTTCACCGGCCTGCGCAAGTTTTGATATGTTCAAAAGTTATGGTCACAGGGGTGCGGTGTTTAGCCAAGCGGTGCTCAATCTGGCTAAAAATGGTGTTGTTATGACTAACGGAGGAGTCGAAGTTGTCCGGGAGGCCTCTTTTGTATAAAAAAGAGGGTCTTTGCGGAAACCGGCTCGGAGGAGAAGCCATGAGGACGATCTGTTGTGTTTGTCATCGGACCAAGGGAAGTAACGGGTGGAAAAAGCAGAAAGCCGCGGGGGAGATTAGGATATCGCACGGATATTGCCCGGACTGCTATCAGCAGGTTATTCAGCAGGTATATATCTGCGGCAAGGCCTTGAGCGCGCGCTTGACCCATTAAATTTGCCAGGAGAAGGATATCTATAACGCAATGCGGATCATTATTACCGGCGGTGGAACAGGGGGGCATCTTTTCCCGGGAATCGCGGTGGCCCAGGCCATGCAGCAGCGATTTCCCGACGGGAAAGTTATGTTCGTCAGCACCGATCGGTCCATTGATAACCAGGCCTTGCGTAACCTGGAATTGCAGAAAGAATCGATCAGTTGCCTGGGAATTAAGGGAAAATCCTTGTTGGGAACCCTGCAGGCCATGGTTCGCTTGCCCTTAAGTCTCTGGCAGGCAATCAAGATAGTAAAGGGCTTTAAGCCGAACCTGGTTCTCGGGGTTGGCGGATATGTGACCGGACCGGTGGTGTTGGCCGCTAAAATTATGGGAATCAAGACCTGTATTCACGAACAGAATTCCGTACCGGGAATTACGAACAGGATCCTTGGAAAAATGGTCAATCGCATATATACTTCAATACCCGGTTCTGAAAAGTTTTTTGCCGTCGGCAAAACAGTGCTCACCGGCAACCCGGTCCGCCGGGAAATTTTGGCGGTGGCCGACCAGCGGCCCGCGCAGAGCGAATTAAAGACGATGCTGGTTCTGGGCGGAAGTCAGGGCGCCCACCAGGTCAACAAGTTGGTGGTCGAGGCCTTGGCCGCCGCCGGGCTGCCCGCCGGTTTTTCGGTCATTCATCAGACCGGGGTCAAGGATGAAGAGTGGGTGCGCAACGCCTATGCCCAAGAAGGGATAAAGGCCGAGGTGGCGGCCTTTATCGATGATATGGCAGCGGCCTATGCAAAGGCGGATTTTGTCGTGTCCCGGGCCGGGGCGACCACCCTTGCCGAGTTGACCGCTACCGGCAAGCCGGTTATTTTTATCCCTTATCCCTATGCGGCGGACAACCATCAGGTTACCAATGCGCAGTTTCTGGTGGTCGGCGGTGCGGCGGTGATGTTTGAGGAAAGCGGACTTACCGCAGCGAAGTTGCAAGAGCAAATCGAGGCATTTTTAAATGATGCGCAGCTTTTGGGACAAATGGGGAAAAAAATGCGGACATTTGCTAAGCCCGGCGCTACTCAGTCAATTGTGGACGAGAGTGTGCGGTTGCTTAACCGGGTATAACCGCAGAACTAACAGGTATTCAGGAAAAATGTATAAAAAAACACAACATGTTCATTTTGTGGGAATCGGCGGGATCGGCATGAGCGGTATTGCCGAGTTGCTGCTTAATCTTGGCTACAAGGTGAGCGGTTCCGATCTTCGGCAAAGCGACATCACCCGCCGCCTTAAGGAGCTGGGTGGAATTATCTACATCGGCCATCAGCGCAAGGCGGTGGTCGGGGCGGATGTGGTGGTGACGTCTTCGGCGGTTAAGGAAAAAAATCCCGAGGTTCAGGCGGCTTATGACGCGCACATCCCGGTTATTCCAAGGGCGGAGATGCTGGCCGAACTGATGCGGCTGAAAAAATACGGGGTAGCGGTGGCCGGCAGCCATGGTAAGACCTCGACCACCTCCATTGTCGGGTGGTTGCTGGCTGAAGCCGGACTGGATCCCACCGTGGTTATCGGCGGCAAGGTGAACAGTCTCGGCACCAATGCCAAACTCGGCGCCGGTGAATTTCTGGTGGCTGAAGCGGATGAGAGCGATGGTTCGTTTCTGAAGCTCTCCCCGGTCTTGGAGATCGTTACCAATATTGATCTGGAGCATCTGGACCATTACCGTGATCTTGATCAGATCAAGGCTACCTTTCTTGAGTTTATCCATAAAATTCCATTCTACGGCGCGGCGATCGTTTGCCTTGATGATCCCAATGTGGCGGATTTGCTCCCGGAAATCAAGAAACGGACCATTACCTATGGCCTGACCAGTCAGGCCGATGTCCATGCCCGATCCATCGAAACCAAGGGAATGGTTTCCACCTTTGAGGTCTGTCGGGGCAAAGAGGTGATGGGGGAAATAACCTTGAATTTGCCCGGCCAGCATAATGTGTACAACTCCTTGGCCGCCATTGCGGTGGGCTTTGAACTGGAAATTCCCTTTAGCGTCATTCAGCAAGCCTTGGCCGGCTTCAGCGGGGTGCAGCGACGGATGCAGATCAAGGGCGAGTGTGACGGCATAACCGTGGTCGATGATTATGGCCATCATCCCACCGAGATCAAGGCGACCTTGGCCGCGATGCGGGCCGCCTGGCCCAAGCGGCGGATCGTGGTCATGTTTCAGCCCCACCGCTATACCAGGACCGCCGGATTGTTCAAGGAGTTCAGCACTGCGTTTCATGAGGCCAATGTATTGTTGCTCACGGAAATTTATGCGGCCGGCGAACAGCCCATTGAAGGGGTAAGCGGCGTGTCATTGCTTGAGGAGATAAGGCGGCATGGGCAGCGGGACGCTCATTTTGTGGCCGAGGTGGCATCATTGGCGGTAACGGTGCGGACCATGCTCCAGCCCGGGGATATCGTCTTGACCCTGGGCGCCGGTGACATCTTGAGGGCCGGCGAGGAATTGCTCAAGATATTGGAGCAGCGGAATGTTGCGGCCTGATATCGATCCGCGGCCCGGCGCCGGGATGATCAAGGGTGAATTTTATCGCCCGGGGGATATCGATGCCGGACTTTGGTTGGACAGGGAGGTGCAGTTGAACAGGCAGTGGCCGGAACAGCTGAAGAAGATGTGGCAAGGCAGGATCATGTGGAGCAGTCCCATGGCGCGCTGGTGCACCTTGCAGGTCGGTGGTCCGGCCAAGGCCGTTGCCCTGCCGGCCGGCGAGGCGGAACTTGCCGCGCTGCTGGCCATATTAAATGATCTCGCCGTCCCCTGGCGGGTGATTGGGCGCGGCAGCAATATTTTGGTGTCGGACAAAGGTTACGACGGGGTGATAATCGTTCTTGGTCGAGAATTCGGGGCAATCGATATTCTGGCTTCTGAGGTCGCTGGATATGAACTGGTCAGGGTTGAAGCCGGCTGCGGGCTGATGCGGCTGGTGAACTGGACTGTCGAGCATGGTTTGAGCGGTCTGGAGTTTGCCGCCGGGATTCCCGGCTCGGTGGGCGGCGCTGTTGCCATGAATGCCGGAGCCTGGGGGGCGGAGATCGCGGATCCCCTCAGCGCCGTTACTTTTGCGACTCCGGCCGGGAAGTTGGTCAGACGGGAAAGGGCTGAATTGATCTTTGCTTACCGCCACCTGGAGAAGGGAAACAAAGTGGTGGTGGCGGCGGAGTTTCTGCTGGAAAAAGCTGACGGCCAAAAGGTTGACAAGGTGTGCAGGCAGTTAATGGAAAATCGTAAAAACAAACAACCGGGCAAGGTTGCCAGTGCCGGCTCTTTTTTTAAGAATCCGGTCGGCATGCCCCCGGCTGGAAAGCTGATCGATGAGGCGGGTTTAAAGGGGTTGCGGGTCGGTGGGGCACAGGTTTCCGAGGTACATGCCAATTTTTTGGTTAATTGCGGCAATGCCACGGCCCAGGATTTTCTCGATTTGATGGGGCTTGTCCAGGCAAAGGTCAACGAGCGGTTCAGGGTGTGGCTTGAGCCGGAAGTTTGTATTTTAACATAATTATTGACAGAGGTTCTTTTCGATCTTGCGAAGAGGAAAAACGATACAGCAGCGCTATGGCGGTAAGAAGTCCTCTGGGATGGGGTTGAAGAGGAAGATCGTCGTGTTAGTGGTGATCCTCTGTGTTGTCACCGTGGCGTTGGTGGTCGGTGGAGTTATTGTTTACAAGGGGTTGGGGCAGTCTGATTTCTTTCAGATTACCGCGACGAGGATTGAGGGTTGCCGGCGCACCACCAAGAACCTTATCCTCGAACTTAGCGGGGTGGATGTGCATAGCAATCTGCTGGCCCTGGATCTTGACCGGATAGAGAAGAATATTGAATCCCACGAATGGGTAGAATCAATCGATATTGAAAGGGTCTGGCCCAATCTTCTCAATATCACGGTGAAAGAGCGGGAGCCGGTGGCCATTGTTTCGTTGGCGAAAGGGCTCTTTTATCTGGATGGCAAGGGGGTGGCTTTTGCCCAGGTCCTGCCGCCGGAAGACATGGATTACCCGGTGATCAGCGGCCTTGATCAAGAGCACTGGCCGGAAAAGGTCAAGGGTTCGGCCTTGGATGAGGCTTTGCAGTTTATTCGTTATGCGGGCAATGGAAGTTCGATCTTGCCCAGGCAGAATATCTCGGAGCTTAATCTGAAGAACAAGGATGATATCATCCTGTTTTTGGTCAACCGGCCCTTTCCCATTCATTTGGGGCAGGGTGAAATAAGAACTAAATATTATCTTTTGGCCAAGGTGTTGTATCGGCTGTATAAGAAGGATGAATTTTCCCAAATTGCGTATATTCATATGAACTATACGCCCAATAAAGTGTTGGTTGGTTTTGCCGGTCCGGTGTGAAAGGGGATTGGCCCTCAATGATAAGGGGACCGGCATTAAGGTGAACAGATGACAAACGATGAGCGTGGCGAATTAGTTGTTGGGTTGGATATCGGGACAACCAAGATTTGTGTTGTTGTCGGCGAGGTCCGTGACAGTCGAGTGGACATTATCGGTATCGGCCGCTATCCATCGGTGGGCTTGCGCCGTGGGGTCGTGGTAAATATCGAAAGTACCGTTCATTCGATCCGCTCAGCGGTTGATGAAGCCGAACGCATGGCCGGTTGCGATATCGGGGCCGTTTATGTGGGGATCGCCGGCAGCCACATCAAGAGTTTTAACAGCCATGGCCTTATTGCCATTAAGCATAATGAAATTCGCCAGGACGATATCGACCGGGTGGTGGATGCGGCCCGCGCCGTACCGATCCCACCGGATCAGGAAGTGATTCATGTGTTGCCCCAGGAGTTCATGGTTGACGGTCAGGCCGATATTCAGGATCCCATCGGCATGACCGGCGTCCGCCTGGAGGCCGATGTCCATATCGTGACCGGCTCGGTGACCGCGGTCCATAATATAGTCAAGTGCTGCAATCGGGCCGGCCTGGAGGTTAAGGATGTCGTGCTTGAGCCCCTGGCCTCGGCCGAGGCGGTGCTTAACCGCGAAGAAATGGAGCTGGGCGTCGGCCTCATCGACATCGGTGGCGGCACCTCCGACCTGGCGGTGTTTGCCGACGGCACCATCAAGCACACCTTTGTCCTTGGTTTGGGCGGCCATAATCTGACCAACGATCTGGCCATTGGCCTCAGGACTCCGCAAAAAGAGGCGGAGAGGCTCAAGGAGGAGTATGGCTGTTCGTTGGCCTCGATGATCGATAAGGATCAGGTGATCGAGGTGCCCAGCGTGGGTGGCCGAAAAAACCGGAAACTTTCCCGGAAGGTCATGGGGGAGATTCTCGAGCCCAGGGTTGAGGAGATGTTGACCCTGATCAATCAGGAGCTGGTGGAATCAGGTTATAAAGAGATGGTCAATGCCGGCATTGTCATGACCGGCGGCACCTCGCTTTTGGATAACATGGAAGAGTTGGCCGAGCAGATTTTCGATCTGCCGGTGCGGATCGGCTCGCCGGAAAATATCGGCGGGGTGGTCGATATCGTCAGTACCCCGCAATGGGCAACCGGTGTCGGCCTTGTTATATACGGGATGAAAAACGGCCCGGGCGCTAATTTTAAGCGGCCGAGCGGCAGCATGTTGGGAAGGATATCCGGTCACATGAGGGACTGGTTTAAGGGAATAATATAAAACAAGCTCGAAAACGCCTGATTTACAGGGAGTCAGACGGGGACCTTGAAAGGGGAGCATCGATATGTCATTTAAATTCGCGGAAACAGAGTCACGGGCAAAGATCAAGGTTTTTGGAGTTGGCGGCGGCGGAGGTAATGCGGTCAATACCATGGTCGAAAGTAATATTCTTGGCGTGGAGTTTATTGCTGCCAATACCGATGTCCAGGCGCTGGATCTATCCAAGGCCGACGTCCGCCTGCAGATCGGCCCGAATGTGTCAAAAGGGCTGGGGGCCGGGGCAAATCCCGATGTAGGGCAGGAAGCGGCCGAGGAGAGTATCGATGAGATCCGCAAGCTGCTCAAGGATTGTGACATGGTTTTCGTCACCGCCGGGCTGGGCGGCGGCACCGGAACCGGGGCGGCGCCGGTGGTGGCCAGGATTGCCAAGGAGCTGGGCGCCCTCACCGTCGGCGTGGTGACCAAGCCTTTTGCCTTCGAGGGCCGGGCCCGGATGAAGAATGCGGAAAAGGGCTGGCAGGAACTTAAGGAACATGTGGACACCATTATCACCATTCCCAACGACCGGCTGATCTCCATGAGCCAAAAAGGAACCCGCTTCATCGACGGCATGAAGATGGCTGATGATGTTTTGGTGCAGGCGGTCAAGGGTATTACCGATTTGATTAATCTCCCCGGGTATATCAATCCCGACTTTGCTGATGTCAGAGCGGTTATGAATGAGATGGGGCCGGCCTTGATGGGCGCCGGGAGCGGCGTTGGCGAGAATCGCGCGGCCGAGGCGGTCAACATGGCCATCAATAGTCCGTTGTTGCAGGATATCAGCATTGACGGGGCCAAGGGGGTTCTGGTGAACATCTCGGCCCGCCAGGATACTTTGACCATGGCGGAGGTCACCGAGGCCACCACCAAGATCTATGAAGAGGTTCACGAGGATGCCAACATCATCCTGGGGGTAATCTTTGACGAGAGTTTGGGTGAAGAGCTGCAGGTAACCGTGGTTGCCACCGGGATCCGTGACACCATCGACGGTCTTGATGAAATGCCGGAAAAGGTCCAGCTCCTCCAGCAGAAGCGGGAGACCCTGGCCCAGAAGCTGCCTTTTGGCGGCAATCGGGAACGCAATGCTGCCGAAGGCGTTGCCGTGGTTAACGGCATGCGCAAGTCGTTTTCAAAAACCGTTCTCAATGAGCAGGAATATGATCGTCCCACCTTCTTGAGAAGAAACGAGAGTTGATGGTTTTGACCATAATGGGAATAATCAAATAAATAAGCCATGGCGGGTAAGGATAATTTTTACCCGCTGAAAATTTCTGCCGGAATTCTTTTGTTGCCCCTGGCAGGTTCGATGTGGACGTTATGAGCCAGCGCCAGCCAGTACATACCGATTTTCTTGCCGGTGAAAGAGGTACGCTGCGCAAGAAGTGGAAGGGCAAGTTTCCGGTGGCCCTGATCTTCCCCAACCGATATCCCCTGGCGGTTTCCAATCTCGGCTTTCAGTTGGTCTATCATCTAGCCAACAGCCTGCCCGATGTAGTCTGCGAACGTTTTTGCTATGAGCCCGGTGGGCTGAAGCCGGTTTCCCTTGAGTCGGGCCGCCCGCTGGCTGATTTTCCGGTGCTGTTGTGTTCGATGAGCTTTGAGCAGGATTTTATTAATCTGGTTGCCATGCTTGCCGCCGGCAATGTGGCGCCCTTTGCCCAAGATCGTGGCGACGCGAAATGTCGACCGGGCCAGCCTCTGGTCATTGCCGGAGGGGTGGCGACATTTATTAACCCGGAACCCCTGGCCCCCTATGTCGATCTGTTCGTAGCGGGAGAGGCTGAGCCGGTGTTGGGCCAGTTGCTTGAGTATCTTGTCGATAATCTTGCCCAAGCTTCAAGGCCACAGCTTCTTGCCGATCTTGCCGGGCAACTGCCTGGTCTTTACGTGCCCCGCTTTTATGAGATAGAGTATGGGGAGCGTGGAAAGATCGTTGGCTTTGCGCCATTAGCTGGAATCCCGGCCCGGGTGCAGCGGCTTTTCAGCCCTGCCCCGCCGATTGCCGGCCATTCAACCTTGCTTTCCGCGGATGCGGAATTTGCCGATCTGTTTTTGGCGGAATTGGGGCGTGGTTGCAGTCGTGGCTGCCGATTCTGTGCGGCTGGTTTTGTCTATCGTCCTCCCAGGCTTTGGCAGGCGGAGAGTATCCTGGCGGCCTTGGCGGCCAGGCCGAAAGAGATAAATCGGGTGGGGCTGCTCGGGATGGAGATGGCGAAGGTCGATGATCTTACCCGGGTGGCGGACTTTCTTTTAAGCGAAGGTTGTGCTCTTTCTTTTTCCTCCCTCCGGGCCGATGCCATCAGCGCTGAGCTGTGCAGTCTGTTGCAGCGCAGTAATCTGAAAAGTGCGGCTATCGCCCCGGACGGCGGCTCGGAAAGATTACGAGGGGTAATCAATAAAGGGATCAGCGAAGAGGATGTGCTGCTGGCGGCCGAGGCCTTGGTGCGGGCCGGTATTTATCATCTTAAGCTGTATTTCATGATAGGGCTGCCCACGGAAACGGAAGAGGATCTGGAGGAATTATTGAGCCTGACCGCTAAGGTTAGGGCGGTTCTGCTTGCCGTGGGGCGGCCCCAAGGTAGATTGAGTAATATCACCCTTAGTGTCAACAGCTTTGTGCCCAAGGCCTGGACTCCTTTTCAGTTCCACCCTTTTGCGACCCCGGCTGAACTGAAAAATAAAATAAAATTTCTCAAAAAAGGGCTGGTCGGACAACATAATGTGCGCTTAATGGTCGATAAGCCGGTTAATGCCTTTTATCAGGCCGTGCTGGCCAGGGGGGATCGCCGGGTTGGCCTTGCTTTGGCGACCATGTTAAGCACCAATTGTAACTGGCGGCAGGCCATGCGGGTAAACGGGATCTCCCCCGAGGATTATGCCATGCGGCAGCGGGAGGGGGACGAGCTTTTTCCTTGGGATATCATTGATCATGGAATTGACAAGCGTTATCTCTGGGCGGAGTATCAGCGAGCTTTGGCCGGCAAGTCCACCCCGAGATGCGATACTGAACATTGTAAGCGATGCGGGGTTTGTCGATGAGGGATAAAAGGAAATCAATGCCCGATGCCGCCGGGATGAAGCCGTTTCGGCTGGTGAAATTCTTTTCCTTTAGCGGCCTGGTCATTTTTTTGGTTTTTACCCTGGTCCTTTCCTGGCTGATTTCCAAACATGCCAAAAGGGTTTTGCTGGAGCGTAGCGAGGCCTATTCCCTGGTCGTGGCGGAAAACATCAGCCATCAGGTTTTTCAGCAGTTCGTGCTGCCCACCGTGGTTCGTTACGGCAAGATTGCGCTTCGCAATCCGGAGCAGTTCAAGATGTTGGATACCATTGTCCGCAATGCCACCCACGGTATGCGCATTGAAGCGGTGACCATCTATGATTCCATGGAGAATGTGGTTTCCTATAGCACCATCGCCGCCCGCATCGGCCGTGAGGGCGAGGGCGGCGACGAGTATAAAAAGGCGCTGGCCGGCGAAAGTAATTCAACGGTTGCCGCATCCGGCACTATTTTTAACCTGATGCC
>DUZU01000027.1 GCA_013349285.1 Deltaproteobacteria bacterium | reverse complement strand
GGCTTTGCCGCGATCAAGGCGGTGCGGGAAAACAGGATAGTGCTGGTTGAGGAACCGCTGGTTTCCCGGCCCACCCTGCGGATGCTTGAAGGGGTGCGTTTCCTGGCCGGCACCATCTACCCGCAGCTTCTGCTCGCGGAAAAAACAGCGGGCAGGGTCGATGGCAACTAGCAGCCCCGCCATTGTGGTGGCCGGCACCCAGAGCGGCTCCGGCAAAACCACCATCACCCTGGGGTTGCTGGCCGCCCTCAAGGCCCAGGGCCTGAAGGTGCAGCCCTTCAAGTGCGGGCCGGACTTTATCGACCCCTCCCTGCACCGGTTGGTGACTGGGCGCGAATCACGCAATCTTGATCTCTGGATGAGCGGCGAAGAGTTCGTGGCTCGTACCTTTGCCCTGCACAGCCGGGGGGCGGATATCTCGATCATCGAAGGGGTGATGGGGATGTTTGACGGCAACACTTCATCCAGCGCCGCCCTGGCCGAGGCTTTGCAGGTGCCGGTGGTGCTGATTCTCGATGTTGCCTCGGCCGCGGAAAGCGTGGCCGCGGTGCTCAAGGGTTTTGAGACCCTTGCCCCGGAGGTGGCACCCAGGGCGGTGATCTTGAACCGGATCGGCAGCGAGCGCCATCTGGCCCTGGTGAGTGAGGCCATCAAAAAGCATTGCCGGGCCGAGATCATCGGCTATCTGCCGAGAAATCTTGACTTTGCGATTCCCGGCCGGCATCTGGGGCTTAAGATGGGCGAGGAGGAGCCGATCTCCAAGGAGGCCATTGCCAGGTTGGCCGCGACCATTACCGAGCATGTCGATTTGAATAGGCTGGTGGCACTGGCCTCGGAGAACGCCGGGGCAAACCGGGAGAGCGGCGAGCAGGATTATCTCCCGGCCAAGGTTAAGATCGGGGTGGCCCGGGACCAGGCCTTTTGTTTTTACTATGAGGACAACCTTGATCTGCTGCGGGCGGCCGGGGCCGAGCTGGTTTTTTTCAGCCCGTTGATTGATCGGGCAATACCGGCCGGAGTAAGCGGCCTTTATCTGGGCGGCGGTTACCCCGAGCTTTTTGCCGATAAGCTTGCCGCCAACGAGCCGATGCGCTCGGCCATCAAGGCCTGGGCCGAGGCCGGTCGGCCGATTTACGCCGAATGCGGCGGTTTTATGTATCTCAGCCAGGGGATTGTCGATAATGATGATAAGCTGCAGCCCATGGCCGGGGTTTTTCCGGTTACGGCCAGGATGCAGACCCGGCGGGCCGCTTTGGGCTATCGGGAGATTGCCCTGGAAAGGGATTGTTTTTTAGGGGCCAAGGGTACGGTGCTGCGGGGCCATGAGTTTCATTATTCAACCATCGATGAGATGCCGGATTCTATTGATCGGCTGTATGTGGTGAATAATGGGGAGCGGGAAGGGTATAGTTATAAAAATGTGATCGGCGGTTATCTGCATCTGCATTTCGGGTATAACCCGGAGGCGGTTGTTGCTTTTGTAAGTGAGTGTTTGACCAGTAAGACAAAATGAAGTGAGGAGATAACTCCCCATTGGCACGCAGCCGAGCAGCACAGAAATAACCTGAAAAGCGCGATGGCCTGTTTGAGGGCGAAGCCCGAGTTCCAGAGCGCCAGATTATTTCGAGCAGCGCAGGGGACCCTGCTTTAGCAGGGCAAGGGACAGGGTGCATTTCTTCGCCGCTTCGCTGCTGGTTCGTTTCTTTGGGCAACAAAGAAATGAACATAAAGTTAAGAGGATGTGATCTCCTATAATTATTAGAGATTTAAGCCTTTCTTCTTTTGCGTGCCCAAAAGAAGAAACAAGAAAAGGGCACCCCGACCGTCCTGGCCCTGCGGGCTTCCTTGTGCTTCTCGGCGATGGCGGGACGCTATAAAACTCGGCTGCGCCTCAAACAGGTTATAGCGTCTTTATCCGCCATCGCCTGCGATGCTCAGCAGGCCAAATGGGGGGAAAGAACTCACACGCATTAGCGTGTGAGTTAATAATAAAGGAATAGAAGATTATTAATATGGACCCAAGAATCACCAAAATAAAACCCGAAGACATCGAAGGCGAAAGCTTCCGGATCATTGCCGAGGAGCTCGGCCCCACTGATTTTGATCCCAAGACCTTCAAGGTGGTCCAGCGGGTGATTCATGCCACCGGAGATTTTTCTTTTGCCAAGAGCATGCTCTTTCATCCTGAGGCGGTTAGAGCCGGGATTGATGCGATTCGCTCAGGCAAAAATATCCTCACCGATGTCAATATGTCTGCCTCCGGCGTCAGCAAGGGGTTGCTGGCCAAGTGGGGCGGCAGGGTGATCTGCAAGGTGGCCGACCCCGATCTGGCGGTCATTGCCAAGGAGCAGGGCAAAACCCGCTCCGAGGTGGCCATTGAAAAGGGGTTGGCGGAAAATATCGGTATCGTCGCGGTTGGCAATGCCCCCACCGCCCTGCTTAAGGTTATGGCTTGTATGGAAACACTGCCTGCGGAGCAGCGCCCTGGTTTGGTGGTCGGGGTGCCGGTCGGCTTTGTCAACGCGGTGGAATCCAAGGATATTCTGGCGGAAAAAGAATATCCCTTTATCACCAGCCTGGGCAGAAAGGGCGGCAGCTCCATTGCCGCGGCCATCGTCAATGCCCTGATCCGTTTGGCTTTGGAGGAGTAATGGCCCGTCGTCTGCGTAGCGGATATACCACCGGCGCCTGTAGTGCGGCGGCAGCCAAGGCCGCTGCCCAGGTGCTGCTTTCCGGCAAAGCCCCGGACAAGGTGGAGATCCCCTTTCCCGATGGGAGCAGGCACTCTTTTGTACTGCAGCGAACCGGGTTTGAGGACGGAGTTGCCCTGGCTTCGGTGATTAAAGACGCGGGCGACGACCCGGATGTGACCAACGGCGCCGAGATTGTGGTTTCTGCCCGTTATTGGCCTTGTGAACAAGCTGGCACCACTGCGGTGTTCGGGCCCCAGGTCAGAATTAGAATCAGCGGTGGGAGCGGGGTCGGCACCGTCACCAAGCCTGGCCTCGCGGTCAAGGTTGGTGAACCGGCCATTAATCCGGTGCCAAGGCAGATGATTGAAGAGGCGGTGCTTGAGGCCATGGCCGGGGACTCGGCCAAGGAGCTGCTGGTGATCGTCTCGGTGCCCAAAGGCGATGAGCTTGCCGAAAAAACCCTGAACAGTCGACTCGGCATTGTCGGCGGCCTCTCGATTCTCGGCACCACCGGCATTGTCCGGCCGGTTTCCGCCGAGGCTTGGACCGCCACCATCGAGGCCTCCCTTGAGGTGGCCAAGGAGGCGGGGCTGAGCGAAGTGGTGCTCTCCACCGGCCGCACCTCGGAAAAAGGGGCGCAATCCCGCCTCAATTTGCCGGAAGAGGCCTATGCCATGATGGGCGATTACCTGGAATTTTCCCTGCAAAAAGCGGCGCAGCGGGGCTTTGCCAGAATCTATCTGGCCGGGATGTGGGCCAAGGTCATGAAGGCGGCCTTGGAAACACCGCAAACCCATGTCCGGCATGGGGCCTTGGAGGTTGCCGACGGCGCGGCCCTTCTCCAGCACCTTGGCGCGGCTGGTGATCTGTTGGCAAAGATCAGGGCCAGCAACACGGCCCGGGAGATGTATGGCCATCTACAGGAGGCCGGGCGGGATGATCTGATCAGGGCCGTATGCGCAAGGGCCAAGGCTTATGCCCAGAAGGTTTCCGGCAAGGAAGTTATCCTTTTTCTGGTCGATAGCCGGGCCCAGGTGGTTGAGCATGTTTAAGATATTTTTAATAGGGGTCGGCTGTGACGGCCTGACCGGCGCCCAGGAAAAGGTGGTGGCCGGTTGCGGGATCATTGTCGGCGGCAATCGTCATCTTGAACTGGTGGCGGAGCAGCCTGCGGCCAAGGTGGTGATTATCCCGCTGGCCAAGGCGTTGGCCGCAATTCGTCAGGGTCTGCTTGAGTACGATGTTGCCGTGCTGGCCAGCGGTGATCCGCTTTTTTACGGGATCGGCCGCCGGTTGCGCCAGGAGTTCGGCGTTGACCAACTTGAGGTGCTGCCCGCCCTTTCTTCCATGCAGGAGGCGGCGGCCCGGTTCAAGATGCCGTGGGATGATGCCGCCCTGCTCAGCCTGCACGGGCGAAAGGTGGATCACGTCGCCGGCTTGCTGTTGCGGCAGCCCAAGAGCCTTATCTTTACCGATGGCAGCAACTCGCCGGATCGGCTGGCCGCTAAACTGATCGATTATCTTGAATTGATCGGGGCCGAGGATCTCCTAAATGATTGCCGGGTTCAGGTGGCGGAAAACCTGGGCACCGACCAGGAGCGGCTGGTGTCGGGGAGCTTGCGGGAGATCAAAGAGTCAAGTTTTGCCGATCTTAATGTTTTCTGCCTTGAGTGTCCGGCCCTCATCAATGAGCAGGCCCGGGAATATGGCCTTACCGAGGATGAGATCGCCCATAGCCGAGGCCTGATCACCAAGGATGAGGTGCGGGGGGTGACTCTGCATAAATTACGAATGCCCCTGGCGGGCGGGGTGCTTTGGGATATCGGCGCGGGCAGCGGTTCGGTCTCGGTGGAAGCGGCCCGGCTCAACCCCAGGCTGACCGTCTATGCCGTTGAGCGAAACGAGGCGGAACTGGCCAATATCAAGCGGAATATCTGTAAGTTCGGCTGCTATAACGTGATCCCGGTGGCAGGGCCGGCCCCGGCGGCCTTGAGCGATCTGCCGGATCCCGACCGGGTTTTTGTCGGCGGCAGCGGCGGCAATTTGGCGGAAATAATAGCAGCCTCGGCGCGCCGACTCTCGCCAGGGGGGCGGCTGGTGATCAACGGCGTGATTGAAAAAACAGTGAGCCAGGCCCCGCAGTTGATGGCTGAATGCGGGCTGGCTGTAGAGATAAGCAAGATTCAGGTGGAACGATATACTTTTTTGCAAGGCCAAGAGCCGGCAAAGGTATTTAACCCTATAACCGTTATGGTAGGAAGGAAATGAAAGGAAAATTTTACGTGATCGGGGTAGGCCCGGGTGATTCTGAGCTGATGACCCTGAAGGCGGCCCGCCTTTTGGAAAAATGTCCGGTCTGGCTGGCGCCCACCGGCAGAAAGGGTGGCGAGAGTACGGCCCTTGGTATCGTGGAAGGCGTGGTCTCTTCCGATAGCAAGGAGATCCTCACCCATTACTTTCCCATGAAGAAAATCAGGATGGGCCAGACCCCGGACTCGGAGGTGAAAGCGGCCTGGGATCAAGCGGCTTCTCTTATCGTAGCCCGGCTCCAGGCCGGTTTTGATGTGGCCTTTCCCACCCTGGGGGACCCGGCCATCTATTCCACCGGATTTTATGTCTGCGAGACCCTGCTCGAACAGGATCCCGACCTGTTGGTGGAGATCGTGCCCGGCGTATCGGCCATCGGTGCTTCCGCCGCGGCCGCCGGGCAACCGCTTTGCCTGGGAGATGACCGGTTGGTGGTGATTCCGGCCACCTTTGAAAACGGCCAGCTTCGGGAAACCCTTGAAAAATTCGACTCGATTGTCCTGATGAAGGTGCATCGGGTCATGGATCGGCTGGTGCCGCTTCTTGAAGAGCTAAACCTGATGGACAAGGCGGTGCTGGTTGAGCGTACCAGCCAGAGCGGCCAGCGGATCAGGCGGGATTTGAAAGTGGCCATGCATGAGGAACAGCATTATTTTTCCACCATGATTGTGAGGAAGTAATGAGTCAAAATAAAGAGCTGCATCCGGTTCACTTTGTAGGCGCAGGGCCCGGAGATCCGGAGCTGATTACGGTCAAGGGCCAGCGCCTGTTGCGGGAGGCCGAGGTGATCGTCTATACCGGCAGTCTGGTGCCCAAGGCCCTGTTGCAGGATCTGGCCGCCGAACTCCATAACTCGGCCGGCCTCAACCTTGATCAGGTGATGGAGATCGTTATCACTGCCCGGCAACAGGGAAAAAGGGTGGTGCGGCTGCATACCGGTGATCCGGCGATCTACGGGGCGATCAACGAGCAGATTGCCCGGCTGGTTGAAGAGGATATTCCCTTTCAGGTGGTGCCGGGGGTGAGTTCGGCCACTGCCTCGGCTGCGGCCTTGGGCTCCGAGCTGACCCTGCCCGAGGTTTCCCAGACCGTGATCATCACCCGCCGGGCCGGGCGGACCCCGGTGCCGGAAAAAGAGGATCTGGTTTCATTGGCCGGCCATCAGGCCACCATGCTGATCCTGCTCAGTGTGGGGATGATCGAGCAGGTGGTAGCAGATTTGCTGGCCGGAGGTTATACCGCTGCAACCCAGGTGGCGGTAGTGGAAAAGGTGAGCTGGCCCGAACAGCGGATTATTCGGGGCACCCTGGCCACCATTGCCGGTCAGGTCAAGGAGGCCGGGATTACCAAGACCGCGATTATCGCGGTGGGTGAGGTGTTGGCCAAGGCGCCGCCCCCGGCTTTGTCCAAGCTTTATGATAAGGGGTTTAGTCATGGGTTCAGGCAAGGGCTGGATTGAGTTTGTTGTTTTTTGATATATAGTAATTGGCTATTGCGAGACTGAGAGGAGAGGTTCTGCTGGTCTGAATATACTTGGTATAAGCTATGTTCATTTCTTTGCGTGCCCAAAGAAACGAACCAAAGAAAGGGCACCCCGGCCCCTTGCCCTGCTTGCAGCAGGGTTCCCTGTGCTCCTCAAAATTGCCGAGAGCTTAAAACTCGCCCGCCTCTGGCGGACTCAGACAGTTAAGCTCTTTATTCGGCAATTTTTCCGGTGCTCGGCGGCGTGACAAGGGGGGAAAGGCATTGGTACTAAATTAAGCTCGGAATCCTCGCCATAACCAGTGGTGGTAAGTATCTGGCCCAGCGATTAACAGATGGCTTGCCAAACTTCTAGGTTCTAGATACTCCGGTTGGAGTTACTGCTGTTTTTTGTAGTTTGTTTTTTGCCATTTTGCGCAGCCGAGCAGCGCAGAGGTGACCTGATCAGCGCGATGGCCTGTTTGAGGGCGAAGCCCGAGTTCCAGAGCGCCAGGTCACTTCGAGCAGCACAGGGCAGTCCCGCAAGGCGGGACCAAGTGAAGGCTGCACTTTCTTTGGTTCGTTTCTTTGGGCATTCAAAGAAATGAAAAGGAGACAAGATTATAGAATTATTAAAAGCACTCAGAGTGAATAATTAATGAAGCTCGGGATTATTGCTATAACCAGCGGCGGCCGAAAACTGGCCCAGCGGATAGCCGCTGTCTTGCCTAATTCCCTGGTTCTGGAGAATCAAGGCAAGATCGCGGAGACCTTTGCCCGCCATTGGCATGATCTGGATGGCTTTGTCTGCGTCATGGCCGCCGGCATTGCGGTGCGGGCCATTGCCCCCCTGTTGGAGAGCAAGCAAACCGACCCCTGTGTGGTGGTTCTCGATGAGTCGGGCCACCATGTGATCAGTTTGCTCTCCGGTCACCTGGGCGGCGGCAATGGCCTGGCCACTGAGGTGGCCGAGCTGCTCGGCGCCACCCCGGTAATCACCACCGCCTCGGATACCCTGGGCCTGCCGGCTCTTGATCTCTGGGCTCGGGAGCAGCAACTGCTGGTGGAAGATAAAGAGGCGCTGACCGCGGTCAGCGCCCGTTTGGTTAATAGGGGCAGCCTCAAGATTTTTGCCGAGCAGGCTGTTGGTCATATGCCTCCGGCCCTGCACCCGGTTACTGATCCGGCTGAGGCGGATGTGATCGTCTCGGCAAAGGTGATGAATAAAAGCTCTGCCGTGTTTTTTCGACCGCCAACCCTGGTGGTCGGGGTGGGGTGCAACCGGGGCACCCCGGCCAGTGAGTTTGAGGTGGCCCTGGCCGAGCTTTTTGAGCAGGAGGGGTTGTCGCCCTTAAGCATCCGTAACCTGGCCTCGATCGATGCCAAGGATGATGAAGAGGGGCTGCTGGCCTTTGCCAAGCGACATGGTTGGCGGATAGATTTTTATAATAAAGAAGAAATAAACAACGTCGGTAATGTGGCAGTATCGCCGGCAGCTCTCAAGGCGGTCGGCGCCAAGGGAGTGGCCGAGCCTGCCGCCTTGCTGAGCGCTCAGAATAAAGAATTATTAGTCGGGAAAAGAAAATGGCAGAATGTAACAATGGCAGTGGCCAGGGTAAGCTCTACGTAGTCGGCACCGGGCCGGGCGCTAAAAAACATATGACCTTGGCGGCCTGCGCCGCCCTTGAAGAGGCCGATATTATTGTCGGCTATCAGACCTATCTTGATCTGATCCCCGAGTTTCTTGCGGGCAAGGAGGTGGTCGCCTCCCAGATGATGAAGGAGGTGGACCGCAGTCAAAAGGCCCTGGAGCTGGTGGCTGGCGGCAAGAAGGTGGCCATGGTTTCCGGCGGTGATCCCGGGATCTATGCCATGGCCGGCCTGGTTTTTGAAATGGCCAGGGAGCATGAGCTGAGCATCGACATCGAGGTGATCCCCGGCATTGCCGCCCTCAATGCCTGCGCCGCCCGGTTGGGCGCCCCCTTGATGCATGATTTTTGCGCGATCAGCCTTTCCGATCTTCTGACTCCGGCTGCTTTGATAGAAAAAAGGCTGGAGGCGGCGGCTTCGGCAGATTTTGTCATGGTGATCTATAACCCGAAATCAAAGCGGAGAACCGAGCTGATCGAAAAGGCCCGAGAGATCACCCTCAAGTATCGTTCCGCCGACACCCCGGTGGGCATAGTCACCGCGGCCACCAGGGACAATGAAAAGGTGGTGCTTTCCACCCTGGACAAGTTTACCGGCCAGGAGATCAACATGCAGTCCTGCGTTATCATCGGCAACTCCAAGACCTTTGCCTGGCAGGATTTGCTGGTGACGCCCCGGGGCTATGCCGACAAGTATCGGCTTAAAAAAGATTGATTAAAAAATGGCAGGTTTGTTCTTTAAGAAATAACTTGCATTATTAGGCTAAATTTCCGTTTATATATGTAGCATTTTTTTGAATATAAAAACTGAACGCAATTTGTCAGGTTATTTTGCCGGTTATTTCTTGTAGAGCATGGGTAACGATTCTAAAAAAATTAAAGAGCTGCAACAGCAGGTCAAGCGATTGCAGCAGGAACTAACATTCCTGCGCCAGGTGGATAACAGCTGGCAGGCAATGTTGGATACCTCCCCGGAGGCGATTTTTATTGCCGACACCGAATCCGGCCTGATCGTCGAGGCCAATCAATATGCTGAACAACTTCTGGGCTACAGTCGCGAAGAATTGATCGGTATTCATCAGACCCGGTTGCATCCCCCTGAGCTTCGTGAGCAATATGCAAAAAGTTTTAAAGAGGGGGTTGCTGCCGGGCGCAGGTCGGTAAAGGATTTGTATGTTCAGCGGAAAGACGGCACTCGCATCCCGATCGAGATTTTCGGCAGTACTTTTTCCAGAGACAACCGCCAGTATATTGTGGGTTTCTTCCGTGACCTCAGCGCGATAAAGGATTCACAGCAATCCCTGGCCGCCAGTGTCGAGCGTTATCAGTTTCTGTTCAACAAGGCCAATGACGGGCTCACCGTTTATCATCCCTTACCCGATGGCGTGCCCGGTAAATTTATCGAGGTTAATGACGCGGCCTGCAGGATCATGGGGTGTACTCGCAATGAACTGTTGCAGCTCTCTCCCCGGGATATGGTCATGGAGCATGAGTGGCCAAATATTGCCAAGGTGATCGAGGAGTTGAGAACCAAGGGCTGCGCTGTTTTTAGACTGCAGATTCGGCGTAATGATAATAGGATCATGACAGTGGAGATTCATGATCATCTCTTTGAGTATGACGGCAAACCCACAGTGCTGTCCATTATCCGGGATATCACCGAAAGGGTGGAGGCCGAGGAGAAACTTAAAGAGACCCAGGAAAAATTGATCTATACCGATAAGATGGCGGCCTTGGGCCAACTGGTTGCCGGTGTTGCCCATGAACTGAACAACACGGTTAATTTTATCACCGGCGCCATGCCGCCGCTTAAGCGGAATATCAATAAGTTGAAAGAAGAGGTTCGGCAAGTTATCGGCGAAAATGCCGGAGTTCCCGTTAATAAGAGCTTGCCGCCGGGTTTGGCCGATATTGACGAGCTGCTTTCCCGGATTGAGTTGCTGTTCGGCAATGTCGAGGAAGGAGCCCGGCGGAGCAGCTCCATCGTGCATAACTTAAAACTTTTTTCCCATAAAAAAGGTGAGGAGTTTGTCTATTATGATCTCCATGAGATACTGGAAACCAATCTATCCCTCTTGCTTCATGAGTATAAGGACCGGGTGGTCTTAAACAAGGATTTTGGGGCAAGGGTCCATAAGATATATTGCCTGCCGGATTCTTTGTCCCAGGTTTTTATGAATTTGCTGATCAACGCCATGCAGTCGATTCCCGAGCGGGGAGAGATTTGGGTAAGGACCTGGAATGATGATGGGAGATTATTCGTCTCGGTTCGTGATAACGGTGTTGGCATACCTCAGATGTTACAATCAAGGATCTTCGAACCCTTTTTCACCACTAAAAAAGTCGGGGAGGGTACCGGCCTGGGGTTGAGCATCTCCTATAGCCTGGTCAAGAAACACCAGGGTGAGATAAAATTGCTGAGTGGGCCCGAGCGGCAAGGCAGCGAATTTGTTGTTTCATTACCGGTTGATATGCGTCGCCAACAGTAATTCATAACCATTTCCCTTGCGCGTATTCTGCTTGGTCGGCAGGTGAAAAAATGGTAATTGCATTAACTTTCTCGCCAATATCTGTGGTAAGGTATTTTTCGAAGTGTTTGTCATTTACAAAATTTAAAAATATTGGCCGTAATTATGCTGGAAGGAAAATCTGCGTTTGTAACCCTCGCGGTTATTGTGGGGATTATAACTTTTTTTATTGTAAAGATTTGGCAATCAATGGAGCGTTTCGAGGGAACCGAACTGTTTTACCAGGATGCCCTTGATAGCCAGGCCAAACATAAGGACGATTATCTTATTTTCGATGAAACCGGAAAAACCTTGCTCATGCAGGCAGTTATTCAGGGATTTGTTGACGGGGTTGATCATATCCTCGCTCAATCCGGTCGTGGGGTGATTAATTTCGCGACCGTCGACGGCACCACCGCGTTGCATTATGCCATCGCCGCCGGCGACCCAACCATTGTGGCCAAATTGTTGAGCGGCGGGGCAAAAACCGATGCCGCCGATAATGACGGCCGGACCCCTTTGTGGCTTGCCGCCCAGAAGCAGGACAGCCGCATGGTTACCATTCTGCTGGATTATGGCGCAACGATTGATAAAGAAACCGGCGGATCCCATATTACCCCTTTGATGGTGGCCGCTAAAAACGGGCGTTACGAGGTGGTGGACATCTTGTTGGAGCGCGGCGCGGATGCGGCTAAAAAATCGGCGGAAAACAAAACCGCCGCTGATTACGCCAGGGGGAGCCTGGATAATAATATGGGTAATTCCGTTAACCAAAACCAGGCGCTTACCCGGATGATTCTTAAACTCGAGGCGGCTGAACGTTTGGATGATTACCCGCTTGACGTTATGGGCTATGCTGATTTAAATGAAGAGGCGGGAAGGTTGTCTGATTCGGTTGCATGAAAAAGGATTATCATTTTGCCGATGAATTCGGCGAAGAGGTTTGCGGCCAGTGGTAATTTATATTTATGATGAAAAAAAAGGGTTGTTGAACCTGACCAATGCAACCACCATCGAGTATTACGGTAAGTCTCCCCGGCGGGTAGGTTTTCAGGGTGGGACAACCTTGTTGGTGTCATATCCTGACGGCAACCGTTATTTTGTTTATGGGGTATCCCTTAATGACCTTCATCTGATTATCGCCCAGGGCAAGAGTCGGACCTTTATCCGAAGTTGGGAACGGATAGGGCCGGTGTCTGATCTTACCCTTGAGTTTGAGTGATAATTTCTGTTTTTTCTATCTTGGTTTATCTCTGTGAAATTAGGGTGTTAGGTAGTTGCTTAACTCATTGTTGTTTTGCGTGATTTGTTTGCTTGACCGAGGCGTTTTTTTTGCGATAGAATGTTTTTGAAAGGTCGCTTTTAAAGTCTGTTCGGAGGATAAATCATGAAGGCATGCAGTTTGCTGGATTTCATGGAAGAATTAAAGCCATGGCTTGATCAGGATCATATCAGGGCGGCGGTGGTGGATGGCGAAGGCCATTTTATTCTCCACTTTATGGACGGCATGAAAAATGTTTATTCCATTGATGACTGCGAAAAGGAGCAACTCCAGTCTGTGTTGTCCGACCTTAGGGCAAGAGGCATCTCCGTTCAAGGCTGATGGTCTTGCTGTAACGTTGTTTCGATCTCCCCACCGTTAGGATTTTGTCCTAACTTGTTTCTCCCTTCCTTGGAATGTCCGCCCTGATTTATGCAGGGCGGACATTTTATTGATATCGGAACCCGGTTTTTTTCTTTTTTGCATATAAAAAAACAGGATGAGCCTGATTGATCGATGGTATAATTGCCATAAGAAAATCAGTGGGTTATATTTTTTTTGTATGTTTTGACTAAAAAAGAGTATCACCTGCATAATGAATAATTTTTTAGGCGCTTTCATGGCAAAGATAAAATATCCCGGCCTGTTTCTTCTCCTGCTTGTCTGCATTTTTTTCAGCAATGTCAAAGTGAACGGGCAAGGAGTCAAAAACGTTTATGTGATTCCGGTTGCCGGCGATGTGGAACCGGCGATGGCCGCTTTTATCGAACGGGCCCTTAACGACAGCCGCCAGTACCAGGATGCGCTGATTGTCCTTGAAATGAGTACCTTCGGCGGCAGGGTGGATGCCGCCCTCTCCATTGTCGAGACCATGCTTGCCGCCGCTCCGCGCCAGACCATCGCCTTTGTCAAGGACAAGGCCATATCCGCCGGCGCCCTTATCGCTCTTTCCTGCAATAGACTGGTGATGCGGCCCAATGCCACTATCGGTGATTGTGCCCCCATTACCTTTGCCGAAGACGGCCCGAAGATGCTGGGCGAGAAGTTTCAATCGCCCCTAAGGGCCAAGTTCAGAACCCTTGCCCGCCGCAACGGCTATCCGGCCAAGTTGGCCGAAGCCATGGTTACCGCGGAGATGGAGATTGTCCGGGTCAGGCGCGGGAGTGAGACCTTGTACATGGAAGCCAGGGAATATGAGGCCCTGCCTGATAAGCAAAAGCAGGAATTATTCGATAAAAAAACGGTGGTGGCCAAGGATGAGCTGCTGACCATGGATCACGCCGAGGCGCTGGCTTTCGGCTTTTCCGCGCATACCGCCGACAGCATTGAGGAGATGCTGTCGGCCCTCGGCATTGAAAATTTTGTGATCACCAGGGTTGAGCAGAGCTGGTCCGAGTCCATGGGCCGTTTTATTGAGGGTATGTCCCCGATTTTGTTGATGATCGGTCTGGCCGCCCTTTATCTCGAACTGAAGGCCCCCGGCTTCGGGGTGCCCGGCATCCTTGGTATTATTTGCCTCGGCCTGGTCTTTTTCAATCAGTATCTGCTCGGCCTGGCCGATTATACCGAATTTCTTATCATCCTCATCGGTCTGGTCTTTCTGGCCATGGAAGTTTTTGTGTTGCCCGGCTTCGGCATTGCCGGGCTGGTCGGTATCCTGGCCCTCTGTGTCGGTCTGGTTCTTTCCTTTCAGGATTTTGTGATTCCTGACCCCAATTTACCCTGGCAGCAGGGGATCTTGCTCAACAACCTGCTGCAGGTTTTTGGGGCCTGCTTTCTGGCCTTTTGCCTGGCCCTGCTTTTTCTGCGCTTTGTTTTCCCTAAAATCGGCCGAATGGTGGAGGGCCCCTATCTGGCGGCCACCCTGGCCGAATCCCATGCCGACTCCCTGGTGAGCCGTGGTGTGGCGGTGGGCGAGGAGGGGATTGCCTACACCTTGCTGCGGCCCTCCGGCAAGGTGATGATCGCGGGCAAGCTGATCGATGCGATCACCGATGGTGAATTTATCGATAAAGAGAGCCCGGTCAAGGTTGCCAAGGTGAAGGGCAATGTGGTGGTGGTATCAAGGAGGGATGCATGACGGGAATATGGTTGCCGCTTTTTTTGCAGCTGGTGGGGGTAGGGGTGATAATCGCCGAGGTGATCCTGCCCTCCGGCGGCTTGCTCTCCGCCCTGGCTATCGGGATCTTCGGGTATTCCCTCTATATTGTTTTTCAGGAAATGAGTATGGCCGTGGCCATGACCTTTGTCGCGGCGGACATTGTTTTGATTCCGATGGTTGTGATCATCAGCTTCAAGATGCTGGCCAATTCGCCGGTCACCTTGAAGGCGGAATTAAAAAGTGAGGACGGGGTGACCTCTCAAGCCCCTGAGCTTGAAAATCTGTTGGGCAAGGAAGGTGTGGTCTTGAGCTCGTTACGGCCTTCCGGTTCGGCCCTGATTGACGGGCATCGGGTTGATGTGGTCAGCCGGGGAGAATTTATCGAAAAGGATAGCAAGGTGATTGTGGAAGTCGTAACCGGCAATCAGGTAATCGTTAAAGAACATAAAGTTTAAAGGGGTGGAAAATGAATTTTGCGCAAGTAGCTGTATTTGTACTGGTTGTTGCCGCTATCGTCCTGTTTTACTTCATCGGTTCGGCGCTGTCGCTCTGGGTGCAGGCCCTGGTGTCCGGGGCCCGGGTCAACCTGCTCAGTATTATCTTCATGCGCTTTAGAAAGGTGCCGCCCAAGCTTATCGTTGAATCACAGATCATGGCGGTTAAAGCCGGCCTGCTTATTTCCACCAACGAGCTCGAATCCCATTATCTGGCCGGCGGCAATGTGTTGCGGGTGGTGCAGGCTCTGATTGCCGCGGACAAGGCCAATATCGAGTTGATTTTTAACCGGGCCGCGGCCATTGATCTGGCCGGCCGGAATGTGCTGGAGGCGGTGCAGATGAGCGTCAACCCCAAGGTCATTGAAACGCCGCTGGTGTCGGCGATGGCCAAGGATGGCATCCAGCTCAAGGCCATCGCCCGGGTAACGGTAAGGGCCAATATCGATCGGCTGGTCGGCGGCGCCGGCGAGGAGACGGTGCTGGCCCGGGTCGGGGAGGGGATCGTAACCACCATCGGCTCGGCAGATACCCATAAGCGAGTTTTGGAAAATCCCGATTCCATCTCGAAGAGGGTGTTGGAGAAAGGTCTGGATTCGGGCACCGCTTTCGAGATTCTCTCCATTGACATCGCCGACGTGGATGTGGGCAAGAACATCGGGGCCGAGCTGGAAACCGATCGGGCCGAGGCGGACAAGAAGATCGCCCAGGCCAAGGCCGAGGAGCGGCGGGCCATGGCGATTGCCGTCGAACAGGAGATGAGGGCCAGGGTTGAGGAGATGAAGGCCAAGGTGGTGGAGGCGGAGGCAGAGGTGCCGCTGGCCATGGCCGAAGCCTTTCGCAATGGGCAGTTCGGGGTGATGGATTATTATCGGATGAAAAATATCATGGCTGACACCGAGATGCGCAGCGCCATCGGCGGCACTGACCAAGACGAGCCTGAAAAGAAAAAATAAAGGCGACTAGGTGTAACTTATGGGATTTTTTGAGAATATTTTCCCCTTGATCGTCATCTATGTCATCTGGCAGATTTTTTCCAAGGTCCAGAAGTCAATCCCCAAGGATGACAAGGTCGGCGATCAGGTTGCTTCCTCGGGCAACGGCTCGGAACAGGTGAGGATTAATCTGCGCGATGTGCTGCAGCAGATCTTGACCGGGGGCGAAGTGGAATTGCCCAATATCGTGCAGCCGAGAGGGGAAGAGGAGGCATCATCCGTGCCGAGGAAAGGCGGCATGGCTTCGGTTCAATCTCTGCCTAAGGTTGCAGTTAAAACATTATCCCGGCCTGCTCGGCAACGGGATAATGCAATGGAGCATGTAATAACGGGGGTTGGTGAATCGCCCTCTTTAAAAAGAGAGCGGCGGTCAGGGGTGAAGCCGAGTCGGCGAAAACTGCGGCAGGCAGTGATCTGGTCGGAAATTTTGGCCAAGCCCCTGGCTTTGCGGCATGAAGAGCGGGATGGTTTTTAAGTGGTTGCCAACCTTTGGCAAGGAATCAATCCCGATTTTTTGTCCTATCCTTTGCTTGCACTCTGTAAGTTATGGTTGTCCGCTTTTACGAAGAATTGATAGAAAATGGCCACCAGATAAAAAATAAATCCGGCCAGGGCCAGGGCTGACAGCTCGGTCCAGTTGAGAGCGCTGATCTTGAAAATATAGCGCATGGGGCTGTACATCAGTAACCCCTGCAGGGCTATCGATAAGACCGCGGCCGCCCATACCCATTTGTTCGACAACAGCGGCACCTTGAAGCTGCGGCGGATCACAAAGATTAAAATCACCTCATAGAGCACCACGAAGTTGAAGACCATGGTCTGGGCTCGGATCAGCTGGGTCTGATCCGGGGAATTGCCGCCGGACATGGAAAAAAGGGTCAGCGCGATCAGGGTGCCCACCGTACCCAAGACCCCGAGCAGGATCAGTTTGGGGTTGGGCAGGATATTTTCATTCTTGGCCTTTGGTTGGCGGATCATGATATCAATGCCGTAGGGGTCGACACTGTAGGCCAGGGCCGGTGCGCCGTCGGTGACCATGTTGATCCAGAGCAGGAGGATGGCGGTAAGCGGCAGGTTCATCCCCAGCAGGGCGGCGAGAAAGATGATCAGCACCTCGCCCAGATTACCCGAGAGCAGGAGCATGATCGATTTCTGGATATTGTCGTAAATGCCGCGGCCTTCCTCTATGGCATTGACGATGTGGCTGAAGCTGTCATCGAGCAGAACAAAGTCGGAGGCCTCCTTGGCCACCTCGGTGCCGCTGCCCACCGCAATCCCGATATTGGCTTTTTTCAGGGCCGGGGCATCGTTGACCCCGTCGCCGGTCATGGCCACGGTGTGGTCAAGCTGTTGGAGGGCGGTGACGATCCGCAACTTGTGTTCCGGCACCACCCGGGCAAAGATGTTGGTATTGTCGGCTAACGCGGCGATCAGCTCGTCATCCGACATCCTTTCCAGCTCTTCACCGGAGACAACCTTGCCGGTGATGCCGATTTCTCGGCCGATGGCTAGCGCCGTTGCCTGATAATCCCCGGTGATCATGATTACCCTGATCCCGGCCCGTTTGGTTTTTCTGATGGCCTCGATCACTTCAGCCCGGGGCGGGTCGATCATGGCCTGCAGCCCTAGAAAAACTAGATTTTCTTCAGTAAAGTCAATTCCCTTATCCACTGATTTACAGGCAAAGCCCAGCACCCGCAGGGCCTGGTCGGCATAGAGGTCGTTTTGTGCGCTGATCCGCTGACGGGTGTCAGGGTCAAGGGGGACAATTTCATTGTTGATCAAGACCTGGGAGCAACAGGCCAGCAGCTGGTTCGGGGCGCCTTTGCTGTACATCATTTGCGAAGAGTCCGATTCCCGGACCAGGACACTCATCATCTTGCGATCCGAGTCAAAGGGGAGTTCATCAACCCGTTCTCCCGCCATTTCGACGCCGGCCTTGGCCCCGCTGGTCAGCAGGGCCGCCTCGGTGGGGTCGCCGATAATCTGCCAGTGCTCATTTTTTTTGATCAGGCTGCCGTTGTTGCAGCCCATGCCGGAAATAAACAGAATCGGGGCGACCCGGGTGGAAAGAGTTCCTTCCGGGGCATAGCCGGTACCGGAGATAGAGGCCTCGCCATCCGGGGTCCAGGCATAGCGGACGGTCATCTGGTTTTCGGTCAGGGTGCCGGTTTTGTCGGTGCAGATGATATCGCAGCTGCCCAGGGTCTCCACCGCGGAAAGAGTGCGGACCAGGGCTTTTTTTCTAAGCAACCGCTTGACCCCGATGCTTAAGGCAATGGTCACCACCGCCGGCAGGGCGGTGGGCACGGCGGCCACCGCCAGGCTGATGGCAATAAAGACAAAGGCGATAATCGCATCCGGGGAAAATCCGTTGTGAAGCAGCTCCTTGGAGAGAAAGATGAGAAAGATCAGGGTGCAGATGCCGATGATGGCGCCCCCCAGTTTTTTGCCGAAAACGTGTAATCTTTTTTGCAGCGGGGTCATTTCCTCTTGGGTTTGTGCGATCATCAGCGAGATTTTGCCGATCTCAGTGGCCATGCCGGTGGCGGTTACCACTGCTTTACCGTTGCCGGTGACCACCGAGGTGGAGGAAAAGAGCATGTTGTGCTGTTCACCGATCTGCACCTCTTTTTCAATGAGGAGGTTGTTTTTTTCCACCGGGACGCTCTCGCCGGTGAGGGATGACTCCTCAATCTTAAGGCGGACTGATTTTATCAGCCTGGCATCGGCCGGCACCTTGTCACCCGCTTCAATTTCAATCACATCACCGGGCACCAGATATCTGGCATCAACAACCACCCGTTGGCCATCCCGTAAAACCGTGGCCTTAACCGCACTTAGTTCCTTAAGCGCCTCAAGCGAGCGGTGGGCGCTCAGCTCCTGGAAAAACCCGATCACGGCATTGGTCAGCAGAATTGCCAGAATGATGAGGGAATCAACGTACTCACCGATCAGCAGGGCAAAGAACACGGCAAACAGCAGGATGTAAATAATAAAGTTTTTGAATTGACTGATAAAAATGAACAGCGGGTTGATCGGGGATTTCAGGGTAAGCGCATTGGGGCCATGGACGGCAAGTCTTTTTTGGGCTTCAGGGGTGGCAAGACCTGATTGATCGGTGTTTAAGGCGGTAAATATTTTTGTGATAGCCAGGTTGTAATAATTCATGGAGTGTTTGACCGAGGTGATGAAAAATTAAATAACGCTCTTTTGTTTTTAGGCCTGCTGCACCGATTGTCGGAGGCCTCCTAAAGAGGATTTTATAGCAATACTATAGCGGTTTTTATGGTTTGCGCAAAGATATGGCGGTAACTATTTTGCCGGCCAATGATTAAGGATAAGGATTTAGTTTTTTCAAGCATCACCATGATCAGGATAAAAAGCCCTTACTCAATAACTCCCGTTCCCTGAGGCGAATGTATTTTGCCAGCTCATCTTCTTCCTGGGGATCTGATGAAAAAGAGACGCCAACGCCGGTGACGGCAAGTCTGCGATCATAAAAGTTGCGGACGATTTTACCCTGGCGGATGTTGCAGAGTTTGCCGCCTTCTTTCTGTGCTTCCGGTTCAAGGGATGGAATGGCCAGGGCAATGTCGCTCAGTAAATTCTGTTCCGGGTCAATGGGGGCTTTGGTGTAAAAGAGCATACCGCCGGCGCTGATGTTTTTTATGGTAAGCCCGGTATGAATTGTGCCGTTAATTTTAAAAGAAACATGGCTGCCGATGGGAACATCTACCCGGTAATCGTTTCTGCGTTGCAGTCGGAAAATTTCTTTAGGCATGGAGGTGGTGATCCCCTGTTCATGAACCGAGGTCACCTTGACGTCAAAAAAAGTTGTTAAATTTGTTTGGTCCCGAAACAGAATTCGAATCCGGTTGGTTTTGCCGGGCCAGTCGGGGGGCGGGTCAATGAGCAGTCCATGGTCATGACAATCAATAATCAACGTGTAGCCGGACTGATAGCTTTTGTTTATGAGAAAGATCGGCAACCGGTTGTTTTTAATGCGGTCAATAATTTTTCCGATCAACCTTGTCGACTGGGTGCTTTCATAACCGGCGCCGATGGTATTCCATCCGGCAAAAGGCGTGGATTTGATTGATTTCACCATGCTGTTAACCTGGGTGGTTGCGGAAGAAAGTTTTTTGTTAACGACCCCCAGGAGGGGCAATTGGGCTGATTTATTTTTCTTCATAAGATATCACCTTATTACGCCCGGTTGCCTTGGCGGTATAAAGACCTTGGTCGGCATAGGAAAGAAGTTCTTCCGGTTTAGCGGGAGAATGGCTGTTTTTTGTCGCCAGGCCGATGCTGATGGTGATCCGCATGGCATAGGTGTCGTTCTGGTGGATGAATTTTTCTATCCGGTGGCGGATTCTCTCGGCAATGATCAAGGCGCCGGCCAGGTCGGTATTGGGCAGGAGGATGGCGAACTCTTCACCGCCGTATCGGGCCAGGGTATCGGTCTCCCTGGTCTCAATGAGAATCTGTTTGGCGGTTCCCTGCAGGACCAGGTCACCGAAGGGATGGCCGCACTCATCGTTGACTTCCTTGAAATGATCAAGATCGAGCATCATGCAGGTGAGATCAGCCTGATGACGTTTCGCCAACAGGAATTCATGGCGGAGCATTTCCTGGAAATGGCGGTGGTTGTACAAGCCGGTAAGGCTGTCACGGATTGACTGTTCCCGTAAGATTTTATTAACCCGGTTTAATTCATTGGCAATATTGGTCATCCGGTAGGCATATCTGATGACCAGGCTCAGCAGGATAATGGTTATTGCCGCGGTAATACTTCCGGTTAAGAGATGGGGCAGTGAAAAGAAAGGGATTTCAGGGTGGAGGATAAGGTCGACCATGGGGCTGATATTTGCCATGATGGTTATTATGGCAAAATAAACAAGCATGCGGATAATGCGTTTGTTCATTACAAAATCCCCGGCGAACGATCAGGTCTTTATCCTTTTATCTACGACTAGTTAATATAGATTAGCAAAGAGATGTTAGGAAGTAAAGCCGCGTTGATATCTAGGCCTGGTGGAATGGGGCCAGCTCTGATGTTATTTGCCCTGGGAAGCTATGATGGCCAATTTGTTAGGTTGTGAGATGTCGCGTTGGTCAATGATGATTTCCACCCGGCGATTTTTTGCTCGATTGAATTCCGAGGTGTTGGGGAGTCTGGGGTGGGTGGCGCCACAACCTTTTAGAACAAATCTGTCATCCGGCAGGATATTGTCTCGTAACAGTTCGTGCATTACCGAAAACGCCCTGGCCCCTGAAAGTTCCCAGTTAGAGCGAAATTTGCCGCCGGTCACCGGTAGGTCATCGGTATAGCCGGCAACGGTAACCGCGCCGGGAATATCGACAAGGGCATCCCGGATTATGCGGGCGGAAGGTAAAAAATTTGGGTTTAACGTGGCGCTGCCTATTTCAAAAGAGCCATGTTGCAGGATATGGATGATAATAAGTTGGCCGGAAACCTCGATGTCGAGCCTTTGTTGATCGATTTCAAGTTGGAGGGCATTATGCAGTTGTTCGGCGCATTGAATGGTGAGTCTGAGCTTGGCCGAGAGGTCGGCGTCAGCTCTTTCACCTATAACCCCGCCGTGTTGTGAATCAGGTTGCAAAACAATAACTTTTCCCCCTCCCAGAGCCATGGACATGGATTGGGCTATTTGCCTAAATTTTGCCAGGTCAAGTTGAGACATGGCAAAAAGCAGCACAAAAAAACAGAGGAGTAGCGCCATGAGATCGGCAAAGGTGATAAGCCAACGGTTGTTTTGCTTGGGCAGCGGCTGTTCGTAATGGTATTCGGGTTCTTGGTCAAAAATATCTTTGCCGTATAATTCCTTGAAGTCGTCTTGATCTTCGGTGAGCGGCTTGGCCTGTTCTGTTAAGGTTGCCTTAGGCTCTTCCATTACAAGGGCTCATTTTCGGTCGGCGCATAATGGGGCTGGGCCGGCTGCAGATGTTCAGCGTGGGGGATATTTTTTTTATGCCTGCCCAGAGAAGTCGGATGAGGATTTTTCCATCGTCCTCCCTCCCGTTGAGAACCGGGGAGATAGGCCAGGAGCATTTCTTCAAGCACATATGGGTGCAGCGCCTGTTGAATGCCAAGGACGCCATCGGTGATCAACATCTTGAGCAGGTGTTCCTCTTGGTTGCGCAAAAACAGTTTGTCGGCGATCGGGGTGGCAAACATATGGGCCATCATCGCCCCATAGAGCGTGGTCAGTAAAGCGACAGCCATGGCCGGACCGATATTGCTCGGATCGTCCAGGTCGGACAGCATCTGCATCAGGCCGATCAGGGTGCCGATCATTCCCATGGCCGGACTTACATCGGCTAACGCCCGAAAAACCTTGATCCCGCTTTGATGGCGTTCCATGGTATGGAGCATTTCCTTGTGCAGGGTATTTTTGATGATAATGGGATTAATATTGTCGACCACGTAGTTCAGGCCTTGTTTTAGGTACGGTGGGGAAATGTTATCCGTATTCAGGGTCAGCAGGCCATGGATGCGGACATTTTTTTGGATATCAATAATGGTGTCGATAATTGACTGGGGATTTTCCTGTTTTACGAAAAAAGTTTTTAGGGCAATAAGAGCCGCCCGTAAAAAATGTTGAAAATTAAACTTTATCAAAACGATGAAAGAGCTGCCGCCGACCACGAGAAGAAAAGCCTGCAGGTTAAAAAAAAGCGAAAACTTGCCGCCCGCGTAGAGGGCGCTCATGACAACGCCACAGGCGCCAAGCAGACCGATGATTGTTGCAAAATCCGTAATATTTTTTTTCTTCATTCGGGAGAAGTCCCTTTGCTCAAATTGTTTTGGGCGCATCAGCTTATCGTACATCATTATAATCTTAACCTATATGTCCGCCTCCGAGCATGTCAAGGAAACTCCTTTAAAATACGGATTGTCACTTATTATATCACCCTGCAATGTGGTCATATTTAATAGTTTTATGCCGCCCTTAACTCCATTGTGCTTGAACATGGTTTTCATCCGTAAAGGGTAATCAGCAGGACGCCGGCAAACATAAGTAAGGCGCCTGGTCCCCTGGTTGCAAGATCTTTTTCTTTTAAAACCAGCCAGCTTAACAAGACGGCGATCAGGATGCTGCTGCGTTTTACGGCGATCATGTAAGCGGCGGTGGTGATGGCGATTGCCAGGCCATGGCAGCTGAGATGGGTAACAAGCAGGGTGCCGAGCCATATGCCTTTTTGGCGTTGGTGCCAGATTTTTTTTAGGGAGCTATGACCGCGCCAAAGCAATCCGGCGAGAAAGGTGAGATTGAAGACGATAAAAAACGAGTACATGAAAAAAAGAGGGGATGAGTTGATAATCCCTTGTTTGCCGTAGACCGCGGCCAATGAAAAAACAAAGGCGACCATGAACATCAGCCGGGACCCTTTTTCCCGGTAAAAAGACTTAAATGGTTCAGCCCAGCCATATCTGGCATCTTTGAGGTAAAGGACATAACCACCGATTACAATCAGCAGGGTGCCGCAGCCGCCCCAACCGTTGACCCTTTCGCCGAGCACCAAAAAGCCGGTGGCGATCATGAAAACCGGCGTGAAAGAGAGAAAAGGGATGGATAAAGAGAGCGGGGAGCCCTTTATCGCGTATAGATAAAGGGCGTAGGCCAGCCAGTTGAGGGGAAGCGAGAGTAGAAAGGCCCACCAGAAATCGCTGTTAAGCAAAGGGATGGGGGTAAGGTAAAGACCTGCGCCAAGCGCCGGTAATGACCAGAACAGCTCGATGGCGGCAATTTCAAGGGGAGGCAGATCCTTAAAGTACTTGACGGAAACATCACGGATGGCAACGGCGAGGGCGGTGAGCAGGGAAAGGCCGAGCCAGAGCATGTCAGATATCCTTGAGAAGGTTGAGCAGGTCCGCCGCGGTTAAGTTGTTGCTGGTGTTGGTGCCCTCGAGCAGACTGTCGGCCAGCGCCCGTTTTTCCTGATGCAAGCGGACGATTTTTTCTTCAATGGTGTTTTTGGCCACCAGCCGGTAAATCGTTACCGGACGCTGCTGGCCGATCCGGTGCGCCCGGTCCGAGGCCTGATCCTCAACCGCCGGGTTCCACCAGGGGTCCATATGAATGACGTAATCCGCCGCGGTAAGGTTCAGGCCCAAGCCGCCCGCTTTAAGGCTGATCAGGAAAAGATCCCCCTCGCCGGCCTGAAAGGCCTTGACCTGGGCCTGGCGTTCCCGGGCCGGGGTATTGCCGTCAAGGTAACGGTAGGAGACGTTTAATTCGTCGAGAAAGGCCCGAATGAGGGAAAGATGGCCGACAAACTGGCTGAAAACCAGGGCCTTGTGCCGGTTTTCCAACAGTTCCATCACCACCTTGCCGAACAGTTCCAGTTTTGAGCTGGGAATTTTTGATTCGGGCATGACCAGGCGCGGGTTGCAGCAGGCGCGGCGCAGTTTGGTTATTTCGGCCAAAATCTGCAGCGGCCGTTTGTTGGATGAGTCGTCGGTTTTGCTTAAGTTTTCCAAGGCCTGTTGCCTGATGGCCTCATAAAAGGCCGATTCTCTGCGGCTCATTTCAACCTGAAGCACGATTTCGGTGCGGGGCGGTAACTCTTCGAGCACGTGGGCTTTGATCCGGCGCAGGATAAAGGGGCTGATAATCTTCTTTAGATTTTTTTTGGCCTCAATATCGTTATGTTTTTCAATGGGAGCGGCATAGCGTTGGTTGAACTGGTTGATGGAGCCCAACAGGCCGGGATTGATGAACTGAAACAGGTTCCATAGTTCCGGCAGATGGTTTTCGATGGGGGTGCCGGTGGTGATCATTTTGAATTCACCATTGAGGCGCATGGCGGCCCTGGATCTTTTGGTGATGAAATTTTTGATGGCTTGGGCTTCATCGAGAACAATGGTCTGAAAATGGCTGGTTGCCAGTAATTCCGATTCCTGCTGGAGCAGGCCGTAGCTTGAGATCAGGATATCGAAGGGTTTGAGGTTGTGGATAATTTTTTTGCGGTTGCGGCCGCCGAAGATTACGATATTAAGGGTCGGGGCAAAGCGCTTCGCTTCCTCTTCCCAGTTGAGACAGACCGAGGTCGGGGCCACGATCAAGGTCGGTCCCCGGCCGGCCCGTTCGAGGATAATGGCCAGGGCCTGCAGGGTTTTCCCCAAGCCCATGTCGTCCGCCAAGCAGGCGCCGACCCCCCAGTCGGCCAGGCGGGCCAACCACTCAAAGCCTTCTTTCTGGTAGTCGCGCAATTCAGCCTGGAGGGTGCTGGGGATTTGTGGCTTCAACTCTTGCGCGGCCAGCAATCGCTGCTTTTGTTCAAGCCAGCCGGTATCGGTCTCGAGTCGGCCCACCCCTTCGGTGAAATCGTTAAGGGCCAGGCTGGTCAGGGGATGCATGCGGATGGTGTTTTTTTTCAGTTCGGCAAAGGTGTTGATTTCGTCGAGTCGTTTTCGCAGCTCACGACTGAGCGATAGAAAATGGCCGTGGCCCAGGGGGATAAATCTACTTGCGGTGGTGCGGGCCAGTTCCAGTAGTTTTCGCATGTCGAGAACGAGTGATTCGTCCAGCTTGAGTTCGCCGGTCATTTCAAACCAGTTGTTCTGTTTTCTGATGTTGAGGTTGAACTGATTGAGGGCCGCCGGGGGACTGACCGTGAGCTTTTCCCCTTCGGGCCATTCCACCGAGACTTCTCCGGGCAGGCTTTGCAGTTCGAGGAGAAGTTGGAGGCAATCTTCAGGATCCTCCAAGATCCACTCCCGATCCAGGTCCGGGCTGTTGACCAGGGACGGGCATGCCTGTTCTACGGCACAGGCGTTTATTTCTTCCTGTTCCAGATCGCGGCTGGCCTGCACCCGTTTGGTGCCGACCTTGGCAATAATTGTTTTCGGCCCTTCGCCGGGTTTCTGGTAGGGGCCTTCCGGTTGCAGGGGTTTGACCAGCATGGCCAGGCGAAAACCTTGGCCATAGGGAAGGAGTTGCAGGTGAATGTTGGGGTTGGCCTGAATTTCTTCTATGCCCACGGGGCTGCCGTCGATGGTGGAATGGACGGTCATGAATGATGAAATGTTGCCCAGGGTTGTGAACAGTTCATTCTTGCCGGTCACCGGAACAATCAGGCCTTGGGTGCTGATTATATCGGCAACCCGGCGGTGCTCGTCGGAAATGGGAAACACCTTGAACAGGGTTGGGGTTTCCCGGATGATAACGGTTTTTTGGTCAGTTATTTCCGGGTAAAGGCTGACATGAAGAAAATTGTTTTTTTGATCAACCCGCAACTCCGGTTCACCCTTGAGCACTTCCACCGGTGTTTTCGGCGAGCCGTTTAAAAAAACAAGGGGATGGCCGACCAGCGCGGCAAAGGTCATGGCCAGGTCGAATTGGAAATAAACCCCCCGCTTGTCACGCACCTCGAGCAAGGTCTTGCAGATTCGCTGATCCTGTTTGCTTAAAAAGGATGGTCGCTTGTCGGAGTATAGTTTTTTGAGGGAGATATTACGGCCCTTGGTCCACTGGCCCTGGTTATTAACCGATTGCATTTTGGGGCGGATGGAGAATTTATGTTCAGCCTTGTCATAGTCGACCATCCACGCCAGGCGGTGTGAGGTCTGGCTGGTGGTTGCGGCGGCCGGGTCGGCGGTGGTGAAATTAAGGGCCCGAAGGGCGCGTTGCCATTGTTCCTCCGGTTTTACCACCTCGATAATTGAGCATGGGGAGGAATTGTCAGCCGAGGAGGTCATGGCTGATTGCGCAAGTCCCACCTCCCCGTGCCGGAGCAGGTTTTGGTATTCTTGGGCCAGCAATGAGTAGCCGCTGTTTTGGGCAAGCTGATAAAAATTGTCGATCCGCGTTAACAGGTGGCTGTTTATTTTGCCTTCGAGCCAGTAAGCTGTCAGCCCCAAAAAAAGAGTTGAGATGCTGTCCGTATGTTTACTGCGTTTCAGCGGCATGATCCGCTCGCCGGCAAGATCGATCCGGTTTTCTTTTGCCTCAACCACCGCCAGCAGCAGTGAATATGAGGATAGAAAGAGGTTGTGAGGCTGGATCTCCTCTATGCTGGTTACGATAAAGCGGATGGTGTCGTGGAAGGCATAATTGCCCTCCTTGAGCAGGGCCAACAGATAAAAAAGCCCCTCGATGCCGGTGAAATAGGCCTTGGGGTTGCGGTTGATCTTTCTGATCTCAGCAACGTCATCCTCAAAATATTGGAGGGCCCGGCTATTGTCGCCGGTGAGAAAACTGAGCCAACCTTTAAGTCCCAGAGGAGTATGGTTGGTTGCCGCCTCGGCAAGGAACTGCCGGGCTTTGGTTATCTCCCCGCGAAGCAGCAGTTGGTTGATGAGCAGATAATAAAAAGAAGAGCTGTTTGCCGATGGCAGAGAGGCGAGAAATTTTCGGTCGGCAAGAAATTCGACGGCTAAGGTCGCAGAGGTCATCTGCTGCAGGCTTGCCGTAAATATTTGATGGAGGGCATAGAGCTGGACATGTAACGGCAGGGTTGCAAACCAACTCTTGGTGAAAGGGTTGTTGCAGATGGCGACCAGCGGATTTTCCGGAAAGCGCCGCGGGAATTTTTCCTGCAGGTTCAACAGTAAAAGCAGGCTCTGGTTATAAGCCGAATCGTTATCGGTAAAAAGGGCGAGCCGCAGGTCGCGCAGGGTGCGGCGCCAGATATGCTCGACGGCTTTTGTGCTGGTTTTTTTATATGATGGCAACTCGGCGATGATCAATGGGGCCAGGGCGCTGACCATGGCGTTTGCTGCCGAGTCCCGGGCCGCCTGTTCAAGAAGGTCGGCATGGCATTGGTATAGCTGGTCCAACAGGTTGAGGTTGATAAGCTCGGCCACGGAGCTTCTTATCGTTTCCGGATTAATTTTTTGGGAATTAATGGCGGTTAGGGGCAATGCCTGCAAGAAGGCAACCAGTTGCCTTTCTTGCAAGGGCTCGGCCGCCAGGGCGCAGGTTTGCACAATAATCTTGGGCAATGGCTCCAGTCGATTGTATGTGTCAAAAATGGTATTGCTTGCGTTTTTTGTCGAGGGCATATTATTGTACAACGTACTATAATTATATGGAAAAATATAATTTGATAAGTTGGTTTCGTCCTTGGTTTATACTTTTATCGTTTATAAGTTTTTATTCTGTTGTATGGTTCTATCTGTTTTAAATTATTAAGTAAATAGGTCCGAAGCACATGAAGGTTACTTTTTTGGGGGTTGGCGAGGCATGCGATCCGGCCTGTGGCAACACCTCGATTTTAGTGGAATCAGAATTCGGGGCCAAAAAGCATTATATCCTACTTGACTGTGGCTTTACCACCCCTCATCGATATTTTTCCTTTAATTTAGAGGCGGATGCTTTAGATGCTCTGTGGATTTCCCATTTTCACGGCGATCATTTTTTTGGTGTTCCATTGCTGCTGTTACGTTTTTGGGAAATGGGCAGGATAAAACCGTTGCAGGTAATCGGCAGGGAAGGAATTCGTGAAAAGATTGATCTTGCCTTGGAGTTAGCCTATCCCGGCTTTGGGGAGAAATTAAGGTTTCCTCTCGAATATTTGATTGTCGAGCAGGGGGAGAGCCTTAAAGCCGCCGGATTAACCTGGGGGTTTGCCGAAAATATCCATTCTCAACCTTGTCTGGCAGTGCGGATCGACGATAATGAAAAAGCTGTATTTTATAGTGGAGACGGTTGCCCCACCGAGCAGAGCGGTAAACTGGCCCAAGGGTGCGATTTGATCATCCATGAAGCATATCGGCTAGCCGGCCATACCCCCAACCACGGCAATGTGCGTGATGTGGCCGCTTTTGCCCGTAAGGCCGGGGCAAAGCATCTTGCCGTGGTCCATGTCGCTCATTTTGAGCGGCTGCATCAGGCCGCCATTGCGCGGGAGTTTGAAAAAACCGCTGATCTGCACGCCTTTTTGCCGGAGGCGGGTGATTCTATCAGCTTATGAGCTGGGCCGGACCGGACCTATACTTTTAAATATTAGAGGAGGGGAAGTGGAAAAGAGTGGAACAAACGGGGTGCAGAACAGCGCCGCCTGGCTGATAATCACCGTGCTGTCGGTAATTATCTTAAAGAGTCTTGATTTTATTTTTATTCCTTTCAGTATTGCTCTGCTGGTATTTTTTGCCTTGGGAATTCCGGTTGATTTTTTGAAAAGATTTCGGATCCCCAGCTGGCTGCGAATTATGTTGGTGGTCCTTGCCATGCTCGGAGTGATCTACCTGTGCGGCAGATTGGTCCAGGCCAATGCCCAGGAGTTTGTCCGGCAGTTGCCGCAGTTGGAAAAAAAATTCTGGGATTATACCGCCCAGGGGCTAGGTTTTTTCGATATGAACGTCGATGAGGCTAAAACAATGATCGCCGCCTTTGTCGGTAATCTAGACGGGGCCGGCATCATGCCGGTGGGCGGGGTTCTTAAAAAGCTGGGGGCGTCATTTTTTGAGTTTCTCGGTAACTTTTTCTGGGTGCTGCTCTTTCTGGGATTTATCCTCGCGGAACGGGAGAGCTGGGAGGGTCGTCTCGTTAAGGCCTTAGGCCGGGAGCGGTCCGAGGCAGCCTTGGCGGCGGGCAGCCGGATCAGTCAGGCGATCGAGCATTATCTGGGCTTGAAAACCATGATCAGCCTCATAACCGGCGGGATGGCGGCTCTTATCCTCTGGTTGTTCGGCGTTGAGTTTGCACTGCTCTGGGGGGTGCTCACCTTTTTCTTGAATTTTATCCCCAATATCGGCTCTCTTATCGCAACGGTGCCGCCGGTGGCCATGGCCCTTTTTCAATTCGGTTCGGTACGTCACGCCTTGCTGGTCGCCGGGGTGCTCATCCTGCTGCAGATGGTGGTCGGAAATTTTTTGGAACCAAAATTGATGGGCACGGGTCTTAACCTCAGTCCCCTGGTGGTATTGCTGGCCCTGATTTTCTGGGGCTGGCTGTGGGGGCCGGTGGGGATGCTGTTGGCGGTGCCGTTGACCGCAGTGGTTAAAATCGCCCTGGAGCAGAATGAGGCGACCAGGCCGGTGGCCGGGATAATGAGCGGGGAATGATCTTGTCTTTTTCAAGCGAATGATTAAGAGTATAATGGATAATTAAACCGTAACCAAATTTAACGAGGATAATTTATGGACAATATCGATAACAGAACCATGAGCATGGAGCAGTCCCGGTCACAGGCTGCTACCTTTTTTCTGGCAAAGGTGTTCAACTGGATGGCGATCGGCTTGGGGTTGACCGGGTTGACCGCTTTGCTGGTTACCAATAGTACCGGCTTGCAACAGGTGCTGTTCGGCAATCCCATTCTGTTCTACGGCCTGATTTTTGGTGAATTGGGGCTGGTTTTCTATCTTTCCGCCCGGATCGAAAAGATTTCCGCGCAAGCGGCCACCAATCTGTTTTTGGCCTATTCCGTGTTAAACGGCCTGACCCTGTCGGCCATTCTCCTGCTTTATACCGGCACCTCGGTGGCAGTCACCTTTTTTGTCGCCGGCGGGATGTTCGTCTCCATGGCCATCTACGGCACGGTGACCAAAAAGGATCTCACCGGCATGGGCTCTTTCATGTTCATGGGTTTGGTCGGGATGATAATCGCCTCGGTGGTGAATATCTTCATGGCCAGCAGCATGATGTCCTGGGTGATTTCCGCCATCGGCGTTATCGTCTTTACCGGGCTCACCGCCTATGACGTGCAGAAGATCATCCGGATCGGCGGCAGCGGCATCATGGAAAACGGCAGTGCCGCGATCCAGAAGGGCGCCATCATGGGAGCCCTGGCCCTCTATCTTGATTTTATCAACCTCTTTATCCATCTCCTTCGTTTTTTGGGGGATCGCCGTTAACCGGTAGTTTGCTTAACCTGATTGACAGATGCAATCTGAGGCCTGGTCCATGTGGATCAGGCCTCTTTTTTTTTGCGGCCTAAGGTATGGGCTCGTTATAATTTTAGTATTGGTAATATAATTATCTGTTATCGGTGGAACCAATGAGTGGCATTGATTGGCATGATTTTTATCGATTTGAGTTTTTGATTGTTATTATCTATGGTTACGCTTGTTTTTTTTGTGGGTATTCTCTGAAAATATTAACAAGTAAAAGTTTTAAGGAGTTTATATGAAACGCATTAGTATGAGGAATTATCTTGGTTATTTTATTACCATGATGCTGCTGTTGGGCGCGACCGGGTGTGTTTCGGCCCGCAACTCAGTAAGTTATCCGGCTTTGCAGACCGATGGTTCGATGATCGTCAAGGGTAAAGGGGTTAAAATTTTGGTGGCGGAGGGCATTTTGAAGATTAAACCGCCCAAGGGTGATGCGGTGGTGGTTAAATTGACCAAGGAAACGATTTTCAAAAACATCGGTTCGGCGGCCGAGATAAAAAAATATCAACCGCTGGAAGTGATTTATGTGGTAAAGGGGGCGGAGAATATCGCGATTTCCGTAAAGATCATTGCCGAAGGGTCATGTTAGGTCTACTGCAATAAAAAACGGGAGTGAGGACATACTATTGTCTAACTCCCGTTGTCATGTAATCTCAAGCTGATTTCTGCTGTGAAAATGAAATTATTATTTCCCCTCCGGTATCTCTACGTTGGCTGCTCCATATTGCTGGCCATATTTATCCTGTAAGAGGATGAGCTTGGCCAGGTAATCATCTTTGGCGCTAAGGTTGGTCGTTCCCTGCATTTCGGAAAGTAACGAATCTATGGCTGGCCTGATGTCAATACCGAATCTGTTGATGGCGTTTTCGTTAGCCCGGTCTAAAATCAAGATTGAATAATATTTAATCAGCATCCGCACCCGGGACTCACGCCGGAAAAGATATGACTGGCCGCCCAGAGTATTTATAAAAAAGCCGGCATATTCATAAAGCCCTGCCAAAGGGAGGTGGACCTGGATGTTGCTGTTTTCGCATTGGGGGGCCAGTTCCGACCAGCGATAAAATAAGGCCATGACCGATTCAAGTGACTCCCCCTCTTTTTGCAAAATTTCTTTGATCAAAAAAACATCATCTTTTCTCAGGGTTCGATAAAAGTGGGCCGTGTTGTTGAGGATGGAAAAGAGGCTTTCCGTTTCTTGGAAAATAACAGGAGGATTGGCGATGAGCTTGTCGATTAGACGGCTGAAATGGGTATGGCTGCCGCCTTTGAATTTGAGTGAGGCGATGTATTCTTGTTGGTCGAGGTGAGAGAAAAAATTACGAATTTCTTCACTGGTCAGCTCGCATTCGCTTTTTTCTTTTACTATTGGCGCCTGTTGAGCCACAGGGGAACTTTTTTCCGACTCTTCGACCTTCGGTTGCGGAGTCGGAATTGGTTCAACCAGAGGCGTTTCAACGCTGACCGGTGGTTTGCCGGAGGGGGTGTAGAAGAAAAACCAGCCTGTTCCCGCCAGGGTGAGCATGGCAACAATCACGCCAATGACAATCGGTAGTGATGAATTGTTTTCTTTTTTGAAGCGTTTGTTTGGTTGGTTCATAATTTCCTGACCGATTTTTAATAATGGGTAAAATTAGCTTTAAATTTTACTCTATCCCGCTCTCGGGTGAAGGTCAAATGAAAATAAGTTGATTAAATCAAAACGTTAGCAAAACAATGTTGTTGTCAGGTCCTGAGGTGAGCATACCAATGGCTGCCAATATTGTTGGTTGGTGAAATAGAGATGAATTGACTTGCCGCATTGACGAGGTCAGGGTATTTCTTTTAACAGGATAAGTAGTTTTCATATCTTGGATATCTGTGCCTTGCAGAGGCCAGGCCATCTTGAAGATTGCTTACTTACCAGTCAAAAATATTTTGAGATTGGTTGGGAGTTCCGACCTGATCTTTTATGGTTATGTCGCTGATTCGTTTACATTAATTATGATAATTTTTTATTTATTGGAGAATTTTTTATGCAGGTTTTAGTTCTTTATTTTTCCAAGGGCGGGAATACCAAAAAATTGGCGGAGGAAATCGCCAAGGGCGTTGCGTCTACTGGATGCACAGCTTTACTGCGTAGTACCAGTGAGGTGAGCCGGGATGATTTTCTTGACTCGGCCGGCGTTATCGCCGGGTCTCCTGTTTATTTTGGGGTAATGGCGGCAGAGTTGAAAAAAGTGTTTGATGATTTTGTCGGGCTGCGCCGCAAGATGGAAAATAAGGTTGGAGCTGCATTCGCCACCAGTAATCATCATTCCGGCGGCAAAGAGACAACCATGTTTTCGATTATTCAATGCATGATGATTTATGGAATGATTATTGTCGGGGATCCGATGGCCGCCTCCGGTCATTATGGCGTGGCCTGCATCCATGCTCCAGACGAGACGGCGGCGGCAGACGGTTTCAAGCTTGGCTTGAGGGTTGCTGAGCTTTGTGAAAAACTGGCGGAATGATACCATGGTTCAAGAGACGGTAAAAAAGGGAAGTTGGTTTGAGCGATATATTCCTTTTGTGGCCCGCAGCCCGAAAATGCAGGTCCAGTGGCTTGAGACGGCTTTCAGAAAGGGGATGCTCAGTTCGCAAGAGATAACGCCATATATCAAGTTGTTGTTGGCCCCGGAAAATGAGCAGCATCCCGAGGCGATCAAGCTGTTGCTTAAGCCCCTGAAAACAGTGGTCGTCGAAAAGATGCTGCTTGCCGCAGATATCTATGATACTCCCAAGTTATTCGCCCTTATCGAGAGTCCTTCCCTGCAACAGGCGGTAATCGCGCTTCGTAAGGCTCCGCCGCCATATGAAGAGGCCCAGTTTGCGGTGATCAGTAAGTTGTTTCAGGCAATCCATGACTGTTCGGACGAACTGTTAAGGCAGGCGGCGGTGGAGATTAAAAACAGTCCTGCCAAGCCGAATCATTTTGATGAATCCTATGATCGGTTCCAAGAGATTATCGAAGATGAGAAATTTTTAAGTGCTCTTTATCCGAAAGCCAAAGTCAAGGCCAAAGATTAAGCAAAGTGGCGGGTGCAGAAGGGGGAGAACAATAAAAAAAAGCTCTTTCCCTGTTTGTGAAAAAAGGAAAAGAGCTTTGTGTTTTTTTGAGTTGGACAGGTTATTTCTTCTTTTTACCTGAAGCCCGTTTGGATGCTTTCAAGGGGTTGACCTTAATCGTGGCGACAACGATTTCAGGTTTTGCATGGGTGGCAAAGTTACAGATACCGAGCCGCCATTTTGCCTCGGGCAAGGAGTATGCTTTGCAGTATTTGGCTGATTCAACGTCGATAATGCGCTCACATCCTTCGCATTTGTCAATGACGGGCTTAAAGGAACCATTTGTGTATTTTGCTAACGTATTGTCTTGAGCCGCTGCTTTTGCCATTACTTAAATCTCCTCATCTTTCAACCCATGCTTTTTTTAAGCAGGGGTAACACGTTATTGATAGATGTAAATTTGATGACCGGTATACCGGAATATTTTGAGGTTGCAAAAGAAAATTATTTAATTGATTAACCTTTGACTGTCAATAAAAAAAGCGATAATCCTCCAGAAGGATGATGTTTTTTGGGGTGGCGATACTTGTTTTTTTAGTAAACCCTTTTTTAATGTAGTTTCTAGCTATCTCCCTATTGTATTTAGGAAAATCATGATATATAACTAATCTTGTTGATTCAATTAAAAAAAATGAGGTTTTTCCAATGCCGGTTTTCATTTGGAAAGGGGTTAACTCCTACGGAGAGAAGCGAAAGGGCAAAATTGAAATGCCCAACGAAGCTTTGGCGCTGTCACATCTAAAAAAGATGCGGATCACTCCTTCCATGGTCAAGGAAGCGCCAAAGGACGTTTTTGCGAACATAGAGCTGTTTAAGCCCAAGGTTACCGGCAAGGATGTGGTTATTTTTACCCGGCAGCTCTCGACCATGATCGATGCTGGATTGCCCTTGGTTCAGAGTCTTGAGATTTTAGGAGAGCAGCAGGAAAATCCGACCTATAAAAAGGTGTTGCGGGAGATCCGCTCCGATGTTGAAACCGGCACCACCTTTGCCGATGCCATGAAAAAGCACCCCAATGTTTTTGATACGCTCTACTGTAATATGGTTGAGGCCGGGGAGATGGGGGGTATTCTCGACACCATTTTGAATCGTTTGGCATCCTTTATGGAAAAAAACATGGCGCTTAAGAAAAAGGTGAAGGGCGCCATGACCTATCCGGTTATCTGTTTGGCGATTTCATTTGTGGTTATGGCGGTCATGCTGGTCTTTGTCGTGCCGGTTTTTCAAAAGATGTTTGCGGATTTTGGATCCGCCCTGCCGGCTCCAACCCAGTTGGTCGTCGACATGAGTGATTTTGCCAAGAAAAATTTTATTTTTATCATTGGCGCAATTTTCTTAACCATTACCGCAGTTAAAAAAATATATAAAACAGAGAAAGGTCGGATCGAGTTGGATCGGCTCATGCTTAATCTGCCCATTGTCGGCACCTTGTTGCGCAGGGTTGCCGTTGCCAAGTTTACCCGGACTCTCGGCACCATGCTGCAAAGTGGGGTGCCCATCCTTGAAGCTTTGAATGTTGTGGCCAGGACGGCGGGCAACAAGATTATTGAGATAGCGATCTTCCGGGTTACCGATTCCATCAGCGAGGGTAGGGCGATAGCCGAACCACTTGAAGAGACCGGGGTTTTTCCCGGCATGGTGGTGCAGATGATCAATGTTGGTGAATCAACCGGCGCTCTTGATGTAATGCTGACCAAGATTGCTGATTTTTATGATGAAGAGGTCGATCAGGCCGTGGAAAATCTTACTGCGGCCATTGAACCCCTGATGATGTGTTTTTTGGGCGGCATGATCGGCGGTCTGGTTGTTGCCATGTATCTGCCGATTTTCAGTATGGCTGGTGCAATTGGTTAAGTTGCGATATTTCCGCCGTTTCGGATGGCAAAAAAAATAAATATTTTTGGAGGAGTAAATGGGTGAAGTTATAGGTGTTCTTGGCAGAGAGGTCTTGGATTCACGAGGCAATCCCACCGTTGAGGTTGAGGTCTATCTTGATTCCGGCGTTATCGGTCGGGCTTTGGTGCCTTCCGGCGCCTCGACCGGTACCAGAGAGGCCTTGGAGTTGCGCGATACCAAGAAAAAAAGGTATCTCGGCAAAGGGGTGCTCCAGGCGGTTGCCAATGTTAATGAAAAGATCGGCCCCGGGATCATCGGGCTGGAATCTACCCAGCAGGTAATAATCGACAAGGTTATGCTCCAGCTTGACGGCACTGAGAATAAGAAAAACCTGGGGGCAAATGCCATCCTCGGTGTCTCCATGGCCATTGCCCGCGCTTCGGCCGAGGAAGTCGGCCTGCCGCTCTATAGTTATCTCGGCGGGGTAAACGCCAAGGTCCTGCCGGTGCCGATGATGAATGTTTTGAACGGCGGCGCCCATGCCGACAACAATGTTGATATCCAGGAGTTCATGGTCATGCCGGCCGGGGCCAAGTCGTTTGCCGAGGCCCTGCGGATGGGGGTTGAAACTTTCCACAATCTCAAAGCCGTCCTGAAGAAGTCCGGGCATCAGACCGCGGTTGGCGACGAAGGTGGTTTTGCTCCCAACCTGCGCTCCAATGAAGAGGCCATGGAGTCTCTGCTCGAGGCCATTGTCAAGGCCGGCTATAAGCCGGGTAAGGATATGTTTATCGCTCTGGACGTGGCCGCCAGCGAGTTATATGACAGTAAGAAGAAAAAATATGTGCTGGCTGCAGAGAAAAAATCCGACAAGTCAGCCGATGAGATGATCAGTTTTTATGAGGATTGGATCAAGAAGTATCCTCTGGTTTCCATTGAAGATGGTCTTGCCGAGGGTGATTGGCCCGGTTGGAAAAAGATGACCAAGAAATTAGGTGGTAAAATCCAGATTGTCGGCGATGACATCTTTGTTACCAATACCAAGATTCTTGCCAGGGGGATTAAGGAGAGCGCCGCCAATTCCATTTTGATCAAGCTTAATCAAATCGGTTCCGTTACCGAAACCATCGACTCGGTCGAGATGGCGCATCGGGCCGGATTTTCCGCGGTTATTTCCCATCGTTCCGGGGAAACCGAGGACAGCACCATTGCCGATCTTAGCGTGGCCCTTAACACCGGGCAAATAAAAACCGGTGCTCCGTCACGGACCGATCGGGTGGCCAAATACAACCAGCTGTTGAGAATAGAGGAAGAATTAGGTGCGGCCGGGACTTACGCCGGTCTCTCTTCTTTGAAATATATTTCTTGACAAATATTAGCTAGTTAGACATCTTGTAATTGTTATGAACTTATTTTAAGGAGGGCGCTGATGACCCTGACAAAGGCCGATCTTGTTCAAAAGGTCTATCAAAATCACAACTTTACCAAAGCTCAGGCGGCTGAAACCGTAGAGGCTTTTTTGCAAATAACCAAGCAATGTTTGAAAAACGGTGAAGACTTGTTAATCAGCGGCTTTGGTAAGTTTAACGTTAAGCAAAAAAAATCTCGCCGGGGCAGGAATCCGCAAACAGGTAACGAGTTGATTCTTGACGCCCGTAAGGTGGTTACCTTTAAGCCGTCAGGTATTTTACGTTCCAGAATTAACGGCGAATAATTTTTTTGTGCATCTTGTTGCACAGATCATATCTTTAGAGTGGTAAAGACGGGCTCAATTCCTTTGTGATGACAAGAGGGAATTGAGCCGTCTTTTTTTTGGGGTCGGCAACGGATGGATGTTGTCTTATCCCATTGAGGTAACAGGGTGAGGCAGGGAATGAAATGAAACGATTGAGCGATCTTGCGTTGCTTGTAAAAGGACAACTCCTGGGCGATGGTGATACGATGATCACCGGGGTGGCTGATCTTGATGCCGCCGGTTGCGGTGATATAACCTTTGTTGCCGATGAGAAAAGGGCAGGCAATCTGCAAGGGTTGCAAGCTTCCGCGGTTATTGCCCCCCTGGGGGTTGAAGATATTATGTTGCCGGCCATACTGGTAGCTGATCCTTATCTTGCCGTTGCAAAAATCCATTCGTTTTTTTTGCATAAAAGTTTTAAAGCCACCGGTATCCATGACCGGGCAGTGATCGGAGCAGATTGCTTGTTGTCGTCCGAGGTCTGTATCGGGCCAATGGTGGTGGTGGGGGACAGGGTTAGGATTGGTGAGCGGGTTACAATGTATCCCGGCGTGGTTGTCGGTGATGATGCGGAGATTGGCGATGATGTGGTGCTGCATGCCAATGTCAATGTGGGGGCCCGTTGTCTGATCGGCAACAGGGTTATCGTCCATGGCGGGACAGTGATCGGTGGTGATGGTTTCGGTTATGCCGTCGATGAAAAAGGCCACCATCTCAAGCGACCGCAAGTCGGCATTGTGCAGATCGACGACGATGTGGAGATCGGCGCCAATGCGTGCGTCGACCGTGCCACTTTTGGTAAAACCTGGATCAAGCAAGGGGTGAAGATTGATAATCTGGTGCAGATCGCTCATAACGTGGTGGTCGGCGAGCATTCGATTATTGTGGCCCAGGTCGGGATCGCCGGCAGCGCCACAACCGGGCACCATGTGGTGCTTGGCGGTCAGGCCGCAGTGAATGGGCATATCCATCTCGGTGATGGGGTGATGGTGGCAGCCAAATCAGGCGTGCATAATAATGTCGAGCCTGGTACGGTCCTTGCCGGAATTCCGGCCATTGCCCATAAGAAATGGTTACGCGCCAGTGCGGTATATGGTAAACTGCCGGATTTGGTGAAAGAGTTAAGGGGGTTGAAAAAGGCGGTTGCCGAAGTTGCCGATTTTATTAATTTCCCTAAAGATAAATAAAATTGTCTGACCAAGATTTTTAGATATTAACTTTATTTAATGACCTGATTGGGATGAGCAGAGAGGAGGAGCATTATGAGTACGACCCCGCAGCAGCTTGATATTTTGGAGATTCTGAAAATATTGCCACACCGCTATCCTTTTCTCATGGTTGACCGGATTTTGGAATTGGAAGCCGGCGAACGGATTACCGGGTACAAAAATGTGACCATGAATGAGAATTTTTTTCAGGGCCATTTTCCTTCCCAGCCGGTCATGCCCGGGGTTCTGATTCTTGAGGGCATGGCCCAGGTCGGTGCTATTTTGGCCTATCAGACCGATCCGGAGGCGGTTGCTGATAAACTTGTTTATTTTGCCGGGATCGACGGCGTCAAGTTCAGGCAGAAGGTGGTACCCGGCGACCAGCTTCATTATGAAATCTCTGTCACCAAACGCAAATCACGGTTCTGGAAAATGGCCGGCAAGGCCTTTGTCGATGGCAAACTGGCCGCCGAGGCCGAGTTGATGGCCACCTTTGGTTAATCAGGCCTGAGGGTAATGAAACCGAGCGCACAGCTTGTTTCCGGGTGCCTCTATTTACAATTTTAAAGATAAGTGAAAATTAAATGACTATCCATCCTACAGCTGTTGTGGATCCCGGTGCCAAGGTAGATGCCTCGGTGTTGATCGGCGCCTATTCGATTATTGAATCTGGCGTAACCATCGGCCCGAACTGTATTATCGAGCCCCATGCCGTTATCTCCGGACTCACGACCATCGGCGCTGGAAATAAAATAGGCTCCTTTACCAATATCGGCGCCCCCCCTCAGGATCTCAAATACCATAACGAAGCGACCCGGCTGATTATCGGTGATGATAATTACATCCGGGAATATGTCTCCATCCACCGGGGAACCCCCGGCGGGCATGGGGTAACGACCATCGGCAATAATAATCTGCTCATGGCCTATACCCATGTCGCCCATGACTGTATTGTCGGCAACCATGTCATCATGGCCAATGCCGCCACCCTCGGCGGCCATGTCGAGGTTGGGGACCGCGTGACCATCGGCGGCCTGACCGCGGT
>DUZU01000026.1 GCA_013349285.1 Deltaproteobacteria bacterium | reverse complement strand
AAAGGTTGGTTGCACCGCGGATGACCATCGGCGCCCAGCTTTTTATCACGGCAACATTGATTATCGTGTTGGTGACGACCTTGTTCAGTTATCTGATGCTTGAACGGCAACGTGATCAGCTTTACCGTCAAACCGTGCAGCTCGGCATGGTCAGTCTCAACTATTTTAACAACAATGCCGCTATCCCGCTGATCGAAAACAATGTGCTGCGCTTGAATACCGTTATTAAAGGCGCCACTGCCGTGAATGGGCATCTTTATGCGATGATCTTAGCGAACGACGGTCAGATTAAGGCCCATACCGACCATACCCAAATAGGCGCGGTTTTTGCCGGTTTTCCTGCCGGCGGTCAGGGAAAACAAGCCGGTTCCATTACCTATTTCAACTATCTCAACGTTGCTGGTGAAACGGTTCTTAATTTGACCTCCCCGGTTATATTTCAGGAAAAAAAGCTTGGGGTTGTTCATGTTGGGCTTTCCATCGATTTCATCAATGAGCTCGTTAGGAAAGAACGTAAAATCATCATCTTGATGACCTTGGTGATCATTGTGTTAAGCGGGCTGATTGCAACCGGGCTTGGCCTGCGTTTTACCCGGCCGATCGGTTTTTTAGTAAATGCCACCCGGGAGATAAGCAGGGGCAATTATCAGCACAGGGTTGACCTGGGTCGTAATGACGAACTCCAGGATCTGGCCTTGTCGTTTAATCTGATGAGCAACCAACTTTGGCTTAAATCTCTTATCCAGGATTCATTCGGCAAGTACGTTGGCGCTCAGGTGCTTGATATGATAATAGAAAACCCTGAGTGCCAATGGGTGAAGGGACGGCGGGAGTATGCGACTATCCTGTTTGCCGATATCCGAGGCTTTACCGCTTACGCCGAGACCACCGGCCCTGAAGAGGTTATCGAGGGGTTAAACGAGTTCTTCCAGATTGCCACCCAGGCAATCCATGCCCACGGCGGCTATGTGGATAAATTTATCGGTGATTCGGTGATGGCCGTGTTCGGTGTCCCTGCTTCAGCAAAAGACCATATTAAACGAGCGGTTCTCGCCGCCCTGGATATGCGGCGTAAATTTCATGAGCTTGCCGGAGCCGGCAACCCGCTGTTGGCCGCGGTCGGCATCGGCATCAATGCCGGGCCGCTGGTCGCCGGGAACATCGGCTCTTTGGATAAAATGGAATATACGGTTATCGGCGATACGGTTAATGTCGCGTCTCGCCTGAATGATCTCGCCGGGCCGGGAGAGATCATCATCAGTGACAGCGTGTTCGACCATCTGGCCGACCGCATTGATGCCCAAACCCTTCCTTTGCAAACGATTAAAGGTAAGGCCAACCCGATAAGAATCCATAAGGTTTTGGGGCTGCAGGATGAAAATGGCTTGGCTTAAATTCAAAAAAACATACCGGTCGCCATGCCGCCTGGGGATAGCTGTTTTTTTTCTGATCTTTTTGTTGAGTGGCTGCGTGGTTACTCAACAGACCAAAGATTTTGTGGTGACCAGCGCCGGGTTGGGGGATACTTCGGCCTCCCTTGCCGCCCGTTATCTTGGCGATTCTTCATATGGGCCAATCATTGAGGAGTTTAACCAAACTTCCCTTTTCTGGCCGGGGCGGCAATTGGTTGTTCCCCTTAATTTAAACCGCGGCGGTTTGTATAAAGATGGATATCAGGTGGTGCCTGTTCTTGTTTACCACGGATTTACCAGGGATCAGAGCAGTAAAAAAATGTTTGTCCGGCAACAGGATTTTGAGCAACAGATGCGTTTTCTGCAAGATCAGGGCTATACGGTGGTCAGTCTCGATCGATTGTATGATTTTATCGAGCTGAAAAAGCCTTTGCCGGCAAAATCCGTGGTTATTACCATAGATGACGGCTGGTGTTCACTCTATGAAATAGCTTATCCCATCTTGAAGAGATATGGCTATCCGGCCACGGTCTTTCTTTATACGGATTTTATAAGTAAGGAAAAATGTCTTAACTGGCAGCAACTTCGGGAGATGGCTGAAAATGGGGTGGATATTCAATCCCACACCCGGTCTCATCAAAATCTGAACGGACCGAATGAGACCGAAAGTTTCAGCCGGTATTTTTCATCGGTTCGTAAAGAAATCGAAGAGGCCGAACAGACCATTGAAACCAAGCTCGGCGATAGGCCACGATTTTTAGCATACCCCTATGGCGCCTATAACGACCTGGTCATCGCTTATCTGCAAAAGCGGGGCTATCGCGGCGGCGTAACCGTCACCCGGGCGGCCAATCCTTTTTTCGTTGATCCCTTCAAGGTAAACAGGTCGGTGATTTATGGCCATTATTCTCTTAATGATTTTAAGAGAAACCTGGTGGTTTTTCAGCGGCGGGATTTGTAATGGAATATTTTGGGAGCGTGGTTAACAAAACGGTTGTTGTCCTAGTGCTTTTTGTCTGCACCGGATGTGTGGGGAGCTCGCTTAATTTTCCTCCGAAGTCTGATTTGGCCGATACTTTCCGGTATCGGGCCATTCAACATGAAAAGGATGATGAGCTGCAGCAGGCCATGGTCAATTGGCAAGTGGTAGATACCCTCATTCCGGAAAATAAAGAAGCCGATGGGCAAATAAGGCGACTGGACCGGCTTGCCCGGGAAAAATCGCTGCATCACTTTAAAGATGCCATGACCTTGCACAAGAAAGGAGAGGTGGGGCCGGCGCAGCGTCAATTACTAATTGCCCTGCGCTATGACCCGGAAAATTCTTTCGCATTGGCCGCCCTTAGAAAAGATAATAAAATTCATGAACATCCGGTTGCCGAGGGGGATAGTTTGAAAAATCTGGCCTTGAGGTATTATCAGAATAAGGATTATGTCTTCCTCATTGCTTATTTTAATGATATCCAAGATAGCGCTTTACCGTTGGTGCCGGGGACGGTCTTGCACTTTCCGTCTTTGCCGGTTGAAGCCTCCCGCAAACCCTCCGTCGATCCGGTGCAACTCCTTGACAGGGCACAGAAAAGTTTCCAGGCAAAAACATATGAGCAGACAATTTCACTTGCCAAGGAGGTGCTAACCTACGATTATACTATAAGTGAAGCTGCGCAGCTGTTGAACCGATCGTATCTTGAATTTGCTCTGCATCAGCTGCAGGCTAAGGATTATGATGGGGCTCAGGCGAGCCTCGAGAATGTCGAGGATAATTTCCCCGGTCTGCACGCCTTAGAGGATGAAATTCGCGCCACCCGGCAAAGGGATGCCGAAACTCATTATCGGCTGGGCGTGAAATTTTATGTGAACGAAAATTTGCAGAATGCCATTAACGAATGGCAAGAAACCCTGCGGATCTATCCGGAACATGATGGCGCCCTGCTCAATATCAATAAAGCGAACAGCATCTTGGAAAAGTTGAAAGCTGTTCATTAAACAAAGTGCTCCTTACTCCATAATGAAAGAATCAATCCAATCTGCCGTTCTTGCGATCAGGCCCTTGAGGTATCAAGGGGAGCAGATTCTCAAAAAACAATGGCCTGACTTTCTTATCTCCTTTAAGAAATTGTTGATCCAGATCGGCAGGGAAGCCAAAGACAGTACCGATGAGCTGTTGCTCCTTGACTATGATCATCCATATACCGCCCTCGTTTCTTTTTTGGAAAGCCTTGATCTGATCAAGAAACAGAAATGGAAGCAAGAGTGGGGGCCTATCCCTGTCCAAGTAATTTTTCACCTGCATAAAAAGAAGGAACCGCCGCCCCTGTTCAGGGATTCCACCGCGTCCCTCTGGAGTGCGCTGCAAGCTGAAGCTCTTTATGTTACCCGGGTGCTCAAGTTGCAATGGGTTCAGCTGTTTGCCGATAAAAATTTACCGGTGTATCAGTTTGTTGACGGGGAAGAGGGGTTGGCCCGGCTTACTTTTTCCGGTGATCTCAGTCAGCTTAAAAGGGAAAAACTTTTGCCGAGCCGTTATCTCGCCGGCCAAGGCACCAATAAGGAGTGCTTTTATTGCGGAATGAGCAACCATGTTCCTTCCAAATGCCCGACCAAAATGATGGATATGGAAACCAGGGGCATTTCGTTGGTGGGTTATCTTCCTTTTTCAGAGATAGACGCCCATTTTCAAAAGGTATTCACCCATCAGAAAAAGATGGAAGATCTGCTTGGTTCAAATATCGGTGTTGCCGAAATTCGTAAGCATCCGGCTCTGCAGGTATTTCTCGCATACTTTGATGTCTATCTCGTGTATCAAGCCAGATTTTTGGGTTATATCGCCTTTTCCGTTCATCCCGCCTGGGACGGCAGCGGCAAGATCGATCGGGTCAAGATCGACAGCCGCAACCTGCATACCGGCTTGGATTGCCTGCGGGTCGGTCAGTACAAGGAAGCCTATGAGTTGATGGTGGTCGAGAACCAGACCATTGCCGGCAAGCAGTTTTATGCCACCGTGGGCCAGGCCTTTATTGCTTTGGAACGCGGCCGCTGGGCCGATATGGGCCAATTTCTGCAATTGGCGATCGGCATGGCGAGTACGGAAAAAGAAAAGATTTATATCAGTCTGCTGCTCTCCCGTTATCACAGTTTGTCCGGCCATCCCTGGAAGGCAGAGGAAATCATCCAATCGGTGGCCAATCTCTATATCGATTGCCAGGAGGTGCTTTACCGAAAAATTCAGACCATGGTTGATGACGGTCTAGGGCAACAGGCATTGCAACTTTTGCGAAAACTGGCAGGGGGGGATCGGCAATATTTTATGGCCATCCTCTTTGATCCCGCCTTAATGCCGGTCACCGATATGACCGAGAGTATGCTGTCGGCCCTGGTGCAAGTAAAACAGAAGGAGGCCCGTGAAAGCCTTGCCACCGCGCAAAGTGATTATGCGGAGTTGAAAAATTGGTTTGCCTGTGAAGATGAGGACCTGCAAACCAATCTGAAGGTACTTGTAAATCTTGAAGAACAGTTTGCCCGCAGGAGTCTTTACGATGTAATTGATGTTGTCGAAAGGTCCAAGGCGTTGAGCATGGGCAGTTCCCGCTTGCGGGAGAACAAGCTCGACGAGTTGAATAGCCAGGTCGATGAGGCCGTTTTAACCTGGGATAAATTTAACAACTACTGGCACGGTTATCCGTATAAAAGTTTTTTCGGCAGATTTCAGGGTTGCCTGCTTGCCGGCAAGAGAAAGCTGGTGGAAGCGCGTTCCGTTGCCGGCGAAAACCTTGGCGAGGCCAGGAAGCGAAAGAAACTTGGCTTATCATATATTGATACGGCCAGGAGCATGGTTGATCACATGCAAAAGCTCAAGGTTGTTTTTGATACCCTTAAAATTTTCGGTAAAAAGCTGATTAAGGCCGAACTCATCTTAACCGGGGTGATGCTGCTTATTTTTCCGCTGATTACCGTATTGCTGGCCGATCAGTTGAGCCCGAGGCTGGTCATGCTTGCCAGTGATTCTGTATTTAAGAGAGAGTGTCTCTTTGTGGCCAACTTACTGGTCGCGCCATTTTTCGCCTTTGCCGCCACTCTGCGGGCCGTATCCAAATAATTTTCAAGCATGCCGGACTACAGATTGCCTGACGAATATTTCTTTTAAATCAGTTGGGGGATCATCGTTAATCTTCAATAACCTTGAAATTTCAGCTTAAAACAAGTGGACTACCGGCAACGGATTAATTGCGGCCAATTATTGTCATAAATAAACAGGTTATATTGAAACGCTTTTAGGCGTATAATATTTTTGATTACCATCGAATTTCAGCCGGATCGAGGATGGTTCCGTTGGAGAGGCTTCTGCCGCGAACAATGATTGGCGAGTTACAACAAGGCGTTATCGGCCATCATGTAATTTTTTGGCGAACAAATTGGCTCCCATAAGACAAGTTTCAGCCATGCCTTTAGGTGGCAGAGGATTAGGGGTAATCACTTAATAAGTTCATTTTTTCAGATTCTTACACCTCTGATTCGCCTGGAACTGATATGGGTAACCATTCGACCATTACCGATTTTCTTGAGGGGCAAGTTGGCCTTGGGAAAACGTCGAACAAGCTGATCGCGGAAAAAAGTCCTTATCTTTTGCAGCATGCCTTTAATCCGGTGGCCTGGTTGCCGTGGGGGGAGGCGGCCTTTGTCAGGGCGCGGGAAGAGGACAAGCCTGTTTTTTTATCCATCGGTTATTCCACCTGTCATTGGTGCCATGTCATGGCCCGTGAATCTTTTGAAAACGATCTGGTTGCATCTCTGTTGAACGAAAATTTTGTCTGTGTCAAAGTCGATCGGGAAGAGCGGCCTGATATCGATCAGCTTTACATGGCGGCGGTCCAGGCCATGACCGGCCATGGCGGTTGGCCGTTGACCCTATTTTTAACCCCGGAGCGAAAACCTTTTTTCGGCGGCACGTATTTCCCCCTCAAACAACGGGAAGGGATGATCGGTTTTATCGATCTTTTGCAGGCAATTGATGAGGGCTGGCGGGATCGACGCCATAATCTCCTGGAGTCTGCGGAAGGGGTTATCAGCCATCTTAAAAAAAGTGGGGAGGGACTAGGCGACGGCGCGGTGGATGATCAGGTTTTTGATAAGGCCTACCACCGGCTCACCGAAGAGTTCGATGGGGTTAACGGTGGTTTTGGCAAGGCGCCTAAATTTCCCAGACCCGCGCTTTTTAATTTCTTGTTCCGCTACCGGCAAGTTTCCGGCAATGAGCAGGCCTTGAACATGGCCTTGTTCACCCTGCGGAAGATGGCGGCGGGCGGGATGTATGATCATGTCGGCGGCGGCTTCCACCGTTATGCCGTTGATGGCCAGTGGCGGGTTCCCCATTTTGAGAAAATGCTCTACGATCAGGCCCAACTGGCCATTAGCTACCTCGAGGCCTTCCAGATCTGTCAGGATCCTTTTTATGCCAATGTGGCCCAGGATATATTGGATTATGTCCTGCGTGAGCTGACCGGCGCCGAAGGAGGTTTTTATGCGGCCGAGGATGCGGACAGCAATGAGTCCGCCGTTTCCGAAAAACATGGCGAGGGACTATATTACCTGTGGACCGATGCCGAGATCGATGCGGTCCTGGGCCGTGAGCTCGGCGAGATCTTCAAGTATCACTACGGGGTTCTGCCCGGCGGTAATGTGGTGGATGATCATTTTAAGGAGTTTACCGGAAAAAATATTCTTTATGTCGCCCAGCCCCTGGCAGCAACAGCGCACCGCTTTCAACGGCCGGAGGATGAGCTGGCCGCGCTGCTCGAGCGGGCGAGGGCGCAATTGTTTGCCGTTCGCCGCAACCGACCCCGGCCCCATCTGGATGATAAGATAATCACCTCCTGGAATGGGCATATGATCAGCGCCCTGGCCCGTGCCTTTCAGGTGCTGGGCGAAGAGCGTTATCTGCAGGCCGCCCAAAAAACCGCAAAATTTATCCAAGACAACCTTTATGATTGTTCGCAAGATCTGCTGTTTCGCCGTTATCGCGATCATGAAGCCGGGGTGGCGGCAGTCCTTGATGATTATGCTTTTTTGGTCAACGGCTTGCTCGATCTTTACGAGGCCTCTTTTGATATTGACTGGTTGAAGCTCGCCGAACGGCTGACCAAAACACAGTTGCGCATATTTGAGGACAAGGATGGCGGTGGTTTTTTCGATACCGCCGCCGATTCGGTGCCCCTTAGAATGAAGGCGGATTATGACGGCGCCGAACCGACCGGCAACTCGGTGGCCGCCGCCAATCTGCTGCGGTTATCCCGCATGATCGGGAACGAGCAATGGCTGACTTACGCCAGGCAAACCATTGATTCCTTCAGCCGGAGCTTGAACGACTATCCCACGCTTTTGCCGCAGATGCTGGGGACGCTCATCTTGCTCAGGGCTAATCCGAGGCAGATTGTGGTTGCCGGCACCAAAGGCAAAGCCGATCTTGAGATAATCTTGGCCATGATCCGCAAACGTTTTTTGCCTGATAAAACGTTATTGCTGGCCGATGGTGCCGAGGGGCAGGCGTATCTGGCCCGGGGGTTGGCGTTTATGGATGGGATTGATCCCCGGCCAAAGCGGGCCCGGGTCTATTTTTGTGAAAATTTCACTTGCCGTCTGCCCGTTGTCGAGCTTGCCGAGTTGATAACCAGGCTTGATGCCATGAGCCATAACCGTAACTGCGGTTGAGCGGCGGGTTGTTTTCATTCTAAACTTAATGGGTTTGAGTTGTTTATTTCTACAGGAGAAGTTATGGCCGTAAACCATGTAACCAGTGTTAATCTTGAAAGTTTCGCATCAGCCAGCGGCCTTGATGCTATTTTTGCCCCGGCTTCGGTGGCGGTGGTCGGCGCCAGCAATCGGCCGGGCAGTGTGGGGCGGGCCGTATTTAAAAACATCCTCGACGGTAATTTTGCCGGCATTATTTATCCGGTCAATCCCAAGACCAAGTCGGTATGCGGGGTACGGGCCTATTCCTCCTTGAGCGAAATTGCGGATCAGGTCGATATGGCGGTGATCATCGTGCCTGCCGCCGCCACCCTTGAGGTGGCCCGGGAGGCCGCCGGCAAAGGGGTGAAGGGGCTGGTGGTGATTTCCGCCGGGTTCAAGGAGACCGGGGATGCGGGCAAGGCCCTGGAAGAGGAGTTGCGGGCAATATGTCTTGCCCATAAGATGCGGTTGATCGGTCCGAACTGCTTGGGATTGATCAATACCGATCAGGATATCAGGCTGAACGCCAGCTTTGCCCGGCAAAAAGCGCAGCCCGGCAATATTGCCTTTATCAGCCAGTCCGGGGCCCTTTGTACGGCGGTGCTTGATTTTGCCGCCAAGAAGAATATCGGTTTTTCCAAGTTTATTTCCGTGGGCAACAAGGCTGATATCGGTGAGCTTGCCCTGATCCGTTATCTGCATGAGGATCCCAATACCAAGGTGATCATGCTCTATGTCGAAGATCTGCGCCACGGCGCCGAATTTATCGAAACCGTGCGGGAGATCACCGGCGGCGCGCGGCCGACTCCGATTCTGGCGGTCAAGTCGGGCCGCACGGCGGAAGGGGCGGCGGCGGTCAGTTCCCACACCGGATCGCTGGCCGGTTCCGAAGCCGTTTACAATGCGTTGTTCGAGCAGTCCGGGGTCTATCGGGTGCAAACCGTGGAGGAGCTTTTTGATTTTGCCCTGGCCTTTGCCACCCAGCCCCTGCCCAGGTCCAATCGGATCGCCATTATCACCAATGCCGGCGGCCCGGGCATTATTGCCACCGATGTAACCATCCATGCCGGCTTGCAATTGGCCGAGCTCAATGAGGCCACCCGGGAGGTACTGGCCAGCCATCTGCCCAAGGCCGCCAATATTCATAACCCGATCGACGTGATCGGCGATGCCCGTTCCGATCGTTACCAGGTCGCGCTGGCCGCGGTGCTCAACGATGAGAATGTCGACGGGGTCATCTTTATCCTGACCCCGCAGTCGATGACCGAGATCGAAGAAACCGCGGCCATCATTCCGGCCCTGGCCCTGCGCAGCGGCAAACCGGTGGTGGCCTCTTTCATGGGGCTGCTCGATGTTTCCAAGGGGGTGGAGATTCTGGAGCAGAACGGGATCCCCCATTATCCTTTTCCCGAAGGCGCGGCTCGTGCCATGGGCGCATTGTATCACTACTCACAGTGGTTGCGGCGCCAGCACCTGCGCGAGTTTGAGTTGCAAGTTGATCGCAAGCGGGCCGCCGCAATTATCAAGCAGGCCCTGGATGGCGGGCTATTGTATCTTGGCGAGGTGGAGGGCAATGAAATCCTTGAGGCTTACGGCTTTCCGGTCTTGCCTTCCCGGCTGGCCACCACCCCGGAGGAGGCTGCCGCCGCGGTAGCGGAGTTCGGCCCCTGTGCGATGAAGATTGTTTCGCCCCAGGTTGTCCATAAGTCGGATGTCGGCGGAGTGCGGGTCGGGGTGGCCACCGGCGTCGAGGCGGCCGCGGCCTTTGGAGCCATTGTTGACTCGGTTCGCCACAAGATCCCCCAGGCCGTCATCCAAGGGGTTTTTGTGCAGCAGATGGCGGCAAAGGGGGTAGAGGTGATTCTCGGGATCAAGCGTTACCCCAGTTTTGGTCCTCTCATCATGTTTGGCCTGGGCGGGATTTTCGTGGAAATTTTTAAGGATGTCAGTTTCAGGCTGGCCCCGATTCGCCGAAACGGCGCCCGGCACATGATCAGGTCGATCAAGGCCTTTCCCATGTTGAACGGGGCCCGGGGTGCGGCGATCAGTGATCAGGCCGAACTCGAACGCTGTCTGCTAAGGCTTTCCATGCTGGCCACTGATCATCCCGCCATTGCCGAGCTCGACATCAACCCCTTGATCGTTCATGAGGATGGGCAAGGCTGTTCGGTGGCCGATTGCAGGATTTTGTTAAAGTAACTTGTTTGAATTTAGTTTTTTAAATTGATATGATCTAACTAATAATAGTAGAGATTTCTGTTTGGCCTTTTGGCTTAATGCGATCAATGCAGGAAAGGATTTTCCCGTGACCGAAGATCAGTTATGTCCGGATAAAAAAACGATGTTCGGGTTGCCTCAACTTCGCAGGTACACCTTGGCTCTGGTGGTCTGCTGGTTGATCGTCGTTGCCCTTTCTCTTGTCGGCAATCTGATTAATCACAAGGGTGAATTGTGCGAACTGGTAACCCATATTGCGAGAATCAATTATCAAAAAGATATTTTATATCGAAGATGGAATGCCGAGCATGGTGGGGTTTACGCCCGGATCGACGACAAAACGCCGCCCAATCCATATCTTGAACAACTGGGCATTCCCGATCAGAATATCGCCACTCCTGCCGGGGTTATGCTCACCTTGATCAATCCTTCCTATATGACCAGGCAGGTTTATGAGCTGGTTTCCCAGGAGTATGCCATCATCGGCCATATGGCGAGCCTTAAACCGATCCGGCCGGGTAATCTGGCGGATGAGTGGGAAACAAGGGCTCTGCGTTTACTTTCGACCGGCCAAAAAGAGGTAAGCGAGTTTGTTGAAGCCGACGGCAAGCGGGTGTTTCGTTTCATGCGCCCCTTTTATACGGAAGAGTCTTGCCTGCGTTGTCATATCCAGCAGGGATATCAGGTCGGTGATGTCCAGGGCGGCTTGGGGATCACGGTGGCCACCGAACCATTCCAGGCTTTGATTAATGACCATATTCTCAAGATCTGGCTCGTCCATCTTGTTCTGGGGGCGCTTGGTCTGGTCGGGGTTTGGGTGGGTTTTTCAGGTCTTAAAAAACGAATCATAGAAAGAGACCAGGCCGAGGACGGATTGCGTAATGCCTACGACGAGATTGAAAAACGGGTTGCCGAGCGGACCCATGAACTCGGCGAGGCTAATCTTTTATTAAAAGAGGAGATTAGCAACCGTCAGCAGATTACCGAAGAAAAAGAGCGACTTGAGGGTCAACTGCGCCAGGTGCATAAGATGGAGGCCATCGGTACCTTGGCCGGCGGCATTGCCCATGATTTTAACAATATGCTTACCCCCATTATCGGTTACGGGCAAATGCTTGCCGACAATCTTCCCGTCGGCGGGCTAGACGCTGAAAACGCGGCGCAGATCGTCAAGGCCGGCAACCGGGCGAAGGATCTGGTCCGGCAAATCCTTACCTTCAGCCGTGATTCTTCCAATAAGCTCTTTCCGTTTGAAATTCATCTGGAAATCAAAGAGGCGCTGAAGTTTATCCGGGCTTCGCTGCCCGCATCCATTGAAATCAAGCAAAACATTGATACGCAATGCGGGTCGGTACTTGCCGATCCGACCCAGATCCACCAGATTGTTATGAACCTCTGCACCAATGGCTATCATGCCATGCGGGATGATGGCGGCGGTGTTCTTGAGGTTAGTCTCTCCAAGGTTGACCTTGGCTATGATGATTTTTGGATGAAACTGCGGCTTGCCCCTGGCTCTTATTTGAAGCTTGAAGTCAGCGATACCGGCCATGGGATGGAGCAGTGGGTTATGGATAAGATTTTTGATCCCTACTTTACCACCAAGGGCCAGGGCGACGGGACCGGCTTGGGCTTGTCGGTGGTGCACGGCATTGTGAAAAGTCTTGGCGGTCATATCATGGTTAACAGTGAAAAGGGGAAAGGCGCCACCTTCAAGGTGTATCTCCCTTGTTATGTGGCCGGTGCCGTCAAGGACGGGGATGAGGTTGCCGACGGGGCTGAAAATTCAGATCTTCCCCGTGGCCATGAAACTATAATGGTGGTGGATGATCAACAGGTTGTGGGGGAAATGGTGCAACTGATGCTGGAATTGCTTGGGTACACGGTTGAAACCTATACCGACGGCAGGCGGGCGCTGGCCGACTTCAGGGATGATCCGGACCGATTTCAACTGGTTATAACCGACATGGCAATGCCCAATATGCAAGGGGATGAGTTGGCCCGGAAACTCCTTGAAATTAGTCCCCGATTGCCGGTGATCCTTTGTACCGGTTTCAGTGAGGCCATTAATGATGAAAAGGCCAAACTTATGGGGATTAGGGAATATATCATGAAGCCTATCCTTAAGGACGAGCTGGGGCGGGTGGTTGGAAGGGTTTTGCACCACAATTCAAAATGAGCCCGGTTACAGTTTGTTTTAGCGTGATTTTTATTATCCTTCATCGCCGCTTGACTATTTTGCTTATTTTGTTCCATCATGAAAATATATACATCATGAAGTTCAGCCGGATTAATTCTTTGAATTATACCTCTAAAAAAGTTTTGCCGATTCTCTTTGCAACCGTGCAGTAAGGGGATTTGGGCCGGGAAGTGGATGAACGAGCGAAAAAGGATCTTGCTGTTGGTTTGTATCATGATGTCGATTTCCATCATCATTGGTGGGGTCTCGATATTACTGCTCTACCGGACCGCTTATCATGATGAACGGGAGTGTCTTCGGCAGTATGCGCAAAGTCAGGCCCGCCTGATCGAAGCGGTTGCGCGTTTTGATAAGTTGTACAGCAGTGATTTTGCTAATGGTCCAATCGCGGCAACCGTCAGCCAGATTATGGATGCCCATACTCGGTTAAACGGATTCGGTGCTACCGGAGAATTTGTTTTCGCCAAATCGGAGAAAGGCAGGATAGTTTTTCTCCACTCCCACCAAAAGAACAAAGCAGCCGGTGATAATTTGTCGCAAGTTGCCGTTGGCTCTTTGCTGGCCGTGCCAATGCAGCTTGCCTTGCAGGGTAAATCCGGAGTCATTACCGCTCTTGATTATCGCGGGGAAATGGTGCTGGCCGCCTATGAACCGATCAATGATATCAATCTCGGCATTGTCGTAAAAAAGGATCTTGCCGAGATTCAGGCCCCTTTTTTTAAAACGGCATGGATCTGTGGCGCCATCGCCTTTTTATTTATCAGCCTGGGCACGATTTTGTTTTTCCGGATAACCGGGCCCATCCTGGCGAAATTAACCGAAAAAGAGAGACGGTATCGGACCCTGGTCCAGAATATCCCCGGCGTTGTTTTCCGATGCGGGGCAAATCATCCCCGGCCCATGGTGCACATCAGTAACATGAGTCAAGAACTTACCGGATATGCACCTGACCGTTATTTGGGGGCTGGCGGATTGGTTTACGATAACCTGATTGTCGCCGAGGATCTGCCGCGGGTTGAACAGGCGATTGCCCATGGGCTTGCCGTGCATAAATCTTACGCGGTTGAATATCGCATTCTCCATGCCGATGGCTCGATCAGATGGGTTCGTGAAAACGGGCGCGGCGTATATGAGGACGATAATGAAGTGAGATGGCTTGATGGGGTCATCGTCGACATTTCTGAACAGAAAAAGATAGAGGTTGACTTACTCAAAGCCAAGGAGCACGCCGAGCAATCGAATCGTTATAAGGGCGAATTTCTGGCCAATATGAGCCATGAGATTCGCACGCCGATGAACGCCATTGTCGGGATGACCAGCCTTGCCCTCAAGAAAACGATAACCCCTAAGATCAGGGAATATCTAGAAATGATCAGGGCTTCCAGTAATTCTCTGCTTGCGATTATTAACGATATTCTGGATCTTTCAAAGATTGAGTCCAACAAGCTGGCCATCGAAAAAATAGATTTTAACCTCCATGAGATCCTGGCAAATCTCAACGGGATGTTTAAGGAAAAGGCCAGGGAGAAAAACCTTAAGTTCAGCGTTGATGTCACCGGAGTCGTGCCGCCCCTGTTGCAAGGCGATCCCCTCCGTCTTGGGCAGGTGTTGGTTAATCTGGTCGGTAATTCCATAAAATTTACCGAACATGGCGAAGTATTGGTGTCTATTTCGAGTAAAAAACAATCGGAAGAGGAAATTTTATTGCATTTTGCCGTAACCGATACCGGCATCGGTATTGATCAAGCAAAGCTTGCCAATATTTTTGATGAATTTGTTCAGGCCGATGGCTCGATGACTCGTAATCATGGGGGAAGCGGTCTCGGGTTATCGATTTGTAAAAAACTAGTCGGGCTGATGGGGGGCGTGATCGAGGTTGAAAGTACGCCTGGAGCGGGGAGCACATTTTCATTTGAACTGTTATTCGGCGTCCAGAAAAGCGTGATCGAGGACATGATCGTCGGTGAATTTTCCGGTAAAAACTTTTTGGTTGTCGATGATGAGTTGCCTTTTATCCATCTTATGGAAGAATCCCTGCAAATGACCGGCGCCGGTGTCTGTGGCGCCACCTTGCCCAGTGAAGCGTTAAAAATACTGCGGGAAAAAGTGGCCCATGGCTTTAATTTTGACATGATTATCATGGATCTGGTGATGCCGGAGCAAGATGGGATCAGCACCGCCAGGAAAATCAGGGCAATTCCTCAGCTGGCCGCTACACCGATAATAATTTTGACCGGCTACGGCAAAGAGTTTGATGAGCATCGTGCAAGACAAGCCGGGATCAGCGCCTTTCTTTATAAGCCGATCACCTTGGAGATTTTGTTGGATAACATTCGGGCGCTTCTTTTTCAGCAGCCGGTGGCGGAAAAATCAGGACATGATCCCAAACAGGGGGCGGTGGCGGAACTCCTCAAGGGTCGCAGAGTGTTACTGGTCGAGGATAATCGGTTTAATCAGTTGGTTGCCCAAGAAGTTTTATCCGAAGCGGAAATGGTTGTAGAGCTGGCCAATAACGGACTTGAGGCCCTTGAAAAATTGGATGAAGTTTTTGATATTATCCTGATGGACGTGCAGATGCCGGGTATGGATGGCTTGGAAGCAACCAGGCGGATCCGCTTGGATCATAAGTACGACCATATTCCTATTATCGCCATGACCGCCCATGCCATGAATGAAGACCGGCATAAATGCCTTGAGGCCGGCATGGATGATTATATTTCAAAACCTTTTTTACCCAATGATCTTTTTATAATGCTTGCCAAATATCTTGTCGCCCATGCCCGGTCGGCGGAGGCGATCTTTGTTCAGATCGAGGAAGAGGGTGATGGCGGGCGCGTAAAAGCCGTTGTTGATGAGGCGATGCTGCGCAAGCGATTACAGGATACCTATAAGATGGATTCGGAAAAAATCGACAAGATTATGACGGCCGCCAAAGCAACCTTGGTCGATCATTTGACTAAAGGGGGTGAGCAACTGGCCCAGGGCAATAAGGAAGAGTTCAGCGCAACGGCGCATACCTTGAAAGGTACCCTTGCCCTGCTCGGTCTTGATCAGCTGGCGGCCTTGGCCGGCAGGCTGGAAAAAGGGGAGATCAGGGCAAGGGATCAGGATTTTGATGCCGCGGTTAATGAGCAATTAAATGCGTTAGCCGAATCCCTCAAGTTTTTATTGGATGACCACACTTAATATTTTTATTCCTCGACCAGCCGCAGCATTTCGTCGATGGTGTTAAGGCCTCCCTGCCAGAAGGATGGATCGTCCAGGTCTACGCCGAACGGTTTGACCAGTTCGTAAGGAGACTTGGATCCCCCGGCCGCCAATAGCTCAAGATATTTCGGCACAAATGATTCGCTATCCTTTTTATAAAGATCATACAGGGCCAGCACCAGCAATTCGCCGAAGGCATAGGAGTAGACGTAGCCCGGGGTGCTCAGAAAGTGGGGGATGTACGACCACCAGATGGCATAATCATCCCGCAGCTTGACCGAGTCGGCAAACATGGCCCGCTGGGTCGAGAGCCAGTGTTCGGATAGTTGTTGGTGCGAAAGCTCGCCCGCCTCTCTTCTGGCGTTATGGGCAAGATTTTCAAAGCGATTCATTGATACCTGCCTGAACACCGTGGCAAAGATTGATTCCAGTTTCTGGCAGATAAAGGCTTTTTTGCCGGCTTCGTCTTGCAGCAGATTGAGTTGAGAATTAAAGAGCAGCAGCTCGGCAAAAACCGAGGCGGTTTCCGCCAGAACCAAGGTTGTGGAGCTGTTGTAATAGCCGCGCTCGGCCGCCAGAAACTGATGGACGCCATGGCCCAGCTCGTGGGCAACGGTGGAGATGTCACGCAGGCTGCCGGTGTAGTTGACCATGACGTAAGGGTGCACCTCCGGCACGCAGGGATGGGCAAAGGCGCCCCCCCGTTTGCCTTCCATGAGCGGGGCATGGATCCACTGTTTGGAGAAAAAGTTTTCGGCTATCTCCCCCATCTTTGGCGAAAAATCTCTAAAGGCGGTCAGCACCATCTCCCGGCATTGGGGCCAGGCCACGGTCTCGGTGGGCAGGTGGGGCAGGGGGGCGTAGCGGTCATAGTCGGTGAGTTCGGGCAGGGCCAAAAGCTTGGCCTTCATTTTATAATAGCGCTGCACGATGTCGTAACGGGAAGTAACCGCCGCAATCAGGATATCGACCGAGTTGTCGTTTAGTTCGTTATACAGATTCATGGAGCTGACCCATGACGGATATTTCCTGAGCCGGTCGTCGATCATCTTGTCGGCGAGCAGGGTGTTGAAGATGTGGGTCAGGATGTGCAGCTGGCTTTTGAGGCCCTCGGTCAGTTCGGTGGCCGCCTGCTTGCGCACCTCGCGGTCAGGGCTGTAGAGGTCGGTGAGCACCTCTTCCTCGGAGCGCTGCTGCTCGCCGAATTTCAAGTGGCCCATGACTTTATCAAAAAGGTTGGTCCAACTGCCGCGGCCGACCGGGGATTTTTCGATGAGCAGGGTCTCTTCGGTCTGGCTGAGCAGGTGTTTGGCATAGCGGCGCATGCTTGTTAAATGATGGAGATAGGTGGTCAGGGTCTTATCGGCTAAAAGTTCTTGGCATTTTTCATCGGCCAGGCTGCTCCATTCCAGTTCGAAAAAAACGGTTTCCCGGCTGATGCGGCTGCCCGCCTCCTTTAATTTTTGTAAAAAGGCGCCTGCCGCGGCATTTTGGGTCTGGGTGGTGAAGTTTAGAAAGGCAAAGGTGGACAGCTTGCCGAGGCGGGTTTCAAGTTTTTCAAGACGAGTAACCAGGGCCATAAGACCTTGGGCAGAGAGGTTCGCCACGGTGCCGGCGGATTCTGTTTTTATGGCAACCGCCTCCTGTTCGCACCAGGCGATGTCTTCGTTTACGTTAGGATCTTCGATGCTGTTATAAAGATCGGTAAGATTCCAAAATATCTCGGCTGAGCCCAACTGCTGGTTCAGTTCATCGGCCATGGGGAACTCCTTTTTGCTATCTGAAAAATAACATTGATTATTAGACTAGCTTGAGCTGGTTGAATACCTTGTTACCATATATCACCGCCCGCTTTGCGGCAACGGCAAAAAATACAATATAGATCAGGGGCCATTCGGTCCGGGCCGAAGAGTTTGGTAAATTATGTTGCAGACGACCCAAAAGAGCGATATACAGATTGAAACCATCTTGGTCAACAGCCCCTCGGGTGATTTTTTTCTTTAACAATCCTGCTATTAAATGACTAAAAATATTACCGACCAAACGGCAACTTACGACGAAAGTAAGATCAAAACCCTTAGTTCGCTCGAGCACATCCGGCTGCGGCCGGGGATGTATATCGGCCGTCTCGGCAACGGCTCTCATCCGGATGACGGCATCTATATCCTCTTGAAAGAGGTTGTCGATAACTCCATTGACGAATTCATCATGGGGGTCGGCAAAAGGGTCGATGTCAGCGTCAGCGAAGCCGGCGTCGTCACGGTGCGGGATTTCGGCCGCGGCATCCCCCTGGGCAAGCTGGTTGAGTGCGTGTCGGTTATCAACACCGGCGCCAAGTATAATACCGATGTCTTTCAGTTTTCGGTAGGCCTTAACGGGGTCGGCACCAAGGCGGTTAACGCACTTTCCCGGAAATTCGAGGTTACCTCCTACCGTGACGGTCTCTTTGCCAAAGCGGAGTTTGTCGGCGGAGAGCTGCAGCGGGAAGAAAAGGGGGAGACCACTGAAAAGAACGGCACCCTTATCAGGTTTTCACCCGATCCGGATGTATTTGTCGATTTCAGTTATAACCCTGATTTTATCAGGAAGCGTTTCTGGCGTTACGCTTATCTTAATGCCGGGCTCAAACTTTATTTTGATAATGAATGTTTCCTTTCGAAAAATGGTCTGCTCGATTTGCTGGACAAAGAGATCAACGGCACCCAGCTTTACGAGCCCATTCACTTCAAGGATAACACCCTGGAATTCGCCTTTTCCCATACCGATGGCTATGGCGAGGCTTATTTTTCCTTTGTCAACGGTACCTATACCAATGAAGGCGGCACCCATCTGTCCGCTTTCCGGGAAGGGATCCTCAAGGGGGTCAATGATTTTTCCGGCAAGAAATTTACCGGCGAGGATGTGCGGGAAGGAGTGGTCGGGGCGCTTGCCTTTAAGGTGAAAGATCCGATTTTCGAGTCCCAGACCAAGAACAAGCTTGGCAATACCGATATCCGGGGAGAGATCGTCAACAAGGTCAAGGATTTTGTCTGTGATTTTTTCTATAAAAACACTGAGTTGGCCGAGATTATAATCTCCAAGATCCAGCAGAGCGCCAAGATCCGCAAAGAGCTGCAGGGGGTACGGAAAGAGGCCAAGGCCAAGGCCAAGAAGGTGGCGCTTAAGATTCCCCAGCTCAAGGATTGCAAATACCACCCATCTTCCGCCAACCCCTCCGACCAGGATCGGCAGAACATGCTCTTTATCACCGAGGGCCAGTCCGCCTCCGGCTCCATTGTCAGTTCCCGTGATCCCATGCTGCAGGCCGTATTTTCCCTCAAGGGCAAGCCGATGAATGTCTACGGCCAGGCCATGGCCCTGTTGTACAAGAATGACGAGATGTACAATATGATGCGGGCCTTGAATATTGAAGATTCGGTCGAGGATTTGCGGTTCGACAAGGTGATCCTGGCCACCGACGCCGATGTCGATGGTCTGCATATCCGTAATCTGCTCCTTACTTTTTTCCTGCATTTCTTCGAGTCGTTGGTCAAGCGCGGCCATGTTTATATCCTGGAGACCCCTATTTTTCGGGTGCGGACCAAGGTTGAGACCATTTACTGTTATTCCGACAAGGAGAGGGCGGCGGCCGAGAAGAAACTGGCCGGCAAAGCCCACAAACAGGTGGAGATCACCCGTTTTAAGGGCTTGGGTGAGATTTCGCCCAAGGAGTTCAAGCAGTTCATCGGCCCGGATATGCGGCTGCAGCAGGTAAATATCGACACCTTGAGCGAGATCCCCAAACTGCTCTCCTTCTATATGGGCAAGAATACCCCTGATCGGAAGGAATATATCATGAATCATCTGGTGGTTGTATAATGGATACCGCGAACTACGGCGAGCTGCATAAGCTTTTCGATGATAACTTTCTGGATTACACCTCCTACGTCATCCGGGAACGGGCCATCCCTGACGTTGCCGACGGCCTGAAGCCGGTACAGCGGCGCATCCTGCAGACCCTGCATAACATGGATGACGGCCGGTTCCACAAGGTTGCCAATGTGGTGGGCGACTGTATGAAACTCCATCCCCATGGCGACGCCTCGATCTTTGCCGCCCTGGTCAATCTGGCCAACAAAGGCTATCTCATCGACCGGCAGGGCAATTACGGCAACATCTTTACCGGCGATAATGCTTCCGCGGCCCGTTATATCGAGTGTCGGCTTTCGCCTCTGGCCCGGGAGGTGTTGTTCAACAAGGATATCACCGAGTTTGTCGATTCCTATGACGGCCGGATGAAGGAACCGGTCGCCCTGCCCGCCAAAATTCCGATTCTGCTCATGCAGGGGGCTGAGGGCATTGCGGTGGGCATGGCCACCAAGATCATGCCCCACAACTTCTGTGAACTGCTCGAGGCCCAGAAGAAGATCCTGCGTGGCGAGGAATTCGAATTATATCCCGATTTTCAGCAGGCAGGCTTTCTGGATGTCTCTTCCTATGAAGACGGCAATGGCCGGATTAAATGCCGGGCCCGCATCGAGGAAAAAAACGAGAAAACCATTACCATCAAAGAGATCCCCTATACCACCACCACTGAATCGTTGATTGAAAGTGTGGAAAAGGCCGCCAGGGCCGGCAAGCTCAAGATCCTGAGTATCAACGATTATACCGCCGAAGAGGTGGAGATTGAGATCAAGCTGGCACGGGGGATCTATGCTGAAGACACCATTAAGGCCCTCTACGCCTTTACCGACTGCGAGGTTCCCATCAGTCCCAACCTGACGGTGATCATCAACAACAATCCCGCCGTGCTCACGGTAAGCGAGGTGCTGCGCTACAACACTGAAAAGCTGGTGCGTGATCTTGAAACAGAACTTAATATCGAGCTCGGCCGCTTAAAAGAGAAGTTGCACGCCCATCTGCTTGAGCAGATTTTTATCGAGGAGCGCCTTTACAAACAGATTGAGGAGTGTAAAAGCTTTAAGGAAGTTATCGAGACCATTGACCTTGCCCTTGAGCCCTACAAGGAAAAGCTGGTCAGGGCGGTTAGCAAGGATGACATTGAACGGCTGCTGGAGATCAGGATCAAACGGATCTCCCGTTATGATCTCGATAAGAAGCGCAAGGATATAACCGCGGTTCGCGCCAATATCAAGGCTGTTGAAAAGTACCTCAAGGATATGGTGGGTTTCACCATCTCCTTTCTCGACGATCTGCTGACCCGTTATGGCCACATGTATCCGCGGCGCACCGAGATCAGCACCTTCAGCGAGGTTGAGGTGCGCAAGGTAGCCATCTCCAACCTTATCGTTGGTTATGATCGGGAGGCCGGATTTCTCGGCCATCTGGTCAAGGTCGGCAGTGATGATCCTTCTTTTGCTTGCTCCGAGTATGACAAGCTGTTGCTTATCTACAAAAATGGCCTGTACAAGGTGATTAACGTAGCGGATAAGCTTTTTGTCGGCCATGATCTTCTTTGGGTCGGCAAGGTTGAAGAGAAGGTTGTCTTCAATGTCGTTTATCGCGACGGCGAGCAGGGCCTTTGTTATGCCAAGCGTTTTTATACCCCTAAATTTATTCTGGAAAAAGAATATCACCTCTTTACCGAACACAAGCGTTCGGAGATTCTTTATCTGACCGTGGGCGATGGTGGCCGGATCAGGGTCCATCTGGCCCCGGCCAAACGAGCCCGCCATAATTATGTTGATTATGCTTTGGATGAGTTTCTGATCAAAGGGGCCGCCGCCCAAGGCAAAAGGGTGTCGTCCCGGGTGGTCCGCCGGATTGCCGAGCTGCCGGCCGGGACGCCTGCAACGCCGGAGGCGGAGGTTCAGCCGGGGCTGTTCAAAAAGGATGCCCCGGCTGAAAAGGAAGGAAAAGAATAAGAGGGGGTTGTCTGCCTTATTCTTTTTCGTAGGCCTTCAAGATTAGCACATCCTTTTTCGGCACATCCTGATAATAGCCGATCGAGGTGGTGGGGGAGGCGACAATCTTATCAACAACCTCCATTCCTTCGACCACTTCCCCAAAAACAGCATAGCCGTAATCCGCGGGATTTTTGTCCCGGTGGTCCAGAAAAGCGTTGTCGGCCACGTTGATAAAAAACTGGCAGGACGCACTGTTGATGTCACTGGTTCTGGCCATGGAGAGGGTGCCTCTTTTGTTTTTCAGGCCGTTGTCCGCTTCGTTAATGATCGGCGCATGGCCGTGTCTTTCATCCATTCCCGGCTCAAAACCGCCGCCCTGGACCATGAACCCGGGAATAACCCGATGGAAGATCAGCCCGTTAAAAAAATCCTCCCGCACATACCGTCTGAAGTTGGCCGCGGTGACCGGGGCTTTGCTGTCGTTGAGCTTGATTTCAATGGTGCCCATGGTGGTTTCCATGATAATATTTTTTTTGGGCGCGCCTTCTGCGGCCAGGGTGCTGAGGCTGATCAGGCAAAGGGTACATGTTGTTAAAAGAAAGGTCAGTGTGCGTAGCATTGGAGTTCCTCTTTGTTGAAAAATAATTAAAGGGCAAAATTATAAATTCAGGATGAACTATTTAATATTACAAGGCAATTCAGCTGTTGCCAATAAGTTTGTTAAACAAGATATGGTGTAATCATTTTGGTTTTGCCCATTATGTGGTATATTAACCTTTAAGTTAAGTTTTAATAGTTGATCTTTTGATTGATTTATCCGGTGGCAATTGTTAAATCATCAAGGTTTGTGTTAATTTTTTTTTAAGAGGTTAGATGAGCATCATCCTTGGTCAGTAACGAGAGCGTAATTGACAGAGAGGATGCGCTGGAGTCAGATTCGGTCCGGGATTTAACTACTCTTCTCAACCCTTGATCATCGGTCATAAATATGAACGCAAGCCTTGACGAAGATAAGCCTGTAGTTTTTGGTCGTTATCCCGCAGATCCGGATATGGTTCATCTGGTGGTCGGGGTTACCCTGGTCCTTTTTTTTCTGATGGTTGTCTACCTGAAGCCGCCGGTTGAAGACTTATTTGATTTCTCTCGTCGCACTCAATCTTACCCCCTGGTTGAAGTTGATTCGCGGCACGATTTAGTCAGCAAGCTCCAGTCCAACGATTTGTGGGATGTGGGGGCATATTCCGAAATTAAACCCTTGCTCATCAGTCGTTTGCCTTGCGATTTTTCCGATCTTGATATTATTACCCAGAAAAAGGCTTTTATTCACACCTTGTTGCCGGTGGCCCTGGTCGCCTTGGCCGAGATTGAGGATGAACGTGCGGCGCTGCAGTTAATCATGCAAAAAATATCGGTTCCGGTTAAACGTTTTTTGTTTGATGGAGAAGAGCTGCATTGGCAGAAAGGTTTGACCCGCAATGAGATATATTTCCTGAAGACCATTTGTCAAAAGTACCGCACCGCTAAAGTTGCCGAACTGCTTAAACGAGTTAATGTTGTCCCGGTCAGCCTGGTGCTTGCCCAGGGGGCGTTGGAGTCTTCCTGGGGAGGATCCAGGTTTGCCCTTGAAGGCAACAATCTGTTTGGGATCTGGACCTGGGGTGAAAAGGGGATTACCCCGGCCGACCGTGAGGTTGGCAAGGTCCATAAGGTTGCAATCTACGAGTCGTTACTGGAGTCGGTCAGGGCGTATATTCTGATGCTGAACAGAGTTTCCGCTTACAGTTATCTGCGGCAGCTTAGGGTTGATTCCATGGATTCACTTGAACTTGTCAACGGGCTTCTTTATTATTCGGAACGACGCGGCGATTACATTGCCGATATTGCCAGCGTGATAAACAGTAATCAGTTGCAGATTTACGACCATTGTATTCTTGCATCGACCCATCTTGCGATGAAAGGATTTGGGCAAATAAGGATTTCCAGCCTTAACTGAGGTGGTTATGTCGGTTGTTTCGCAGCGTATTTTCAGGATTTTGTCAGCCGGCCTTTTGTGCGCCGTCTTTTTTTTAAGCGGGCTGCTGCCGGCTTCTAACGTTTTTGCCGCTTCATCGGTCGAGGAGATAAAACTTGCCGGAACCGGTGGGGACGTTACTATCTTTATCTATCATCATTTCGGGGATAACCGGTATCCATCCACCAATGTCGGGATGGATGAGTTCGGCAAGCAGATGCAATTTCTTGCCGACAACGGTTATACGGTAATTCCCCTGACCAGCTTAGTCTCCCTCTTGAAAGATCAAAAAAAATTGCCGGCCAAAGCCGCTGTTATCACCATTGATGACGGTTATCAAAGCATCTACACCAAGGCATGGCCCGTGTTAAAGAGTTTTGGCTATCCTTTTACGGTTTTTTTGTATGTTGAAGGGGTGGAACGACGTTTTAAAAACTACCTTAATTGGGAGCAGATTAAAGAGATGCAGGAGGAGGGCGTCGATTTTCAGGATCACAGCTATTCCCACCATCGCATGGCTGATTGGCCGCAAGGATTAACCGAGAATGAGTACCGCCAGTGGATAAGGGCGGATCTGGTGAGCAGCGTTAATGTTCTGCGTGAACGTCTGGGCAAGCGACCGCAATATTTCGCCATTCCGTACGGCGAATACAACTCAATTGTGATGGAGGAAGCCAAGGCTATCGGCTATGAGGCGATATTTACTCAGGATCCGGGAACGGTCAGCAGTGATACCGATATTTGTTTAATCCCACGCGAACCGATCTTGGGCAATGAGTGGTCAACCATGGCTCATTTTCAAAAGGTTTTAAAACGGGTTGATTTGCCCCTTGCGGGCATGACTCCGACCATAGCTCCTCTTGATAAGCAGACCCCGACCAAGTTTGGTGGTCGCCTTCTTTATCCGGAGCGTTATGTGCCGAGCAGTTTCGGTATTTATGTCAGTGAGCTGGGCTGGCAGCCGGCCAAGCTTGATAATGGTTTTGTCTATATTAACAACGTCCATCCTTTGACTCGACGGTCAAACAGGGTAATGATCAGCGCAAAAGAAAAAGGCACCGGGCGGATTGCAGTTCGGTTCTGGTTGCTGATGCAGCATGAGATTTCCGTCAGTGAAACCGACGCCATGAAATCAGTCCTGCATAATCAGTCTTTGCAACAGTAAGTTGATGTGCCTCTCGTATTTTTTATGTGCTGATTTCCCATAAGTTTCAGTTGCGAACAATAACTGGCGGCCCACCCCGAAATTTTTCCGTAATAAAATCCCTATCATAATAAGAGCAGTCCAATCAAGCCCCATGTCGTAGTCATTTCTTTGCAGGCCGAAATTTGTCGGTTATCAGGTTTATGTTGTTTTTGCCCAGATTTTTTTTACTTGTTCTTTGGTGGGTTTCTCCCCGATGTTTCGACTCTTTTGGGTAACTATGGGTAATGTTAGGTAGTTCTTACGTATTGCTTTAGTTGCTTAAAAAGTTGTAGCATCAATATAAGATAAAAAAAATTATGAAAATGTTTGTTAAGGGTGCGAACCATGGGTGCGAAAAACAATGAGCTGAGTAAAAGTTCCATTTGCGAATTTTTGGCGGTTTGTAATTTTTTTGAGGTGATCATGCCCAGCGTGCCGCAACTTTGTGAAAAAATGAGACAGAATTATTGTTATGGCGGCTGTGGTAAATGTGCCCGCCACGCTTATTCAAAGTTGTATGGGAGTCAAGATATCCCTGACGATTTGTTTCCAAATGCCTTTTTGGGGTAATCAACTTCTTTGTTTTCCGTTAGTCCGCTCGGCATCCACCCGCATGCCTATATAGTTATCGAGAAACATAAGGGACTGGTTGCTCAATCGAGGTCGTGTAGTCCATGGCGAAAACCGATATTCAAAATCTTGAGGATATAGTCAAGCATATCGATAGGTTGCTTGATGGAGACAAACCTGGGTTATTGGCGGCGGCAAGTGCCACGGCACGCGATGCTCAGCCGATGATCGATTCGCTGAATAAGCTTACCCTTGAGCTTTCCGATCTTGATCAATCGTTGTTAAATCTATCATGCGGCGATATCAATACTGCCATTCATGCAAAGATTGCCGCTGCTCATAATCTGAAAAAACTGCAGTCCCATCTTGAACATCTTATGTGGCAAATTGCTCAGGTTGCCCAAGGAGATTATGGTCAAACTATAGATTTTAACGCTATTTTGTCTGAAAATTTTAATAAAATTATCGATCAGCTCCAAAAAAATCAAAGTTTAACTTCCTGTGAGTCATCTGTCTCTGATTGTTCCCTGATCTGGGATCCTTTAACCGGGGTCCGTAATCGTGTTTATCTGGTTGATTTCGGTAAAATTGAGTTTGCCAGGGCTCAGCGCTATGCGAATGATTTTTCCATTATTTTGCTGGACGTCGATTTTTTAAAAAAAATCAACAAGACTTATGGTTACAAGGTTGGGGATGAGGTGTTGAGGACTCTTGGCGCAGGCCTTACCAAGGCCCTTCGCGAGATTGATGTGCTGGGTCGGCTCGGAGGGGAGGAATTTGCCGTTTTTTTGCCGGCAACCGGGCTTGATGCGGCAGAGCTTGTCGCTGGCCGGCTTCGGGAACTGGTGGAAATGTTTAAGGTCTTTGTCGACACCCGCGTGGTGCATTTTACGGTTAGTATGGGGGTGTCAACGGTTCGCAAGGATGATAAGGGGTTCGAGGCCGTTATGGAGCGGGCCGGGGCCGCGCTGTTCCTGGCGAAAAACGGCGGCCGGAATCGGGTGGTTGTTGAAGGTTGACCGGTCAACTGTGTAATTTTCGCCAGATCGGCAATCTCTCCGAGAGTTTCTTGAAGCGGCCATCTTTGGTAATGGCATCACTGTTTTTATGGTTGGCGATGAGGATGGCGCCGACTTTCATGTTGTCTTCAATTAGTTTTTCGAATTTAAGCTGAGGTTCTCGGTCTGAAAAAGGCCGAAAATAATAGATGACGTCATAGGCGTCATATTTATCATATGTCCAGATGTCATCCTGGCTGACCCGATTGTCGCCGATAAGCCGAGTCGCCACCTGGAAAGGGTATTCATCCTTTTCAATGCCGTAAACATCAAAACCGAATTGTTCGGCAATCAGTAAGATATTGCCGATCCCGCAGCCGACATCAATAAATTTAAAATTACGGTTGGTTGATTCATCCGGGTTAAGTTGCAGTTGTTCGCCAACAAAACGGATCTGCTCGAAGACCTGGCGCGTATCCATGGCCACAAAAGGATATTCCCGGGCAGTGTCATTCTTGGTGGCCCGACTGGCTTCACGGCTGTATGAGCCGACAAACCTGTTGATAATATTGAAGAATATATCCTGTTCCTGTTCGTTCATGGCAGCAGTCAAAGTGTTAATCCCAAAGATTGTTAGTGGTGGCAGCAGGTTAATGAAGACGGTGATTTATAACCTGATTTTAAAGAAGGCGCAGCTAAAAGTATTCTGATGTTAACCGACGTTAACCCGGATTGAGGAAAGACCCTTTGCCTTGTCCGGCCTCATTTGCGCCCGGCTTTTAAATGGGCAAGGGCGATAACGGCGGTTTTGGCTAGAAAGAGAGCGCCGATGGGCAGGGCTTTTTCGTTGAAATCAAAATAGGGGCTATGGGCCGGCGCCTCGTGGTTATCGATTTTTCTGGCTCCGAAGCGGACCAAGCAGCCCGGGACCGCCTGGAGAAAAAAGGAAAAATCTTCACCACCCAGGCTGGGGTGGGGCAGAGGCTTGATGTTGTCGGGGCCGATTACTTCCTCGGCCGCCTGGCAGGCAATGGCCGTCGCCCATTTATCATTGATTACCGGGGGATAGCCTGGAGTCAATTCGATGAGCGTTTTTGCCTGGTAGAGTTCATCCATTGATTTTACCATGCGGTCCAGGCCGGTCATGAGCTTTTTTCGACTTTCGGAATCAGTGGTTCGGATGGTCCCCTCCAGCACTACCCGGTCGGCAATAATGTTGGCGGCCGTGCCCCCGTTGATCTGGCCGATGGTAATAACCGACGGGAAGGAGGGATTGACCTCCCGCGAAACCAGGGTTTGGATGCTGGTGATCAAAAAGCCGGCGACGACGATACTGTCAACGGTTTCGTGGGGTTTGGCCGCATGGCCGCCTTTTGAGGTAATCTCAATTCGGAATTCATCGGTATAGGCACAGATGATCCCCGGTTCAATGCCGATCTCGTTCACCTCGAAATGACGGTCGAGATGGCCGGCAAAAATGGTGTCAACCCCGTCGAGCACCCCCTCTGCGATCATTTGCTGGGCGCCGCCGGTGCCTTCTTCCGCCGGTTGAAAAATAAGTTTGACGCAACCGTTAAGTTTTACCTGCTTTAGAAGCGCTGCTGCGCCGAGCAGCATGGCCACATGGCCGTCATGGCCGCAGGCATGCATTTTGCCGGGGATTTTTGAGGCAAAGGCCAGCCCTGTTTTTTCGGTGATGGGCAAAGCGTCCATATCTGCCCGTAAGGCAACGGTGGGCGCGTCCTTATCCTTTTTGCCCAGAGTTGCCACGATCCCGGTTCCGGCGATGTTTTTTTGATGGGCGATCTTAAGCTCATCGAGTTTTTGCGAGATGAAATCTGCGGTTTGCTGTTCCTCAAAGGCGAGCTCGGGGAACTGGTGAAGATGGCGGCGGATATCTGTCATCCAGGATATCAGTTGGGTCTGTGGGGTGGGGAAGTTTTTCATAATATATAAATACCAGAAATTTTGTCGGTGAGTAGTCTAAAAATAGGTGCGGGGTTGACCAGTTATGCCGCACATGTTAATTTCACCTTCTTTAACAGCTAATAACCCGAATCCGCGTCTATTAAAATGTAAATTTTCAACCGTTTTTTTCTGATATGACTACTATTTCCACTTCAAATCATTGTCAGCCCACCCAGGAATCCGACTATTCATCAGCTCAAAATGGGCATAGTGCGGATAATCTTTTTCGCCAGGCCATGGAGTTTCATCAACAAGGTGAGGTTGAGCAGGCCTTTTCCTGTTACCAGCAAGTTGTGGCGCTGGAGCCCGATCATCTGGAGGCCTGTTTTTATCTTGGTCTGCTTTGTAGCAGTAGCGGGGCTTTGCACGAGGCGGTGAATTGGCTGGAGAAGGCTTATGGGCTTGCACCGGAAGAGTCGGCAATCATTTATCAGCTGGGGGTTAATTTATTCTCACTTGGCCGAACCAGGCCGGCGATTGATGCCTTCAAGAAGGCCGTGGCCCTTGATCCCGGTAACTGGCAGGCCGCCTATAATTTAGGAGTCGCCTATTTTTCCTGCGGCAAGTTTAATGAAGCGATTGCGGCTTATGATAAGGCTGCGCGTTGCAATCCCCAGGATTCTGATATTCATTTTAATCTCGGCCTTGCCTGGAAAGCGGCGGGCGGCTATGAAAATGCCAGGCTTTCTTATTTATGTGCTCTGGAAACGGCATCGGATGACGCCGAGATTCATTACAATCTAGCCCTTGTCTACAAAGAACTTGCTTTGCTCGATGAGGCCATCACCGCCCTGGAGATTGCGGTTGCCTTGCAGCCCCAGTTCGGGGAGGCATACGGCAACCTCGGCGTTCTTTACCTGGATAAGGATATGATCGAGGAGGCGGTTTTCTGCTATGAAAGATTGATCGATCTTGATCATAATGTTTCTTCGGCCCGTCATATACTGGCCGCTCTTAAAGGGGAAACAACCGATGCCGCGCCCGAGGCTTATGTCAGAGATCTCTTTGATAATTTTTCGAGCCGGTTTGATGAGCGGTTGGTTAATGATCTGCAATATGAAACCCCGGTTTCCCTTAAGAAACTGTTTTTTAATGTGGAGGGCAGTTCGGCTGCCTATGGCCGATTACTCGATTTGGGATGCGGCACCGGCCTGGTCGGTGAAATTTTTGGAGATATCGTCAACCATAAGACCGGGGTCGATCTCTCTCCGAAGATGATCGAGGTTGCCGCGGCCAAGAATATATATGACCATTTTGCCGTTGCCTCCATTGCGGAATTTTTGGAACAGGATACCTCAACCTACGATTTAATCATTGCCGCCGATGTTTTTGTTTATCTTGGTGATCTGGAATCGATATTTCCCCTTGTGCTTGATCGTCTTGCCATAAACGGCAGGATGCTATTTTCAACCGAATATCTGGAAAGCGGCGGTTATAAACTGCAGCTCACCGGCAGATACGCCCATTCCGATAACTATCTCCACAATCTGATTCATAAAAACGGGATGACAATTGTCGCCAAGGAGCGGACCAATCTGCGCAAAGAAAAGGGGAAGTGGATTGAGGGCGAGCTCTATATGTTATCCAAGTGAAATTATATCGTTGCGAATCAACTAATTATCTCCGTTGGTAAGTGAAACGCCTAACTGCGTTTTTCAGATGATTAATACATCATCTAAAACCCAGGATTAAGTCTTGTGAAAGAGCTAGGGGTAGGTTTATGTGATTGTGCGTTAATCGGAAAATTGTTATGTTTGATTGTAATGATAACCGTATACTGTGATTTTAATTACCAAAAGATTATGAATCTCAAAACAAGTTTAATCTAAAAAAAAGAGTGCGGTTAATGGCAGAGATTCAGTCTAAAAGCAGAGTTGTTGAAGTCGCGGTGTTAGCCGGTTTAGTGTGGATATTGGAAACATTGGTGCATCTATACATGGTCCTTGGCGACTCCTTTCTTGATGCGCTTATTTTTAATATATCCGGACACGAATTGTACATGAGGCTTTTTATTTTATTGGCCTGTTGTCTGGTTTATATTCTGTGGTTTAAAAATAAAATTATTAAGGAGAAGGAGTCACAGATCAAAAACATTTTTAATAATGTTATTCCGGTCTGCATTACCAATAATGATTTTGAAATAGTTAAAGCCAACAATGCCTACTGGTCGATTTGGGGCAAGCAGGAACATGGAAACGTTAAATGTTACGATCATCGGCCCGGCGATTTTTGCCATACCGACAACTGTCCTTTGATCAGGATAAAGAATGGCGATAAGGAATTTAACTGCGAATCGAAAAAGGAATACGGCAACGAGGTGCATCATTTTATCGTTACGGCAAGACCTTTTTATGATTCAAATCAAGAGGTGTCCGGGGTAATCGAATCGTTCCAGGATATAACCGCGCTAAAAAAACTGGAAAAGGAAAAGGAACATTTGATTGCTTGTCTCAGGGAATCTTTGGCCAATGTAAAGTTGTTGAGCGGTTTTCTGCCGATCTGTGCTTCCTGCAAGAAAATCAGGGATGATAAGGGCTATTGGAACCAGATAGAGGCATACCTTCGGGATCATTCCGATGCTAAATTCAGCCATGGTCTTTGTCCTGATTGCACCAGGGATCTTTACCCGGCATTTCATGCCAAGATGTCAGCAAAAAAAAGATAACGGCTCAGCCTGCTTTTTTATTCATTTCCTTTGGGCTGGAATTTAAAACCGTGTTTGGATAGATATTCGATAAGATTTTCTTAAACCCGCGAAGTTAAATAACCATATGAAAATGGTATCAATTTTTTAAGGATACATTATGAGCACTGTTATAGCAGAACTTGAATCTTTTATAGAAAATTGGCCCGCAACACCTGAGGAGAACAAGAAGTCCTTTGTGCGCCTTAAAAATTATTTGGCGGCTAAAGACGGGGTTGGCTTTGATTTTAAGCCTCGTCCCGGGGTTACCTATTCATTGCGGGCAGTACATGAAAAGCAGAAGGAGCAGCCACTTTTTGTAATGGTGGACGTGATAGAGGATGAGCCCCGCTGGTTGTCGATATGTTTTTATGCGTCAATGGTAAACGACCCGGCTGAAAAGGGCGATTTCGTCCCGGCCGGCCTTATGGGTGAGGATGCCGTCTGTTTTGATCTGGCTGAATATAACGAAGCTGATATCGCCTATCTTGAGTCAAGGCTGGATGAAGCAATTATGTGTCTGGCCGGCTGAAAATCTTATTCGGCGAGAGATGAACTTTTATCATGAAAACCCCAAACTGGGGTCTGCTTTTTAAAATCAGGCTCTGTCGCTGGCGTCTTGACTGTCTGCCGCAAAACGATAGAGGTAATCGTTAAGTTTTTGTTGTTGGTCAATGGTAAGATCTTTCCATGATCCGTTTTTAGCGCATTTTGGGTATTTTTTGTAAAATACTCGATTCCACCCTTTTGAGGTTTTCGATTCCACCCAGAGAAACGGCGCATTTTTATTGTTGTTTCGGCTGTGGCAGCTTTTGCAGATCTCTGTGAAAAGTTTGCCACCTTCTCCCCATGGGCGACTATCCCAATCAGCTTGGCCGTGGCTAAGATCCCGGCAGGTGTTGGTGAAAGCGTCAAATCGATGGGCCGGCCGAGCGTTTGCCGGAGAACTTAAGCTTAAAAAAATGGTGAAAGTGGCTAAAATTATTCCAATTTGGGTCATGCCGGTCTCCGTTATTATCTGTGGTTGCCTATCGATTGTTTAGAGCTATGTCATTATATACTGTAACAACCAAAATCTTGTATACAAAATTGAAAATAAAGATCAGGGGGCTTCGGTGTGCTGTTGCTCCAAGGCTTGAAAATAAGATCGTTGCATTTTTGGCTGTGCTCGCAAGCTAATCAATCTTTCTTTGTCAAAAAAATATTTAGTCATGGTGGAAGAGGGTGTGTTAAAAAAAAATATAGAAGTTAACTTTTGTCGCATCCCTCATAATTATCATAGGTGAATAGCAATGAGTAAGAGAGATGAATATGTTGAGAAAATGAAAATCCGGCTTGATGAGTGGAATTCTAAACTTGCCGCCGTGGAGACAAGGGCTTCACAGGTTAAAGACGAGGCCAGGGCCAAGTATGAAGATGAGATGGCGGTCCTCTGTAAAAAACGAGATGAGGCCAAGCAGCGGCTGACCGAACTGCAAGGATCCAGTGAGGAGGCCTGGGAAGAGCTTAAATCCGGGATGGAGCAGGCCTGGTCAAGCCTGAAGGATGCTTTTGAAAAGGCTCGGGCGAAATTTTAAAATGTGTCCCGAGCCCGCTACTATTTACCGAAGCCACAGATGGGATATTGGCATTTCTCGCAGTTGCGACAGAGGCCGCCGTGGCCCATCTTGGCAAAGTCTTCCCGGGTGATTTTTTCTCCGACGAGAACCCTGGGCAGGATGAGATCGAACACCGTGATCTTGTGAAACATGCCGCAGGCCGGCAGGCCCAACACCGGGATTGCACCATAATATCCGACCAGGAACATGGCGCCGGGCAGAACCGGTGTCCCGTAAACGATATCAGTGGCGCCCGCTCTGGCGATGCCCGTCCTGGTAACATCATCCGGATCCACCGACATGCCGCCGCTGGTAATGATCAGGTCGGCGCCGGCCTCTAGGCAGCCGGAAATCTCCCGGGCGATAATGTCGGCGTCATCGGGGGCAAAACGAACCTCGATCACCTCCGAGCCAAGGTCGGACAATTTTTTACGTAATACCGGTTCAAAGGCGTCTTTGATCCGGCCGTGAAATACCTCGTTGCCGGTAATGATCAATCCGGCTTTGGCCCGGCTGAGCTCCTTGACCTCAACCACGGCTGGGTTTTGCCTGGCGATTTTAACGGCTTGCTCCACCAGGGCCCTTTTGCCGATAAGGGGAATAAGTCTGGTTCCTGCGATGAGATCCCCTTTTTTAACCGGGGTGTTGGTGTGCAGAGTAGAGCACATCACCTCGCCCAGCATGTTGAAACGGTTAAGCGCTTCGACGTCTATCTTCAGCAGGCCATCGTGGGCCGCCAGCAGATTTAGTTTCCCTTCGACCGGTTCGCCGGAGATGGTGGTGCCGAGCCCGGCCAGGGCCTTGGCCATGAGATCGGCGGCTTCGTTTTCATGGATATCATCAGCGGTGAGCTCCAGCACGTAGATATGTTCTTTGCCCAGTCGTTTTAAGTGTTCCACATCCTCGTGGCGGATAATATGGCCTTTTTTAAAGGCCCGGCCCTTGAATTCCCCTTGCCTGATTTCCGTAACATCATGGGGGAGAACCGTGCCGACCGCTTTATCTACCGGGATTGATTTCGTCATTGGTGTACCTGGAGTGATTTTTTTTGATTGGAAATTATAAGATCTCGTAATACCTGCCCTCTGCGCAGGGTTTGCAGAGGGTTTTGCCGTCTTTGTCAACATCGCGGCAGTCCTGGACCCAGTCGCCGCACTCCTCGCATTTTACTCGTTTGGTCGGCCGGCCCGGCATATCCGCCTCAGGAACTTGAACTTTAACCTGCTGGATTTTAAAAAGTTCCTCTTCCGGCATGACCCGGTAGGCTTCAAGCTGCTGTTTATATTTATCCCCGATTTCCGGGCAATATTTTTTTGATGTCTCCCGGGCCTCTTCCAGGGCGGTGACCCTGACAGATTTGCCTGATTTGAGATTGACAAAGGTGGCGGCCATGATTCCATAATCAAGCCATTTGAGAGAGCGTTTACCAAGGCTGCACCCGGTAACCGATTGAATGGCATCGGTGGCGCAGCGGTCGATTTCGACCAGCACATAAAAGTCTTTTCGCTGACTTCCCTTGGGGTCGTCAATGCCTATTTCCCTTAGTCCGATCATGCTCAACCTGACGCCGATAACCTGTCCTGCACAAATATGGCCGTGGATCTTGGTAGATATTTCAAGGAGTTCTTCAAAGTTTTCCATGCTGTTACTCCGCATAATGGCTTAGTGAATTGTTGCCCTCAACAGCAGCCTGGTGATGGAATAGACAATTTTAACACAGGGGAAAAGGTAAAAGGATAAAAGAAAGTGAGAGGGGGCAGATAAAAAATAGAGAGAGACTTGCATCTCTCTCCATGGACAAACTGTAATCTCGGTTGGTTTATTAACGAGAGACCACTTCCTGTGCGGTTTTCATGGCCTTAATAAACACCTCGCATTTCTCGCATTCTTTCATCTCCTTGGCGCAGGCGGTACTTGCCCGTTGCCAGCAAGGGATGGAGCGGTCAATAAAGGCCGAGCATGATTGCCGTTTTTCCTCTGGGCATTTGGTGATTTCCCAGCACGGGGTGAGCTCAAGCAGCATCTTGATGCCGGGGATGCTGATCCCTTTATCGTGGATGGAAGCACGCAGGCAGCGAATCCATTCAATGTCATTGTTGGAAAAATAGCGCTTGTTGCCCTGACGAGCCGGTTTTATCAGGCTTTCCTCTTCGTAGATCCTCAAGGTTCTTGGATGGACGGACAGAAGTTTGGCTGCAACGCTGATGGGATAGATAGGTTCACTGTTGTCGATTGTCATCAAACAATGCTCCGAATTTAGGTGAATTATTTAGTCTTGCTTCTAAAAATGGTTAGCCTCTATCGTTTTGCCGTGAGGATCTACCAATAAGAAAAAGGTAAAGTGTATAGCCTGTAAATCGCCAACACAAAGAGTGAGTATAACATACAAATTTTAACTATCAAACTAGTTAATTGTTGCTTCCTCTTAGAGTTTTTAAAACTTCGGGGGCAGGTTCATCTTCAGCCAGAATAATGTGGCATTTATCGCAATCCTGGGAAATTGTTTCCCCGGATGATGTTTCGTGTGATTCGTCGTGACAGCGGAAACAACCGGAATCGTTTTTATGACCCAGGAAATTTGTGTAGGTGTTCCAGTTGATGTTCATTTCCGGAAAAACATTTTCCGCGTAAGCGGCCTGGACCCCGGCTATAGCCTTATCGAGGAGTTCCATGTTGTTTTTTACCACATCCGGGTAGTTTTGGAGATACCAGGCCCGGAGTTCGGTGGCGATGTTGTTTTTTGCCTCTTCACTCGACTTGTAATCTTTGCTGATAACGGCAAGCCCTTGTTTTTTGATGTAGGGCAATTCAAGGGGGATATCGCCATGGTTTAACTTGAGATCAAGGGCTTCATTAGGTGAAAGATAGATATGGGTCGGTCGATTATGACAATCGAGGCAATCCATTATTCGCTCTTGATGGCCGGTTTCTTTTGCTTCCTCGGCTTCATCGGCACCAGGGGCTTTAAAGTCAACCATGGTGCCGTTGGGCTTGGCCAAGGTTACTTCCGATATTTCAAGTCGGCCTTTGTCCTGATGTTTGTAGGTGATTTTGTTTTCCGGGGCTACATGCCAATGGATACCGTTTGCCTTGGAGCCGCGATATCCGCCGGAGCCGACTTTCATCAACAAGACGGTTTGGACATTGGTGTTTTGCTCGTCAGGCAGGTATTTGTCTTTGATGTAAAGTTTTTCGCCGTGAAATAATTCAGGCCGGTGGCATTCTTCACAGGTTTCCCTTGCCGGCCGCAGACCATGGATCGGGGTGGCGATGGGGCGGCTGAAATTGCCCAAGGCAACGGCCACCAGCTGGCGGGCCCCGGATATTTTCGATTTAATAAACCATTGAGCGCCCGGTCCGATATGACATTCAACGCAACGGACGCTGGAGTGGGGTGAATTAAGATAAGCGGTGTGTTCCGGAGCCATGGCGGTATGACAGATCCCGCCGCAAAAATCTTCAGACTCCATAAAATGATAGCCCTCGTACGAAATGAGGACGATGATGGCAATGTTGATAACGGAGAGCGCGGTGCAGATGACAATGAGTTTTCTCACCCTGATGAATCGTTCCGGGGCTGAGAATTGTTCTTTGAGATACTCGTAAGTGAAATATCCGACCCCTTCCTTACCTTTAAAAAAGAAGAGACCTGCAAAAATGAGAACTAGAGAAAGGATAAACAAGGGACCCAAAACCATATAAAGCACAAAGCCGAAATATGGGTTGTGGATTATCCCCTGCATGTCAAGCATGGTCGCCGTAAGCAACACGGGAAAGATGACGGAGGCCATTATGGCTCCGACCCTGGAGACAACACTATGTGTGATGCCTGTAACGAAAGCCTTGATGATATCCGTGAAATTCATCAAAAGCTGATCCTCCCCTTGGTGTTGATTTCATGTTGAAGGGGGACAATAATGCCATTCACCCAGAAAGTGATTCTAGCTTTTTGTTGAAGAAAAAGCAACGCTGAATGTGTCCTTTATTTTGCAAATTGTGATTTGCGGATAAGGTGAAGGCAACGGTATTGTTAGGGTTAGCCGATAAAAGGTATTATGTCGATTCGAGATTCATGTTGGTGCAATGGGCCGCGGCAGGGCAGGTCATGCATTCATGTTGCTGAGGAGGGGATTCTGTGTCTTTTTCCAGATCATGTTGTTTTTTGGCGGAACAATCAGCGATGATTTCCATCTCTTCATTGTCAAGGGTTTCGGTTTGCAGAAGGATCTCGGCCAGGTGGCCCAGGAAATGTTTTTCCCTGGTGAGGATTTCACGGGCTTCGGCATAGCAGTTTTCCACGAGTTTTCTAACTTCCATGTCAATGTGCCGAGCGGTTGATTCGCTGTAGAGGGTCTGATTAAGGTCGTCGCCGAGGAATCCTTCCGAGGCTTTGGCGTAGGCAAGCGGACCAACAACATCATTCATTCCCCATTGGCAAACCATTTTGGTCGCGATCTGCATGGCCCGCACCAGATCATCTTCCGCCCCGGTCGTTTGCTGGTTAAGGCCGATTTCTTCTGCGGCCCTGCCGCCCATGAAAATGGTTATTCTGTTTTGCAGATACTGTTTGGTGTAGGCGTGGCGGTCGGACAGGGGTTGTTGCTGAGTATGGCCCATGGCCCGGCCACGGGGAACAATGGTTATTTTTTGGATCGGATCAGCCTCGGGCAGAGCTTTGGCGACAATGGCATGGCCTGCCTCATGAAAGGCCATGGTCCGTCGATCGTCTTTGCTGATAACCATACCTTTGCGTTCGATGCCGATCATGATCCGGTCTTTTGCTTCGTTAAAGTCATCCTGTTCAATGGCCGCCTTGTTTTCACGGGCTGCGATCAGGGCGGCTTCATTTACCAGGTTGGCCAGTTCAGCCCCGGTAAATCCTGGGGTATTTTGAGCAACATCCTTAAGGTCGAGTTTGTCGGAAATAGTTACCCTCTTTGTGTGGACTTTAAGAATCTTCAGGCGGCCCTTGACGTCGGGCGGCAAGATGGAAATCAAGCGGTCGAATCGGCCGGGGCGGCGCAGGGCAGGGTCAAGGATATCCGGTCGGTTGGTGGCAGCCAGCACGATGATTGTTTCGTCATGGCTGAAGCCGTCCATTTCAACCAGCAGGGCGTTGAGGGTTTGCCCGCGTTCGTCCTGGCCGCCCACCCCTCCTGCGGCTCCTCGTCGGGCGCCGACTGCATCGATCTCATCAATAAAGACGATACAGGGGGTCTGCTTTTTGGCCTCCCTGAATATATCCCGGACCCGTGAGGCGCCGACGCCGACAAACATTTCGACAAAGTCCGAACCGCTGAAGTTGAAAAAAGGGACCTTTGATTCACCGGCAATGGCTTTGGCCAGCAGGGTTTTGCCGGTACCTGGAGGCCCCTGCAGCAGTACGCCTTTGGGGATAATTGCACCAAGACGGCTGAACTTGCGAGGATTTTTGAGGAAATTGACAATCTCCCGCAATTCTTCTTTAGCTTCAGGGATACCTGCGACATCATCGAAGGTAATCGGATTTATGCCTTTGCCATAGTGGATTACTTTGTTTTTTGTGAAATCGCTATTGTCGTCATCGGTCTGTTGTTGTTTTTTGGCTAAGGAAAAGAGAAGAATGAAAAAAAGAATTACAATGGGCAGCGTAATTGTAAGGATGTTGAAAAAAGGAGATGGCTTATCGTTTTCCGCTGTAATGGTCACCTTTTTTGTGAGCAGTTTGGGCAGCAGGCTTGTTACATCCGGCGAGAATGTTGAAAATTTGCGGTTGGCTGTATCGGTGAGGGTGATGTTACCGCCTTTGAGATGGACTGCGGCGATATCATTGTTGTCAAGAGAAGTTAGGAAATCATTGTATTTTAAGGTGGGCAGTGTCTGCTCAAGGTTCCAGAACAGCGCTGAAAATGCCCCGATAATACCAATAACTATAAGAATGAAAAGGCTGTAAAAAAGTCTTGGCATGAAGTTCCTTTATTGGGTGGCAAGCCATATGAAAAAAGAAGTATGTGAAACATCAAGAGGCACAAAAATATATTAAATATTACTTTAAGATTCAGGTTTAGGCAAATAGCTTAACGGGGAAATATCCTCACCTGATGATGGTAAGAGGTCTTTAAGTCGGTCTGCTTTTGTCGAAAGGCTGTTTTATCTTTAAAAAACAGATATTGAAGTAAGCCATCCCGTAATGAAATTCATAATTCCGCCGCTGCTGGCGAAGGCTACTATCATGCAGGAAAAACCTCCAAAGCCTATAATAGCACCGGTTAAAAGCAGGGCGCTTAGCCCGGCTTTTGATACATGATGAGTTAAGTCGGTATCTTTGGGATAAGGCGGAAATTCTGAGTAGAATTTTTCTTTTATTTTGGCTTTTGCTATGGCGATTGCATCTTGCATATTGTTATCCGGGGTCAGTTATTAGCGGTAGTCACATGGTAAATATTAAGATTGTCTTCTGTGGACCGTCCCGCTTGTGTTAGTCATCGGTGCATATTATTGGATTTTGTCTAATCCTATTTTCGTAATTATAATTTTTTTAATATAAAAATCAAGGGTGATGCATCCAGTTTCTTGCATGTTTACCGTAAATAACGATTGTAAGGTGTGGCCTAACCGACAGAAGGATGTATTTGTTGTGGACAAGCTTTTATTTTTAGCGGTAATATTTAATAACTAAGGTGGATAATTATTTGTTTGGTGGATATTTGTGCAGTTTTCTCTGCAGTGTTCTTCGGTGCACATTTAATTTTTTGGCGGTGAGGGATATGTTGCCCTCGCAATTTTTCAATACCCTGTTGAGGTGTTCCCATTCAACTCTGGCTAAAGAGGGGACCGGGTGATCGTTGAGGAGGTGGTGGGTGTCGATGGGGGTAATATCTTTGGCAAAGGCATTCATGATGTCTTCCGCGTCTGCGGGTTTGCTCAGGTAGTCGACCGCACCGAGCTTGATCGCGCTGACTGCAGTGGCAATACTGCCGTATCCGGTTAGCATGATGATTCGGATTTCCTGATCAATTTCCTTTGCTTTTTTGATTAACTCAAGGCCAGAGTTATCGGCCAGGTTCAGTTCGGTGACGGCCAATTTCGGATGCTGTTTTTTAATCACCTTGATCGCTTCGCTTAAGGTGGTTGCCGTAAAGACAGTTATCCCTTTTTTATCAAAGGCCCTTGTCAGTCTTTCCCTGGTCAACTCCTCATCGTCAACGAGCAGGATTGTCTCGTCCATATATTTCTCCATGGGGAATTTATCTTTCCAGTGATCGGTCAAGCACTTGTTTAAAGATAGATATAAAAAATGTCCCTAATATGTAAACGTTTACTTCGTGTTTTTTTTATACTCACAAGGGAATATTTATTTTTTTATTAAAGATAACTGCTTGTTAGCTGCTCGGTGATAACCTGCTGGCTCGATATTTTTTAGAGGGTTAAAATAAAAATAATTATTATTAGTGGAACTAAAATTTTTCTGGTATGTCTTGTTAAGTAAAAACTATTTTTCTTATATACTGTGACAATATGCCACATTGCAATGTTTTTTATGACGGGTATAACATTTTAATGTTTAAGTTTTTAATGTATTTCTAACACTCTAATCTTTACAGTAACCACTTGCAGGTTGTTGCGCTGAAAAAACGGAGGTTTTTAGGGAAATTGGCAGATGTGCCACTTGTGATAAAGGTTTCATAACCAAAGGCTGTAAGGCCTTGGGAGGTAATCCATTTTATGGCGCAAGAAGATAGCATCGGTATGACCGACATATATCGTTTTTTAGCAAGATCCATGAGGTACCCCGATGCCGCATGGATGGATGACCAATACTTTGCAATAATCAGTAATATCCTCAATGGGCTAGGTTGGGATGATGAATCCCGTGACCTGGCCGATTTCCTTGATTTTTCCGCTGATTGGCTTGAGCCGATCCAGATTGAATACACCCGCCTTTTTGTTAATGCTGTTCCCTCTGTAATTGCCCCACCGTATGGATCTATTTATTTGTCAGCCGATGGCATGCTTTACGGCCCGAGTGCCGTAAGCGTTAAGGAGTTTTATCAAGAAAAGGGGTTCGAGTTAGCCGGTGAAGGAGATCTCCCCGATCATATTTCTTCCGAACTGGAGTTTCTTGCTTTGCTTGCCGAGCAAGGGAACCAGGCTGATGAAGATCTTTTTTTGAACAAGCACTTCAGGACTTGGTTTCCCAAATTTAAGGAAAAGCTATTAGGTGAGGTTCAACATCCATTCTATAGGATTTTGGTCAAATTAATTGATTTTTTCACACGGGAGGAATAGTAACATGGCTTTTAATCTGACGAGACGTAAATTTTTGCAGTCCGCATCCTTTGCGGCAGCCTCGGCGGCGATGTCCGGCTGTCTGGCCAATAGGGCTGATGCAGCTGAAACCTTTGTTCGCAAACCGTTTACCGCGCCGGGAAGTTTTGTCGGTACCGAAACGGCAGTGGGCGGAGTCTGTGAGATGTGTTTCTGGCGCTGTCAGCTGGTGGGTAAGGTCAGGAGCGGCAAACTGATGAAGCTCGAGGGTAATCCCAAGAGCATTGATAACGGTAAAAGTATCTGTGCCCGAGGCAATGGTGGGGTCAAATTGCTTTATGATCCGGACCGGTTGAAATACCCCATGAAAAATGTCGGCAAGCGCGGCGCCCCGGTATGGAAGCGGATTTCCTGGGATGAAGCCCTTGATACCTGTGCCGCGAAATTGAAAGGGGTGATTGATAAATATGGTCCCCATGCCACTGCAATCTTTCCCCACGGTTCATCTGCAAAGTATCCCATGCATTTTTTCGAGCGGGTTGTCGGTACGCCCAATAATTCCGAGGCCTCTTTCTTTCAGTGTCGGGGCATTCGTGACACCGCTTATGTGGCCACCCTGGGTACTGCGCCCGGTGAAAACGTCGATATGGCCAATGCCAGGGCGATCATGCTCCTTGGTGGGCATTTCGGTGAAAACGTCCATGTCTCTCACCTAAAGAGATATCTGAAAGGGCTTGAGAACGGCGCCAAAT
>DUZU01000025.1 GCA_013349285.1 Deltaproteobacteria bacterium | reverse complement strand
ACGATATTCTCCCTGAGCATCATGGTTTGGGAAGTTACAGCCTCGGAGGCTGCCGCCAACTCTTCGGAATTTGCGGCCAAACGCTGGGTGCCGCTGTCCATTCCAGCAACCGCTTTGTTGATCTGGGTAATCCCCTGACTCTGCTCCCGGGATGAATGGGAAATCTCCTCGATCAAAGTACCTACTTTCCTTGACCCCTCGACCACGGACATCGATTCGCTGGCCACCTCATCCACCTTGGCCAGCCCTTCATTAACATTGCGAATGGCCCGCTCAATAAGCGAACTGGAATTTTTGGCGGAATCTGCCGCCCGCATCGCCAGGTTCCGCACTTCATCCGCCACCACCGCAAACCCGGCCCCGGCCTCCCCGGCCCTGGCCGCTTCCACCGCCGCATTCAAGGCCAGCAGGTTGGTCTGAAAAGCGATGCTCTCGATATCCTTAATTATTGCCGAAATCGCATCACTGTCCTCTTTGATATTTTGCATGCTCTGCTGCATCTTAGAAGCATGGTCATTGGCGTTAACCCCGATTTGCTCGTTATGCTTCATCGAGCTGTTGGCTTCCACTGAATTGGCATCATTCTGCTGGACCATGGCGGTTATCTCTTCCAGGGAGGCGCTGGTCTCTTCCAATGCCGCGGCCATTTCCGAGGCCATTTCCGCAACGGTATGAGAGGTGGCGGCGGTTGAGCGCGCCTCTTCGGAAATTCGATCCGCGCTGAGATCAAGCTCCTGCACGATATTGTTGATTAACCGGACCAGCATCCTCACAAAAAGCAAGGCGGTCACAAAAACCACAATAATGGTCAACACCCCACCCACGGTGAAAAAGATGCTAAACCACCGCACCTCCTTGACCACCTCTTCTTTCATCAACTCGGCCCCGGCCCGCAATTGATCGACCGCTTCCTTGGTACTGCCCATCAACTTGTAATAATGTGAAAAAAATTCATCCTCAAAAATAGCCATGGCCTCTTCGCTATCTTCATTTTCCAAGGTCGGTAAAATCTTGTTATGAATGATTCCCTTCATGATGGCCCACGAAGAGGATAAATCGGTCACCGCTGCCGTAATCGGGGTGGCCCGCTCAAGAGAATGGCAATAACCGCAGAAAACCACATGATCGCCGCCGCCACCGATATTAGCTTGCATCTCAACCAGGGTATCGTCGATTTTGCCTGAAGTGGAGACCAACCCGCTCAGAGAATCAGGGTCATATTCGATGATTTGCGACTTGATAATACTGTTAATCAGGTTGAGGTTGAGACGGGTCTTGGCAAATTGATCGACAAATTCCGATTTGATCTCAATCCCCTGATAGATCGTACCGCCAATCTGTACCCGATTAATAATAAACTGGGCGACCACCACGCTGAAGACCAACGAGGTACAAACAAAACAGACCAACAGAATAAGTTTTACCCGCAACCCAAGACCGTTAAACTTATCAAACATAACTTCTTCCCCCGGCCCAACACTTTGATTTGCCACAAACCATATTGTTAATGATTATTATCTTCGCCTAATTTATAGTTTTTTTCCATATATTTTTTTTCGTGTTATCATATCGTTAGCCTACAAAACCACAAAACATCATGGTTACCCCCTGCCCCGCAAGCAATCCCCAACCGAAAAGCACAAGACTTTGACCCCCACCTAAAAAAAGTATAATTTTTTATACTTCCCGCAACCAGAGCAGAGACCGGCCAACGGATCGCCAACTTTCCGCAGAAAGCGGGCTCCAGCAGGAAACAAACCGGTACAAAAAACCAAAACCAAAGATAACCACATGTAACGATGATCTTTTCTCGTCAGGCAGACACCGGTCACCCCTGACAACAGTATAAAAATTTGAACAACCATCCCACCCACGAGAGCCCTTCAACACCCACCAAAAACCCCACCTTTACACCAACAAGCATCGTAATTTAACAAAAACCAAAAAGATGGCACAGTGATTGCAATTAAAACAAGACAAGAAACAACTCTTATCTCCTTTCTCCTTAAAAAGAAAGCCGACTGTCCCCGCAGTGTCGGCTTTCTTTTTTTTTGCATTCAGTCAAAGCCCGGTCCGAACACAAACCTTTAACTGAGCACCCACCAGGTCAATTTTTTTCAGGGAGATCAATGAGGCGGACTGGCGACCAGATATTTTGCCTTGAGATTGGCCTGAATCAACCACTCCCCCTCCGCCCTGGCCGGCATAGCCGACTTGATTTGGCCCGCCGCCTCTTCAAGGGAAGCCCCGGCCGCAGCCAACTTCCGGGCCTTGGCATCAAAAGCGACCAGATATCCCTTCATGGCGTTGAGCTCCTCATGGCCGGACAAAGGACCATGACCGGGGATAATCTTATCCGTCGCAAGGGAGCTCAGATAGTCAAGGGTTGTCACCCACCCCTCAAGGTCACCGTCCGCCAGATAAGGATGATAACCGGCGAAGAGGACATCACCTGCAAAGACCACCTGTTCCCGGTTAACACAGACCAGGATGGAGCCCTTGGAATGAGACGGCGCCGGACGAACGAGATCAACACGCAGATTACCGAGCTCTAGCTGTAGATCTTGACTGAAGGTGATGGTTGGATACGCCAGCCCGGTGCCTGCCATCTCCTCCGGGCTAAGGCCGAAATCGGCGCTACTGGCCAAGGTGCCCGGCCCCTTGGCCTGCATCTCCGCCAAACACAACGCATGGCTGATTACGGTAGCCCCCTGGGCCACAAACACCGAGTTACCGAATACATGATCCAGATGATAATGGGTATTGATCACATAAAGAATCGGTTTGTCGGTCACCGCCCGAATATCCTCGAGAAATTTTCGGGCCTGCCGGGCGGAAATCAAGGTATCAACCACGGCCAGCCCCCGCTCGCCGATAATAATGCCAGCATTGGCCCCGAAGCTGTTGGCCGGGGAAGACCCCTTGGTATCGACATAGGCATAGACGTGCTCCGAAATACGGGTCAGACCATTATCGGCACACGCACTTGAAACTGAGCCGAGCAAACCCCAAAAGACCAGTAAACAGACAACATTTTTTTTCATATTTTTCTCCGGTATCAATCCAATGTTTCTATGGGCAAACCACCCATTAAATTTTCTTTTCCGTACAGAGGAGTTAGTTCCGTCGCCTAATAAGCAACAAACCCAACAAAGGCATTCCAAGGTCAGGATGTACCATAAATAAATTTTTCCCGGGCAACTAGAAAAAATTACATTTTCACCAAAATTATATCAAAGCAACGGGCAGTCCTTCACAAACACCTTATTTGCCGCCGCAGGCTCAAGACCTCTTAAAGCATGGGGAACAGACGGGATTACAATTATGAGCAGATAAACTCAAAGGGAATAAAAAAAAGGAGGGGGAGGATGTTATCTGTTGCGCGCTCGGCCTACCGACGCTGCGACCCTTACCTGTCCAGGGCAGTGGTGCTTGACAACTTGGTGGTGTTGGTGCACCCGGCAGGATTCGAACCTGCGACCCTCGGATTCGAAGTCCGATGCTCTATCCAGCTGAGCTACGGGTGCAAAAGTTGAAGAGTTACTACCAGCCGACAATATTTTGAGGATCAGACAGAACCCGCCAGACCCGCTCACAGATCTCATCTATCTCGGCAATGGTTGTCGACAACGGCAACCATAGATACATAACATTTCCCATGGGACGAAGCAAGACCCCTTCCTTCAGCCCGGCCAGATAAATCGGCCAGCCGACCCGGTCGTTAAACCCATAGGGGGCGGCCGACTCATCCTTGACCAACTCCAAGGCGCTGATCATCCCGAGCTGACGGACATCGCCAACCCAGGGCAGTTCGGCAAAGCGGGCCATCCTACCATGGAGGCGCTGGATTTTTTCCGGCAACCCGGCCATGGTCTGTTCTTCGGCAAAAACCTGCAACGACCCCAACGCCGCGGCGGCGGCCACCGGATTACCGGTAAAGGTGTGGCCATGGAAAAAGGTCTTCCCCTCCTGATAATCGCCGTAAAAGGCCTGGTAAACCTCCTCGCTGGTGAGGGTGGCGGCCATGGGCAGATAACCCGCGGTCAGCCCTTTGGACAGACAAAGAAAATCAGGCGACACCCCGGCCTGCTCCATGGCAAACATGGTGCCGGTTCGGCCGAAGCCGGTGGCCACCTCGTCAAAAATAAGATGAACCCCATGGGTCCGGCTCAACGCCACGATGTTTTCAAGATATTTAACCGGGTAGATAATCATGCCCCCGGCGGCCTGAATCAACGGCTCAATAATCAGAGCGGCAATCTGCTCACCCTGCTTGGCCAGCAGGTCGACATAGGGCTGCAGACACTCACAGTCGCAGCTCGCTTGCGCCAACCCATAAGGACAGCGGAAACAATAAGGCGACGGCAGACGATGGGAATCAAAAAGCATCCCGGCAAAAGCGCCGTGAAATTCCGGGGTGCCGCCCAGACTCATGGTGCCGATGGTGTCGCCATGGTAACCCCGCTCCAAAGCCACCAGCTGGTTCCGCTGGGGTTGGCCGACATGCCGCCAGTATTGGATCGACATCTTAAACGCAATCTCGCAGGCGGTTGAACCGTTGTCCGAATAAAAAACCTTGGTCAGATTAGGCGGGGTGAGCAAAACCAGTTGCTCGGCCAACAGAATAGCGGCTTCATGGCTGGTGCCGGCCAGCAGCACCTGCTCGACCCGGTCCAGCTGTTTTATGACCGCCGCCTTGATTGTCGGATGATTATGGCCGTGCAAGATGCACCACCAGGAGGAAATGGTATCAAAATAGGTGCGGCCATGCTCGTCAATCAGGCGTATGCCTTCGGCCCGATCGATCAACAGCAGATCGCGCTCGGCAAAATCCTTCATCTGGGTGTAGGGATGCCACAGATAGCGCCGGTCTTTTTCCTGAAGCGACAACATTAACGATTATACCCCGCTGACAATCTTATAAACTGCCGGGTATTGCCGATGCTGCTCCGCATAATCAAGGCCGTAACCGACCAGAAAACCATCGGCCACCGTAAAGCCTGCATAATCAGCCTCAACTTCCACCTCGCGCCGCTCTTTTTTATCGATCAGGGCGCAGATCCGCACGGACCGAGCGCCCTTCTTGGCAAAGATCTCCCGCAGCCGGGCAATGGTGCGACCGGTGTCAACGATATCCTCAACCAACAGAATATCCTTCCCCTTAACCTCGAGCTCGACATCTTTAACCAAACTTACGGTGCCGGACGAACAGGTATTGGTCCCGTAGCTCGCCACCCGGACAAAATCCACCTCCAGCGGTAAATCCACCGCCCGGCTCAGATCGGCCATAAAAATATAGGCCCCGTTCAAGACTCCGACCATTACCAGAGAACGCCCCGCATAATCACGGGAAATAACCGCGCCAAGCTCTGCGACCCGCCGGGATATCTCCTCCCGACTGAGCACCTCTTCCTTTGTAATCATCTCACAGCCACTCTATATTTTTCTTCAACAACCAAGGCGAACCATTCCCTCTTAACGAAAGTAACGACAACCTGTCGATAAAAAAGATTGACGTCAAGCCTTTCTCTCCTCAATAATCTATATGAATCTCAAAATAAACCAGCGAACCCAACCAGAGCATGAAAACCTTAAAAAAGGAGCTAATCCGATGAGTACTCGCCATGAATGCAGCGTATGCGGCTATGTCTATGACCAGGAAGAGGGCGACCCTAATTCCGGCATTGCTCCGGGCACCTCGTTCGATGACCTGCCCGCCGGCTGGACCTGCCCGATATGCGGGGCGGCCAAGGATGTTTTCTCACCGATGGACTGATCTAACCGCGAGGCCCGTAAGCCGGCCGGGCAACTCCGGGCTTAGAGCAGAATATCCCCGGTGATGGAGTTCCAGGTCTTATCGAGCTCCTCACTAAAAGAAGCAATAAACTGCATCACATTCACATCCATAAACGGCTTATGATGCTCCTGAATGAGCACCCAGGCAAAAGAACGCTGAATATCCTCTTTGGTAACCACCGCCTCGCCCAAACAAGCCCCTTTCATGGCGGCAAACATATTGGCCAGACTCACCAAGGCAACCAGCACCGGATTGGTGGTTGCCTTTTCCGGCTGATGATGAAAGCGCATTGCATCAAGATAGGGTTGGGGCAGACCGATCCCCTCTGCCAACCAGACCCCGAACTGGCCGTGGTCCACCCCGACATACTCTTTTTCCGCCTTAAACAGATCCTTGATCTCAGGTTTCGGCGCGGCCAACTGCGGATATAAATTGGGGCAAATACCGTCGACCACAAACATTCCCAGATCATGGAGCAGGCCGGACAGGTAAAGATCAGCCGAGATGCTGATCCGGACAACATCCCGCAGCATCTCGGCTACCCTGCCGACCACCACCCCATGTTGCCAAAAGGCCTGCGCCACCGTAGTAAAACCGCTGAAGGCCACGACATTCTTGCTTGATTCGATGGCTTCCGCCACCACCTTTTGCACCTGCTTGATCCCGACAATAACCATGGCATGGGGCAGGGTGCCCACCATGGCTGCGCGCCGATAAAATGGAGAATTGGCGGTCTGGATCACCCGGCAGCATAAAACCGGATCCAGTGAAACCAGATCGGCAAAACGCCTCGTATTATCCGACTCATCTTTAAGCGCCAATATTCTGGTCAATTCCGCTGCAACCGCCGGGTTGACCGGCAGCACATTTTCAGGGCGGACCCGATATTGCAACTTGGAAGCGGTAAGCCGATCCTCTTTCGAGGGCATGGGGGGGATAACCAGCTGGGCCGCCTTGGCCACCGGCTTTTGCAGTTTGAGGGTGTCGGAAGATGCAAGGGTCTTTTTATCCCGCTCCCCCTGCGCGGATTCGCTTTTTTGCGGTTCGGCGACCTTCTCCTTGCCGCCCCCCGCCATCCGCTGATTGGAAAGATCGAGACGATTGACCAACAGCTCGCAGAAACGCTTGTAAAACTTAAGCTGCAAAAAAACATTGGAGGTACTGACGATATCAGGCTCCACCCGAAGAATAAAACACTCCTTGGTGGACAAGACATCGGCGGTGCGTTTCATCGCGGTGACCATCGCCATTTCACCGAAACAATCACCGGTGGCCAGGGTGGTCAGCACCACCGGCTTATGATCGTCACCCGTTCTTTTTTCTACACGAACCGCCCCCTTAACCAGGATATAAAAGGCTTGCTCGGTGGTGCCCTCTTTGATGATAAAGGTATCCTTGGGCACCCGCAACCATTTGCTGACTTGCAAAAACTGCTTGAGCTCATGATCGTCAAAACCATTAAAGAAAACAATTTTCTTTAAAAAATCAACCTGTTGATCAAGATCAAGCTCTTTACTTTTTTGAGCAGGCCCCATGATTCTCCTTCAGCTCGTCGGCCGAATCAGGCGACTCGTCACAAGCTATTTTCCGATACAAAATTCAGCGAATATCCGGTCCAACACGTCCTCGGTGGTCGTCTCGCCGACAATATCGGCAAGATGATCCAGCGCAACCTGCAGATCAATGGCCAACAGATCGGGGGGCAGATCGGCGGCAAGCCCCTGGCGGACCTGCTGACTGGCAACCACGGCCCGTTGCAGGGCTGAGGCGTGCCGAACATTGGGCGCACATTGGCTGCTTTCCTCCAGGGCAATGCCGCCGGTCACCATCTCGAACAAGGCCTGCTCCAGGTCGATAATCCCGGTTTGGTTTTTTGCGGAAACCGCCACCAGGGGCGAGCCGGCAAACGCCTCCCGCCAGGGGCTCAGATCCTGCTCCGGAGCAATATCGATCTTGTTGACTACCACTATAATTTTTTTGCCGACAACCTCATCATACAACCGTTGGTCCTCATTTTGCAAACCAACCGCCCCATCGACCATCAACAACACCAGATCCGCCTCTTCCAGCTTCCGCCTGGCCCGCTGGATGCCGATTTCCTCCACCGTCTCGCTGGTATCCCTGATCCCGGCCGTATCGACAATCCGCACCGGAATCCCGCGAATATCGAGATACTCCTCAATGGTATCCCTGGTGGTCCCCGCAATCTCGGTAACGATGGAGCGCTCTTCCTGCAACAAGGTGTTAAGCAGGCTTGATTTACCCACATTGGGCCGGCCAATGATCACCACCGAGATCCCATCCCGGAAAAGCTTGCCGGTATCGACCCTGGCCAGCAAGGCGTTCAGGGGCGAAATCACCTCATCCCGGAGCTGTTGATCCATGACCTGCGGATGCAGAATCTCCACGTCCTCGTCGGGGAAATCGATGGCCACCTCAATAATAGCACGAACCGCAACAAGAGCGTCACGGATTTTTAAGACCGTGGCCTGCAGTCCGCCCTGAAGTTGAGCCACGGCCAGGCTTGCCCCCTCCCGGGTTTTGGCGCTCAACAGGTCGGCAACCGCCTCAGCCTGGGTAAGATCGATGCGGCCGTTGAGAAAGGCCCGCTTGGTAAATTCTCCGGACTCTGCCGGCCGGGTATCGCTAAAGCTCAGAATAAGGGCCAGAATTTGCTGGAGAACAATAAAACTGCCATGACAGTGAATCTCAACCACATCCTCTCGGGTATAGGTATGCGGGGCAGCCATATAAACCGCCAACACCTCGTCAACGGTCATGCCGGTGCGGGGATCACGGATGGTGCCGTAATAGAGTCGGTGGGAGAGAAAGTTCGCGGGATGTTTACGGGGAATGAATATCTGATGCAGAATGGGCGAAGCCTGGCCGCCGCTGATCCGGACAATACCGATCCCACCGGCGCCCGGCGGGGTGGCGATGGCGGCGATGGTGGCCTCATTATAATCCGGCTTGGCCATACTCCTCACCCTCAATCGTGTTGGCGGTGTCCGCTAAAAAAAACGAACACCGCTTCACAAAAAAAATAAACGAAATCAGCGCGGACGGGCTTCGCCGCCTTTACGTTTTCTCGAAGTTCGCTTGCGGCCCTTGCCCGGCAGGTAAATCAACACCTTCTTAAATATGCCATCACCCACGCTCCGGCTTCTGATCTCGGTGTCATTCTGCAGCGCCATATGAACAATCCGCCGTTCCGCAGGGTTGATGGCCGGAATGGTTCTGGTCTTGCCGGTATCCTTTACCTCTTGGGCAAGCCGCACCGCCCGCTCCTGCAATTCCTCGGTACGATTACTCCTGAAATCACCGGCATCCAACGAGAAAAGAACCTTCTGCGGAAACTTGCGGGTGATGATCTTGCGCATTAAATACTGAAGGCCATCCAGGGTCTGCCCCTCGGCCCCGACAATAACCTCGACATGCTCGCCGCTGATATGGGCATGGACCTTGTTGTTGGCGTCTTGATCAATGGTTATTTCAGACGGACAGTTCATCAGCGCAAGGATCTGCCCAAGATCGGACTTGATAAGCTCGATATCTTCGGCGGAAACAGGATCACCGACCACATCCTCGCGCTTGCTGCGCACCTTAACCACCGCTTCATCCTGGCCGGCACGAGCGGGACGGCTCTGCGCCTTGCCCTTGGCCCCGCCATTTTTAAGGCCGACCCGAACCACGGCCTTCTTGCGGCCGAAAATACCGAAAACCCCGGTGGATCCGGTGGCGACAATCTCAACATCAACCTGATCACGCTCAACCTTTAATGCGGCACAAGCGTTACGGATCGCCTCATCAACGTCACTTCCATTATATTCCATCTTCGCAGACATAGCTAAAAATCCTTGATTACGGCCTTATTGAGACGCCATGACCCTTACCACTCAGAAGCCGTGGATCCGGCATACCCAATAGGCGCTACTTATTTATTGTCGGCCCAACATTCCCCAGCCGACGACTCTCACCTAATCGACTTGTCGGTTAATCATGTACTGCTGACCGATTGACAGCAAGTTATTAATAAACCAGTACAATACCAACCCGGAAGCAAAATTGAGAAACATAAAAGTAAACACCACCGGCAAAAACATCATTACCTTCTGCTGAGTCGGATCCCCGGCGGAAGGGGTCATTTTCTGCTGGATAAACATACTGCCCCCCATCAGCAGGGTCAAGACCGGCAGACCACCCAGCATGGGGATGTCAAAACCGATAAACAACCGATCCGGCGCGGAAAGGTCATGAATCCACAACATAAAGGGCGCGTGCCTGAGTTCGATGGTCTGCAACAGTACCTTATAAAGGGCAAAAAACACCGGGATCTGGGCGACCATGGGCAGACAACCGCCCACCGGATTAACCTTATAGGTCTGATAAAGCTTCATCATCTCCTGCTGCTGCCGCTGCTTATCGTCTTTAAACTTCTCGCGAATCTTGGCCATCTTGGGCTGCAGCTTCTGCATGGTTTTCATCGACTTCATTCCCTTAACGGTAAGAGGCCAGAACGCCAGCTTGATGATAACCGTAACCAGAATGATCGCCACCCCATAATTGCCGAGATATTTGTAGAGGAAGTTCATCAGATACAAGGTGGGTTTGGCCACTACGTCAAACCAACCGAAGTTGACGGTGCGCTCCAGATCGAAACCAACCGCCTTGAGGGTTTCCAGTTTCTTAGGACCGCAATATACAGAATAATTGTATTGCAGATGGCCACCGGGCTGCACCAGATCCGCGACTCCGGCCAGAACCGTGGTCACCACATCATCCCCGGTCAACCGAAAATGAGCGGTATGCTGCCCCTTGCCCTCTGGCACCACGCTGCAGAGGAAATAATTATTTTCATAGGCGGCCCAGCCGACATTACCGGTAAAACTCTTGCTGGCCCCCTTGAGATCGTCCACATTGATCTCCTCAAGCATATCGTCAATGAGCACGGCGGAACCGTTAAAAACATATTGACTGCTCACGCCGCCGCTGCCGGAAAAAGAGCGGTTGGTCAAGGTCATATAGGGTGCGCCCTGCACCGGATTATCGGTGGTGTTATAGACGTCCACCGAAACCTTGAGCAGATAATCCTGATCGCTGAAGGTAATCGCCTTGGTGATTTCAAGGCCGGAAGCCTGGCGGCTCTTAAGGGTGAGGGTGGCGGCGCCTGATTTGGCGGTGGCAATGCTTTCCCGGTCCGCCTCGAAAATGGCCACCGGCGCTTGGGCCGGCTCAACCCCCCAGGAAAAGTCCAGGGGCAAACCCTCGGCAACCGAGGTGTGCAGCAATTCCTTGTCGCCGGAATCCTTGTCGATCGTCTCCCGGTAATCTTTAAGCCGGAAGCTTTTAAGCGCGCCGCGGGTTTCACTGACAACCGCCTGATAGAGCGCGGTATCAATCGCGATATCACGTCCCACCCTGGCCGGCGCGGCCGACTCGCCACCGGCATTGATTATGGCCGCGGCGGAAACAATCGCTTTCTCGGCGAGCTTATCCGGCGCTTGGGCGACAATATCCTGCTGCTGGTTCTCAATATTATTGGGAACAACGGGAAGAGGAGCTACAAAAAAATACTGATAACCTAGCAAGATAGCCAAAGAGAGAAATATGGCCAAAAAGATTCTTTGGGTTTCCATTAATCGTTATTCCTCGTCAGGTCCGAAAAGCTGCGCCGCAATCAACAGCCGTAAGCGAACCGTTTTTAAAAGGATTTATCAACCGGGTCAAACCCGCCCGGATGAAAAGGGTGGCAACGCAGAAGCCGCCGCAAAGCGAGATAGCCGCCGCGACCGACACCGTGCCGGCTGATGGCTTCGATGGCATATTGGGAACAGGTGGGATAAAATCGACAAGTCTGGGGAAATAAAGGCGAGATAAAAAGCTGGTAGCCCCTTACCATCGTGATCAACAATCTTCTCACGTCAATCCCCTTTCCGGGAAGTTGAACCTCAATCAAGAAAACACCCGCTGGGCAGGGACAACCAAGATCGGCAAAACAAATCCGTCGTCATCCCCGAATCCGTCTGCCGGCTTGATCTTCAAGAAGTTTTCGAACCGCCAAAGATATTTCTTGCGGCGTAGCATAGGCAAAACCCGAGCGCACCGCAAAAACCACATCAGAAGCAGGCGTGATAACTTCCCGATTCTGTCGAAAAAATTCCCGCACAATCCGCTTGATCCTGTTCCGGCGAACCGCCAGCTTCACGCCGTGCACACTGACGCCAAGCCGGTTATGGCCGGCACTGTTCGGCAGACAGATCAAACTGAATTCCTTGCCGCGCACCCTTTGCCCCTGACTATACACATTACGGTACTGCCAGGACTTGGTCAGCAGCATCGACTTCGGCAAGGCCAAGGATTTCAAGCTTGCCCCCGTCGTTCATGCACCAACAAAACCACCCCGCCTAACCGCGGTTATGCAGACAGCTTTTTGCGGCCTTTAGCCCGGCGACTGTTGAGGATAGCACGTCCGGCCTTGGTTGCCATTCTGGCACGAAAACCATGTTTACGGTGTCTTTTCAGGTTACTTGGTTGAAAAGTTCTTTTGCTCATAATCTTTATCCTTATTACTTACTGTTGCGGCCTGAGACCTTTGGTCCCGATCCTTTGTTTTGCTGTCTTTCAGCAGCTGCGGTGTCGCTTGAGATGCCCTTGCCCGCCACGGACAAAAAGGTCGGCAACAATTTCCAAACGGAAATGACACCCAGCAATAAAGCAGGACATATTACCCATCGACACCCGACATGTCAAATATTTTCAACGGGCCCATCTCAAAAAAAAGACTATTCATCGGAAGAATCACGATCCAGATCAAAGAGTTGCCGCAACAGGTCAAGGTTGACCTGCCGGTGCTCACAGCCACCGTTAGCACCGTTGCCACCCTTGATGAAACTCATCGGGGCGTGCAGCAATTTATTAACGATGGCATTGGCCATCATCTCAATGGACTTTCTTTCTTGGGGGGTGATATTCTTCAAGTTGCCCATAGTCTTGGCCAGCTCACTATCACGGATGGCATTAGCCTTCTGACGCAGGGCGGTAATGGTGGGCACCACCTCCATGGACTCGAGCCACTGGCCGAACTTGATCACCTCTTCCGCAATAATCCCCTCGGCCCGGCTCGCCTCTTTTTCCCGCTCCGCCTTGTTGATGTCCACCACATTCTTCAGGTCGTCGATATCATAGAGGTAGACGTTGTCAAGATCATTAAGCTCAGGATCAAGATCACGGGGCACGGCGATATCAATCAAAAACAGGGGGCGATTATGGCGCTGCCGCATAATCGATTTCACCTCATCCTTGCGCAGAATCAGGTCGGTGGCGCCGGTGGAGCTGATCAGGATATCGACATCGGCGAGCTTATCGAGCAATTCGGTAAGCCCCACCGCGGTACCGTTAAACCGCTGGGCCAGTTTTGCGGCGCGCTCCAGGGTCCGATTGGCCACCACCACCCGGCCGATCCCCTGACTGACCAGGTGTTCGGCCGCCAGTTCCGCCATCTCGCCGGCCCCCACCAGCAGCACACTTTTATCCTCCAGCTTGCCGAAAATCTTCTTGGCCAGCTGAACCGCGGCAAAACTGATGGAAACGGCGCTGCCGCCGATATTGGTTTCGGTGCGGATCCTTTTCGCGGCGGAAAAAGATTTATGGAAAAGCCGATTTAAAATCACCCCGGTGGTTTTATGCTCCGCCGCATCCCGGTAAGCCTTCTTCAGCTGCCCTAAAATCTGCGGCTCACCCACAACCATGGAGTCGAGGCTTGCCGCGACCTTGAATAAATGGTCCACCGCATCCCGGCCCTGATAAAAATAGCTGTATTTTTGGGCCTCTTCGTCCGAAAGTCCGGTATTGGAAAAAAGAAACCGCCTAACCGCCCGGGAGGCCTCCCCATGATCTCTCCCTGAAAAAACCACCTCCACCCGATTGCAGGTGGAAAGAAAACAGCACTCGTCACAACCATCGATATCCATCAGGGTCATAAGCGGCACGCCGCAATCTTCGGGAAAGGCCAGCTTTTCCCGAATCGCAACCGGCGCGGTCTTATGATTCACCCCGATGATGACTATTCCATCAGCCAGCATAGGAATGCGCCCCTCCAAGCAAATAGTTCACCCCCCACAGGGTGAAAAGCACCGCCGAGAAGCCGACAATGGCCATGATCGCCGCCCGCCGCCTGCGCCAGCCCACGGTGAGCCGCTGGTGGAGGATGGCCGCGTAGATCAGCCAGGTAATCAACGACCAGGTTTCCTTGGGATCCCATTGCCAGTATGAACCCCAGGCCTGCTTGGCCCAGACCGAACCGGTGATGATTCCCAGGGTGAGCAAAGGGAAGCCCACGGCCAGACAATGCTGGTTCAGATTATCCAGGGCCTCCAGGGAGGGCAGCCGGTCATAAAAAACACCGAATTTTTTCTTCTTGATCTCCCGCTCCTGGAGCAGATACATCAGGCCGCCGCAGAAAGCCAGCGCCATAAAGCCGTTGGCCATGATGGCGACACTGGCATGCACCGGCAGCCATAAACTCTGCAAGGCCGGCGGCAAGGAGATCGCCTCCTGGGAAGAAAAGGCGGCGATCAGCATGAGAACGGCAACCAGCGGGGAGACAAAGGCCCCGAAATTTTTCACCTGATAGCGCCAGCGAAACGAAAGAAAGGCCCAGGTCACGGACCAGGCAAAAAAGGAAACCGCCTCATGATTGCTGGTCAGAGGCGTATGCCCCACCTCCACATAGCGGGCCACCAGATAAATGGTATGCAAGCCCCCGGCACCGAGCAAGATTGACCGGGAAGCGGTGCGAACCATCTTGTTCCGGGAGACGAAATAAACCAGGTAAGCGGCCGTGGCCAAACCGTAAACAAAAAGAGTAAAATGAAAAAGCAGGGTCATATTACTGCTCCCGTAGCTTGTTGATACTTGACTTTCGCACTCTCAAGGCAGGACAGATCAACATCATCACCCAACACATCCTGAATATGCTTTGCCATCTTTTCCCAAAGACCATCCCTGACCCACTGGGCCATGGAAAGATCGGCCAATCTACCAAAAACAATCTTATTATCGTCGTGGGCGTAACCCCGGGCCAGAACGATTTCCCGCAATGCCCCCAACACCCCAAGCAAAACCCCATACTCGGGGCCGAACATGCTTTCCAGCTCCCGGCGCAGCTTGCCGGCCAAGGCCGGACTTCTGCCGGCCGTGGACACCGAGATGGAAAGATCCCCGGAACGGGCGGTGGCCGGCAGGATAAAATTACACCTATTCGGCACATCGGCAACATTTAAAAGGGTGTTATTGGTTTCCGCCTCGGCAAAAACCTGATCCTGCACCGCCGGATCGTCGGTGGCGGCGATGACCAGAAAAGCGCCGCCAAGATCTCCTTGCCGGTAGGGCCGAGCCAGCCACTCGATCTGCGCTTGATCACGCAGCAAAGCCAGGGCGCCGGTCAACTCCGGGCTGATCACCTTAACCTTGGCACCGTAAGCCAGAAGACTTTTAACTTTGCGTTCCGCCACCCGGCCGCCGCCGATCACGATACATAACCGTCCGGCAACCTGAAGACAGACAGGAAAATAATCCATATTATCTTTTCTTTAAAATTTCCACCCTGACCCGCCCGATCAGGCCTTCGGCAAAACGCCCGGCATCATCAGCGGTGCCGACCACGGCATCATAATGCATGGGCACCGCAATCTTGGGATTGATCGCCAACGCCGCCTGCACCGCCTCTGCCGCGGTCATAACATAGGTTCCGGAAACGGGCAGCAGGGCGATATCGGCCCGCACCTCCCGCATCTCGGGAACATAATCGGTGTCCCCGGCATGGTAAAGCCTGACGCCGCCGACCGCCAACACAAACCCAAGCCACCGGTTACCCTGGGGATGGAACTGCTTATTAATATTATATGAAGGAACGGCCTCAATGGTTATCCCTTCAAGCTCCAGACTCTCCCCCGGTCCCATGGTTATAATTTCGCCGGCAAGCTTTGTCGCCGCCCGGGGTTCGGTAACAATTACGGTGGAGGCCTGTTGTATTTTTGCCACATCCTCGGGAGAACAATGGTCGTAATGCTCGTGGGTGATCAGAATAAGATCGGCCGCCGGCAACCCGTCCGAAATCCGGAAAGGATCGATATAGATATTCTTGCCCTCACTTATGAGCAAAAAACCATCGTGGCCGAGCCACTGCAAACCTTGCAACACCTTGTCAACCATAGCGCCACCCGCCATCAACCCGTAAGAGCAAAAAGACCGCCGGCAAATGTACCATATTTACCAGCCAAACACATCCGCCCAACACAATATCTTTTAAAATCGGCCATAAAACAATTACTTTGCCCGATAATAAATTTGACATGTTCAGCAAAGCATTATACTCATAACCATACAATTTTGCTGGCAATATCCCCAAAAACCAGCATGCCCAGCCCTGCTGGTTTACAAAAAAAAGGAACCCAAAACCATGGCCACCGGATCATTCAAGGTCTCCACCTCAAAAAACATGCACCTGGTCGATATCACCGCGCAAACAACAAAAGCGGTAGCCGACAGCAACATCCGCAACGGATGCTGCATTATCTATAATCCCCACACCACGGCGGGGCTCACCATCAATGAAGGAGCAGACCCCACCGTCCAGACCGATATCATCGAGGCCCTGCGCAAGATCGTCCCCCTCGACCACCCTTATCGGCATCTGGAGGGCAACTCCCCGGCCCATGTCATGGCCTCGCTCATGGGCAGCTCGGTGACCGTCTTCATTGAAAACGGCAACCTGTGCCTGGGAACCTGGCAAAAAATATTTTTTTGTGAATTCGACGGACCACGATCAAGAAAGGTGCTTTGGCAGATAACAGGAGATTAACCGGGCAAATATCTGCGATAACTTATTCGACCAACCCCTTTCGCAGGAGATCCCGCTCCCGTTGCCGGACATACTGCAACAGCAATTCCTCTTCATTCATGGTTAAGTCGAAAAGTATCCCGTAACAATATTTTTTATTGTCGTTCCGGGCATAGCGCATTACCCTTCCCTTGGAAATGGGAATCGAGGTGCCGACGGCCAGATCATCGGCGGCGCCGGGAAAAAACAAGGTGATCCCCACGATTTCAACGCCTTGATCAAAAGGGAGGTAGCTGTCGGTACACATCAGGATCCCGTTGGCGCTGACATCGGAAATCTGGGCGCCCTGAAACATTTTATCTTTATAAATAAAGGTAACGGTGCTTTCATTGGGAACATCGACCCGGTAATTGGCCCGCCGCTGGTGCCGGATCAGATTTCCCGGAAAGCTTACGAAAATACTTTGGTCGGTAACACTCAGCACATTGACCCGGGCCTGATTCCAGACCAGAGTTTCATCCCTGAAAACAATATAAACGACCTTATGGGTGCCGGGCCAATCGGAAGGCTTGTCGATTTCAAGCCTTTGATCATCATAATCTACTATAATGGTCTTAGGGGACTGATAACCCTTATGCATCAGGGAGATCATCTCCCTTTTTTTTCGCAGGCGGGCCAGGGCCATCTTAATCAACTCATGGGAGTCGGTGGACTGAGCCCCGTTTTCAAGGGTAACCCAAACGGCTGATTTACCGGCGACATTCATTTTTGCCATGTTACATTTAACCCAATAAGGATATAGACAATTGACCGAGAAAACTTCCGCCCCCAACCAAGCCCCCTCTGCCGGCGAAATATGCTTTGGCCTAAACCGGGGCACAGACGAAAAATCACTTGCCGCTTTTATAAAAAAATTTGCCGAACCCAACCTCATGCAAACCATTATCCCGCGAATGGACGACTCGGAAATCTCGGCAACCCTTGATTTTCTTTCGCAACTGATGCATAAGCATTTGACAAAAAAAGAATATCATCGCTTATTTCTCAAGGATTAAAAACTTTCTATACTATCAAATTAGCATATCATCAAGGAGAGAGCAAAGGTGAGTAAAAATATCGTCAAAGACCTCAGGGCATTCCTCGATATTCTGCGCCGAGAAAACGAATTATTGGTGATAGACACCCCGGTCGACCCTTACCTTGAGATTGCCGAAATCCATCGCCGGGTCATCGCCAAGGGGGGCCCGGCCCTGATGTTCACCAACGTCAAGGGCAGCAGCTTCCCGGTGGTCACCAACCTGTTCGGCACCGCCCGCCGCCTGGAACTGGCCTTTGGCCGCCGGCCGCAACAATTTGTCACCGATCTGGTCAGGGCCGCGGAAACCTTGATGCCCCCCTCCCTGGGTAAAATCTGGTCCCTGCGTTCGCTGATGGGCCAGGCCACCAAGGTCGGCATGAAAAAAGTCAAAACCGCGCCCATTCTCGAGTGCTGCCAGAAACCGGCCCGCTTGAGCGAACTGCCGATGCTCACCTCCTGGGACACGGACGGCGGCCCCTTTGTCACCCTGCCCCTGGTCTATACCGAGCACCCTGACGGCCGGGGCCACAACCTCGGCATGTACCGCATCCAGCGCCACGACGACACCACCACCGGCATCCACTGGCAGATCCACAAAGGCGGCGGCTACCATTACCATGCCGCCGAGCAGCGCAACGAATCCCTGCCCATGACCCTCTTTATCGGCGGCCCGCCGGCCCTGATGATGGCGGCCATCGCCCCGCTGCCGGAAAACATCCCGGAGCTGATGCTCGCCTCCCTGCTCCTGGGCGAAAAACTGCAGATGGTTGATGATCCGGCCGGCAACCACCACCGAATGGTTGCTTCCGCCGAATTTGCGATCAAGGGTTTTGTGCCGCCCCACGAACGGCGACCGGAAGGCCCTTTCGGCGACCATTACGGCTACAACTCCCTGACCCACGATTACCCGGTCTTCCACAGCCAGCGCCTTTATCACCGCAAAGACGCCATCTATCCGGCCACCGTGGTCGGCCGGCCCAAACAGGAAGATTATTTTATCGGCGACTTTCTCCAGGATCTGCTCTCGCCGCTTTTCCCCCTGGTGATGAGCGGGGTGCGCCAGCTGAAAACCTTCGGCGAAACCGGCTTTCACTGCCTGGCCGCCGCCAGAGTCACCGACCGCTACCCACGGGAAGCCTTTGCCTCGGGCCTGCGCATCCTGGGCGAAGGTCAGCTCTCGCTCACTAAATTTTTAATCGTCACCGACGGCGACCTTGACGTCGCGGATTTCAAGAAGCTTTGGGTCCATGTCCTGGAACGGGTCAACTGGCAGCGCGACCTCTACGTCCTCTCCAATGTCTCCCAGGACACCCTGGATTACACCGGCCCCTCGGTAAACAACGGCTCCAAGGCGATGCTGATGGGGCTGGGCAAGGACGCCATCCGCGTGCTGCCGGAAGCCTTTACCGGCGACCTGCCGGCCGGCTGCCGCAAGGCTAAGGTTTTTCTCCCCGGCACCCTGGTGGTCCAAGGTGATTCCTATGAGCAGGATAAAACCCTGCCCGAGCGACTGGCCCAGCATCCGGGCCTGGCCGACTGGCCGGTGGCGCTGTTGGTGGATGACGCCGAGGCGGCCACGGAAAATCTCCAGGAATTCCTCTGGACCTTTTTCACCAGGATCGAACCTGCCGCCGACATCCATGCCAACTCATCAAGTGTCGCCAGATTCCATGTCGGCCTCACGCCGCCGGTGGTCTTCGACTGCCGGATGAAGCCCTGGTACCCCCATGTGCTTGAGGTGGATGAAAAGACCAGACGGCTGGTGGACGGCAAAATCCACGAGATTCTGCCGCCGCAATACCGGTGATTAAAAAATAGCGGCCCTTTATCAATATCTATTTAAGGTTGACTATAATTAAACCGATTATATATTGTATAAACAGGTTTTTTCGCATCCAAGAGGGCTTACATGAAAATCAATGATATCTACCCCGGCCAGCAGGGGCTCGGCAAGACGGACACCAAGGCAAACAAAGCCGGCGCCACCAAATTTGACGATTTGTTGCGCAATGAAATGCAGAGTCTGACCCAATCCGAAAAAACCGAGCCGACCGCCCAGGTTAGCCCAGTACCGAACCAGACTCCGGCAGGCCTTCGCACCGAGGGCTTGACCATGAGCGAATCGACCATCGACACCTTGGATTCATTCAGCGCGGCCCTTGCCGACCCCCGTTTTTCCGCACGGGATCTTGAACCATATGCCGCCGCCCTCGAAGACGACACCGCCGCCTTGATCGAGATGAAAAAGCAACTGCCCATCGACGACCCGTTGGCCGCACTGCTTGACCGGGTGGCAACGATCTCGTATCTTGAAGCCGCCAAATTCCGCCGCGGCGACTATACGGCATAACCAGACGCCCCGACCATTCCGGTCTCATCATTTTCCCATCGACAGCATCAACCCTGCCGACCTTCGCCGTTGAACGGCAATTGCCAATAACACACCATGGAAGAACGACTGCAAAAAATTCTGGCCAAGGCCGGGATCGCCTCCCGCCGCAACGCCGAAGAGCTGATCCGCCAGGGCAAAGTAGCGGTGGACGGCAAGGTGGTCACGGAAATGGGCTTCAGAGTTGACCCGACACGACAGAAGATAACCTTTGACGGCAAGCCGATTTCGGTTGAAGAAGAAAAGATCTACCTCTTGCTCAACAAACCCAAAGGCTATGTAACCACCCTGAGCGACCCCCAGGGCCGCCCCATTATCACCGCCCTGCTCAAGGGCATTAAAGCCCGGGTCTTTCCGGTGGGCCGCCTGGATTTTGACACGGAAGGGGCATTGATCCTTACCAATGATGGGGATTTTGCCCAGCGGATACTCCATCCCAGTTTTGAAATCAAACGCACCTATCTGGCCACCGTTGCCGGCCATCCTTCGGAAGAAAAACTGCACCTGCTGGAAAAAGGGATTGAAATCGAAGGAAAAAAAACCTGGCCGGCCAAGATCAGGATTGTCGAGAAAAATCACAAATCAACCACCATCGAAACCACCATCCACGAAGGCCGCAAACGCCAGGTACGCTTGATGTTTCAGGCCATCGGCCATCGCGTCCTCCACCTCAAACGCATCGCCTACGGCAACCTTAAACTGGGCTCGCTCCCCACCGGGGAATACCGATATTTGACCCCGGTTGAAATAAACCGAATTTTTTAATAAAAATACTCTTTACAATTGAATACTTAGCTGTATAAGATAGTTTATCTTCCCGTATTTAATATAGTTTTCCACTGAAATAGGGAGGGGGGGAAACATCAGGAGAACAAGGCAATGAACAAATCAGAACTGATCGAAGCACTCGCAGAAGAAATGAAAATCTCCCTGCGCGACGCGAGCTCGGCAACCAACACCATCCTTGATGCCATGGCCGATGCACTGGCAAACGGCGACAGTATTGAAATCAGGGGATTCGGCAGCTTTGTGGTTAAGACCTATGACACCTATTATGGTCGCAACCCGAAAACCGGTGACAAAATTCAGGTAAAGCCCAAAAAGCTTCCTTTTTTCAAGGTCGGCAAAGAACTCAAGGAACAGGTCAACAACGCAGCTGACTGATCCGAGTTGCCGAACTACCCTTGCGCTTCAACCAACTCTCCCACCAGATCATAGGGATGCGCCTCGGTAATCAGTACGTCGACAAACTCACCCGGCGCGCATTCTCCTGAATTGATATAAACACAACCGTCGATATCCGGCGCCTGAAAACCGGTGCGTCCCTCAAGGAGCAAGTCGGTCTCCTTACTGACCCCCTCCACCAGCACCTGCTGAACCTGCCCAACCATCTGCTTATTCAACTCCAGGGAAATCGATGCCTGCAGCTCCATCAGCCTGGCGCGGCGGGCCGCCTTGACCTCATCCGGGCACTGATCAGCCATGGCATGGGCGGCACAGCCCTCTTCGTTTGAGTATTCAAAGATGCCGACATGGGCCAGACGATATTCCTCCATAAAAGAAGCAATCTGGTCGACATCCTCTTCGGTTTCGCCGGGAAAACCGACCATGAAGGTAGTCCTGATTGCGGCCTGGGGCAGATGATCACGGATCAACCGCATCAAGCCGCCAACCTGCTCACGGGTGTAGGGCCGGTTCATGGCCTTGAGCACCTTGCTTGACACATGCTGCAGCGGGATATCAAGATAGGGTACTATCCGGGGCTGGGCGGCCATAAATCGCAATAGCCTTTCGTCAACCCGAACAGGGTAAAGATAAAGAAGCCTGAGCCAGGGAATCTCGGTTTCCGCTAAAATCGCGGTGAGCAGGTCTACCAGCCGGGCGGAACCCGGGCCGAGATCATGGCCATAGGCGGTCAGATCCTGCGCCACCAGGGTCAACTCCTTGATACCGGCCGCAGCCAAAATCCTGGCCTCGGCCACCAGATCATCCAGGCTCCGGCTGCGCAACGGGCCGCGCAAGGAGGGGATCATACAATAAGTACAGCGATTGGAACAGCCCTCGGTCACCTTCATATAGGCGCGATGGGCAGGGGTGGATAGACGCCTGGGCATGGTGCTGTCGACGAGAAAGGTCGGCGCGGCGAGCTGCACCTTATTAAAGCTTGACCCGGCAAGGCCCTGCAGCCGCTCACCAATATTCTGGGTGCCCTCGGTGCCGACAAACAGGTCCACCTCGGGAAACTCCTTGGCCAGATCGGCACCGTAACGCTGCACCATACAACCAACCACCGCCAGTTTTTTCTCGGGATGGGCCAACTTCACATCAACCAGGGCCAGGATTTCGTCGATACCCTCTTCCACCGCCGACTGGATAAAACCACAGGTATTAACCAGCAACAGATCGGCTTCCTCGCTGGAGTCGCAGGGAAGAAACCCCGACTCTGCCAAAACCCCCAGCATCATTTCCGAATCAACCAGATTTTTGGGGCAACCAAGACTTACGATAAATACCTTTTGCGCCATCAATTCAAACCTCAACCAGCCATTACTCTGCAATTATCAAAAACGAATTCAAGCAACGCACGGCTCTCGGCCTTGAACGCCTTACTTGAAAAACCGGATTTCCATTGATCGTGCCACAACTCATCGGAGACCAGAAAAACCGCGGCCAGTTCAATGCCGCGAACCGCGGCCACGGTGCAAAGGGCCGCCAACTCCATATCAACCCCGAGAATGCCCTGCTCCTGACACTGCCGCACCTTGGCCTTCGTCTCCATGTAGGGCGCGTCGGTGGTCCAGACCGGCCCCCGGCGACAGGCAAAACCGGCCTTTATAAACTCCGCGGCCCAGCGATCAGCCAGGCCAGCGGAGGTCTCAGGCGTAACCGCCCTCCGGCGATAATGCGCAGAGGTGCCCTCTTCACTCAAACACCAGGTCGGCATGACGAGCTCGCCGATATGCACCCCGGGCATAATGGCCCCGCACCAGCCATAAACCAGAATTTTGCGCGCACCCAGGGCGATCAATTTCTCCAGAGCCATCACCGCCATGGGCGCGCCCACGGCAGGCCCGGCCCAAAAACCAATCCCGTCCGGGTCGGTATAGAGCTGACTGTTAAACAGAAAATGGCGCAGCCATCCCTGTTTGACCGCTTTTTTCTGGGCGGCGACCGCCTCGGCGGGATTAACCAACAACAGCCCGTAATCATTGAGCAATGGGTCCCGCCCCTCACGGCGCGGCTTGATCAGAAAATCATCCATGGCTGCATCTTATACCCGAAATACAAAAAGGCTGCAGGAAAACTCCTGCAGCCTTTAACAATCTTTTGGTCGGCTTACAAAAAGCCGGTCGCCGGATTTCTATCTTACAGCATTGCCTGGAAGGGGTTTGCGTAAAGAAGAATGAAGGCGATAACCAGACCGTAAATGGTCAGAGACTCGATCAGAGCGAGACCAAGGATCATGGTTACGGTGATTTTACCGGAAGCCTCGGGGTTACGAGCAATACCGGTACAGGCGCCGCCGATACCACCACCCATACCAACACCACAACCAAGTGCGGCAAGACCAACCGCCAGGGCGGCGGCGATACAGACGATGGCAACGTTGGTGATACCACCAGCGCCGGCAACTGCTGCTTCGGCATGCTCAGATGCCATGGCTACACTGCTCAGCCCAAGTACCATCAAGGTAGACAGAAAACTTACTTTTTTCATTTTACTTCCTCCTGGAAAAACTTTAATTTGGCCTTCTTCAAAAAAATGACAAAAATTTGTCAACGTTTGTTCATCAATTACCCTTAATGGGCATGCTCCATGGCACCGGAGAAATAAACCACGCTCAAGAGTACGAAAACACCCGCCTGGACGAAGGACACCAATACGCCGAGGCAGAGAATGGGCAGCGGCCCGAAATAAGCGCCGGCCAACATGAAGAGAACGGCAAGCAGAATCTCTTTGGCCATGATGTTACCGAAAAGACGAATGGAGAGCGAAAGAATCCGGGCAAAGTTACTGATCACCTCAATGGGGAACATCAGCGGAATCAACCAAGGCATGGGTCCGAGGAAGTGCTTGATGTAACCGAAACCATGGTATTTGAGGCCGAGGGCATGGGAGGTAACCCAGACAATCAGGGTGCAGCCCAGGGTGATATTGATATTGGAGGTCGGCGACATGAAACCGGGCATCAAGCCGACCAGGTTGCCGATCAGGATAAACAGCGCGAAAGAGGTAAGCATGGGAAACAGCATCCTGGCGCCTTCGACCCCCATGTTCTCCACATAAAAGGTCTCCAGGCCGCTGATGATCGCTTCCCAGAAATTCTGCCCCTTGCCGGGAACCATCTCAATCTTGCCGATGGTGATTTTAGCGATAACGATAAGAAAAATCATGACCAGCCAGGTATAGGTCATATGGGGAGAAACAAGCTTGGCCAGGACGGTATCACCGACCAGTCCATGGGGAACCGGCAAACCCAACTTTTCCAAAATCAGCGAGATAAATAGTATCGGATGCTCCATAACCTCGAATCCTCCTTCATGTTCCGATAAACTTCTTGGCTTCCAGGACCATGGTGAAGACAATGCTGACCATCACGGTCGACAGGCCCACCAGCAGAGCTGGAATATTCAAGGGAACATACTTAATTAAAATAAAAAAAATTACAGCCAGCACCGACAGCCTGGCATAATATTTCAACAAAAATCTGGCCTTGACCCCGATCAACTCCCCGGCCAGCAGCTTAACCAGATCACGCTTCAGCAGCCAGAAGCTCACATTGACCAGAAAACCGCCGACAAAAAGGGCTTGTCCGATCGCCGCTGAAAAAATAAGCCACCCGGCAAAGGTCATGGCCAGCATCAGCGACCAGCTCAAAATCTCGACCTTCTGAACCGAAACCTCTACCGTCTCATTTTTTGCCGGAATCATCGTCTTTAAAATCCTGGCGCATTGCCAGCTGATAAAGGTTCCTAAAACCGGCAAAAATACCAAAGGCCAGACCGATAAAGGTACACCACGGCTGGATCCTGTCGTCAAAGACCTTATGATCGAGCCACCAACCGATCCCGAAACCGATGATCACCGAAAAAGCAACGGTCATCCCGATCGTACTGTAATCGGTCAGCAATTTCCTGATTTCTTCACGGCTGCCTAGGTTTTTCGTCATCACATCAGCCTCAAAACCCACATGCCTTCTATTATAGAAATCGTTCCGATTGGTATCATGGCCTCCCCCCAAAGTCAACGGCTTTTTTACTTTCCAGCCAACTTTTTGAATGACCATTCAGTTTTCTCAAGCGCGAAGCTCAAGTCCGCATCCGTCTGGGCCGCGGAGATAAATGCCGCCTCAAACTGCGAGGGCGCCAGCCACACTCCCTGACTCAACATCTGACGGAAATGAGTGCCGTACCTTACGGTATCCGCCTTCATCGCCGACTCAAAATCGACAACCGGCTCAGAGGCGAAGAAAGCGGTCATCATCGAACCGACCCGATTCAGGGTGGTCTGGCCGGGCAGATACCTCTCGGCCAAGCCAGTCAGCTCGGCGGCAAAACCGGCGGCCTTGGCCTCGAGCCCCTCGTAAAACCCGGGCTTGGCCAGTTCATTGATGGTGGCAACGCCGGCCGCCATGGCCAGCGGGTTACCGGAGAGGGTCCCGGCCTGGTAGACCGGCCCGTCCGGGGCAATGTTATCCATGATCTCCTTCTTGCCGCCGTAAGCACCCACCGGCAGTCCGCCGCCGATGATCTTACCCAGACAGGTGAGATCGGGATTGATGCCGAAATATTGCTGGGCGCCGCCCAGACTCAACCTGAAGCCGGTGATAACCTCGTCAAAGATGAGAACAATCCCCAGCTCGGCGGTAAGGGCCCGCACCGCCTGCATGAACTCAGGGGAAGGCTGCACCACCCCCATATTCCCGGCAACCGGCTCCATGATCACACAGGCAATATCAAGGCTCTCGTTGCGCAGGGTTTTTTCCAGAACCTCAACGTTATTGTACGGAATGGAGATGGTATTTTTCACGATATCATCGGGCACGCCCGGGCTGCCCGGAATGCCCAGGGTGATAACTCCTGAACCGGCCTTCACCAGAAAACTATCGGCATGGCCGTGGTAGCAACCGTCAAACTTGACCACGACATTGCGCTTGGTATAACCCCGGGCCAGCCGGATGGCGCTCATGGTCGCCTCGGTGCCCGAGCTGACGAAACGAACCTTTTCCACGGAAGGCAAGGCGTTAACCACCAGCTCGGCCAAATCGATCTCAAGCGCACAGGGAGCGCCGAAGCTGGTGCCGTTAACCATGGTCTCCCGGATGGCATCCATAACCGCCGGGGGAGTATGCCCCAGGATCATCGGCCCCCATGAGCAAACGAAATCGACATACTCATGGCCGTCCACATCGACAACCCTGGCGCCGTTGGCCTTTTGTACAAAAAGAGGATCACAGCCCACTGACTTACACGCCCTTACCGGACTGTTAACCCCACCTGGTATATATTGTTGCGCCTTTTTAAACAAAGCTTGCGACTTATCGTTATTCATCTCGATCTCTCCATTATAACTATGATAATAAATCATTTGATTGCGAACCTTAGCCCCGGAAATATAGCAGGCCGCCCTCACCCTGTCAAAACTCTTTGACAAAAAGCCCGAGAGAGCCATAAATTAGCGCAATTAGCTTCACCGGCTAAGCGCATTTCCCTTGACAGAAACAACCGACACATATGATCATGACAGATGAGAAAACATGGTCCCGATCCCTTTTAAAACATAACAAAGGAGCCCAAGTGGAAATTCACGATCCCAACGCCCACCTTAAACTTATCGAGATGTGCGAATGTTTCATGGACACCGACTACCCCTCAACAATACAAAAAGTGGCGGACTCCCCCGGCGCCGATTCCAGCGAAGAAGGCTTCAAGTATCTTGCCCTGGCAATTTTATACGGCCTGACCGAGAAAGCAGTCCGACTTACCTTGAAAAAGAAACAGGATAAGATCACCGTCACCATCAAGACCGACCATGATAAAATCGCCTTGCGCGCCCCCCATCCCGCCTTATTTGCCGAAATCATCAACATCATCCGCGCCATCCTTCATTTGGAAGAGGACAAAGGATCGCTGCCGCTGATTCTCGGCCTGAAAAACGGCCAGGTGGAACTTCAGGTTAAAATAGAAAAGCAACCCGGCAAGGAAACCCTCAAGATTCGATACCCGGAACTATAACCCGCCGCACCGTTTTTTAAATTGCCCCCAAATCCCATGATTTTTTTATGGGATTTTTTTTATGGGATTGAGATTCCCGGCAATTTCGTTATGATGACAAGCCGGCCCTTAGTTAACACAGCTAAACTTCTCTCAATAAATTTTGAAAAACAGCGATAACCATGGATGATCGACAAAAAAACAAACAACTGCGCCAGGCCATCCTGAAGGTGATCGAGCAACAACTCGAGACGAAAACCCCGCCGGAAACCGCGCAAACCCTGGATAGATTAACCAAAGAAGGCCTCTCCAGAGATAGAGCCCTGCAGTTGATCGGCTATGTTGTCGGCTACGAGGTTCTCGATTTGTTCCAGAAAGATCGCAAGTATGACGAAGGCGAATATATCAAGCGGTTACACGCGCTCCCCACCCTGCCCTGGGCAAACGACAAAGACCTGCCCCCAGCGTAACTTATCAAGAACCACTAAAATCGACAGCTCGGCCGGACAACGAAAAAACCACCCATTATCGAGCAGGTCGGTTCCGATATTTTTTTTCACGGCTCAGGTCATGCGGAACAGCAAGGAACAACTGGCTGGTTTCCCTTGACAATTTCACCAATGCTAATAAATAATTAAATGTAGATATATTCGGCTTCAGAAAGACGAACAACTGCTGGCGCCTTTCACCTTATTTTTAAAAGAGCAGTCCTATGTCGCTACTCCCAAACCCCTGACATCGAGGACAACAACACATGACGGATAAAGAGCGAAATATTCACGAGATAGAGCCATGGGAGTTAAAAAAGGCGCCACGCCAACCACAGGATTCCGTCGCCGATGACTCAAACCTTAAAAGCATAATCCGCCACAGCTTCCGAGAACCGATCCTGCCCGAAGATTCAATCTTTGCAGAGATTGCCGGCCAGCGCTATCAGGTGGTTGACATCGGCAGCCAGGGACTCGGCATTACCACCCCAGACAAGAGCCGGCTGCAAACAGAAACATCTTATGAGTTCAAGCTGTATATCGGCGAAAATTCCCTTGTCTTTATGGCTAAAATCGCCCATATCTCTCCTTGTGACGAGTCCGGCCAATACCACTGCGGGGTGAAAATCATCGACATGAGCCGGGACATCGAACTTAAATTGCAACAGTTCCTCCTTGAGCACCATGCAAAACTGTTTACTGAAAAAAACAAATAATTTAAAAATCACCGCCGGGCCCATGCCGGAAACATCGATTTCGGACCTATTTTTCTATGGCTGCAACAAAAAAACATGACATCATGGATGACCTGCTTAACGGGGGAACAGAAGCAGACTATAATGAAATAGCGGAATTAAACAAACTCATCCATCAGGAAATATTAAAAGCCAAGTCCGCCCGGGCTAAAAATTCCACCGCCGACACAACTAAAAAAAAGAAAGCCGGCCGCAAGGATAGCAAACGGAAAACAACCCATTACCTTTCCGAGGAAATCTTTGCCGACCTTGATGAGGCCAGGGAGAAAATCAATACCCTGATGCAAAAGAAATTAAAATCCCGGGTTTCTAAATCGAAAATCGTGGATCATGCCCTAAAAATGATCCTGAAAGACTTTGAGGAAAAAGGAAAGGAAAGCCCCATTATCCAGGAAATGTTAAAGGATATTTTCAAAGAATAAGCCACTCAAACCTTGTTGTATGGAGCTGGAGAACAGCCAATGATTATCACTTGCCCCCATTGTGAAAAACAGCATAATATCGATGAAAAACGCATCCCGCCCAACGTTAAGATGGCGCGTTGCCAAGGCTGCGGCCAACAGTTCCCCTTGGAGATCAATAAGCCCGTAGAACCCCCTGCGGCAACAAAGCCGGCAACCGCGCCCGCCGCCCCGGTCCCATCTCCCCCCAGCGCAGCAGCACCAACCCCTGCGGCAAGCAAGACGACCCGCCGCATCGGGGTATCGCTCAGCAAGGGCGGAGTGGGCAAAACCACCACCTCGGTCAATCTGGCCGCCGGCCTGGCCCTGGCCGGAAAAAAAGTGCTGCTGGTCGACACCGACACCCAGGGCCAGTCAAGCTTCATGCTGGGCGTAAAAGCCAAGGGCGGCCTGACCGAACTGGTCACCGAAGAACTCTCCCCCCAGGAAGCAATAGTAGAAGCGCGCCCCAACCTGTGGATTTTGAGCGGCGGCAAATCCCTGGCCGGCCTAAAACGTCTTATCGATCGCAAGGACTACGGCGGCGAACTGACCCTGGCCCAGGCCCTCAGCGCCATTGAAAAAGACTATGACTACGTGGTGGTGGACACCTCGCCGGGCTGGGATCCGTTAACGGTCAATGTTCTTTTTTACGTCAACGAACTGCTGATCCCGGTTTCCCTGGAGGTCATGTCCATTCAGGGCTTTGGCGAATTCCTCAAAAGCATCGCCTCCATTCAGAAATACCGGAAAGAGGTGCAACTCCAATACATCCTGCCCACCTTTCGCGACATGCGAATCAAAAAAGGTTCGGAGTTTCTGGAACAACTTGAAAAAATTTATGGCGAAAAGGTCTGCGCACCGATCCGTTACAATGTCCGACTTTCGGAAGCACCGGCCTACGGCCAGACCATCTACGAGTTTGCCCCGGGCTCCAACGGCGCCCAGGACTATCGCGACCTGATCCGTAAGGTCACCGGTGAGCCCAATCTTTTTACCTGAGACAACCAGCCGGCAAAACGGAATGCATTATGGAATTTGAAAGCAAGCTCGTCCCGATCATGCGCGAAGGGGTCGAAATCATAAAGATGATTTTTTTCAAGCACCTCAAGGACAGCATCAGTAAACGCTACCCGGCGCAGGATGCCACCTACTGCAACCTCCTCACCGGCGGGGTAGTCAACGAGCTGTTCGGCACCCGCAATCCGGAAGAGCCTTTTGCCTCGTTCAACCAAAAAAACCGCCGAAGCATCGATGAGGAACTCGGCCGGATCGCCGCCGACTTTAGCGAACTGCGGATTCCCCTCACCGACGGCCTGCGAATGCAGGCTCTCTGCGACCATCAAGACGGCTGCCCGGAGACCGACACCCTGGACAAGGCACAAGGCCTCGGAATCTTAATCGCCGATCGCGATCTGCCCCTGCCCCACAACTTTATCCAACTGGTCCGTAAACTCGGGCAAGCCTTCGGCCTGGTTATCCCGCCGCAACCTTTTGAACAAAGCAGCCCGCCCGAGATGATCTGATTCCCTCAACCTTGATTATCTGCTGTTCAAAACAGAGCCATCCGATCTATAATTATTTTCAGGAGGGTTCCGCCGCCAAGGACGATCCCTTAACATCAATCGCCGGGAAGAATGTTTGAAAGATCTCTATTGCCATAACTGCCAGCAAAAAATACCTGCGGGCGGCTCTTTTTACTGCTGCCGGACCGAAATCATTTCCGGCTTTGACGGCAGGCTGGCCGACCCCTACCAAGACCCTGACCTAGCGATCAAAACCGCGTGCGAAGAAATCAACGCCTTGCCGCCGCACGAGGCCATGGATGATGTTTACCAGGAGATAAAAATAATCCTCTGCCCGTCCTGCAGACTTAAACTCAGAGAGACGCTGCTGGCCATGAAAAAGCCCCGCCAAACAGGCGGCAAGATTCTCAGGTTCCCCACCGCCGAATAACAGAACCAGCCTTTCATCAACCACATAGCCAGGTTTAGCCGATGCCTTACCTCATAATGGACAAAAACCAGCACCGCTATAAGATCTTTCCCTTTACGGCGAAGATCACCATTGGCCGCGATCAGGATAACGATATTGTCCTCAACGAAAACAACGACACCCTTATCTCAAGAAAACATGCCCTTATCACGAAAGAAAACAACGGCTTCACCCTCCGTGACAGCAGCGTCAACGGCACCTTGGTCAATGATGCAAAAATTGATGTCTTTCCGCTGACGGACGGCTGCCGGTTTTCGATCCTCCATTACAATTTCACCTATGTCTGCGACCCGCCGGCCTCCGAGGCAGAACCCGCCAAGACCATGCTTGAAGATCAGGACGAAGACCATTCCACCACCTTTATCAAGCCGATCAAAAAAAGCGAGCCCGACCACAAAAACCTGAAAAAACGGCTCCGACAGGCGGGCATTATCGCCGAAAGCCAGGCGATCCTCGACCTGTTCATGGACATTGAGGAGATTGTCAGAGTCAATGTCCCGGTCCTGATTCTGGGCGAACCAGGCACCGGCAAGGAGCTGGTTGCCCACGCCATCCATCATTTATCAAAAGCGACCGGCGCCTTTATCCCGTTAAACTGTTCCTCAATCCCGGAAGGCATCTTCGAAAGTGAGCTGTTCGGGTCGATAAAAGGCGCTTTTCATGACGCCACCAATAAACCCGGAAAACTTGAGCTGGCCGATCGGGGCACTATTTTTCTCGACGAGATCGGCGATATGGCGTTGAGCCTGCAGCCCAAATTGCTTCGCTTTCTTGAAGACAAAAAACTGAGCCGCCTGGGCGACACCAGGGTAAAAACCATAAATGTGCGGGTGGTGGCGGCAACCAACCAGAATCTTGACGCCATGATGCGCAACAAATCATTCCGCGAGGATCTCTATCAACGCTTGGCCTGCATCAAACTTGAAATCCCGCCCCTGCGTGAGCGGCGCATGGATATTTTGCCGCTGGCCGAATACTTTTTGAGCCAGTTTACCAAGACTCACAACTTAGCCCCCCAGCGGTTATCAGAGTCGGCCAAACAGCTGCTCTTAGACCATTGCTGGCCCGGCAATGTCCGTGAACTGCACAACGTGCTGTTAAACTGCGCGGCCCGCAACCGCACCGCGACCATCACCCACGATCTCCTTGATTTTGGCCAGCTAAAAAAACAAAATCCCAACCTTGACAACCAAACGGCGGGCACCTTCCTGTCCCTGCAGGAAATGGAGAAAATGCATATTGCCGAGGCATTGAAGAAAGCGGAGGGTAACAAAATGCATGCCGCCAAACTGCTCGGAATTTCCCGCGACACCATTTATAAAAAAATCCAGAAATACGGCATCGAATAATCCTGCTCCATGCTCTGCGCCGCCATGTCCGGAAATCGGGCAGCTTTCCCGTCCGATATTCGGACACTCCGCTAGCCGGCCCGGCCCGGTTGCAAGATCTCCCCGACCTGACAAAGTTCTTCCATGCCCCCTGTCCGATAATCAGACACCCAACGGCTTATTTGCCCTGAGCCGCATGCTGCCCTCCATAGCCTTGCACCGCCAACTACCCGCCAATCCGTCACAACTCAGCCATGGCACACCATTTGCTCAACCAAGAAGCAAAACGGCAGGGATACTGTGCCCCATCAAGAAAAATTAATACGGAATCACCGATCCCCAATAACGGAGGAGCAAAAATGAAAAAGCAAGCAACCAGAAAAAAAAGAATGAGCGGGCTTGCCATCTCGGCACTTTGTGCTACCGCGGTTTTTACGGCAAGCAACACCATGGCCGAAGATGTTTACCTTAACCCCGGTTATATCAGCGGCGCCATCAGCCTTGACAAGGTTGATATCCAACGGGCGTATGTGAAGGCGGAAAACACCGATTACAAGGCAGAGCTGTACACCAGCGACTCCTCCTACACCCTGACGGTAAACACCCCGGAAAACGGCAGCCTCGACTACACCCTCAGAAGCTATATCTATTCGGACAACTACAAGGACTACTTTCATTATCCCCTTCAAAACGTAACCGTAACCGACGGCCAGACCACCTCCGGCGATATGACGATGAACCCGGCGATCGTCAACGGCTCGATCATCCAGGAAGAAGGCTGTACGGTAAGCAGCGGCAAGGCCTATGCCACCGCCGATCCCTCCCAGTACTACGGCTACCGCGACACCACCCTCTGGCTCGGCTCCCGGACCCAATACGGCCCGGAGGCCACTTTCTCCTTTGCGGTTGAGCCGGGAGCGAATGTGGAACTTTTCACCAATGTTACCTTGGCCAACGGGGAAACCCTGGAACTTGCCAAAAAAACCATGGCCCTGACCCCGGGCGAGGTGGTTGAGGCGCAATGGAACCTTGCCTGCGGAACCCTGCCGGCAACGATCAAGGGCCGGATCGATATTGAGGGCGTCGATGATCTGGGCAGCCACAAAGTCCGCGCCCGCAAATCATTAAACACTAACGACTATGTCTATGCCGCCGTCAACTGCAGCGCCACTGAGTGCGACTACTCCTTCCCAAACCTGAGTCCGACCACCTGGTACCTGGAGGCCTGGTCCTACCTCAACAATCAGGACGACTACCTGCGCCATCCCAAAGGCAGCTTCGCCCTGACCGACAAGGTGGAACTTACCGGCGGCCAGACGGTTAGCAATGACATCATCACCCGGTCAGCTTTAATCAACGGCAATATCTATCTTTCCGGCACCAAAAAAATCGAGGATGTCCGACAGGCACGGATCGGGGCTTACGGTGATTATGCCACGGCCACGGCATTCGGATACAGCACCGACCTGCTGAACCCGCTGAACGGCAACTTCGACCTGATCGTCTCCGAGGGAAACTGGAACCCCTACTACATCCAACTTTCCTTCTACGACACCGACCCGGAAAGCTACCTGAACAGCTATATCTATATCTATGATTACAACAACACCGAGTTGCTGCCTCCCCTCACCCTGACTGCGGGAGAGGTGGTAAACGACATGAACGCCGAATACAAAACCGGCACGGTTACCGTCCGCTACACCGTGGAAAACCAGGGCATCTTGAGCTACCCCCGCCTCCAGGGTTGGGGAACCAGCGACCTCGAAGGCAGCCGGGTTTACGTGTCGGCCTACGGCCCCTACCAGGAAACCACCGAAGGGCGGGTTACCTTTATCGGCCTGCCCGGCAGCTATGATCTGAAGGCGGAAGCCTATGTGGGCGGCTCCCTGACCACCTTCGGCGATCTTACGATCGACGTGATCCAGGGCGGCGAACGGGAAATGGATATCGGCGGCCCGACCCTGAACATCGCTTCGCCCCAGCCTGAGGCTTATACCGACGCCGACCGCATAGTCGTCAGCGGCAAAACCACGGACGGCGATGCAGTGAAAAGCGTGACCGTCAATGGCGAAGAGGTTGAACTCAGTGCCACCGGCAACCTGGAAGATCCCGATGAAGTGGCCTTCAGCAAAGAAGTCGGCCTTGATCCCGGCCCCAACGCCATCACCGTGGTCGCCACCGACAACTTTGACAAGATCACCTCGGACACCCGCAAGGTCTTCCGTGACAACGGCCCGCCGACCATCGCCTGGACCCCGGCCAACAACACCGTAACCAGATCGGCAACCATCGCCGTCACCGGAACCGCCACCGATGACAACACGATCACCGAAATCAAGATCAACAGTGCAGTGGTGGCATTCGCCTCAACCAATAACCCGGACGACCTTAATGAGGTTCGCTTCACGGCAGAGGTTGACCTTATCGACGGCGATAACCGGATCGTGGTCTCGGCGGCCGACAACTGTGAACTGATCACCAGCGAAACCCACACCGTGACAAAACTTGAGGCGGACACCATTGCCCCGACCATCTCCTGTCCCGCCGACATCACGGTAGAAGAATCTGCGGATTTCACCCTGGGCAGCCCTCAAGTATCGGACAACGTCGATGCCTCGCCGGCTATCAGTAACAACGCCCCGCAGAGCTTTGCGATCGGCACCACCCTGGTTACCTGGAGTGCCACCGATGCCGCCGGCAACTCCAGCTCCTGTACCCAGGAAGTTACGATAGTACTTCCGGCAGACACCACTGCCCCGCAAATTGAATGCCCGGCCGACATTATTGTCACCGAAGGCGAAAGCTTCAGCCTTGGCATCCCCTCTGCCTCCGATGACCGAGACGCCTCTCCGGCCATCAGCAACAACGCCCCGCAGAGCTTTGCGATCGGCACCACCCTGGTTACCTGGAGTGCCACCGATGCCGCCGGCAACTCCAGCACCTGTACTCAGGAAGTTACGATAGAAAAAGAAATAAAAGAGGACAAGATTGTGGAATTTACCGCAAAAAGCGATAGCGCAATCCTCTGGCCGCCGAACCACAAGTATGTCACCCTTCATATCGACCTCACCGCAACAACCGAATCCGGCGCGGATCTGAGCAGCAATGCCAGACTTGTTTCGGTAACCAGCGATGAGCCGGAAGATGCGATTGAAAAAAAAGGCAACAGCAAGGGCGACGGCAACACCCGCAACGACATCGTGATCATTGACAACAACACGGTGCAGGTAAGGGTTGAACGCTCGGGCGGCGGCGACGGCCGGGTCTATACCTTCAACTACCAGATCACCGACCAGGCCGGCAAGGTGAGCACCGCCTCAACCAGCGTCGGCGTGCCCCTGAGCATCAAACAGACCCCGGTTGACAGCGGCGTCCACTACACGGTCAAACCGTAACCCGCAAGCAGGGGGACATTACCCTGCGATAACCACCCTTCTCCAAAGGGGCAGGCAATTAAGCCTGCCCCTTTTTTATGCCGCCCGCCGGATAACCCCTTGCGGCCAAATAAACCTCCATGCTATCAGTAGGGCAGCAAGTTAACCCGCCCTCCCATTTTAAGGAAGATCCACGATGCTGCTTATTTACCCGCCCCTAGCCAAGCCCGGTGAGCCACCGGCCGGCATCGCCTGTCTGGCCGGAGCCCTGCGCGGCCACGATCTTGAATGCACCCTGCTTGATGCCAACCTGGAAGGGCTTTTTTACCTGCTGGAGCGGCCATGCCCCGCGACCGACACTTGGAGCCGGCGGGCTTGCGCCAAGCTGCGGGCCAATATCGCCGCCCTGAAAAATCCCGAGCTCTACCGCAACCCGGCCCGCTACCAACAGGCAGTGGCCGAGGTCAACCGGGTTCTCGAGATGCTCGGCAAGCAGCATGAACTCTCCCTTTCCCTGGCCAACTACCAGGATGCCGACCTCTCGCCCCTCAAAAGCCGCGATCTGCTCCAGGCCGCCGACCAGCCGGAACAGAATATTTTTTACCCCTATTTTGCCGAGCGGCTCAGCCGACTCATCGAACAAGAACAGCCGCCCCTGATCGGCATCTCCCTTAACTATCTGAGCCAGGCCCTGACCACCTTTGCCATGGTCGGCTTTATCAAACAACGCTATCCCGGCCTGCCCATCGTCCTGGGCGGGGGGCTGGTCACCTCCTGGCTGCGCAACCCGGCCTGGCGCAACCCCTTTGCCGGACTCGTCGACCACCTGATCGCCGGGCCCGGGGAAGAGCCCCTGCTGGCCCTGCTCGGCAAAAAAGGGGTACATCATCCGATGCCCCCTGACTTTGCGGGCCTGCCGCTCAACGATTATCTGGCCCCGGGTCTGATTCTGCCCTATGCCGCCTCCACCGGCTGCTACTGGAACCGTTGTTCATTCTGCCCGGAAAAGGCGGAGGCCAACCCATACCGCCAACTCCCTTTGCCGACAGTGCTCGAGCAGCTCGCCCTGCTTAAGCAGCAGACCACGCCCGCCCTGCTCCACCTGCTGGACAACGCGGTGAGTCCGGCCCTGATGCGGGCCATGGTCGACACGCCACCGGGCGTTGACTGGTACGGCTTTGCCAGGGTCAGCCCTCTGCTGGCCGATGTTGAGTTCTGCCACGCACTGCGCCGCTCCGGCTGCGTCATGCTCAAGCTCGGTCTTGAGTCGGGCGACCAGCAGGTGCTGGATGCCATGGACAAGGGCATCGAGTTGGGTCTGGTCTCCCGGACTCTTGACGCCCTGCAGCAGGCAGGCATCGCCACCTATGTCTATCTGCTGTTCGGCACCCCACCCGAATCCATCCTTGAAGCCCGCCGCACCATGGCCTTTGCCGTTGACCACCACCAGGCCATCACCTTTCTCAACCTGGCCATCTTCAACATGCCCCTTTGCGGGCTTGAAGAGCCAAACATCAGAACCAATAATTTCTACGAAGGAGATCTCTCCCTCTATACCGACTTTATCCACCCCCGCGGCTGGAGCCGCCAGGCGATCCGCAAATTCCTGGACCAGGAGTTTAAACGGCAACCGGAAATCGCCAAGATCATCCAGCGCGACCCGTCGCTTTTCACCTCAAACCACGCTGCCTTTTTTTGCTAAAAAACGGAGAAAAAAATATAATTTCTTTCTAAGAAACATCCTTCCGAAGGGGTGCATAAAAGGATTAGGGCCACAACTAATTTTCCAGTTGGGCGCTAATTTCCGCAACATCCGATACTGCCAAAATGCCTGCGGCAGCCTTCAATTTAAAGCCCTGAAACAGGGCATCATAGCGCGCCTTGACAAGATCACTCTTAGCGGCATAAAGCTGTTGCTCGGCATTCAAAACATCAATGTTCATACGAATACCAAGTTTAAACCCTGCTCGATTGCCCTTTACCGAGCTTTTACTTGAATCCACGGTCGATTCCAATGCTTCGACCTGTGACAAACCATTTTCAATGCCGGCATATGCCTGCCGTGCATCGGCAATTACCTGACGACGTGCCGTATCCATGTCGGCGCGTACCTTGAATTTATTGGCGATTGCTTTGGTCACACGGGCGGTGGTCCCCCCTCCCGCAAAAATCGGGATATTAAACTGAACCCCGGCCTGATGTGACGTAACCGCTGTCGTATAATCAGTAGGTGTTGTCAAACTTCCGGAAGAGTAGCTTTTCCCATAGGAGGCGGTAAGGTCCAGCGTGGGCAGATGCTCAGCCCGGCTCCGGCGGATTTCAGCCTCTGCCACGGCCAGCGCAGCTTTTTGTGCCCGAACTGTTGGGTTGTTTTCTTGTGCCTGATTCGTCCACGCCTGAATATCGTTGGGTTGCGGTTTGGGGATCACCACTGCGGGCCGGAGCATCGCCAGAGGATACGACACGGGACCGACTATTTTTTCCAAGTCAGCACGCTTGCTTGCCAAGTCGTTACGTGCTGCAACGAGCTGAGCCGTTGCCAAATCAAGACGTGACCGGGCTTCGTAAACATCGGTAACAGCATGAGTGCCGGCCTGATAGCCATGTGTTGATTGTGCCAATTGCTCCTCCATGGCTATTACCTGGGCCTCAGCGGCAGCAATGCCTTCCTGAGCGCTGACCACACCGAAATAGGTTTGGACAACCCGCAAGATCAAATCCTGTTTTGCTTGATCAAATTGCGCCATTGCTTGCTCGACAAGGTATTCCGATTCCTGGTAGGCGAACAGGTTTTGCATGCGGATAAGCGGCTGTATAAGCTGGAGCGTCCAAGTCCAGGTGTGCACATTGCGACTCATCGTGGGAGATGGATCGAAGGTGGTCGAGGCATTGTTGTACAAGTCATTGCCATTCATATTCACTGTTGGTAGCAGGCCGGCCCGCGCTTCAGGAATTTTCTGTTCTGCGGCGTCAAGGGTATAGCGAGCCGCCTCGAAGATCGGATCATTGTTCCGGGCAAGCCGATACACTTCAAGCAGGTTTGTGCTCCATGCGGGCGAATTTACCCAAAACATCGTCAGCAAAACGGTAGCCAGTAGCACTAAACGCCTATGCAGATCTCCCTTCCTCATTATCGCTCGCGGCCGCTATCGTGAAGTGTTTTCCTTACTGGAGAAAGCAGATATTCCATAACGCTTCGCTGACCCTGATTGATCTCGGCAACCACTTGCATGCCGGGCAAAATCTTGAGTTTTTTGCCATCCACATTGATCACTTGGCTATTGAGTGAAATTAATGCCTTGTAGGTCAGAGTGGGGGCAACGCTATCCTTGGACAAATCTTTGTTAGCATTTTGCTGAGTGGTTATATTGCTCACATCCGGGCCAATGTGGATGACTTCACCAACGACCATACCGTATTTCTGAAACGGATAGGCCAGCAATTTAAGCTTAACCTTCTGCTGCGAAAACACAAAGCCGACATCATCGTTCTTGACCATAACCTCGGCCACAAGTGGCTCATGTTCTGGAACGATGGACAGCAATACTGTTCCTGGGGAGACGACCGTGCCGATCGTGTGGGTGGCCAAATCCTTCACAATACCGGCTTGAGACGCCTTGAGTTCAAGCAGTGAGGTTTTGTGTCCCAACTTAACCAACTCCTGCTGCAATTTTCGGTACTTACTCTCCACATCAATGCGTTCGTTTTGCAATTCGCTACGATATTTGGAAGTAACCTTGGCCAGTTGCGCCCTGGATTGCATAATAGCGGCTTTCAGACTATGCACTGTGGATTCCTGAGCGCATAGGTCTTGCTCCTTTTCCAGATAATCACGTTGTTTGTTCTGCACCATCACTTGCGGAACATAACCGTCCTTGCCCATACCGGCATAGGAATCCGCCTGGGCCTTCAAAATAGGAGTCACCGCGCGTAGCTTGGTCAATATTTCCCTGCCCGCATGATAATCATACTGCGCCTTTTCCAGCGCCGCGCGCGTCTGGCTCAGCGCATCCAGATAAGCCTGTTGATGATCGCGGTATTGTGCCTCGACCTGACGAAATAAATCATCCGGATCGCTAGTTTTCCGGACCAGTTGCTGCCCTGTAAGCTCCGCGTCGATACGCCGCAGTTGCAGGGATTTAAAGGCCAGTTCGGTTGCCAGGGTTCGCTCATCGGCTTTGGCCAGCTTGGTGTCCATCCGCATTAGAATCTGTCCGGCTTTAACGGACTCACCTTCCTTGACCAGGATTTCCTGAATAATCCCCGCATCGGCAGGCTGCACAATCTTAACGTAACTCTGCGGCACCAAACGGCCTTCTGCGCTGGCGATTATGTCCAATTTACCGAAGATAGACCAGGTCAACATAATCAAAAAAAGTGTCAAAACGGAGTACATCAAAGTCCTGGGCAATCTCGCGGGTGGGCGTTCCTGAATGGCCAGAAGCCCCGGCGCAAAATCCAAGGCGTCCTTGTGCAAGGCATTAGAAGGTTTACCAATCATACCTATAATAACTCAGGAAACCGTCTTGCTAGAATTAGTTGGTGACCATTCTCGCACGACCAAACCGCTTCTCTGCTGCACGTCGGGCACAAGCGCACATACTTTACGGCCAGGAAATTGCGTTCTTCGCAACTCATCGACCATTTCCTCAGACTGGCCGAACGGGGCGACGATGTCGATCAGCCAGACATGCTCTCCGGATTTCCATTCGTGAGGTGCAATTTTCGGCACATGAGAGCGCAGACGCGCATCAATTTCGTCGCTGACCAATGCCCAGGTAATAAAAACCCAAGGCATCTCATCCTTCATGTACAATTTGCACTGATCGAGGATAACCGGCGGCATGAGAAGCCAATCTTGGTCAGCGATGAAAGTAAATTTCCTGCGCTCATCTCGTGCATATAGCCAGAACACTGGTCCGAGAATGGGAAGCTTCTTGAGGCCCGCCTTGGCTTCTTCAAGTTGTTGCGCATTCATGTTCATGGGTCACTCCTAATTTAACAACTTTTATCAATGATAATATCCCAATCATCCGCAGCGGTGCGATCGGGGCTTGCATTTAATGGCCAATCGCGATCTCGTTCGGCAACCCCTCAAACGGTTTCAACGTTTGCATACCACCGAATCCTGGATCTTTGAGCGCCGCCTGCGCCGCTGAAATGCCGATCTGCGCGAGCGAACCCGACTGTCCGTATTGGTAGGCTAATTCGCCGCCCAACGCCACATCATCACTACCGCCAAGATGCGCGTCAAGCAAGCCATTCATCAAGTCCCAGCGCGTCAATCTCGGATTTGCCGAACGGGCCTGGTCAAAGTGAGCGACCAGCTTTTGAAAATCGAAGAATTCTACCTTCTTGTCAAAAAGGTTATCGTTGGCGGCCTTTCTTATCATCTGCCGCACCACAAAGGTTTGCTTGCTCGATGAGAACTGCCAATCATCCAGGACATCGCTTTCTTGTTCAATCATCTGCAGAGTGAAGAAAGTGCGATTATCCGATGAAGCATACCAATCTTTAAAGGTGATGGCATCATGATGGCTGGCATCAAGCACCAGATCGTCTCCCGACCGGCAAAAGCTAAGATCGCGATAATTCAGGTCGCCACCCAAGGACAAAGTATTGTGGGCACCGACGGAGGCCAGGATGGTATCGCGTCCGTCCCTACGGTTGAAGGCCACGGTGTTGTTGCCGGCGCCGGTGACGATTGTGTCGTCTCGCCGCCCGCCGGCAATAAAGTCGTTGCCGGTACCGGCCAGAATCCGGTCATTACCATTCCCGCCCAGAAGCAGATTGTTTTGATGCCCCGCAATTAATATATCCTTACCTTCCCCGCCGGACAGGATGTCGTAACCACAGCCACCGATCATGGTGTCAGCGCCGTTCCCGCCAAGCAACGCATCATTGCCGCCTTCTCCGTAAAGCGTATCATCTCCTGCTAATGCAAACACAATATCGTTCCCGGTTCCAGCTTTAATCGTTTCGCCATTGCCACTGCCAATGATAATGTCGTCATTGCGCCCGGTACCCACTGTACGGTTTACCGGATTAACGGCCTCTATTAAAGTATCGTCCGGCAAATCGTCCAAACTCATCCGAGTACCGTCGGTCATAAGTACCTGTTTAAGCCACGCAGCATTTTGCTCATACTTACCAAAACTTAAGTCAGAATCATGCCCACCCTTGCCATTATTACCGTGGTCAGCTTGGTGTCCTGGACGAACCAAGGTCACCTCCGTCTTGATCAGCAGATCATCAAAGCTAAGTTGGGTGCCACCTGCAAGAACGAACTGCTCAATCGGGGAAACATAGTTCCCGTCGGCATCTAACCCAACGACAAAGTCAAACCCTTGATCAGTCATCTCGCAGCCGCCGTCGTTAAGAGCCCGCAGGTGGGCGGTGTGGATGCCGTTCTCATCGGTCACGCGTAGTGCCAGGTTGTCGAGATTGAGCCCCTCACCGAACTGAACGGTATCAAAACCATCCGCATCGACAATCCGGTCGAGCCCATCCTCTTTTTGCCAAAGGTAGATATCGTCACCGACACCACCATCGAGAACGTCGTTACCCCTACCGCCATCAAGGACATCGTTGCCGGCGTTGCCAAACAGGCTATCGTCCCCCTCCTTTCCGGCAAGGTGGTTATTAGCATCATTGCCGATAATGATGTTGTCAAGCTCATTACCGGTGCCATCGATATCTGCTATGCCGGTAAGCGTGAGGTTTTCGACATTGGCAGAGAGGACGTAGCTCACTGAAGACAGTACCTTGTCGATACCTTCAGCAGCAAGCTCGACGGTGCTATCGCCGGCATTATCGACAATATAAATATCATCACCCGCACCGCCGATTAACGAGTCGGCGCCAGCCCCACCATCGATGACATTATCCGCCACATTGCCAACGATAATGTTATCAAGTCCATTGCCGGTGCCGTTTATATTCGCTGTGCCGGTCAAGGTCAGGTTCTCGACGTTCTCCGGCAGGACATAACTGATCGAGGAATAGACATGGTCAAGGCCTTCGTCAACCCGCTCGACGACAAGATCGCCGACACTCTCGACCACATAGGTATCATTGCCGCTATCGCCGGCCATGACATCCGAACCTGTGCCGCCATCAATAAAGTTATTGCCGACATTGCCGTTAATAACGTTATCAAGTCCATTGCCGGTGCCGTCTATATCCGCAGCACCGGTCAAGGTCAGGTTCTCGACATTCTCCGGCAGGACATAACTGATCGAGGAATAGACATGGTCGAGACCCTCGTCAACCCGCTCGACGACAAGATCGCCGACACTCTCGACCACATAGGTATCATTGCCGCCATCGCCGGCCATGACATCCGAACCTGTGCCGCCATCGATAAAGTTGTTGCCGACATTGCCCGTTATGGCGTTACCCAACTCATTACCGATCCCGTATATATTCGCCGTGCCGGTCAAGGTCAGGTTCTCGACGTTGTCGGACAAGGTGTAGCCAGCCGAGGCAAAAACATTATCGAAGCCCCCAGTTGCAGCCTCGCTTACCACGTCAGCCGTATTATCAACAACATAGGTATCGTCACCTGAGCCACCGGTCATAACATCTACCCCGCCGCCACCGTCGATACGGTTGTTGCCGGAATTACCAATGATCACATTATCGAGGTCGTTACCGTAGCCGTTCAGGTCCTCTGTACCGATCAGCGTCAAGTTCTCAACGTTGTCGGATAAAGTATAACTCACCGAGGCAATGACACTGTCATGCCCCCCATTGACCAGATCAAGCACCCTATCGTCGATGTTGTCGACGATATAGGTATCATCACCCTTACCGCCTGCCATGCTGTCAACACCCAAACCACCATCGATACGGTTACTGCCGGCATTGCCGGAGATGACATTATCAAGCTGGTTACCGGTGCCGTTCAAATCGGCATCCCCCGTGAGGGCAAGGTTCTCTAAGTTTTCGCCCAAGGCCCATGAGAGGCTGGAGACTACCGTATCCACACCCTCATTGGCCAATTCGATAGCCTGATCAGCTATGTGATCCACGACATAGGTGTCGTTGCCCCGTCCGCCGATCATAGAGTCTGCCCCTGCGACGCCGTCGAGGATGTTGTCGGCGATGTTGCCGGTGATCACATTGTTCAGGTCATTGCCGCTGCCGTCGATACCAGCCGTGCCGGTCAGCGCCAGATTCTCCACGTTATCGGACAGGGTGTAACTTGCCGAGGCAAAAACTCTGTCGCTGCCGCCGTTGGCAATCTCGATCACCCTATCGTTAGTGTTATCTACGATATAAGTATCGTCACCCAAACCACCATTCAGGGTGTCGACGCCAAAGCCACCGTCCAAAATATCGTTGCCGGAACCGGCAGTAAGTATATTCGTGCCGCTATTGCCGGTGAGAACGTTGGCGGAATCATTACCGACGCCGGTCAAATCGTAGCTGCCGGTAAGGGTGAGATTCTCAAGATTTGCGGCCAACGTATAGTTGATCGAAGAGCGCACCGTATCAATGCCTTCATCAAAGTTTTCCGTGACAACATCTGCCACGTTGTCCACCACGTAGATGTCATCCCCGGCACCGCCGATCATCTCATCTACATCTTCACCGCCATCCAACAGGTCGTTACCCGCACCGCCGTCCAGACGGTCATAACCGTCCATGCCGGCTAAATCGTCGTTCCCGTCTCCTCCGAACAACGCGTCGTTGCCCGCTTCGCCATAGACCTGATCATCGCCATCATCGCCGGAGAGCACATCATTACCCCAACCGCCGGAGACAAGATCGTTACCAGCACCGCCAAAAACCACATCATTGCCCCCTTCGGCAAAGACGGCATCGTTGCCGTCACCGCCAAACACCACGTCGTTGCCCAGCCCGGCATATAACACATCGTCACCAGCACCGCCCATGACCAGATCATTATCCGCACCGGCATAAACAATGTCATTACCCTCACCGGCATCGATGATGTCGTTGCCGCCATCCTCGAAAACCACATCATCACCGGCATAGGCTTGGACGATATTATTGCCGTTTTTGCCCAAAATCAGATCATTATCCGGTGTGCCTTCCAGTAACTCACCGTTTTCGGAGAAAGGTGAGCGTTCAACAATATGACTGGTGCCATCCGGCAAATTTACCTGCACCTGGTTGGAATATGTCAGGGTCACATCGGCCATCGCCATGGCACTGCCGTCGGTCAAGGTAACTGAACCGACACCATGTATCGTCTGGCCGTCAACCACGGAAAACTGGCCATCGCTACTAAGGGCGATGGAGACCACCCCCATATCATCAAGGGTACGGAATTCGCCAAGGTCGGTGACCCCGTCCTGATCGGCATCCTGCCAGACGCCGAATTTCGACCAGTTATCATCGGCTGCGGAAAAAAACCCGTCGCCGTTACTGTCAAAAGCCTGCAAACCTTCAAGGTCGGTCTGTGCGCCGGGCTTGTAACCGGTAAAACTAATCTCTTCGGCATGCTCGATCTTGCCGTTCCCGTCGGCATCATAGGCCAGTAAGCCGTCACCCGGCGCCACCCAAGAGGTTCGTTCCTTCCACCCGTCGCCGTTCACGTCAAAGAAGACATTGGAGTCATCCAGATCGACAAACTCAAACCCGTTCCCGTTAAGGTCAAGGGCTATGGGCTTCTTGCCGCCACCACCTGGCGGGGTGGGCGGCAAATAAGGCCCGTAATGCGCAACCGAAATCGATTGCGTCGTGCTGGCCCCATGCGGATCGGTTATTTTGACCTGAAAAACATCCGAAGCAGGATAAACCGCCTGCCCAGGCAGATTGGATTCAGTGTAGAGTGTGCCGCCCCTGAGGCTTCCGTACTGTCCATTTACTACGATATAGTCACTGGCCACATTAGGCTCTTTCCAACTGGTATAATGGAACGTACCGTCAGTATTCACTGTGACCGAACCATACTGAGGCTGACTGACAACCTGATAGGTTAGGGACGACTCGGGGTCGTCCACGTCGTTACCATGCACTTGCCCGGCCCCGGTATTCTCATAGGCAACCGGGGTAGTGTGGAGAACGTAAGACCAATCCTCATCATAGTAGGGCGGAGTAGGAGGCGGGTCATAAATAATTTGCGAACCATAAGTCGCGTATGGCTGATAAATCGGATTCCCGCCGCTTACGTAGTCGCCCGTGTCATAGTCGTACTGAACTGGCGTGTAGCCATATATCGCTCGTGAAGCGAGATCGACTGGCCCGGCGGAGGGCGCATCATTGACCCCCTGTAAAGTCAGAACGACCGTACCAGTACCCTCTTGGTCGTTTATAGCCTTGATGGTATAGTCGAACCCGGCATCGGTGCCGTAGTAGTTCGCTTCCGGATTAAAGTGTATGAAACCGTTGGCATCGATAAATCCTGTACCATGCTGAAAATTACTGAGCCCCGTAATTGTCAAATCCCGTCCCAAGAAACCACCCAAAGTATCGTTGGCCAGGAGATCAGCGCTTGCAATAATCGATTCGACATCCTCGTAGCCGGTAACTCCGTCACGGTTCGCCTCCACTGCCGTCAAGTCATCGATGCGGGAAACCAGCAAGCTGATTTCGCCATTGCTGGTTTCAACAATGATGCCTTCCGGCACCACATTGATGCGGGAGCCTTCAGTATCCGCCTCCAAATCCGGGCTGGCCAGTTGTTTCACCTGGCCGTTTTGGGTAAAGGAACCCATGCTGTAGTTGAGTTCGGTGATACCCAATTCGGCCATGGTTTTCCTTTCCCCCGCCTCGTCCACGCCGTCACCGTCATCTTGCCACACCTTCAACTCATTCCACACCGGGTCGGCTGCCGTGAGCTTGCCATCATAGTTGCTGTCCACCCAAGCCATCCCGGCAAGCCCACGACGCCTGACGTCAACAACGCTGTTAGAAAATATTTCCCTGCCGGTATTGGTCTCGCCGTTATAGTCACGGTCCAGTGTAAGAAAGGCATCGCCGCCGGTTACCCAGCCGGTCTCTTTCATAAAGCCGGAGTCGTCCACATCAAACACCACACCGCTGGCGTCTTTACCTACGGTCTCGATGCCGTCGCCGTCCAAGTCGAGAACAACCGGACGAAAAACCTGGGTGTCACCGGTGACAGGTGCTGCCAATTGCCCGTCGCGCCCGGCCCGTTCCTCTTCCGTCAAGCCGGCTTTCGGGTCGCCGGCATCTGTTTGCTTTTTGGCGGTCTGCACTTCCCACAACGGGGCGATGGCGCTTCGGTCGAGCGCAGAATAAACCATCCCCTCAACGATGGATTGATAAGACTCCGGGCTGCCGGGAGTGGCATTGTAGGGATTACCGCTGGTGTCAAAGCGTAAGATCGGGTGTTTTTCCTCACC
>DUZU01000024.1 GCA_013349285.1 Deltaproteobacteria bacterium | reverse complement strand
AGCACCGGAAAAATTGCTGAAAAAAGAGCTTAACTGTCTGAGTCCGCCAAAGGCGGGCGAGTTTTAAGCTCTCGGCAATTTTGAGGAGCACAGGATCTCCGCCGTCAGGCGGACAAGTGGCCGGGGTGCCCTTTCTTTTGCTTCGTTTTCTTTGGGCACGCAAAGAAAATGAAGATCCTTTATAAAAATCATCAGCCAATAAATCTAATTCTAAAGATCAAGCCAAAAACAAAGCCACCACCAAAACCACCACTCCCCCGCCAAGCAACCAATAATCCCAAACCTTATACCGAAAAATCAACAACCCGCTCAGCCCAAGAAAAAATATCCCCAGGGCCGCCCCATCGGCGACCGCAACCCATAACCAGCTGGTCTTAAAGGCATTATGCACATTATTAAGCCAGAGCCAGGGCTGCCGATCTATCTTTTCCACCGTCTCCATCGTCCCCCTGGCCGGATCAATCACATAGGTGGTTTTGCCATGGGAGCCATACAAAAACTCGATCTGCCTGCCGTCACGGATCCGAATCACCTTGGGATCATCGCTCCGGTTGATCTGCCGCTTGTAGGTCTCGATAAAATCACGGAGCACCACCGGATCAGAGACCGGCACCGCAGTCACCGTTATCTCCTTATCGATAAAATAATCAAAGGCCTGCCGGTGGTTGAGCAGCAGGCCGGTAAAGCAATAAAAGGCCACAAAGCCCACCAGGGCCAGGCCGGTCCACCGATGCAGATTACGCCAGGTTTTCATGTTCATAGTTTTTTATGATTACCACTAAAGTTCAGCCAGCAAAAAATGGCTATAATACGGTTCTACGCCCATCATTCGCGGCTGAAGCCGCTCCCACACGACTCTAGTCTAGACGAACGGCTGAAGTTCGAAGATAGCCAGCTATTCTTTTAAGGCGCACACCTTGATTACGGTGCGCGCCTGTTTTCAACCATTATTTCTCAAGCCGCTCCATACTTTCAAGCAACTCCTTGATAAAAAGCTGGTCGATCAGCGGATAAAAGCCCAACCCCTTAAAATAATCCGCGCCCCTGTATGACACCGAGGGGCTGTCCACCGCCAGGCCGGCAGCCTCCAGCTCCATGGCCCAGGAGGGAACCCCATGCTTGTCCGCCTCCTTGCCCATGATGTCATTCATGATATGATCGCCGGCCACATACATCATCGGAATGAGCCGCACCCGCTTCCCTGGATAAGCCTTGGCCTGCTCCAGGGCCTGATCCCTGGTCAGAACCCCGTCCACCCCGGCGACAAAAACATTTTTATACTTGCGACTCAGGTAACGATCCAGCCCGAGATAGGTTGAATTGGAGCCGGGAAAGGTCTGGGGGGTACCATGGACCACCAGCACATTGCTGCCCTGATCAGGGGCCAGAAACTCCTGCTCAAGATGCTCGATGGTCTCGAAAACCCCTTCCCATTCATGGAACAGGGTGCCGCCATATTCAATGCGCATCCCCAGGCCGGCAAAGGCCGCGATCTCCCGCTCCATGTCAAGATATTCCTGGCCCGGAAAGATATGGAGCGATTGCAGCCCAACCCGCCGGTACCCCTCATCCTCCAGATCGGCCAAAACTTGGGGCAGGCTCCGGTAACGGGTGGCCGCGCCCTGTTCGGCAAATTTCTGATTGGCCCGCTCCCGGACAATCTCCGAGGTAAAGGCCCATGCAATCTTGTATTTTTGATATTGTTCCGGCAGCGAGGCCCGTAATTGCTCCTCAAAAAAATCATAGGTGGCCCGGGCCTTGGTGGTGGTGCCGAAGGCGACGATTACGATGGCCGGATCCGCCTTCAGGGTCCTGGTCATGGCCGAACAGATCGAGGTTGCCCCAAAAATCATCATAACCATGGCCGCCATGGCCAGCCTTACTCCCCAGCCGATCTTGTTACTTTTCACATACTTCATCCTGCTACTCCCTTTCTCAAAGAAATTATTAAATTTCCCCGAAGCAAAGGCTATGGCGTGCATTAAAAAACACGCTTCCAGCATCCTTTCCTCGAAGGACAACCTGGGGCGCAAAGGCCCGATTCGATCAAACAGGCAGGTCTCCTGACTCATTCCCTTACCGGACTTGGCCTTCCCATCCTTACTTCAAGAACAGTGGCATCCAAGCCGGTTCCGGCCGCAAAACCCGGGCCGGGGAAATTTACAGTGGCGGGACCGTTCCCGAATTACACGGGATTCCCCATTAAGCCCCGAAGGGCGCCTGTTTGATATATTATGTCAACGCATCACCGCAGGATGCGCGTCCATCCCTTTCACAGGGTGTAAAAATAATAACCGCCGCCCACCAGCACGATACAACCGATGCGAAAGGCCTGACTCAAACCCACCAGCTCGGCGGCAAGCCGGGGGGTGAAGATCCCTACATAGTAGGGAAACTGATGGCGCAGGGCCCTGACCGGCGAGGCCAGCACATTACCGGCCAACAGGGCCAACACCACCTCCCGGTAGCCGAGACTGTTGTCGGCCAGCATGACCCCGGCCGCGGCCAGACCCGCGGAAAACTCGGCGGTCACATGGAGAATGACGATGCTCAGGCTTTTCGGGTCAAGCCAGGCCAGAAACCAGGCCTTGGCCGCGATCAGCTCCTCAAGCCTTTTAAAAATCCCGTACCGGCTCAACAGGTAAAAAATAATATAGATCGGCACGATAAAACCGAGGACCTTGGGGATCCTCTTCCTAAAGCGCAGCCAGCTCCGGTCAAAGGCCTGGCGCCAGCTGATTTTCTTGCGCTCCGCACTCGGCTCCGGCGCAGCGGCAACCGTCATTGGCCGCGCCATGAGCAAGCGGCCGGCCACCACCACCAGCATGGTCTGCAGGGCGGCCGCGCCAAAGGTGATGCCCACGTACAGCACCGCCGCTCCCTTGATAAAGGGCGCGGTCAGAAAAAAGACGGTGGGCAGGTGCAAAAAAAACCGGGGCAGACTGTTGAAGAGATTGGCCAGCACCAGCTCTTTTTTGGCGATCCGCCCCTGGTCATAGGCCTCGGCCAGCATGGTGTTGGCGGAAACCCCGGAAAAAAAGGCCATGGAAAAACTGGCGCCGGTTATGGCCGAAAGCCGGCCCAGCCGGATCAGGGGGCGGGCCAGCAGGGCCAGCCTATGGGTCCAGTTAAGGGCCTCGATAAAATTGGCCGCCACGATCCCCACCGAGACCAGCAGCATGATCCTGACCAGAGGCCAGACCAGCTGCACCCACAACGGGGCTATAAATTGCTGGAATGATTCCATTAAGCTATACACGGCCAACTAAATTTTTTACAAATTATCCAAAAAAAAATCCCCGGATCGATAAATATATCGATCCGGGGATATCCCTTTTTTATCCACGCTAGATCATAAGCATAACCACTTGTCCACGGCGGCCAGGCATTCAGACTTTCAAGGCAGGTCTTCTGACTTTCGGATCAATCTCCCTCCGCGCCTTCCCATCTAAAGTAGACAGTGACATCATGCGGAATTTGTCCCCGATTACAGCGGCGGGCCCGTTCCTGAATCACACAGGATTCCCTTACAGCTCTTTTAAGAGCACCTCAAAATATGTGGAACACAAGATAAAAGATTAGACGAAAGTGTCAAGAAAAAAGAAATTATAACCATTTAGCACCCCTCACAACATAACCGCCCCCTTCAGCAGAACCCGATAAATAAAAACTGCCGCCTGACAATACTCAGGAACATTAAGTTTGACTTTGCTTATCAAAATAGCTAATAAATCACCCTTACAAAAAATCAGCCGGAGATCGAAATATGACCACAGAGTTCAACTGCCAGGGGGCGGCTTGCCCGGACTTAAAAACAAAGAGTGATCATCCCGCCAAAAAAATCATGGTGATGGTGACCTCCGACCGCTTGGGTCACGGTGATGACGGCCTGGGAACCGGTCTGCTTTTGAATTTTCTCAAAACCATGAAGGAGATGGGGCCGGATCTTTGGCGGCTGGTCCTGGTTAACAACGGGGTCAAACTTACGACGGCCGGAGCCGAGGCGCTGCCGGTCCTGCAAGAGCTGGCCGCAAGCGGCGTGGCAATCCTGGTCTGCGGCACCTGCCTGAACCACTTTAACTTACTGGAAAAAAAGCAAGTCGGCGAAACCACCAATATGCTGGATATCGTCACCGGCATGCAGCTGGCCGACAGCGTCATCAACGTTTGATCAACCGGTCAGCACCCAGCCTGACCGTTCAGAACGCTGCTAAACAAAGCCCAAACGATGGAGCAATTCGACGAAATCGCGCTGATCGAGCCGGGTAAGACCGGCATCATAGGCCATCTTCAGGGCCTGCTGATATTCATCCTGGCGCAACGGCCGATCAAGGGGGATAAAGCTATGGGCCTTTCCGCAGGGATGGTATTGATCCATCACATTGACATAGGTGGCCGGCGAAATCTCTTCACCGATAAACTTGAGTATTTCCCTGGTCTCCTCCAGCCCGCCGGGCAGCACCAGATGCCGAACCAGCAGGCCGCGCTCGGCAAGACCCTGCTCGTTCACCACCAGCTCCCCCACCTGCCGCTGCATCTCTTTTAACGCCGCCCTGGCCCGCTCTGGATAATCAAAGGCGGAGGCATAACGCCGGGCATGATCAGGATCCCAGAACTTGAAATCAGGCATATAGATATCGATAATCCCGTCGAGCAACTCCAGGGTTTCCACCCGATCATAGCCGCTGGAGTTATAAACCAGGGGCACGGTCAGCCCTTTATCGATGGCCAGGGGCAAGGCTTCCAAAATCTGGGGCACTACATGGGTGGGGGTAACCAGATTGATGTTATGGCAACCTTGTTTCTCAAGGCTGACCATCATGGCGGCCAGCTGACCGGCCGTTACCTCAACCCCGTCACCATGGTGGCTGATCTCATAATTCTGGCAAAAGACGCAGCCCAGGTTGCAGTTGGTAAAAAAAATGGTGCCGGACCCACCAACGCCCACCAGGGGCCGCTCTTCGCCGAAATGGGCATTATAGCTCGACACCATTGCCAAGCGGCCGGTTTTGCAAAAGCCTTTTTCATTTTCCAGGCGGTTAACCTTACAGCCCCGCGGACAAACCCGACACTCGGCCAACAGCGCCAACGCGGCATCCCGACGTTTGCGCAACTCGCCCCCGGCATAGATTTGATGATAAGAAGCTTGAAATGTCACAGGTTAACACCCATTGTTTACACATTATAAAAGCTGGGCCAGGCCTTAGTTATTAATCCGGCTTGGGATATTCTATTAATTATAAGAGGTGGTGATCTTTTTAAAAAGTAGAAGATGTCATGAAAAGTATAAATTTAACAATCACACAACGCGCTCTCGTCCCGGAAAAATAATAAGTTAATCTTTGAGACGTCCGTCCCACCCACCCTTTTTTTACCCTGGTCAAAACCTAACTCACTTTTTGATTGACTTTATGAATTTCAAGTTACATAGTCCAATATAAACAAGACATTAGCAAATTAAAAAAAACCGCGCAGGGTACAAGCCCAGAGGAATATGCCGGCGGCAGCCTATAACCTATCAGCCGCCATCCATATCGCCATACCAAGCTAAAGGAGGAAATTATGGATATCCAGCAGATACCAAAAACCTTTTGGCATTCTTTAAGCATAGCATTACTGGTCGTTTCTACCGGGCTTACCTACGTTGCATACAAATCGAGCACGGTATCGATAGAATTCGCAAACGCCAAAATTAATTTCTCATCAGAAATCGCCTCGTCAACAATTGCTCTGAATACCGCCCTTGAGGAGGCCCAAAAAGCTAAAACCGATACCGAAACAAAATATGCGCAATTACAGGAACAACATAATCTTCTCAAAACACAACTGGCAAATTTTGAAATGAAGGCGGGAACAAACCCGGCATTAAAATCGGGCTTGGAACAATTCAAAATACTACACCCGGAATTTGGAACAACTTCCACCTTGCCGCCCAAGTTAACATTCGAAAAATTTGATTTAAACGTTGCTCGCGCCCAAAAGTCACTTGAGAGGCTGGAATCGCTAAAAAATCAAATGAACCAGCCACAATAAGTGGTACGCCGTAAAGGAGTATAACTTTGACTGCCCCCAGCGAGTATCCGGCTAAGCTCAGCGGACATTCTCGTGTGGTAGACCAATACGGTGAGCTAAGATTAGAGGCGAACACCAGGGGAAAAAACAAATAAAACCTTCAACAATTACCCCCGTAACCCTGCAAGCATTTCGCTTTTCCGGGACAGCTTGAAACAATCTTTGCCACAAATGCTGTCTTCTTGGCTTTAAAACCATAAAAGGAGGAGAGTATGGCACGACAATCATTTCCAAGCGCAAAAATTGCCGGTAAACAACGTATTCTCAACGCCAGAAAGGATACGCCGGACATTCGGGATCGCATGTACGAACCCGCCCTCATTCAACTGCAACCTAAAATCGACAATCGTCGCGGGCTCATCGTTCTTGACCAAGGTGAAGAAGGGGCCTGTACCGGTTTCGGCTTGGCGGCCGCCATTAACATGTTGAACTCCAAAAAAAGAAATCTGAGCTTCAAAGCCAGCCAACGGATGCTTTATGAAATGGCAAAAAAGCACGATGAATGGCCGGGCGAGGACTACGAGGGCTCAAGTTGCCGGGGAGCAATCTGCGGTTGGAAAAACATGGGGGTCTGCAGCGCCGACGATTGGCCCTATCAGGTGGACAACCCAGGGGAACTGACCATCGAGCGGGTCAAAAATGCACGGTCATGCGCAATCGGCGCCTATTATCGTCTGCGGCCGGAAATCAACGATTACCACACGGCCCTCAACGAGGTTGGTGTCGTCTACGTTTCGGCCGCGGTCCACTCCGGCTGGTTTATGCCCAAAGCAGCCAGAAAAAACGGGCTCGCCGTTATCAAACCATCAAGCGCCAAAGAAGGCGGCCATGCCTTTGCCATTATCGGCTACAACAACCAGGGCTTCATTATTCAAAATTCATGGGGCCCAAAATGGGGCGCCAAAGGCTTCGCCATCTGGCTCTATGAAGATTGGTTGCAAAATATCAATGACGGCTGGGTATTCCGGCTGGCCATCCCGACGCCAAGCATCTTCGGACTCACCTCCCGTTCGCTGGTTACCGCGGATGCGGAGACGGGCAAATCCGCCCCGAAAAGAATGGAAATCGCCGGTCACTTCGTACACTTTGACGACGGCAAACTTAAGGCACGAGGTGATTACTGGAGTACGACCGATGATATCCAGAGGACCGCGAATCTCATCAGGCAATCCATCGACACCAATAAATATAACCATCTGCTCATCTATGCCCATGGAGGTTTAAACAGTCCCACCGCGTCGGCGACACGCGTTGCGGCGCTCAAGGACGGTTTCAAACGCAACGGGATCTATCCCTTCCATATCATGTATGATACCGGCCTGGTGGAAGAATTGAAAGATGCTGTTGTCCGCGCCGTAATCGGCAAACGGACAAAGGGATTTTTTAAAGACCTCCAGGATAAATTAATCGAAAAAAGCGACCTATTGATAGAAGACTTTGTTCGAAAACCGGTCACCCCCATCTGGGAAGAAATGAAAAACGATGCTTTTTTACCGTTCGAATTAAAAAATAACGGTAAAATCAGCGATGGATTGTTCGTCATCAAGGCTTTTGCCGATGCGCTGCAGGATACCCCCATAAAAATTCACTTGGCCGGACACAGTACCGGCGCCGTGCTGCTCGGCCACCTGCTTAACGCCCTTGACACCTTGAACAAGGCCGATCTGATTGAAAGCTGCAGCCTGATGGCCCCCGCCTGCTCGATTGATTTCTATAAAGAACATTATGAACCCAGGCTGCTTACCCGGACGAACGAGAGTACAAAAGTAAAACTGCCGGCCCTTGATATTTACAATCTCAAAGAACAACTTGAACTGGATGACAATGTTGCCCTTGTTTACCAAAAATCACTACTTTACCTTGTCTCGAGAGCCCTGGAACGACAAACAGACAAACCCCTGCTCGGTATGCAGCGCTATGCGAAAAAACTGACCAAGCATCCCGGAATGTCGATCCACTATTCCGACGGCAAAAATGGCGTAACCACCAGCACCTCACATGGCGGCTTCGATAACGATGTCATGACAATGAACAACATCATGACGCAAATCCTCAAAAAAACGCCAAAAAAACCGTTTACCGAAAACGAGATGAAAGGATACTGAAAAAAAATAGCCTATTACCACTAAGCTGCAGCCAACAGGAGGCGGGTCCTGCAGCGGCGGCTTTAGCCGCGAACAATGGCCGACAATCCAGCTAACCGCTTTAGCTCCTTAGGCTTTTTTCGCGAATGAATTCGCTCCCACAACAAGCAGCTCCTCGCCAGACCCATTTTGCAATTTTTTTGCCGAGTGAAAGTCAGTGCTAATCTAAAAAATACCGAAATATGCTGAATGGGCCTCCCCCGCTTTCAAACTTCACCATTTGAAAGCGGGGAGGCAGCCTTGATAAGGCTCTTTCCCTTAAAATAAAATTACCCATTACTACGGTAAAAAAAAGGCGGTAACATCTCAAGATATCCATCCCACTGTATATTCACACAAAATTTCGCTCTCCCCTCTTCCATCTCTTTCTCTTTGACAATAGCGGCCTCATTATCGGATAATAATTATTAATAATATCAATTTTACGGATTCCCTTGGCCACCCACGACCGAAACCATGATAAATGGCTAAAATAACTAAACAAACTAAAACACTATCCACCACGGTCAATCGCTTGGCCTCGCTGGTGCTTTTTATCTGGACCGCGGCACTGCTCTGCGTAGTAGCCTTCCACATCAAGGAAGAGTACGACAATGCCTTCCAAAGCGGGATGGTGCAGGCTCGCGCCCTGATTGACCGGGACAATCTCTTCCGCAAATGGATTGCTTCCCACGGTGGCGTTTATGTGCCCGTTTCTAACACCATGCGACCCAATCCCTATCTGGGCGAATTCACCAACCGTGATGTTGAAACCCGGGACGGCCTGGCGTTAACCCTGGTTAATCCCTCTTATATGTCCAAGATGCTGTATGACCTCAGCAACAAAAATGCCGACTCCGTCAGTAAGATCACCAGCCTCAAGTTGATAAATCCGGCCAACGCCCCTGATGACTGGGAGCAGACCGCCCTCCAGAAATTCGAAAACAACAAGGCGGACATCGGCGAATTGGTAACCATTGAGGGCGAAAAGTATATAAGATTCATCCATCCCCTGGAGGTGGACCATACCTGTATGACCTGTCACGATAAACAGGGCTACCAGGAAGGTGATGTGCGGGGCGGACTGAGCATCACGTTGCCGCTTAAACCTATTTTAAAGGCAGAGTTGAGTAATGATAAAATGTCGGTGGCGGCGCTGTTGGCCCTGTGGATCATCGGTTTTATCGGGATCAGATTTTTAATGGACCGCTTCCGGGGCCAATTGGAAATTGTGAGCAAACGGGACCAGGAGATCAAGATTGCCGAAACCAAGGTGCACTTTCTCTCCTATTATGACCACAACACCAACCTGCCCAACAAAAGGCTGTTCGAGGATCGCCTGCAACAGTCGATTATCCACGCTGAACGACGCAATGAGAAGATTGCGGTAACCGTGATCGACATCGTAAATTTTGCCGGCATCTGTGACGCCCTGGAACCAGCCCGGGAATATGAACTGACCAGTAAAATTGCCAAAAAGATCCGCAAATGTTTCCGCACCGAGGATTCGATTGCCAGTATCGGTCGCGGACGACTGGTGCTGTTTATCTCCGAATTGGAAAAAAAAGAATATGTGATCCGGATTATTCAGGTGAGCAAGGCGTTACTCGAAGAGCCGATTGAAATCGCAGGCCGAGCAGTATTTTTAAAGGCGGTGATGGGTACGGCTGTCTACCCCAATGACAGCACTGATCCGCAACAGCTCATGAAGTTTGCCGAGATTGCCGCCTCCCAGAACCGTGATCAGAAAAATTCAGGCCGGTTGATGTATTCCACTGCGATGAACGACCTTGCCCAGGAGCAGCTGAAGCTGGACACCGCAGTACGACAGGCCTTGAACAACAACGAGATTACCGTGTGTTACCAGCCGCAGCTCGAGGTGACCTCCGGCAGGCTTATCGGGGCGGAGGCCTTGATCCGCTGGATCCACCCGGAAATGGGCTTAATCTCTCCGGAAATATTCATTCCACTGGCGGAGAGTAACGATACCATAACCCTGTTCGGCAAATATGTGGCCCAACAGGCCTGCCTGCAGGCCGAATTGTGGCGTCAGGATCTAAGCCCCAGCTTCCGGATCGGGGTCAATGTCTCGGCAAAGCAGTTTCAAGACCCGTCGCTGATCGAGATGATCGATCTGATTCTTAACAAAAGCAGCTTACCCCCGGAGAATCTGGAAATCGAGATCACGGAAGGGATGATCATGGCGGATGTTGATAAAGCCATCATTACCCTGCAAAACATCAAGCAGCGCGGGGTAAAAATCGCCATCGACGACTTCGGCACCGGCTATTCGTCCCTTAGCCAACTTAAAAACTTGCCGGTTGATCGCCTGAAAATCGACCGCTCATTTATTGTCGATATCGAGCACGACATCAACAACCGGATTATCATCGAAATGATTTCCGGCCTGGCCGCCAAAATGAAGATAGAAGTCATTGCCGAAGGCATAGAAACCGAAGCACAAAAAGAGTTTCTTCTTTCGGTCGGCTGCGCCCAGATGCAGGGCTACCTCTTCAGCCAACCTCTTACGGCACAAGAGTTTAGTGAATTTGCCGCGACCTACCGCTGATCTTTCTTGCTCCAGCAGGCCCTACCTCTTAAATCCCATGGTCCCCGAGGCTGCAACCGCATAATAGTGGCGACCACAAAAATGTTATGCTAGTCTGGATAGTCTTGTGTCGGATAAAAAGATAACTTCCTAAAAAAATGAGCCCAATCACCATGAACCAGACCCCGAAAACCGAGCCGAATGCCGCCCCCATCGCCAATGACGACCCGAACAGCTGGTTGATCAGGGTAAAGCTGCTTTTTGAACGATCAGTCCTGGCTTGCCAGCTGATTGTTGATTTCAGCAAGATGCTTCTCGCCAGGGAACAACTTGCCGAAGAGGAGAAAACACGGTTCAAGATGCTGCCGACCGAAATGATCGTGGCCATGCACAACCTCAGGGTGGGAATCGAAGATGCCCTCCTCGGCCTGGCCGTATTCGGCCTGCCCGCTGATCAGAGAGAAGGGGTCAAGAAAATATTTATCGAAAAGAAAGAGGATGAGAGCGTCGAACTTGACCTGCTCTTTGAGAAGGTTATTGAGCAAGGAGGACCGAATGGCTTTCTGCCGGCGGCCAAGATCCGGGTTCCGCCGGAAAGCGGAGTCACCACCGAGCAATACCTGGGCTCCCTGGATTTCTTAAAGGAGATGGCGGCCAAGTATCAAGGCTATGATTTTGACAACGTCCCCAAGGCCATGGAGGGTGCCTGCCGGAAAAACCAGATCGCCGATCCTTTCATGAAACCCGACAACCCAAACGAGTCGTGCAGCCAGTTAACCAAACCACAGGAAAGCGAAGCCGCTGGGATCGAGCCTGAAGAGTTGCGCAACTACCAAAAAATGTGCGAAGAGCTGATTGAGGATGCCAATATGATCTACGGCCAATTTTGCGCGGTCGGCTCGATCTATCGGGCCGCCCTCCAAAAAACGGCATAGACCGCCTGAAAATCCCAAAAAAGCGGGAAGTTAACCGGAACAACCAGAAACTGCCGGCAGGTTATCCCGGTTAACTTCCAGCAAACTAACATCTTGCCGCTGTAAAGCCAGAAAAAGAAGGCTTTCACTTCTAACTCCTACTGATCTATAATGAAGATATCTTTCATGTTTTTCGTGGTTAACCGCGGTGGTGGGCTAAACCCCAGACTTAGCTACCGGTCGCCCCTAAGCCACCGGAAGGAATCTTTTCGATGAAGGAAAATAAAAGAAACCTGACCCTGATAGTTATGGTCGCCTGGGTCGCCATCTCCGGTGCTTTTCTGTACGGGATGGAGAAGGACACCTGGCGGGTGGAAGAGCTGTTGGCGCAAAGCACGGCCAAGGCCTTTTTCCAGCAGGTGGTGACCAGCCGCCGGTGGAATGCCTCCCACGGCGGGGTTTATGTACCGATCACCCCCCAAACCCAGCCCAATCCATACCTGCCCCTTGAAAACCGGGATCTGACCTCAGACAACGGCCTCAAGCTGACCAAGATCAACCCGTCTTACATGACCAGGCAGTTAGCGGAACTTTCCCAGGAAGATAAAAGCGGTATCCAATTCCACCTCACCAGCCTAAAGCCGATCAACCCGAAAAACAAGGCGACCGACTGGGAAGAGAAATGGCTGAAGTCCTTCGAACAGGGGACCATGGAACATGGCGAATTCTTCAATGACGGCAACATCACCTGGTTTCGCTATATGGCTCCGTTGTTCACCGACCAGGAGTGCCTGCAATGTCACGGCCGGCATGGTTATAATAAAGGAGATATCCGGGGCGGTCTCAGCGTCTCTTTACCCTACCCCAGCCACACCCATCTCCACCTCTTTTTGGCCTATGGCGCGGTGGTGGTCATCGGCCTGATCCTGATCTACGTCGGCGGCACCTTCTATGAACGCAAACGACGCCTGTTTGACGCCACCTTCAACAGCCCGGTTCCCACCAGCGTCACCGACAAAAACTTTACGATCCTGATGGCCAACGAATCTTACTGGGCCAAATTCGGCGCCCCGGCCGGCAACCAAAAACAGATCAAATGCTACGAACACCGGCCAGGGGAATCCTGCCACACCGAAAACTGCCCCCTCACCAAAATCATGAATGGGGCGGAAAAATACGCCTACGAATCCATCAAGGAAAAGGATGGGGGCTCCCGCCACTTTATCGTCACCGCCAAGCCGCTGCACGATGCCGGAGGCAAGTTGATCGGCAGTGTCGAAAGTTTTCAGGAGATAACCGAGCGCAAGCAGGCGGAAGAGGCCCTGGCCGAGTCCAACCGCAAACTTGAAGCCCTGAGCAATACCGATGGCCTGACCGGCATCGCCAACCGAAGGCATTTTGACGAGTTGCTGGAGCAGGAATATGAACGACATGCCCGTTCAGGGTTGCAACTCTCCCTGATCCTCTTGGACATCGACCACTTCAAGGCATTCAATGATTGTTACGGACACCTCAAGGGCGACGAGTGCCTGCAACAGATTGCCCGGGTGATCGCGGCTTGCGCGGCCCGCTACTCTGATCTTGCCGCCCGCTACGGCGGGGAAGAATTCGCCTGTATCCTGCCGGAAACCGACCACCGCGGGGCAATCGCCATTGCCGAAAAAATCCGCCAGGGAATCATCGACCTGGCCATCCCCCATCAAGGGTCGAAGGTGGCGGCTTGCGTCACCGCCAGCCTCGGGGTGGTGACGGTACAATGTACAGCCGGCGGATCGATGGTGGACATCGTGACCCAGGTGGATGAGCTGCTCTATCGGGCCAAGGCCTCCGGCCGTAACCGGGTGGAATATGTCGAGCCCCGGGATCTCAAGGAAGAACTCAAAGGCAATCTGGTGCATCTGGTCTGGAAAGACTCCTTCTGTTGCGGCAACCTGCTGATCGACTCACAGCACCAGAGGCTGATCCGCATCGCCAATGAGTTGCTGGACGCGGTTCTGCTGGATCGTCCAGCCCCGGAGATCTCCGAGATCATCAACCGGCTGCTCGAAGAGGTCAGTCAACACTTCCGCGACGAAGAGGCAATCCTTGCGACCATAGTCTTTCCCGAGACGGCTGACCATGCCCGGGAACACGCCGAACTGCTCGCCAAGGGGCTCGAAATGTCACAGGAGTTTGCGGCCTCTACCCTTACCGTGGGCTATGTCTTCCAGTTCCTGGCTTACGAGATGGTCATGGGCCATATGCTGGAAGCGGATCGGGAGTATTTTCCCTTCATCAACAACGGCCAGGGCTGATAACGAAAATCAGCCTTTAATCACCGCCAGGGGCCGTAACTCCACCAATACCTCAACCAGATCCAGCTGGTTGTCGATAACCTGATCGATGTTCTTATAGGCGCCGGAGGCCTCATCCAGATCACGCACCGAACGCAGGCCATGGATAATGCCCTGCTTGTTAAGCCGCTCCTGTTCCTGCTCCAGGCTGAGGATCCGCTGGGCCTGCTTGCGCCCCATCTTGCGGCCGGCCCCATGGGCGCACGACTCAAAACTTTCCCGATTCCCCAAGCCCCTGACGATATAACTGGGCGTCCCCTGGGAGCCGGGAATAATGCCGATCTCGCCAGCCCGGGCCCTGGTGGCGCCTTTGCGGTGAACCATGACGTTTTCCCCGAAATGCTCCTCCATGGCCGCATAATTATGGGCGATATTGATCATCGGTTCAAAAAATACCGGCGGGGCCACCGCCTGCAGGGCCTCCTTGATCCTTTCCATCATCATCAAGCGGTTGGCATAGGCAAACTCGACGCAGTAGCGCATCTCCTGGAGATAGGTCTGCCCGGCCTCGCTGTCAACGGGCAGGAAAGCCAGCTGCCATTTGGGCGATATTTTCGAGCCCCATTGCCGGTTGAGCTCCATGGCCAGGTGATTATAATAATTGGCGACCTTGAAACCGATATTGCGGCTGCCGGAATGCACCATCAGCCAGACATGCCCGTCATTGCCCTTCTGGATCTCGATAAAATGATTGCCGCCGCCCAGGGTGCCGAGTTGGGTGCGGGCGTTCTGATATTCGCGGCTGACCATGGGCAGCTGCTCAAGGGGGACCTCGGACTTAGGCATCAGGCTCTTATCCTGCTTTTTCAGATGATGCTTGAAGCCCAGGGGAATTGCACTTCTGATCCTGGCAAGAACCATTTTGAGCTGATCGCTGGAGATGGAGGTCAACGAGGTTTGCACGGCGCACATTCCGCAACCGATATCAACGCCGACCGCATTGGGGATCACCACCTCGGCCGAGGCCATCACCCCGCCGATTGGCATCCCGTAGCCAAGATGGGCATCGGCCATCACCGCGATATGCTTGAAGACAAAGGGCAGATTGGCAAGATTCTGGGCCTGGGCAAGGGCGCCGGCCTCGATATCGTCGAGCCAAAGCTTAATGGGCTGTTTCTCGGTGGTGATGACCTGTTTCATAGGCAAACAACCTTGCAGTGGACAACGTTTATCTACGCAAAACTTCGCCTGGATAATCACATAATAGCATAAATAAAAAAAAAGAGAGGAAAGCCTAAATCGCCTCCCTCTCCAATTATTAACGTTAACAACATTTACTCTTAATGCCCACCTTCTCCCTGATGAGCCCCGCACGCTTTAACCTGGCCATGCATCCCCTCTACATAATGGGTGAAAACAACATATGCTTCTACAAATTCCCGCCCGGCATCCACCGACTTATCGGCATCTTTTTGAGCTTCAAGGGCATGCTGAAAACGTTCATGGATGCCCTTGGCCATCGCCGTGGTCAGCACCGAGACCAGCCGGTCGATATTACCGGATTTCAGGGCCTTGTCTGCCATGGCCACGGCCGGATCAACCGAATTACCCGGCTTAAGACCGGTATAGGGAGCCCCTTCTCCGGCCCGATGGATCCGGACCAGGGTTTCAAAAAAATACATATCGGCAAGCTCTTTAGCCTCGCCGCCCTTGGCCCGCACGGCCATGGTCCGCTCATAGGCCGCCTTGATTTCATTTTCCTGATCCGCCCGCACCCATTTAAGCAATGGCGTGACATCACCTTGGGCCAGCGCGGTTCTGGCGTCGACAACCACCGGTCCATCAAGGGTATCACAATGGGCCGAAGCATTGGCTGCAATAACAAGACTTAACAAAGCAAACAATAAGCCTGCCGGTATGGATTTATAAATATTCATTGTTAAACTCTCCTTTGATTTTTTAATATACAGGTAAAAACATTTTCCCCGGCCGGGGTGCTACTTGTAAACATTACAAGGTGGCATTATTGTTGTGTTCGTTGGCCAGACAAAATTTGTGACAATTTTTTATCAACTTTTTTTAATTATTAATCTCCCAGCCATATTTGCCTATCTCATGTCACAAAATATCCCGCCCAGCCGAATATAAGAATGAAAGGTAATAAAAAACCATATGCGGCCATGACCGGGGCGGAGTTGATGATTCTCTACCAGAAAGGTGACCTTGAGGCGTTTAACTGCCTTTATGAGAAGTTTAATTCTTTGATTTATGGTTATTTACGAAAAAGGGTGCATAAAGGTACCGATGTTGATGAAATCTTCCAGGATATATTCATGCGCCTTCATCATTCCCGATTGCGCTACAAAGATGACTTTCCTTTTGAACCTTGGCTTTTCGCCGTGATACGCAACTCCCTGGGCGACTACTTCCGAAAAAAGGAAAAAGATGCTTTGGCTGTTCCCCTGGATGAGCTGCAGGTAACTCCGTCTTCCCTCCTGGTTGAGGATGCGCATAACCTGGACGCCTTAATCCCCAAAGACGCGTTACTCACTAAAAGCCAGCGACAATCGTTAGAACTACGTTATGGCGAAGATTTTTCCTTTGAGGAGATCGCTAAGGCCTTGGGAACCAACGCCACCAATGCGCGTCAGATTGTCAACCGAGCCTTGAAAAGGTTACAAAAGCTCATCAAGCCCGAGGATACATGATGATTGACAAGAAAAATAAATATGGAGATTGGGAAAGTGAATTTCTCGAGTTTATCGACTCTAATCCCCTCTCGCCGCCCCCGTTGTTGACGGAAAAAATTAAGGCCGAGATCACTAACGAACTAAGACCGGCCATCTGGCTGATTTTCTCCAAACTTGCCGGGCTGCAGCTAGTCTGCGCCACTGTTACCCTGTTTTTCTGTCCTCAGTTTGAAATAGGCTTTACCGGACATGATCATCTGGCCGACCTCATTCCCCACTCGGATGGCTTTGGCTTCATGGTTATCTGCGGGATTATTTTTTTGGGGGTCGGTGCTGCTATCGCCCCATTATTCATGAAAAAGACAGAATTGCTGGCCATCGATAATTCAGGGCTGCTTTATTTTCCCACGGCAGCCCTGGTTGCGGTTATGCTGTTCTACGGCTTGGGGGCTGATCTTAGCCTGCACCTTACCTTGCCATGGTTTTTAGGTGGGGCGTTGGGAGGCCTGATTAGCTTTGAAATTGTTAGATATTTAAGGTGCCGAGCCGCTGAGTTGCTAAATGAATAAAAACTCAACGGTTATCCCGAGGGTAGTTACCTTTGTGAGAATCGGCCCCAATGGCCAAAAATAACCTTTGCCTAAAGCAAAAAATAGATGAATATATTCAACATTTCTACTTACCGGCAATAATTGCGGGCAGCTCATTCGGAGACGATTGCATGATCAGCAAAAAAATACTTTCCATTTTTCTAGTTCCCTTTACCCTCTCCTTACTTCTGATCGGCTGCGACCAAAAAACGCAGATCGCGGAAGAAGACAAACCTGCTCCCAACTTCACCCTGATGGATACCAAGGGCAAAACCTGGCAACTGAACGAGCTCAAGGGACAGGTGGTCATGGTCAACTTCTGGGCGACCTGGTGCCCGCCCTGCCGTAGCGAGATGCCATCCATGCAGAAGATCTACACCACGTTGCCGGCCGACAAATTCAAGATCCTGGCGATCCTCAGCAACGATGATCCGGCGATTGCCGACTCCCTGGCGAAAAAAGGCGGTTTCACCTTTCCGATCCTGGTGGACCCGGAAAATAAGGCGGCCCAGGCCTATGGCATAACCGGGGTGCCGGAAACCTTTATCGTTGATAAGCAGGGAATTATCCGGGAAAAGTATATCGGCGCCGTGCGCTGGGACTCGGCCGACGGGCTGGCAATGCTGCGGCGATATATCAACCGTTAACCTTCCGCCCCCAACCGAAAATACCTCGGAGAGCAGGCAAAAAGTCGACCATCTCGCGCTCAACACGCGGCAAAAACAGAGTCAAAACAGCGGAGTCAATATTCGTATTTCAAACAAAGACGTGCATGCCATTTAAAGAAAAGCATTGGGCGGAAGTCATTTCTTAGCAGATTCTTATGCCCAATATCCTCCACAAATAGATTACCGGCCGGCCCACATATAAAAAGAGGAGAAAGCCAAACGCTCTCCCCTCTCCGGATACGGACAAACTTATTTCATCGCCTTTTTCATAATGTGAAAAAGATCTGTATTATCCAGCGATTCACCCAGTTCACGACTGCCGGGCCCCTGGCTCCAAATTATCGTATCCCCGGCCGTATGGCCTCCGGTGGTCCAGCCGGCCTCGACCATATCGCCCGCATCACTCAAAGTGCCATATGGGCCGTTAACGGCAAAGCCTCCGGTATCATGATCGGCAACAACGATGAGCAGGGTGTCCTGCCGCCTCTGGGGGGCAGCCATAATCCAATCCTGAACCGTTTTCACCGCCTGGTCAAAGGCCAACATCTCGCCCAACTGATACTCATAGTTATTATCATGGTTTGCCCAGTCAATCTGTGAACCTTCCACCATCATAAAAAACCCGTCTTTATCCTCCTCGAGAATATCCAGGGCGGCGGCGGTCATCTCCGGCAACCGGGGCTGACTAATTTCAACAGAACGTAGATATTCCGGGGTTAAGCCTCCATCATTAAAAAGGCCCAAGAGTTTGATCCGGTCATCGTCGCTAATTTTTTGATGTAACTCGTCAGCCGTGGTTACATACTCATAGCCAAGGCCGAGCGCCTGAGCAATAACAGCGTTGCCGTCCTGCCCGGGATATTGATCGCAGTTATACTTTGCATCTCTTTTATTCGCACCGATGCCACCGCCGAGCAACACATCAACACCTATCTCCTCTATGTACTGACGTCCGATTTCCGTTTCACATTGCCGGGAATTGACATGTGCGCCGAAAGCAGCGGGCGTTGCATGGGTAATAGTTGAGGTTACAACCAAGCCGGTGGCCTTACCCATTGATTTTGCGATTTCCAGAATTGTTGTCGGATTTTCAACGCAAACATTTTCAACGGCATGGCATGAAATCTCGCCATTATTAAACTTTTGCCCGGCCGCCCAGGCACTGGCCGCAGCCGCGGAGTCGGTGACCGTACTGTTTGCGGAATGGGTTCTTTGATAACCGATTACCGGCAGTCTTTCAAAGTTAAGGCGATCGCCATCCGGGCCGTTCTTGGCAATACGAGCGGCGGTAACATCAGCCAGTCCCATACCATCCGGAACCATGACTATAATATTTCGGGCCTTGCCTTGCATGTAAGATGAATCTCTTTCATGATCGCGATCAGCCGCAAAAACTTGACCGGCGCTGCTGACAATAGTTACGGTAAGGGCTAAACAGACCGCATGGGCATACATTTTCTTCATAACCGTGCTCCTTAAATAGACTAGTGAATTAGCTGAAAAATTTCTGCATCAAAATTTTCTATTAAGAAACACTATGCTCTGCGATTGTTAAAAAGGGATTAAAGAATGGCTATTTTTTGGTTTGAAAAATAAAGGATACTTGCCCGAGAAAGAGGCGTCAGCAACCATGGGCCGGATCCGGCACCAATAGACCCTGCCTTGCCGGAGCCGACACTTCACATCCTTATCTTCCGATAATATGCCTGCAAAACCTCCAGGGGAACTTCACTCTGCCAGTGGCCGCTTAATTGGGCCCAGGCCCACAGGCTGAAAAAAAGCGCCAAGATGCCTAAAGGCAAAAGCAAGGCGGGCAGTTGCCGGCCGGCGGCTGAAACCTTCAGGCAATCATCGACCGGACAGACGGCCACGCACTCAAGGCAGCCGAGACATTCCGGGCTGTTTATCGAATCCTTGGCCGCCACTCGAATTGAACCGGGACATACTTTTTCGCATTGTTGACAACCGATGCATTTCTCACGATCCCGCTTGACCCGCACCGGACTGAACAGGGCAATAAGCCCCAGCAACGCCCCGTAGGGGCAGAGGTAGCGGCACCAGAAATTTCTGGAGAAAAAAGAGACGAAGACCAGAAAAGATAGGCACCAGAGGGTCACGGTGGAGGGCTTAATGAAAAAAAGCAGCATTCTGGCGTCAACCACCAGATTATACGGTGAGCGGCTGAACTCCTCGATCGCCTGCAAGTCCATCTCGAGCAGCACCACAAAGGCAAAAAAGGCCAGCAAAAAATACTTGAGAGACATCAGCAGGATATCGAAAAAGACCGGGATTCGCTTGATGGTTTTCAGCTGAAGACCAATTTTTTCAATCAGGTTGGAGATAAAGCCGACCGGGCAGATCCAGCCGCAAAAACCTTTGCGAAAAAAAAGGGCCAGCAACAAGGCGCTGATAAAAATAGTCAAACCGGCCGGATGAATCTCGTCATAAACCCCGGTCAGCAGCAGCTGCTTTAGGCCGATCAAGCCGCTGATCGGCAGAAAGGCCTCCACCGCAGGGGGACGCGGCACAAAAAATCTGGAAGCCCCACTCGCCCACGCATAAAACAGGTAAAAACAATAGCCGCTGTAAAGGCAGAATAAAGAAAAAGCGGCCTGCATTACGAAGCGCAGGTGTTTCAGTTCTCCCCTTCTAGGGGAATTATCCACTTCATCTATTTCTTGACTGGCCATCCCGCCTCACCCAAAATATCGTGCTCAAATCTCTCCACCGCCCAAAGTCGCGAACCTACCTGCCTTTGACGGATTAATGCTTATGGCAATTGCCGCCGCCCGTACACACCTGGGTCAATTCCATGGGTTGCCTTTTGCCGTTACAAAGCTCATCAACAAGCTCCTTGATCGCCGGTTTCGGTGACCTGCCGGTCCAAAACACGTTGATTCCGGCCTCCATGAACCCGGCCAAGGGCCGCTTTCCCATGCCCCCGACAAAAATGGAGTTAACCCCCGTTTCGACCAAAAGCCCGACCGGGGCCAGGCAACTACCGGCTTGATGTGCAACATTATCAACCGTGGCTACCGCGACTACCTCATTGCCCTGAATGGTCAAAACAGTAAAAATATCACAATGACCGAAATGATCCGACATTATGCTCTCAAGCCCACCGGGACTATTGGATGGAATAGCTATCTTTTCGGTTGTCATGGGTCACTCCTGTTGAAATTAAATTTGGGGCCGATTATATAAAAAAAATACATTATGTGCATCTGCTCAAAATAACATCGGAGAGCAGGCCGTCAAGCATAATTTTGTGCATATGCACACTATCAACCAGGACAATCTTTACCACCAGGAAGGGGCAGACGATGCCAAGACCCAAAAAGCCGAGACATTGCGGCTGCAATATGCAGGGCCAGGCCTTTAAGCCAAGCGGAACCCCGCTCAGCCGACTTGAGCACATCTCGCTCGAACAGGACGAACTGGAGGCATTAAAGCTCGGCGATTACGACGGCTTAACCCAGGAGGAGGCCGGCCAAAAAATGGGGGTCTCCAGGGGAACGGTGCAACGGCTCCTCAATTCGGCGAGAAAAAAGGTCGCCCGTGCTCTGTTTGCAAGGGCGGCATTGATTCTAAAATAGTCTGCCGCTTCAATTATCAACCATAACAACGGGAACAAGCCAATGAAACTTTACGCATTCCTCACCGGCCCTGATGACACCGCCTTCTGTAAAAGGGTTACGGAAAAACTCAACAACGGCTGGGAGTTATACGGCAACCCGACCATGACCTTTGACGGCACAAGAGTGATCGCCGGCCAGGCCGTGACTAAAGAGGCGGCCGGGGAATTCCACCAGGAAATCGATTTGAAAAAGATGTGAGTTAACTCCCCTAAAAAAAAGTCGACATGAGTCAATGGAACCCAACTTGCCGATAATTTCAGCCGGGACAGAAGCAATCCCGTTGGCAAGGAGCAGACGGGTGATCAATGGCAATGTAGAGTAATAGGATTAACCAGGGAGGGTAATGAGAAAGGTGGAGCCTTGCCCTTCCCGACTCTCTTCAAGGAGCAGCTCGCCGCCGTATGCCCTGACGAATTTCCTGCTGATGCCCAGGCCCAGGCCGGTGCCATCCTTTTTGCCTTTGGTGGTAAAATGCTGCTCAAAGATGGAAGCCTGATCGGCAACCGCGATCCCCTTGCCGTTATCCATGATCCGGATCTCCACGGCTCTCTCCCCAATCCGTCTGACCTCCACCGTGATCTTGCCATCATGCTGCTTTTTGGGGTCGATGCTCTGCATGGCATTGCGCAGCAGGTTGGTAAAAACCTGGACCAATTCACTGAGATCAGCATCAATATGAGGCAAGTCGTCAGGAATACTTTTTTCCACCTTGATCCTTCTTTTCCGCAACGAATCGTCCAGGAGATCAAGGGCATCGTGCAGGGGCTCGGAGATCGGAAAGCGGGTGATCGACCGGGTGGTCACCGTTGACTCCCGCAGGGTATTGATGATTTTGATGACCCGTTGGATCTGCTTGAAGATAAACTGCAGATCCTGTTGTCGCTGATCGTTCAGTTGCTGAAATTCGTCGGCCATACCCTGCAGGAGACTGAGGTCTTCCTCGCCGCAACTGACTCCGGCGGCATCTCTTTCCGAGAAATATTGGGGCAAGGTGCCGTTTTTCAATTCCTGTTGCCAGTCACTGATAATCTCCCGGAGTCCCAGCAGCGCATCATGCATCTGCGGATATTTGGCCAAATCATTTTCCACCCGGAACATGATCGCGGCCACGGGATTAAGAACCTCATGGGCCACCCGCCCTGAAGTTTCGCCGACCACGGCAAGGCGTTCGGCGTGCATCAGGTCTTCCTGAACCACCCTTAATTTATCAAAGGCCTGTTGGACCTCCTGATTTTTTTGGCGCAGATCCTCGGATTGGCGAGCCAACCGGGCATTGGCCTCGGTGAGATTGGCCGATGCCTTTTTTTCTTGGTCGTAAAGTGCTTTGACTGCTGCCTCCTGCTGGCGAACCTGGCTGATCATCAGGTTCAAGGCATCGATAATCTCCTTGATTTCATCATCGGCCGGAATCTTGATCTGATCGGGGTACTTACCCTGAATGATCTCGCCGGTTACCGCAATCAACTGCTGGAAGGGGGCGGCTATCTTCCTGATCAGAAAAAAGAGGAGGCCCAGTCCAAAAATAAGGATGAGGAGGTTGATCTGCAAACTGCTCCGGTAGATCCGGTTGATCGCGGCATGATTCTGTTCCTCGTTCTGAAACGCCAGAACCAACCAGGGGGAGTTTTCCAACCGGGCAAAACCGACACAGTTGTCCTGGTCGATGAAATTGATCTCGTGGAGATTGCCTGCCGCCTCGTGCGACAGGGAGTTTCGCAAGGCTTGAAACCGAAGGCCGGCCGAAAAAAAACCTCGGCTAAATTTTTCCCTTTCTTGCTCAAGAAAAGGAGGGAGATAGAGCAGATTATATTGATCGTCAAGAATAAGATTAAACTTGTTCCTGTCCTGCAGCTGAACCAGTTTGCTCTGGTCAAGGAAAAATGGGATCGTTTGCCAGTTGACCTTGGCCAGAAGCGCATAAGGGGTATTGTACACCGTCACGGGAGAGAGGAGCCAGAATACCGGAGTCGGTTTCTCCCCTGGTTCGAAATAGATTCGAGAAGCCCCACTGGTTCTAGCCTCCTGGTACCAGGCCTTATCGGCCACAGAAGCCTGGGATTCCCGGCTGTTATCGGAAATCAGATTACCGGCCTGGTCAACCAGCAGAAACTCCTGAAAATCGCTCTCCTTTTTCCACTCGGAGAAAAGCTCATCAAGGACACTCAGGCGCTGACGCTTAAGAGCAATGGCCAGGTTGACATTGCGGGCCAACAGGTTGAGAAGCTCTTTTTTTTGGGTAACAACCGCCCGCAGTTGGCGGTCAACCTCGACCGCCTGCTGGAGGATCTCCCGATCACCCTGCTGTCGCAGAAAGCTCTTGAGCTTTGACGAGGTGACCAGGGCTGCCGTGCCATTAAGAACAATAAACAGCAGGAAGATGACCCCGGAAAGAAAAAGCAATTTGTTGCGTAAGCGAGATGACGCTGCCAACTGTGCTCCTGTTATTTAATAGCAAAATTCTGAAAAAACTGTTCCAGACTCCGGCGAATCTCTTCCAGGGCCTGCTTGCTTGTCGGCCCCTGTTTTTTCTGGAGCTGCTGACGGGCTTGGCTAAGTTGCCGGTGCAAAGAGGCCATGTCCAACCCCCTGGACGTGAGTGTTTGCTCCAGCTGTTCCATGTACTCGCTGATTTCGCCAAGTTCATCCAGGGCAATATCAAAACGGCCTTCTTTCAAGGCGTTGATCGCCAGATCAATATAAAACCGACTGGCCGTCAACCGCAGGGGGATGACGGTAAACCTGTCGAGGATATCAAAGAGTTCAGGTTGCAATTCAAGAAATCTACTTTCCACCAACTCTCGGTCCCGGCGCTTGATGCCTCGATTAATTTCGGCCAGGGAAAACTCAAAGGCCTGCAGGTAACTGAGCTCCACTTTAGATTTCATCTCCTCACTGAGTTGCAGGACCTTGCTGTAAAAATGATCGATCTGATCCACCTCCCGAGAGGCCTTTTCCCACTGTTCATTACGAAAACTGCCCTCAAGCAGATGGAGATGCTCAAAAAGTTCAATTACCGTCTCCCGCAAGGCAGGGGTCATGTTGGATCGTTCAATGATCTCGGCAATGCTCTCCTCTTCCTCTCCAGCCTCCTCCGCCAGAATAGGCTGCAGCAAGGGGGCGGCCACCAGCAGCAGGGCGAGGGCAAGGATGGAAAACAGGTGCAAAGGTCTCATATTATTCTCCACATCGGCTATAGATTAAAAAAATAACGACCGGAAGTTACTGCTCGGCCGCCAAAACACAACAGTTCCTGCCCTTTTTTTTCGCTTCATACAAGGCTTGATCCGCCTTTTCGATGATCTCCGCGGTGGTGGTTACCGCAGTCGGCTTCAACACCGCAATCCCCATACTGATCGTCGCCTTGACCGGCTGGCCATCTCCATTAAATGTATAGGCCTCAACAGTACGACGGATCCGTTCTCCTATAATAAGCGCGTCTTCGGCTGAAATGTTTTCCAGCAGCAGAGTAAACTCTTCCCCTCCATAACGGCAGACAAAATCGTGACCGCGTCTATACTCGTTCAGTATGCCCCCCAATTCCCGGAGAAACCGATCACCGACAGGATGGCCGTAGCTGTCATTGATCATCTTGAAATGGTCCAAATCCATCATCAGGCAGGCCATGGAGTTTCTTTGGCGAAAGCTACGGGAAAGAAGCTGTTTGAAAAAAACTTCTAGGTAGCGTCGGTTAGGGAGTCCGGTCAGCACATCATAGTAAGTCAATTTTTCATATTGCTCCCGCAGCTCCTCGGACCTTGACAACCGGCCGGCGGTTTGCTGCAATTCATCAAGGGTGGTGGAAAGATAGATATTGGTGCTGTGCAGCTCTTGATATATCTGTGAATTCTGAATCATGTTCACGGCCTGACTGGCAAACATCTCAAGCAATTTCGGATCCTGCAAGAAAGGCCCCTCCTGCTGGACAAAGAGCACACCTTGCACCAGGGTCCCGACCTGCAGGGGAATGGCCGCCATGTGCTCGACCACAATCGGTTTCCGCACCATAACCGCATCTTCCACCAGCCCCCACTGGGAGGACATATTGATCAGCTTATCGGCGGAGATCCCCTTGAAGCGGCCGGCGCCAATCATCGTTGCCTTTTGCTCACCGTCGTTCAGCCGGACAAAGCCGTCTTCGGCATCAAGCAGTCTGAGAAAATGGCAGAGGGTCCCCTCCAGCAGATGGTCGAGGATCATGGGCGGAATCTTATTGAGATCATGGACAAAATCGAGAATCCCCATCAGACTGTTCTGCATCATCTCCAGCCGGCTGACCAGGGCTTCCTCGTTTCGTCTCCTATTCCAAGCCGAGACAAGATGGAGTGCGGATTGGGAAAGCTCGCCCATGGTAAAAGGCTTGTTAAAATAAAGCCAGTCTTCCTGACGATCAAAAACCTTGCCGATCTGCATCGTACTGCGATCAGTATAAGCGGTGACCACCGCGCAAAGAATCTGGTTGTCGAGTTCGCGAATACGGGCGATCGTTTCCTGCCCGTCTATGCCGCCCGGCATCAGCATATCGAAAAAGCCGACCGCGATTTGTCTGCCCAGGTCGAGCTCGCGGCGGACAATATCCACTGCCTCTTCGCCGCTGGAGGCCGTGAGGACATTAAAACAAGGCGCCTCCGAGCAAGAGTCCGGACCTGTCAACTCCGACTCCTTTTCTCCGGACACGCGTCGCCTTCTGGCCGAGAGTCTGTTTTTCACATCAGACTCTTCACCCCTGTCATTCTGTAAAATTTTCCGGTAGGCTTCGAGCACACCCGGTTCGTCGTCAACACAGAGTATCGTGGTATTTTTCAAGTAACTCTCCAGAACCAACCAAGAAATGTATTTTTTGTGCGCTTAAAGAATAGACAGCTTCTTAAATTTATATCAAAATGCGGGAAGGCGTGTCAAACCAGAGTTAGTTAAAAAAATAGAGGAATGCCGCTAACCTATTCTGTATGGCCACAACTTATATCTCAATGATTCACCATGGGGAGTTACCTAAACGAACATGAACCAATGGAACCAACTTACCGATATTTTCAGCTGCAACTGCAGCGAAAATACCATCCCTGAATGCGCCGCAGACAATATCTGCATTGCCTGGCCCTCGATTATCAGTTGCATTGACCAGGCTTTTACCGGACAAAACAGGCGCAAGGCCTTGGATTTTGGTTGCGGCGGCGGATTGTTTTGCCGAAAATTATATGAGCTGGGCTTTACTGTGACCGGTTACGACCAAGCAGAAGAACTGGTCAAGGCGGCAAGACTCAACAACCCCGAGGGGGTAACCATAACCAACTCGTACGCCATGGCGGCCGAGAACGGAAAATACGACTTGATAACCTCAATAATGGTCTTTCAATTTATCGCCGATATTGAAACAACCATCCAAAAGATTATCCCCCTTCTGCAACCCAACGGCTTAATTATCTTTGCCGTGTTCAATCCCGAATTTATAGAAGAAAATTCAGACAGTGAGGTGTTTAGCGGTTTTAACCAGAAGCAAAGCGGTTATATGGAGCTGAAAAAAGGGGTCAAGGTCGAGGTATACAACCGCACCGAAGCTGACTATCGGACGATATTCAATAAATTCGGATGGCAAGAGGTGTTTCTTGACTACCCCGCTTTTACCGAGGAATTTCTCGCCAGATACCAAATGCCCTTTGCAACCAACAAGCCGGAATACCTGATCCAGGCCTTTAAAAATAACAACTTATAGGCAGTTGCCCGACCATCGCCGCGATAAAAAACAACTACTCGCGAAAAGCAAAAATTTTAGAGGAAAAGACCGGGTGGTTGGTGTCTTCATGATCTTTAAGCACCGCTTTTAACCTTTTTCCGGCAAACCTGAACCCGGCAGGCACGGACAAAGGTATTTTAACGGTGCGCAGCAAGGCGGGATAATAGACCGCGGCGCCGGAGACCCTGCCAACCCTGGTCTCATCGCCACCAGCCGGCGAGGAAAGATAAAGTTCGATATCGGTTGCAACCGAGCAGTTGCCGGTCCGGTTAAGGTCGAGATTCACAAAAGGATTCTCCCCCTCATGCAACACCAGATTTGAAGCGGTGACCCCTGCCGCCAAGTCGCCGAACCGAATAAAAACCGGAAGCGTCACCCCGATCATCATATCAATGTTAACGCTGGTTTTTTTCTCGACCTGCTCCGCCTCGAGGGCGTCTGATGAAGAGGGATCAGGAGGAACCGGCACCAGGCTCAAATGTACCCGATACTCGCCATCGACAACCCCCGCCGGCCTTCTCGCCATCAAGCGGATGGTCTGCGCCTCTTTCGGTTTGAGCGAAATCTGGCGCGGGGAAAAACGCAGCATCTTTTCCACATTTTTTTGCGCAGCCAGCGGCTCCTTGATCTCCCGCATCCTGCCCGTGGCATCCATGGCGATATGAACCAACTCGACTCGAAATTTACATGGCTGATCACTGGAGTTAACGACCCGAATCTGGGCGCTCCGATTGCGTCCTTCAAAAATAACCCGCTGCGGGGAGACCATTACCCCATGCTTGGCGGCCTTGACCAGCTCCGGCATACCCACAGTCGAGATGGCCATCAAAATAATAAAAACCAAAAGCCGCAGTCGAAAGTCCCCTCTGCCGAGATAGACTAAAAGAGGGCGCAATGAAAATTTATTGGCCAAAGTAATCATCATAGGTTCTGCCTTTTATTTGTTTTTATAAAAATAAGGAGCTGCGAAAGATAAAAGTTTATTCAATAATCACGGTCACCACAACATTACCACTATAGCTGGCTCCTAATTGGCCGCTGTGGATATTCATTCGCCCCCCGATATACAGATCGAGGATCCCGCCGACAGTGGAACCGCCGTTCATCGACAAAAGGGAGAAATGATCTACGAGCATGGTATCCCCGCCACCGGACAGGGTGATGCTGGGCGGAAAAAGCAGGGAGCAGGATAGAGAGGTACCGGTGTTGATGCGGATAGTTCCATTGTTTCCCCCGGAGACAATATAAGAATAGCCGCTGCTGGTTTTTTCGGTGGTTGCCGGCCCGGTTTGGGCATCGACCTCGATGGTCTCATTGGCAGTGGGATCGGCGATCACCTGCCCAAAGGAGAGGGGCTGGATGGTGTCGACGGTAAAAGCGAAAAGAGATAACGGAAAACATACCCCCATAAAAAAAACGCCCACGATGACCGCACGAAAACAATATTTCACAGCCATCTATTTCGGCGCCCCTTAATAATATCTCTCCCCACCAATACTGCGACCAACAAGGCTATTGTTTTCCCAATATCCGACAATCCCCCCAATATTATCTACAATCTTATCCTCTTACTGGTAGTTGACCGACACCGTGCCGGTGTTGGTATAAGTGCCCGCCACCTGGGCGGCAAGAATATTCAACTGGCCTCCGACATTGATCACTCCGGCCCCGGCTCCGTCAAGGGTTAAAGGGCTAGCCGTAGAGTAGGTGGCAATCTGGTCCACCGTCATATTGTTTACCCCACCATCATTAATAATAACAGTGGCGGGATAGATAATATCGACGATGGCGTTGGGAATATTGGAATTAACGTTAATTGCACCACTGCCTCCGACCACGGTTACATTGGTTACCGCGGGATCAGTCGCCACCGCAGTCGCCGCCCCGGCAGAGGCATCAATAATTACAGTATCGGCTCCAGAGGTAATAATAGTACCGAAATCAAGGGTGGTATCGGAAGCGGTAAGGGTGGCCGCCTGGATGACCGCGTCCACCGTTACCGTAGAATCAACGGCAAACGCATTACCGGCACCAATTAAGAGCAAAAAGGCAACCAGGGCTAAACAGCGGCAAAACAATAATCTTTTCATAAAGAAGCTCCTTCTTCCTTAAACATCTACATAAACCTGCGGCCTTGGTATAAACCGCAACATCTAATTAATCTTCTCATCTACATTTTTCGGCATAATTACAGGTTTTCTTAAATATTTTATTCAGCCTTTTTTATTATCGCCGCATATTGATCATACCGCATTAATTTTTCGCGCAAGCTGCCGGCCCCAGAAACATCTGGGAAACTCCCGGTATAGATGCGATACCAGTTTCCTTTTTCCGCGCCCAGATCCACCTTTTTAATAACGATATCATTACGCTGGAGAATATTGCCGAATTTTTCGACAAGGTCATGAACTCCGTCCAAGGCCCCCTGCTGAGTCCTGTAGGAAGCCAGGTGCAGGGTTGTGCCCAAAGCTTCTCCTGCTGGAAGGATTTTGGCATAATCGGTGACGGCTTGCAACTTTTTCGCCAAGGTTTGAGCCTGCCCTTTTTCACGGAACCTCCCGGCCATGACCCGATACCATTTACCCTTGGCCGGACCCAGATCCACATACCTGATACTGAAATCACTGTCCTTTAGTTCGGTCGCCATTTTTTGCCTGAGATTAGCCATATACTCCACAGCCTTATCCGCCTGGCGGAAAGAGGCGAGATGCACCCCATGAAAAGATAGCGCGGCTGGAGTTTTTACCTCGGCAGGTGCTGTTTTAACAGACCTGGGCGGGACTAAACCAGCCGCTTTTGCCTGGGGCCGGAGAGGCCTGGAAACCAAAGGAACTTTAACCGAGTCCGCCGCCTGATAAGCCCTTAACGCTGTTCCTACAGATAATGGCGCAACCGCAGCAACCCCGCCAAGCTCTTGCTTGATTGCCGACGAAGCAAAGGTATCTGTTGTTTGATATGGCACAGCCCCCGCCACAACAGGGCTTACCGGCTGGAGCTTAAGCGGGCGCGAAACCAAGGGCACCCTCGGAGATGGTTCCGAGAAACCCAACCTGCCCTCAAAAGTGAATCTCTCCGGCAAAATCGGTAAAGAAGGTGAAGAAACCTCAGGGTGCGGCCCGGCTTGCGCCTTTTCAGCCGTTACTTTTTCAGCTACTATTGCCGGCCCAGAAGGACTGGAGGGTAATGGCATTGTACCCACGGCTTGAGAGGGAACCGCGGTTTCCTCTTTTCCAGGCTCTTTCGAAAAAACAGCCGGTAATGCGGCAATAAGGGGCTCGGCAACAACCTGCGGGGCCTCGATGCCCTCTGCAATTACAGGTGATGATTTTTCCGCGGCCAACATCGTTGGCTTGGCGGTCGAATCGATCACGATGTCTTGATCGCTGACCACGGTTCCCTCGTCACCGATAGTAAACACGCCCCCACCACTGAAAGCCGACATGCCGTATTTGCCGTCATCAGGGCTCACCCGTACCGTATAATCGCCGGGCGTTACCTTTTCAAATAGATAAAAACCATCATATTCCGAGCGAGTCCGCTGAACCACCTGGCCTTGCCCGTCAACCAGATCCAACTGAACACCGACAGCGCCCTGTGGGCCGTTGGCATCTTCGGTCCGATAAATAAAGCCGTCGACCTCGCCTACGGTTACCACCGGAAAATCTACTTTGTCAATATGACCGGGCCGCGGGGTAATCGACACCCCTTCACCAACTGGTTGCCAAGCCGGATTGGAAAGGCTGTTGGGATCAAGTTCAAGATCGGTGCGGATATACTGGGGCAAGCCGGTCAGGGTGACAACGCCATTCGCATCGGTATTACCTCTCTTGCCGGCCTGGGTGGCTCTAATCGAGATATCGGGCAACGGAACGTCTTCACCATCAAAGACCCGGTTGTTGTTCTTGTCATGAAAAGCAAGGGCGGAGACCCCGCCGTTGTTGCCCAATCTCGTCGAAGTCATATGCACCCCGTTGGTGCGCGGCTCCGCATACGATGAAAACGAAAGACTGACCGCCCCGACAAACTCCCCTTCCGTACTATAAGCAACCCGGGGTGACAAGGTAAAGGGACCGGCATTCCAGTTAAGTTTCAGGCCGACCGAAGTCGCGTCTTCCTCCTCCACCATATGGGAGATATCAGCTTCCACACTCGTCTCATCGTTAAAGCGCCAGCGATGAGACAGACTGTAACTCCTTATTTTAAAGTCATTTTTAATATCATAAGCGATCTTGCCGGACAGGCGATTATCGTTATTGAGCTGACCGGATGCCTGAAACAATCCATCGATTACATCCTCACTTTGCGTAGGGCTATCAATATTGCGCCAGTTGATGCTGTTGGTCAGGTTTAGATTACCGATGCGAGTGGATAATCTCGGGCTGACAGAGGTTGTCTGATGTTGATCATAAACGGCGTGATCCAGGGACAGCCCCAGGTTGAAAGACGGTAGATAACCAAGCTCATGGGTGGTTGCATTAAGTGATATATTCGAACGGGAAGCCAACCTATCACTTGCATGATTTTCATCCTTGAAGTTTTCATAAAACGACTGCCGGGCGCGAATATTGACCGGACCCACTTTAGACTGACCGAGAAACTGTACGCCCTGCCCCCCGGAGGAGGTATCATATACGTAATCAGATTGCCCATAAACTCCGGCCAGGCTCCCCCCCAGGCCGAAACGCAGGTAATTATGCCGTTGGTTTTCAAACTGGACACTGGAGATACCGGTCGCCCCAAAAAGACTGCTGGAAATGCCATGCTGGTAAGTCCCGGCAAAACGCCAAGACCCATAGTCATCGCTGGTAAAACCATCTTTGTCCGGCAGGACGGAGGTGGAGCGTTGGCTCAATGCCACCTGATACTCACCCTCCCCGGCAGGCACCATATCCCGGCCAACCGCCCTGGATATTATCTTTTCCCTTTTCTCGCCCTGGGGTCCATGCCCAACGATTCTGAAATCATTATCCCCATAAAAGAGGGGTACATCTTCAAAAAAATAACGGCCATCTTCCTGCACGGTTTGCGATCGTAAAAAGGTATCATTGCGGTAGAGCTCCACCTCCCAACCCGGTTGCATGGTCCCCTGAAAAAAAGTGGTATCGAAATCCCTTGTCGCTTGCAGCGGGGTGTTACTAACCGACACCCCCCGTTCCAGCATCGGCGGTGAAAGAAGCGGAAAACCGACCGCATCGATATCCCCGGCCGCAACCTGAGTGGCAGCCAACGGGCCGAGCAGCTTTCCTTCGGGATCTACCTTTTCCAGGCGAATATGGGTGGTGTCATAAAGGCCTTTTTCATCGCCGCTGGCAAACAGATCGGCCTGCATATAAGCTATATCGCCCTGGGCCAAAACCGAATAACTTGAATTCAGGTTACCCCCCACATTTTTACCCTGATATCCCCCCTGGATATTGACATCAACCACCGGTATCGAAAAAAGATCATAGTCCATCGGCCTTGCCGGCAACCTTGACGCAAAGCTGCCTTTCGCCCCATGCTGGTTACGAAAATCATGCCTATCCTGCCGGATTTGAAACGGCAGCTTTTCCTTGGCCGTTATTTTGGCCTCGAGATCAAGAAACGAGACCTCAACCTGCAGGGGAAACCATTTAGCCAAGGCCTGGGGAGTGACATAAATATCATCATCTCCAACCACCAGATCCTGGTCGGTTACAGGCAATTCCTTTTCTCCGCTTTTTACCCTCTGTTGGTCTACACTCAACGCAAAAGGACGATCCTCGGAAATAAACCACCCCGTGGCTACGCCCTGTTGCGGATCGACCTTGATGGCAAAGCCCAGCGCCGCAGAAATCTCCCCCAGAGGCAACAAGGCCTGCCCCTCATCTGCGTAAGCAATAAGCGATTCGGACAACAATGATTTTCCGCAGGTCACATTTAGAATAAGGACATTATTTTCGGTTAGCGCGGGCAGGAAATTATTGGCAATATTTTTCAGAGAAGGAGTTGCGGTCTGGTCAACAAAGACGGGCTGAGAACTCGAAGCAAAACCGGTCTGCTCGGATTGAATCTCTACACTTTTAAATAAATGAATATTATATTCTTTAAGGCCTGCAGTCAGTTGGTCAAAATAATTCCAATCAACCTTTTTTCCCTGCCGGGCATCTTCCAAAAGAGCATGCCGCCGATTTATAATGTCGGCAACCTTGACAGCATCGCCGCCATTATTCTGACGCAAATTTCGCCAGGAGGCATATTGGCCCGTCCCCTGCAGTAGGCGATCCGCCTGCTGGACAGCATAAACATCAGCATAGGGATTAGCGCCTTGCGGACTTAAACCGCCACCAAGCCGCACTTCTCCCTTATTCCTGTTGTCTGAACTGATGGGACGAGTTAGCAAATTAAAGCCCCCTTAAAAAATTATGGAAACATTAAATTGCAAGTTACGTACCAAATATTAAATCTCTAAAAGCCACCAACCCCCAGAAACAGAAAAGACAGTGGTTGCCCCCTGAAAAATTTCGATTAGCCGCAAACAATAAAACCAACAATTGATATATAATAAGCTGTAATTTCGACATGATATACAAATCGAACCAGAAGGAAAACCAAGGGTGGCCAATCAAGGATTATTGCAGGCCTTAACCAAAAAACTTAACCGCATACGCGAAAAAATTTTCCTGACTTTACCGTGAAGCAAGCCTGTGATATAAAAATATAAGTTAAAAAACAGTTACCAAAGATCCGCAACCGAACCATCTTTGTCTTATTAAAAACAGGAGCACATCTATGAAAAAATGGCGCTGCACCGTATGCGGATATATCCATAACGGCGACTCACCTCCGGAAAACTGCCCGGTCTGTAATGCCACCAGCGACAAGTTTGAGGAGATCATCGAGGCACAGGCCGAAGGGCATAGCCCCGGTAAGGATAAAGGGTCTTTGTTGATGCAGGGTTATGGGTTTATCGCTGAGGAGATGTATAAAAACCATGCCCACCCGATCTCGGTTCATTTCCCGAACGGGGTTCTGCCGGCGGCGGTGATTTTTATTTTACTGGCAATCCTTCTGAACAACCAGGGGCTGGCCCTGGCAGGTTTTTACAACCTGCTGTTTGTAGTGATCACCATGCCGGTTGTGCTTCTGTCCGGCTATATCTCCTGGCAGAAGCGTTACCAGGGGGCAACAACCAAGACCTTTACCACCAAGATAATCTGCGCGGCCATCTGTACCGTTACCGCAGGGGGGCTGCTCAGCTGGCGGCTTGTCGACCCAAATGTAATGGGGCCGGACTCTGCCGGCAAATGGCTCTTCGTGCTGGGCGCCATGATCATGCTGGCCACCGCCGGCCTGGCCGGTCACCTGGGCGGCAAACTGGTTTTTGACAATCGGTAAGAAAAAGAAGTTCGGAAAAAAAAGAGGAAGGGAAAGCAGGGAAAACATCTCCCTGCTATTTTTTCAGCACAGCTCGCACCTTATCGATTAGCATATCGGCGGTTATCGGCCTGATCAGACATTGATTAACCTTGGCGTTAATGGCCTGCATGATCTTATCGCGATCGCCTTCTTCGAGGATCAGGATAAAAGGGGTATTCTTGACCTGATCGATACTCTTGGTCGGCAACACCTTCAGGCCATTACCGCTTCTGACTTTCTTCAGCAGTTCAAGCCCGCTGGTCTCGGCCAGCTCCCAATCGGAAATAATCAGATCAACGTTTTCATCCCCAATAATTTTGAAGGAATGACGGGCATCAACTGCTTCAAAAATATCATCGCACTTTAATTCTTTAAGTATAGTTTTGGTGATTTTTCGAGTGGCCCCGTCCCGGCCGACAACAAGTATGTTCATATATAAATTTCCTTGGGAAACGCGAATGAATATTATAAAGATATTATTGATATTTACCCATGAAGTCAAAGGCAAAGTTATCTAATCTCAATATTAACTTCCTGCACGATCTCCCCGCCCGGTAACTACTCCGGATCTCGGTAAGTCAATCGACAAAAAAAGATTAAAAACTACCCCTTCTTATCGAACTTCGCCTTGAACAGGTCGCCAAACGTACCGAGAGATTTATCTTTGGCTGCCTTCGCAACATACTGTTTGTAATCGCCCTCGTCCTGCGGAGCATTTTTCGCAGACGCCGGCTTCTTTTCCTCGGCTTTATCCGGGGCAGGCACCGACAGCGACAACCTTTTTTTATCAAGATCAACGGAATCGATCCGCACCTCGATCACATCCCCCATCTGCACCACCTCCCGGGGATGATTGATCCGGCGACCGGCTCCGAGTTTGGAGATATGGGCCAGCCCGTCGATGCCTGGTGCCAGGGTGACAAAGGCCCCGAAATCAGTGAGACGGGCAACCTTGCCGGTATGGGTGCTGCCCTCGGGGAATTTGCGATTGATATCCTCCCAGGGATCAGGCATGGTCTCCTTGAGACTGAAGGAATAACGATCATTCTCCCAATCAAGCTTGAGTACGGTAACGCTCACCTCCTGGCCTTCGGCAATCCGCTCGTTGATGTCCTCAACATGGCCCCAGGCAATCTCCGACACCGGAATCAACCCCTCGATGCCGCCGATGTCGACAAAGGCGCCGAAGTCCCTGATATTGGTGATTACGCCGTTCACCGTATCGCCGACCTTGAGGCTCTCCTGGAGCTTATCCTTAAGTTCGCCCCGCGCCGCTTCGAGAATGGCCCGCCGGGAAACCACGATGTTGCGCCCGTTTTCGCTGAACTTGGTGACTCGAAATGAGTAGGTCTGACCGATATAATCCTCAGCATTGGTTACCCGCCGCATATCCAGCAGCGAATAGGGGCAAAAGGCGCGGATCTTGCCGCCGATTTTCACCTCGAAGCCGCCCTTGACCTCCTTGTCCACCGTGCCTTCGACCGGAATCCCACTATGAAAGGCCTCCTCAAGATGACCCTGGGCCGCAGCCCCGCTGACCCTGGTGGTAAAAAGCTTCTCGTTGTTCTTGACGGACAGAAAGTAAACCTCAACACTATCACCTTCCTGCACGGTCAACTGGCCTTCATCATCAACAAACTCGTTCTTGGCTATCGAGCCTTCGCTCTTGCCGCCCAGGTCGAGAAAAATCCAATCCTTGCCCAGCCGTACAACCCGAGCCGCAACCTTCTGGCCCGGCTCCATCCTGGATTCAACTACCTCTGTTTTTCCAAAAAGGTCGGCAAAACTCTGACCGCTGTCATTCATATCCATCAACGCACCTAACCTAAGTAACTTTGTAAAATTTCAATTGATGCCGATCTTCAAAACGACATCAGCAAAAAGAAGATAAGTTTCACATTTTTTTCAGAAAGCGACAATCTTTTTTTATCTTCTGCGAAACTCCGACCAAAAGACCTGCCAAATACCTGCCTTATCACAACTCATCCCGGCCAAATGGTTCCCCCACATCCACCCGTTCGACATTGAGGCTATCACACTCCAGGATACAAAACCCGGGCTGACTATCCTTGCCCAGCATCTCCCCGGGATTAACCATCAAGGTCGCCCCCACCCTTTCCACCTTATGCTTATGATTATGGCCGCAACAAACCACATCAAACAAGCCCTGATGGGCAAGGCCGCGGGCCATCTGCGGATAATGGGTAAAGGCCAGTTTACGGCCGCCCGCTTCCACCGCCCCCAGCACCCCGTGATGGGTGATGGAGGGAAACCGGGTGCCGCAGGATTGGGAAATAATATGCTGATCGCCCACGTTGTTGCCGTAGATCAGGTGGATAGCGCCGCTGAACTTGGCCAGCTCGTCGAGCATAAAGGGGGAGATCAGATCACCGCAATGGATGATCATGCTCACCCCGTAGGCGTTGCAATACTTGACCGCAACCCGCAGGTTGCCGATATGATCATGGGTGTCGGAGATAATGGCAATCCTCATCCGAGATCCTCTAACACATTCTTTAATACCGCAAGGCAACGGCGGTTGCGCTCGCTATCTTTTAACGACACCCTGAAATAATACGGATCAAGATTTACAAAATTATGGCAATCGCGGATCATGATTTTCTCCTTGAGCATGGCCTCCCGCAACTGCATTGCGGTAACCGAGCCATTGAGGCGACAGAGGATGAAGTTGGCCGCCCCGGGCACCACGCTCACTCCGGGCAGCGCCGCCAGACTCTTGACAAAACCGGGCCGGTTCTCCACCAGAAAATCCTGAATTTTTCTTACATAATCGTCGCCTTGGCCCAGAAGATACTCCCCGGCCACCTGGGCCATCCGGTTCACCCCCCAGGGCTTGCGGCGCTCGGCCAATCTACGCATATTTTTGGCGCTGGAGACAAGAAAGCCTAGGCGCAACCCGGGAATCCCGTATATTTTAGACGAAGAATTAAGTACATAGATATTGTCCGGCAAACTGAGCCCGGCCATGGACTCCTCACGAACAAAGGGCAGGTAGGACTCATCAATCAAAAAGGTCGAGCCGGGCCTTGCCAGGGCGAAATCATAAAGTTCCCGGGTGGGGACCATGCCGCTGGTCGGGTTGTTGGGGTTGCAGATAAAGACCAGCTCCCCGCCGGTAAGAGTGGCGGCCAACCTCTCGAAATCAAAGCGGAAATCATGCTCCGCCCGTAAGGGAAAATCCACAACCTCAAGCCCGGCCCAGGCGGAGGCAAAACGATAATCAGCATAGGTGGGGGTCACGATCACGGCCCGGCGGCAATCAACCGCCTGGGGCACTGCGTAGATGAACTCGGTGGTGCCGTTGCCGACCAGCACCTGGCTGCTGTGCAGCCCGTATTTGGCGGCAAAGATCGCCGCCAGGGTCTCACTGCCGCTTTCCGGCAGAAAAGCGATTTCATCAATTTTGGCAATCAGCTCTTCCCGCAGCCCCGGCAGCATGCCGAAGGGAGACAGGTTGCTGCTCATATCAATCAGATCGTCAACCGCGCAGCCCAGCCGCCGGGCCATGGAAATAATATCGCCGCCATGCACGCCCTGGCCGTTGAGATTTTTATCCACCATCACTTCTATCCTTTCAAGGTAAGGGGCAGGCCGGCCGCCACCATGACCACCTGGTCGCAGACCTCGGCCATTTGCTGATTACACCAGCCGGCCAGATCACGAAACCGCCGGCCCATGGCCGACTCCGGCACCAGCCCCAGCCCCACCTCGTTGGCGACCAGCACGATACCATAATTTGCCGAGGCAACCGTTTGCTTTAACCGGAGAATTTCATCCTCGATCTGCGGATCGGTGAGCTCCGCCATCATCAGATTGGTAATCCACATGGTGAGGCAATCAAGCAGCACCACCTCGTTCTGCGCCCTGGCTGGGGCAAGCACCGCGACAATATCCCGCGGCTCTTCAACCAGCTGCCAGCCATTACCGCGACTCTCCCGGTGCAGATCAATCCGCCGGTCCATCTCTGCGTCACCCTGGCGCGATAAGGTCGCCACATAGGTTTTTTGCTGAAAATTATCAGAGGCCCATTGTTCGGCATGGCGGCTTTTACCACTCCGGCAACCGCCGAGCACCAATTTTTTTATCCCCTTTTCCGGCACAGCCCCTCTCGCATCTGATGTTTAGCCTTAGATCTTCGCCATAACTTTATAACGGTAGAGATCTCTACATATCAAAGTTAATGCTCGATGATCTCGGTCCCCTCCGGCGGCGTAAAATTAAAAAGCTCCGGGGCAATGGCTTGATTGTAGATAATATTGGAAAAAACAAGATCGGTAACGCTGCCGAACTGGTCGACAATCTCAAGCCGTTTGATCAAAAAAGTCGCGGCATCAACCCAGATATGGAGATAATCCACCTGGGGATGAGCGGCCTTGGGCACGAGGCGGATGGCCAACTCATTGGCCGCGGCCTCAAGGTCCGGGGCGAAGATATCGAAATCCTTGAGGATATTGCCGGTCCCGGCAAAAAATGAATAGGTGACATCGGAATCAAGGTACTGGTTGATGGGCTGAACGATCATCTGCTCCGACTGGCTGAAGTACATGGAGACCTTATGCCCGTCGGAGACCAGTACCTGACGGTCCGGCGCGGTATAATCCCAGCGGATCTTGCCGGGCTTTGATATCACCAGGCGGCCGTTGCCATGTTTGACCCTGCTGCTCATGGCCACGCTGGCCGTCTGCGTGAAATCGGCGACCATACTGGAGGTGGCCTCATACTCCTGCTGCAGCCTCTCGGCAATAACCCGGGGCGCGGGGGAGTCAACGGCAAAAACCTGGGCCGGCCACAGCATCAGGAAAATCAGCCCGAAAACTAGCGACAGGCCCTGCCTTAGCGCATGGATATTCATAGCAACATGCTCCTAACAAAAAGTCTCGCCGGAAATTTTTTGCAGATCGATCGGTCGGCCGAAAACCCGCTTGGCGATGTCCGCGGCAGCCTCGGTGATGTCTGATACATAATAGAGATTTTCACCCTCATGGGACAAGCTCGCCTCGACCTCGGGGTTTTCCTCCAGAAATTTGGCAAGACCGGCGGCAACCGCTTCCGCCGAGTCGATCACCGTAACCCTTTTGCCGATCCGGGGCTGGATAAGATTCTTGAGCAAAGGATAATGGGTACAACCGAGAACCAGGGTATCCACATTTTTAAGACGGATGGGATGGAGATAACGGCGAAGGATCATCTTGGTTTCCCGTTTGTTAAACCATCCTTCCTCAACTAACGGCACCAGCAACGGACAGGCCTGGGAAACAACCCGGCATTGCGGGTTTTGGCCGGTGATCTTTTTTTCATAAATCCCGCTTCTGACCGTGGCCCTGGTGCCGATGACCCCGATGGCGCCGCTCCGGCTCGCCGCTACCGCCTTGTCGACCGCCGGGGAAATAACCTCGAAGATCGGCACCGCAAACTCCCGGGTTAAAATCTCGGAGGCAACACTGGCCGCGGTATTACAGGCAATCACAATAACCTTTGCCCCCTGGGCCAGGAGAAACTCGGTGTTCTGGCGGGCATAGGCGATAATAGTCTCCTCACTCTTCGAACCGTACGGAGAGCGGGCCAAATCGCCGAAATAGACTGTTCGATAATCAGGCAGCCGCTGCTCAATGGCTCGGGCGACGGTCATGCCGCCCACCCCTGAATCAAAAATGCCGATCATAGATAAAAATACTCTTTTAAAATTTGAATGGGCAACAACGTATTAAAAGCCCGGCGCAAGGCAGAGACTAACCCTTTATCAGAAAAATGAGAAATATGCTGCTTCTCCGGCCAAAAGTCAACAGCCGGGGATGATAATTAAGTTGATTGAAAAAATGGCTGCCAGATGAAACTTGATTGAGATTTTTTTGTGGGTGCAACGTGATGCGTAACAGAACTTAGGTGAGGAAGCCCACGGCATGTTTGCCACCCGCCGGTATTTGCGGCGCAAGCCGCCCCCACATCCCTTTCCCCCATTTGGCTGAAGCTCGGTGGCAATCCGATAAAAAAAGGGTATTCCAGCCCGTTTCGCCGAAATACCCTGTCTGACCGCCAACCATTTTGCAGGCGCTGCCTATTCCCCTCAAGGAAAAAAATGGTGCAAGAAAACTATTTACCAGCCGCCTTTTTCCCGTTGCCGCCTTTTTTCCGCTTGGCAATGGCCTTTCGCAGATTATCAGGCAGGCCCCGCTCTTTACCTGCCTTTTTACGGCGATCGGAAAGAGACTTGGCACAAAGCGGCTGCCGCAGGGGAAAACCGTATTTAGCCCGATATTCACGACCGGTCAGGCCATGGGAGCGCAGATGTTTGGGTGACAACATCTTGAATTCCTGACCACACTCCAAACAAACAATTTTATTTTTTTGAATGGACTTTTCAGGAGTAACACCGACGCCGGTTCCCGCAACAGCGCCACCTTCAGCAACTACCCCCTGCAACTTTGCCTCATCTGCCTGCAATGCCTGCAAAGCGCCAAAGGTCGATTGCAATGCCATGGCAATTTCCTCGGTGCTCATACCTTTTGACGCACATTGCGACTGAACTAAATCAGCCGCCATTTCAACAAGAGATTTACTCATCTTCACATCCTCCACTTAGGAAAAATCACACAACCAAAACTATCAATATATCCCTAGTATCTCAATAACGACATTAAATCAAGCAGTTTCACCAAAAAAAGCACAACGCCATTTTACTTTTTCATTTCAATCCCAACGATCCTTAATCATCATACAGGAAAATCCGCATTACGCATTACGCTTAAAGCCAACTTCAACACTTTGCCATGATGACCAAAATAACGAGCAGTTCTCGTCATGAAAATATTTTGACTTTTTATTGAGAAATAACGGTTAAGCAGTAAATAAAAAATAATTATGGACCACTAAGGAAAAGGTCCTCGCAAAGGAGCAGCTGCTACTTTTTCGCAGAAAAAATAACAAGAAGAAAACAACAGATAACCGAGATGGATAAGATTAACGGCCTGCCGATTGTACAATCTCAGGAAAAAGGTGTTAAGGACACAACCTTGCATTACTGCTTTTCAATAATTACAACTACCGGAGCATCCCGCTAACACTTACAGCTAATTACGCCTATCCACGAGAAAATTGCTCCCCTCAAGTTTTTTGACGCAATGCTTGAGCTGGGAAGCCACCGCGGAAACTTCACCGTAATGATGATATTTATTGCCGCCGGTAGTAACCACGGCAATGGAGAGGCTCAAGAGGCCAAAGCGCGTTTCCCTATCCATCCTGTCCCGGCCGACAAATTCACCGGCGGCAATATCCTCCGCACTCAAAAACATATTGCGGACCAAATTAAAGTTGTCCAAAATTTTATCGCAAACCTTGGTTACGTTTTCCTCCCTGACGATAAAGACATAATCATCGCCGCCGACATGCCCGACAAAGCTATCCTCCCTGGCGAGCTCATCCACCACATTGATGATAATCCTGGCCACCATCAAAATAATCTCGTCCCCACGGGAAAAACCGTAGCGGTCGTTATAGGGCTTGAAATTATCAATATCGACGTAACAAACGCCATAGCCCTCCTTTCGATCCAAAGCCCGCTGAATCGCCCCAAGGATAGAGGTGTTTCCCGGCAGCTTACTCAAGGGATTATTATCAAAAACCCTGAGCATTCTCGACTCAGCCAAGCGGATCCGCACCAACAGTATTTCCACGGCAAACGGCGCCTCGATGATATCATCAACCGGATAGGCATTCCAATCCATATCCACGCCAAGCTCTTCCGTCGGCACCACCAGCAGAATCGGGATATTGGCCTTCTGCAGACAGGCCTTCACCGACCTGATCAATTCAGCATCGCCGCTTAGGCTGCCTGTGAAATTTTTTTCGAGGAGGAGCATGTCCGGCGGATCATCAAACACCTGGGCCAGGGTGGTGTTTAAGGTGGTGCAAACCTTTACATTATAGCCCTTGGCATTGAGCAGGACGTGACCCGCCGGGGAAAGAAGGGTTTTGCTCCCGGCGACCAGAATTCGAGTCATTGTTTAATCCACCAAAAGGTTATTAGCCCGGTCAAGCCGACAATGGCCAACCGACGATCATAAGGGCACGGCTTCTTCGTTGTTGGCTTTAATATCGAGGCTGAACCCCTTGACCTCCCAGAGCTTCTCCTCAACCTCGGCCAAGACCAACTCCAGATCGGTGGGGGTCAACTCCAGCATCCGCCAGGCCCGGCTGCTCAAGGCCGGCACCCAGATATCGCCGGCATGGCCGTAGCCCATCCCCCTGATGATGATATTAGAGAAATGAACAATAGCACTGGCCAACTGCTCATCCTTGGCCAGACGGGGATCGTGATGACAGGCAATCGGTTCGATAAGCTTCCCCGGCAGATTCCAGCTTTTGGCCAACCAACCGCCGACCTCGGCATGATCAAGCCCCAACACCTCGCGCTCGGCCTCGATTCTGGAAATTTGCTTGTCATGGACCAGCCGGGTGATCAACTCATACTCCCTGGGCAGCTCCATCTTGATCGCCACCTTGCCGATATCATGGATCAGGCCGGCGGTGCTCACCTCTTCCGGCTCGCTCATCCCCAACCGCTTGGCCAACACACTGGAAACCACGGCGCAGCCCAGGGAATGCTCCCAGAGCTCGATATCCTGATCCTCCATCACCTCAAATATGGACGCGCTGATGATCAAACTCTTGATAACATTGATGCCGAGCAGGATAATGGCGCTGTTTAACGAACTGATCCGCTGCGGAAAACCGTAAAAGGCCGAATTGACCAGTTTGAGCAATTTAACCGCCAGGATATGGTCCTTGCTGATCATCCGCCCCATCTGCTCGGTGGAGGTATCTGGGTCCTCGGCCATCTGGGTCAACTTGATAACAATACCGGGCAGGGTCGGCAGGTTCTTCACCTCACGCAGCGCCTTTCTAAACTCCTCCCGTTTCTGATCATCCATCCTCAACCCCGCGATGCAACAAGCTTTTCTTTTATTATTTTTTTCAGATACATCAGAGGCGTTATTTTTTCAACCCGACTGAACCTGAGATCGATATCCTGCAACTCCTCTTTCAACGATTTCTCTCCGGCGACCACCACCGGATGGCCTTCGACGGTGATGTTGACCATCTCCATCTTCAGCAACCGTTCAATCAGGGCTTGAGTAAGCTCGGTTCCCTTGCCGCACAAAACCCGCCCTTCCGGGGTAAGCACATCCTTGGCCAGGACCATTCCTTCCGCGGCCTGGGCCGTGAGTATCTGCTGCACAATCCAATCCCCCAAAGCTGACTACGAATCCGTTAACCGCACCTTCGTAACGCCGGTAAAAAACACGATAAAAAAAAGAATCAAACAAGGCACATTGACATAATAAGCAATGTTCATTAAATTATACATCATTTCCAAAAAGGACTATAGATAAAGTTCAGCAAGACAACTGTGCCGAATAACGTAAAAAGAACCTTTTTAATTTTCAATATGTTTTCGCCAGCGACAACATATGGAGGATACATCAATGCCCATTTATGAATATCAATGCGGTTCATGCCAAGAGGTGACCGAGGTCTGGCAGAGCCTGTCTGAAGAGCCGATGAGCACCTGCCCCTCCTGCTCCGGAACCATGAAAAAACTTATCTCCCAGAGCTCTTTCCACCTCAAGGGCGGCGGCTGGTATGCCGATGGCTACAACGGCAAATCAAATGCCGCAGCCAAATCAACCCCATGCAGCACCGCTTCGGCAAGCACGGAATCATCCTGCCCGGCCAAGGGCGCCTGCAAGGCCTGCTAAAACGTTAGCGGGGATGCCTGGTGATAAAGGCCATGGCATCCCCGTAGCTGTAAAATCTGTACCCCGCCTCGATCGCCTCTTTGTAAATCCCCATCAATCTTTCCCGCCCCACCAGCGCGCTCACCAGAAAAAGCAGCGACGACTGGGGCAGATGAAAATTGGTAATCAGGTTGTCCACCACCCGAAACCGATAGCCTGGATAGATATAGAGATCGCAAAATCCTTTTTTCCCATGGACCACGCCCTGTTCATCGGCGGCAAACTCCAGGGCCCGGACCGAGGTGGTGCCCACCGCCCAGATCCTGCCGCCGGCGGCCCTGGTTGCATTGACCTTGGCCGCGGTCTGCTCTGAGACCATCAGATATTCCGAATGGATATTGTGGTGGCGGATATCCTCTTCCCGCACCGGGGCAAAGGTGCCGTAGCCCACATGGAGGGTGACGCTGGCCACCTCCACCCCGGCGGCCCTAATTTTCTCGAACAACTCCGGGGTAAAATGCAGCCCGGCCGTGGGCGCGGCCACCGCCCCGGTCTCTTCGGCATAAACCGTCTGGTAACGTTGGCGATCCTCGGCGCTCTGGCCCTGCTCCCGACCGATATAGGGGGGCAGCGGCAACTCGCCTTGCTCATCGAGCAGTCCGGCCAATTCCCCGTAAAAATGGAGATAAACCCGAACCTTGCCGTCGGAGAGCAATTCGTCCACTACTCCGAATAAGCGGTCGGAAAAAATAAGCCTGCCGCCGACCTTGGGCCGTTTCGAGCTTTTCACCAAGCCGACCACCAGAGCCCGCTGCCAGCCGGCCGCCTCGTCCGCTTCAAGCGGCTGCACCTGGCCGGGATACTCAAGAATCAGCAACTCCGCCTTGCCGCCGGTCTCCTTGCTGCCCAGCAATCTGGCCGGAAAAACCTTGGTGTTATTGACCACCAGCAGATCGCCGGGGGCAAGATATTCACAGATATCGGCAAAAGAACGATGATAAAGTTGATCGCCCAGACAATCGGTCACCAGCAACCGGGAGATATCACGCCGGGCCGCGGGCTGCTGCGCGATATTAGCCGACGGCAGATCATAGTTATAAGCGCTCAGCGCAAAATCAATTTCAATAGCCATATTTTTTTTCAAATGAGATGGGTTAAATGATCAACCGGAAAGACGGGCATTGCTAACTTATGGTATCAGGTCGGTCCGCTGGGTGAGATAGCAGAGCAGCACCCCGAGCCCCAAGGCAAACAACCCCGCCATTCGCAGGGCGGCAGGCGGCAGCAGGGATATCTGGGCCAGCCAGCGCTGCATCGCCTCGGGAAAAAGGACATAGGGAATCGCTTCCAAAACAAAAACCAGACCGAGCACTGTGATAAATAGTTTCATGTCGGCCATCCTACCAGCTGGCTTCCTTGATTTCAATAACTGAAGAACTGCTACCCCGCATCTATGCTGAAAAAAAAGAAGGATGCAAGAATACCGCCAAACGAGTATAATCCCGGCCCATGATTAAACGCAAAAAAACACGACAAATCAAAGTGGGACAGGTGGCGATCGGCGGCGATGCCCCCATCGCGGTGCAATCGATGACCAACACCGACACCCGGGACGTGGAAAAAACCGTGGCCCAGATCCACGGCCTGGAAGAGGCGGGCTGTGAGATCATCCGGGTTGCGGTCCTCGATCTGGAGGCGGCCGAGGCCATTAAAGCCATCCGCGACCGGATCACCATTCCCCTTATCGCCGATATTCATTTTGACGCCCGTCTGGCCATCGCCAGCATGGAAAACGGCGCCCAGGGGATCAGGATCAATCCCGGCAACCTGGGCGGCCCGGACAAGCTGGCCCGGGTGGTAACCGCCGCCAAGGCCCATCAGGTGCCGATCCGGGTCGGGGTCAACTCCGGGTCGGTGGAAAAGGATATTCTCAAAAAACATGGACACCCCACCCCGGCGGCCCTGGTTGAAAGCGCCTTGCGCAATATCCGGCTACTCGAAGACCTTGATTTTCGCGAGATAAAAATCTCGATCAAATCCTCCGACGCCATGACCACGGTGGATGCCTACCGCCTGCTGGCCGAACAAACCGACTACCCCTTGCATCTCGGGGTGACCGAGGCGGGCGGCCTTATTGCCGGCACGGTTAAATCAAGTGTGGCCTTAGGCATGCTGCTCTACGAGGGGATCGGCGACACCTTCCGGATCTCGCTCACCCGCGACCCGGTTGAGGAAATCCGGGTCTCCTACGAGCTGCTCCGCAGCCTGCACATCAGGGAGCGGGGCCCGGAACTGATCTCGTGTCCCACCTGCGGCCGCTGCCAGGTCAACCTTTTCGGCCTGGCCGAAGAGGTTGAACGCCACATCCAGCGGATCAAAACCCCGCTCAAGATCGCGGTGATGGGCTGCGTGGTGAACGGGCCGGGCGAGGCCAGGGAGGCGGACATCGGCGTGGCCGGCGGCCATGGGGTGGGCATCATCTTCAAAAAAGGCCAACTCTACAAAAAAGTTGCCGAGGAGCAATTGCTCGATGTTTTTCTCTCTGAAATCGACAAGATGACCAAAGAACTACATTAAACTTCACCTAAAACAAATATCTGCCACAGGTTAAACAATGCGATTTTCACAGCTTCTTATCCCCACCTTGAAGGAAACGCCCTCCGAGGCCGAAGTCATCAGCCATCAGCTGCTGCTGCGGGCCGGATTTATCAGAAAACTTTCCTCGGGCATCTACTCTTACCTGCCCCTTGGCCTTGCCGCCATCCGCAAGGTTGAACAGATCGTCCGCCAGGAGATGGTTCGGGCCGGCGCCCAGGAACTGCTGCTGCCCATGGTGCAACCCGGCGATCTCTGGCAGGAATCAGGCCGTTGGGAGAAATATGGGCCCGAGCTGCTCCGGTTTACCGACCGCCACGGCCGGGAGAGTTGTCTGGGGCCGACCCATGAAGAGGTAATCACCGATCTGGTGCGGATGAATGTCCACTCCTATCGCGACCTGCCCCTGAATCTCTTCCAGATCCAGACCAAGTTCCGGGACGAAATCAGGCCCCGCTTCGGGCTGATGCGCGGCCGCGAGTTCATCATGAAAGACGGCTACAGCTTTGACGCCACCGAGGAGTCGGCGGATAAAACCTATATGGCCATGCACCAGGCCTACCACCGGATTTTTACGCGCTGCGGCCTGGCCTTTCGGGCGGTTGAGGCGGACACCGGCACCATCGGCGGCAGCTTTTCCCATGAATTCATGGTGCTGGCCGACACCGGCGAAGACACCATCGTCATCTGCAAGAATTGCGAATATGCGGCCAACATGGAAAAGGCCGGCTACCGCGAACCGGCCAAGCCGGATACCGTGCCGGCCCTGAAAGAGCTGACCAAGGTCGAGACCCCGGGCAAACGCAAGGTTGAGGCGGTTACCGAATTCCTGGGCATCTCCGCCAAGGAGCTGATCAAAACCATGATCTTCATGGCCGATGAGAAGCCGGTGGCGGTTTTGTTGCGCGGCGACCACGAGGTCCAATCCGTCAAGCTGGCCAATGCGTTGGGCGTTAATGACGACAATCTGCGTCTGGCCGACGACAAGGAAGTTTTTGACGCCACCGGGGTGCCGAGCGGCTATCTCGGGCCGATCGGCCTAAAGATCCCGGTCCTGGCCGATCTGGAAATCACCAGAATGTACAACTTTGCCATCGGCGCCAACGAAAAGAACCATCATTTCACCAACGCCAACCTGGGCCGCGATTTCGAGGTTAAAACCATTACCGATCTGCGCATGGTGACCGAAGAGGATAACTGCCCCAAATGCGGCGGCGCCTTGAGCCTGACCAAGGGCATTGAGGTCGGCCACATCTTCAAGCTCGGCACCAGTTACAGCAAAGCCCTCAAGGCCACCTTCCTGGACAACCAGGGCGAGGAACGCCCCTTTATCATGGGCTGCTACGGCATCGGCGTCAGCCGGACCGTGGCCGCGGCCATTGAGCAGAACCATGACAAGGACGGGATTATCTTCCCGCTGCCCATCACCCCCTTCCAGGTGATCATCCTCAACCTTTCCCCCAAGGATGAAGAGATCAGTGCGGCGGCGAGCAAACTTTACGATTATCTCAGAAGCGAGGGGATTGAAGTGCTGCTCGATGATCGGGACGAACGGCCGGGCAGCAAGTTCAAGGATGCGGACCTGATCGGCATTCCCTACCGGGTGATGGTGGGCAAAAGCTTCAGCAACGAAGGAATGCTGGAAATCAGAACCAGGGCCGATGGCAAAACCACCACGCTTACCCTTGACGAAACCGGGCCTGAACTTGTTAAAATAATCAAAGAGGCCCTGGCCTGATCGGTTACCTAAATTTTGCCTGATTCAACAAAGACATGATTACCATCGATTCCATCCTGGAACGCGCCAAGACATACATGCCTGACGAGGATTTGACCCCGGTCAAGGAAGCATACGCCTATGCCGAAAAGCTTTATTCCGGCATGCACCGGCTTTCCGGCAGACCTTACCTCTATCACGCCCTGATGGTGACCGATGTGTTGGCCACCATGCGCCTGGATGTTTTCACCCTGTGTGCCGGTCTGTTGCACGGGATCATCAAAAGGAGCGACAACATCAAGAAGGCGGAAGCCGCGCTCCGGGAAAAATTCGGCGACGATGTGGTGAACATCGTCCAGGGCACCACCAAGATCACCGATGTCAAATTCAACAGCAAACTTGCCTACCAGGCGGAAAACATCAGAAAAATGCTGCTGGCCATGTCATCGGACATCAGGGTTCTGCTGGTCAAGCTCGCCGACCGGCTGCACGACATGCAGTCGCTGCAATACGTGCCCAGGGAAAAGCAGCTCGAATTCGCCCGGGAAACCATGGACCTGTTCGCCCCCTTGGCCAGCCGTCTGGGGATCGATTGGCTCAAAAGGGAGCTGGAGGATCTCGCCTTTTCCTACCTTAATCCGGAAGAGTACGAAGATCTCTCCAACAAGATCAGAACCTCGCTGGTTGACCGCGAAACCTATGTCGACGAGATAAAAGCCCTGCTCAACCAAAAACTGACCGAACACGGCCTGGCCGATTTTGT
>DUZU01000023.1 GCA_013349285.1 Deltaproteobacteria bacterium | reverse complement strand
CCCCTCCCCCCCGAGACAAAATCATAAAGGTAACAGCGTATAGGTACCGATTTTTATTATATATAGTAATGCGGAAAAATTATTAAAAAGTCAAGGTTGTGGTTGAACCCGGTGCTTTTATTGGAAAGAAAGGAATGGTGACTTTTGTTAACTCCAAATGAAAAAAATATTATCCCCGGCTCAGCCGATGCGCAGCCCGCGCAACTTCATCTGGCCCTTATTGCTCGCACTCTGGGGATCAGGATTGAACAGGTGGCGGCAACCTCGGTTTTGCTGGCCGATGGGGCCACGGTTCCGTTTATCGCCAGGTATCGTAAGGAGGCCACCGGCCTGCTCGATGAAATGCAGATCGGCGCGATTCGCGATCAGCTTGCCCGGCTTGGCGAGCTTGACCGACGGCGTCAATCCATGCGGGTTTCCCTTGTCGAGCGCGAACTGTTAAGCGATGAGTTGAATGCGGCCCTGGGGGCTGCCGCTGATCTGGCCACCCTGGAGGATGTTTATCTGCCCTTTCGGGCCAAGCGCAGAACCAAGGCCATGCTTGCCCGGGAAAAGGGGCTTGAGCCGTTGGCCCGGCAGATTTTTACCCAGGACGGCAGCCCGGTGCGGTGTCAATCTTTTGTCAAGCCCGGGCAAGGGGCGGCGGATGAGGCGGAGGCCTTGGCCGGGGCTCGGGACATTATTGCTGAGTGGATCAGCGAGGATAGGTCGAGCCGCGCCCTGCTGCGCAATTTTTTTGCAAAGCAGAGCAGGGTCAACTCCAAGGTGGTGAAAAAGAACCGGGAAGCAGGCGTCAAGTTTCAGGATTATTTTGCATGGGCCGAGCCGGCCGCTAAAATTGCCGGGCATCGCCTGCTGGCCATCTTGCGTGGCGAAAATGAAAAGGCGCTCACCGTAATCATTCGCCCGGAGGAAGAACAGGCCCTTGCCCTTCTTCAGCGGCGTCATGTCAAAAGCCGCGACTTTGCAGGAAGCCAGGTGGCCTTGGCGGTTGATGATTGCTACCGGCGCCTGTTGGCCCCGTCCTTGGAAAATGAGTTGCGGCAAAGCCTTAAACAACGGGCCGATCAGGAGGCGATCGGGGTATTTGCCGAAAATCTCAGGCAGCTTCTCCTTGCGCCGCCCATGGGGCCGAAACGGGTGATGGCACTGGATCCAGGCTTTCGTACCGGGGCGAAACTGGTTTGCCTGGACGGGCAGGGCAACCTCCTTGCTTTTACCACTATTTTTCCTACCCATTCCGGGCCTAAGGCCGAAGAGGCAGGGCGAACGGTGATCAGCCTCTGTCGAGAGCATCGGATTGAGGCCATTGCCATCGGTAACGGCACCGCCGGGCGCGAGACCGAGGAATTTATTAGGGGCTTATCCCTGCCCGGCGCTCCCATTATTGCCATGGTCGATGAGCGCGGCGCTTCGGTCTATTCTGCCTCTGCCGCAGCCAGGGCCGAGTTCCCGGATCACGACCTGACCGTGCGCGGCGCGGTTTCCATCGGCCGCAGGCTGCAGGATCCCCTGGCCGAATTGGTCAAGGTCGATCCGCGTTCCATCGGGGTGGGGCAGTACCAGCATGATGTGAACCAGCTTGAGTTGACAAGATGTCTTCACGAGGTGGTGGTCAGCTGCGTTAATGGCGTCGGGGTTGAGGTCAACACGGCCAGTGCCGAGTTGTTGGCCTTTGTTTCCGGGGTAGGCCCCGCTCTGGCGCAAAACATCATCACCTATCGCACCGCACATGGTCCGTTTACCGTCCGCCGGCAATTTTTGAAGGTGGCGCGGTTAGGGGGCAAGGCTTTTGAACAATGCGCCGGCTTTTTGAGAATCAGGGGCGCGGTAAATCCCCTGGACGGCAGCGGGGTCCACCCGGAGCGATACGGGATAGTCGAACGGATGGTCAAGGATGCGGGTTGTACTTTGCACGATATTATGGAACAGGAAACAGTGCGCCGGGCAATCCGGGTGGCTGATTATATTGATGAGGGCGTGGGGTTGCCCACTTTGACCGACATCATGGCGGAGCTTGCCAAACCGGGTCGCGACCCGCGGGCGGATTTTTCCATCTTTGCCTTTGCTGCGGGAATTCACGCCATTGATGATCTGGAGCCGGGCATGGTTCTGCCCGGCATTGTCACCAATATCACGAAATTCGGGGCCTTTGTCGATATCGGCGTCCATCAGGACGGCTTGGTGCATATCAGCCAGTTGGCCGACCGCTTTGTCAAGGATCCGGCCGAGGTGGTCCGGGTGAGGCAACAGGTGGAGGCCCGGGTGGTGGAGGTTGATCTGCAACGAAAACGGATCGCCCTTTCCCTGCGCCGGGAATGACGGGTTTTCGGTTCGACGTTTCGTTGAGAAACGGAATGATTGCTTGCGAACCTGCCTGCGCTTATGGCAGAATACGCAAAAATGATGGGCAACATGTCAGCGCTGCCGGGGGAATGTCGGATGTTGCGCCGGTTTGGGTTAACCCCTTAATCGGATGTGCCATTTTAGGTCGAAAAAAAGCGGGGGGATTTTTGCAGGATGGATAACGGCCACGAAAATTTTAAAGAGCAGTTTGAGAAATCCCTGGTGAGAAAGACCGTTGTCGGTTTGATTGTCTTAAGCGTAACGGTTGCGTTCATTTCCATCCTTCCCCTTTATCAGCAGCTCAAATCCCAACAAAAAAACAATCTGGTTTTTGCGGTGCTGACCAAATGTTCTACGGTGGACGAGTTTTTATCCAAGGCCAAGGAAACGGCGATGCAGATTACCAGCCGTTCCCGGATCCGGGCAATGCTGGAAAAGTACAACCTGGGCGAGATCGATCTTAAAACGCTGGTTGAGGACATCGAGCCTAAAATGATCGATGCCATGAAATCCTCCGAATTTGCCGAGGGTATAACCCGGTATGATCGGCAAGATCATCAGGTGTTGCAGGTTGGTTTGCCGATTCCCGTAAAATATCAGATAGTCCCTGATGCTGCGATGAAAATGCCCGTTGTCCATGGCCCGCTAACCGTTGCCGGCCGCCGGTTTATGGTGGTGGCCGCGCCGATAATCAATCGGCGGGGTGAGCGGGTGGGGACGGATTTTGTCATGTTCACCATTGATCGCTTGCAGGAGCTTGTCGCCGATTATAAAGGGCTGGGCGCCAGCGGAGAGATGATTCTGGGCTATGCGGCCAAAGGCGGGGCGGAGCTTTTTTTTCCACTTCGTGAGGCCTCCGGCCGAATTCAGCCGGATCCGGAATATGTGGGGATTGTCAAGCGAGCCTTTAGTCATGCCCTTAACCAGGGGGGCGGTAAGACCATTGGTATTGAAGAAAGCTCCCGGGATCTGGCGGCCTATCAACCAGTTGATAATGCTGACTGGGCGGTGGTGGTCAGGATGGACAAGCTGGAGTTGTTCCGTTCCGTAAACCGGCAGGTCGGGATTATCGTTGTCCTGATTTGTCTGCTTATTTTTATCGGGGTGCGGGGGATCATAAGTCTGCTGCTGCGTCCCCTGGCCGACAAGGCGATTGTTCACAGTAACAAGCTGCAGCAGGAAATACAGGCCAAAACCATGGCCCTTCATAATCTGGATCTTTCCGAAAAAAAACTTTTTGCCGAAAGGGAGCAGTTGGACGTTACCCTGCGCAGCATCAGCGACGGTGTCATTACCACGGATACCGCAGGGCAGATAGCGCTGGTAAATGCCGCTGCCGAAAAAATGCTCGGGGTGGGGCATGATGAGGTTATCGGTAAAAATATTGCGGAAATATTTCCCCTGGTGGATGGCAATAATCGTCAGCCGATTCAGATGCCCATCGCTGAAATTGTTGCCGGTCGGCAAATCGTCAGTCGGGAAGATGACTATGTTTATGTCGCCGCCGACGGCGGGGAAAGAAATGTACAGGTGAGCTGCGCCCCTATTCTCGATCGCCAAAATACAGCGGTTGGTGTGGTTTTCAGTGCCCGTGATGTTACGGAAAGGCTTCGGCTTGAAGGGCAACTCCGGCAGGAAAATAAGATGAAGGCCATCGGGCGGCTTGCCGGCGGCGTCGCCCATGATTTCAATAATATGCTCACCGTTATTTTGGGATACTCGCAACTCCTTCTGGAACGGTTGCAGCTGACGGAAAATTTGCGGGAGCCGGTGGAGGCGATCTATGCCTCGGCGGTGCGGGCCAGTGTTCTCACCCGGCAGCTGCTGGCCTTCAGCCGTAAGCAGAAAATCGAGATGAAGCCGGTTCGACTCAGTGGTTTGATCTCCAATATGGCCAATATGCTGCAGCGAATGATCGGTGAAGATGTCGAGATTCATCTGATCGATCAGACCCAAGAGGGGGTGATCATGGCGGATGCCGGGCAAGTTGAGCAGATCGTCATGAATCTGGCGGTAAATGCCAAGGATGCCATGCCCTACGGCGGGAGATTGAGTATCGAGATCAGCGACTGTTTTCTTGATGACCAATATGCGGCAAGCCATGAAGGGGTTGCGCCTGGCCCCTATGTCTGCCTGGCCGTCAGTGATAGCGGAGCCGGAATGTCAAAGGATATTCAGGACAAAATATTTGATCCCTTTTTCACCACCAAGGATGTAGGTAGTGGGACCGGCCTCGGGCTGGCCATGGTCTACGGCATTGTTCAGCAGCATAAGGCCCATATCCATGTTGACAGTGAGCCTGCCCTCGGCACTACTTTTCGCATTTATTTCCCCCGGTTGAGCGGAATTACGGAGCCGGCCCAGGTTGCCATACCCGAAGCGGCGCCCCTGCGGCAAGGCACGGAAACGCTGCTGGTGGTGGATGATGAGTCTTATGTTCGGAAACTGATTGTCGATACCTTGCAGCCCCTTGGTTATTCAATAATCGAAGCGGGCAGCGGCGGCGAGGCCCTGGCTATTATCGATGGGAACCGTGACAAGCATATCGATCTGTTGCTCACCGATGTCATCATGCCGGGGATGGGCGGCAGGGAGTTGGCCCAAAAGGTCGCGGCAGTAGCGCCGCAGATCAAAATCGTATTTATGTCCGGTTATACCGATGATATTATTTCCCCGCATGTGGGGGTGGGCTCCGGTGCTGATTTTATCAATAAGCCGTTGGTGCCCAATGAGTTTGCCCGGAGAATTCAGGATATTCTTGGGGCTGATGAGCAGGGCTAGGGTTTGCTCGGCTTTTTATCCATGGGCTTGAGATGGCGATGCGCAAAAGTAACAGGGTAAGTGGGGGGATGGTTTATTCAACCGAGGTCGGCCGGATGTGTCCCGGTTGCGGCAAGGCGGTTGGCCAATGCAGCTGCCGCCGGCAGCTGCCTGGGGGGAAAGGCGACGGCATTGTCCGGATCAGCCGGGAGACCAAGGGGCGCAAGGGTAAGGGGGTGACCCTGATTACCGGTCTGGATCTTGACCAGGCCGGGCTCAAGCAAATGGCCAGTCGCCTCAAGCAGCTCTGCGGCAGCGGCGGCTCGGTGCGGGACGGGGTTATTGAAATCCAGGGTGATAAAAGGGATCTTCTGGTCGCGGAGCTCGGGAAGCAGGGGTATACGGTCAAGCGGGCCGGGGGCTGATGCCCCCTGGCTCAGGAAGGCGTCTCAGGCGCTTGCTAGTTTTTCGCTCTTGTGCAGATAATATTCGTAGTCCCCTTCGTAAATTCTCATCTCGCCATGGTCAACCTCGTATACCCGGTCCACCAGGGAGCGCAGGAAATGGCGATCGTGGCTGACCAGCACCACCGTGCCGGTGAATTTTTTAAGGGCCTCCAGCAGGGTTTCCCGGGATTGGATGTCGAGGTGGTTGGTGGGCTCGTCAAGGATCAGCAGGTTGATGGGCCGGGCCAGCATGGTCGCCAGCACTACCCGGCTTTTTTCGCCGCCCGAGAGGTTGGCGATCCGTTTGTCGATGTCGTCCCCTGAAAAAAGAAAGGCCGCGCCCAGGTTGCGGACCACCCCGATGTTGGCTTGGGGGATCGCGGCCTGGATGGTTTCAAAAACCGTCCAGGCCGGGTTGAGCACGTCCATGGCATGCTGGCTGAAGTAGCCGAGGTTGACGTTGGCGCCCAGACTGACGCTGCCGGTGGTCGGGGATGTTTTGCCGGCCAGAACCTTGAGCAGGGTCGATTTGCCGGCGCCGTTAACTCCTACCACCGCGATTTTTTCCTGGCGGCGGATGACCCCGGTGAGTCCGCTGAAGATTGATTTTTCGCGGCCGTCATCCATGGGCCAGACCTTGCCGAGATTTTCCATGCTGATTACGTCGTCGCCGCTTCTGGGCGGTTCGGTGAAGTCGAATTTGGTCACCCTCTGCTCGGGCGGCAACTCGATGCGCTCGATCTTTTCCAGTTTTTTAACCCGGGATTGGACCTGCGCGGCATGGGAGGCCCGGGCCGCGAAGCGGGCGATGAAATCTTCCTCCTTGGCCAGCATTTCCTGCTGGCGGCGGTAGCTGGCGAGCAACTGCTCCCGCCGGATTTCGCGCTCCCGCAGGTAGAAGTCATAGTTGCCGTTGTAAGTGGTAATGGTCATGTTGCCCACCTCGATGATCCTGGTCACCACCCGGTTCATGAAGTCGCGGTCATGGCAGGTCATCAGCAGTGCGCCTTTGAACTCCTTGGCGATCCATTCCTCCAGCCAGACAATGGACTCCACGTCGAGATGGTTGGTGGGCTCGTCGAGGAGCAGGACGTCGGGGTTGAGGGTAAGGATTTTGGAGAGAGCGATTCTCATTTTCCAGCCGCCGCTGAACGACTCCACCGGCCGGTGGTAATCATCCGGGCCGATGCCGAGCCCGGTCAATACGCTTTGGGCGCGGGTCTCAAGGTCATAGCCGCCGCGGTGCTCGAATTCCTCGACGGCGTTGCCGTAGCGCTCGAGCAGGGCCGCCATGGCTTCGTCGTCCATGGGCAGCGCCATCGCCTCTTCCATTTCCTTGATCTGTTCGCCCAGCTCCATGACCTCGGCCGCCGTGGACATGGTTTCTTCCAGAGCGGAACGGCCGGCCATTTCGCCGACATCCTGGGAAAAGTAACCGATCACTGTTTTTTTGGCGCAGGAGATCTCACCTTTGTCCGCTTCCTCTTCTCCGGTAATTAAACGGAAAATGGTACTCTTGCCCGCGCCGTTGGGGCCGACCAGGCCGGTCTTGGTGCCGGGCAGGATCTGGAAGCTGGCGTTTTGAAAGAGAATCTGTGAGCCATGCTGCTTGCTGATGTCGGTCAGGTGAATCATTACTTGTCTCCGGAGAAAAAGGCCTTTTTTTAGCACGATGACTATGTAGTGTGCAAGGCAATTTTTTTATAAATTTTGACGGAATTTCGGGTGTTTTATGAAAAAGGCAGCGTGTTTAATGTTGAATGGTTATAGTTAATAAAGGGCTATTGTGTAGGTTTTGCTTTTGCCGGGGACAATCTCAGGATTGCTTTAGTCAAGGCCTAAGGTAGTTGGAGGCGGAGGGGATGAAGGCTATTAATTCAAGATTTCTTGTCAGAATCGGCAATACCACGTTCTTTCAGGTAGTCTCCTATGTGGCGGTGGTAATATTTATCGCTAACCTCAATGCCATGGTTGATGCAGTCCTGCATCCTGATATCCCCTATTTTGACGAAGAACACCTGATAGTCGGCGGGGTGACCGGCCTGGTTTGTTCCATCCTGTTCGGTCTGCTTGTTCTTTATGCCGCCAAGCTGCGGAAGGCATTGTTGACCATCAGGGTGTTGGAGGATTATCTGCCGATCTGTTCCGGCTGTAACAAGATCCGAAGGCCGGGGGCGGATTCGAGCCTGCCGGAATCCTGGCTGCCCTTGGAGTATTATGTTATGGAGAAGACCAATACCCGTTTCAGTCACGGGCTTTGCCCTCAATGTGTTGCCAAGCTTTACCCTGAGTATTCGCCGGAGATCTATCTTGATAAAGATTTGCTTGGCTGAGGTCCGATTGCGGTATTTCTCTTTAACCAAAATTATCGTTTGCTGATTGAAACCAGTCTAATAATGAAGTAAGTTTTGACGGTTTTTGTCGTTTCCCCTCTCTAAAATAATCTTAAGGAAGAACCAATGTCTGAATTTAATAATGTCACCATCGTAAAGAAGGCCAATGTCTATTTTGACGGCAACGTCACCTCTCGCACCGTCCTGTTTGCCGACGGCACTAAGAAAACCCTGGGGGTCATGCTACCCGGTGTGTATGAGTTCGGCACGGCGGACAAGGAGTTGATGGAGATTCTGGACGGCGAGCTGGAAGTGTTGCTGCCTGAGGCGGCCGGCTGGAAGAAGGTGGTTGGCGGCGAGTCTTTTGAGGTTCCGGCCAACGCCAAGTTTAGCCTTAAGATTAAAAAACTCACTGATTACTGCTGTTCGTTTATCCGCTGAAAATATTAGGCAAAAGTGGTCTGTGCGACCAGGGTAAAAGCGGCTTCCGGCGAACGGGGCCGCTTTTTTTATAGGTTTTTTTCGGCAATCAACTCCATTTTGCGGGCCAGGGTCATTTTTTTTATATGCATTTCTCTTTTGGTCGCCTCAGAGCGGGATAAGGCTGGTTCGGAATAGACCAATTCCACCGGCCGGCGGGCTCTGGTGTATTTGGCGCCTTTGCTCTCCGAATTATGTTCGGCCAATCTTTTGGCAAGGTTAACCGTGATTCCGGTATACAGGGTGTTGTCGCTGCAGCGGACCATATAGATCTGCCAGGTGGCTGGTTTGTTTTCTGGTTTGCGGGTTTCGGACATAGTAGGGGGTTGCCGACCTTGAGGTTTCATTGATTTTTACGGATAAATGTTATCTCTTTTAACCTAATTGGCAAGACAACGAGAGCTTAAGTTTTTTTGAAAACGGAAAAAATAAACAAAAGTTTTAGGTAATGATTATTATTCATTTTTAAGCATAGTAACTTATGAGGTGATCAGATGAAACTCTTTAACTTTTTTTTAGAAAATAGCTGGGTGCTTTTTTTAGGCGTGGCCTTTTTTTCTTTTGCCGTGGTACCCAAGGTTGGCGCCGGGGTGACGCAAAAGGCGATTTTTGCCGGCGGCTGCTTTTGGTGTATGGAAAAGCCTTTCGAGCAGGTGGAGGGAGTCCTGGCGGTGACCTCCGGCTATATCGGCGGCCGGGGCGATGCGCCCACCTATGATACCTATGCGGCCGGCGGCCATCTCGAGGCGGTGGAGGTGGTTTATGCCCCGGACAAGGTGAGTTACCAGGCCCTGCTTGATATTTTCTGGCGCCAGATTGATCCCACCGATGCGGGCGGCCAGTTTGTGGACCGCGGCCATGCCTATGGCTCGGCGATATTTTATCTCAATGAGGAGCAGCGCCGGTTGGCGGCTGCCTCCAAAGAGGCGCTGGCCGGGCGTAAGGTTTTTGCAGCCCCCCTGGTCACCCCTATTATCGCCGCCGGCCGATTTTATCCCGCCGAGGAGTATCATCAGGATTATTATAAAAAGAACCCGCTTCGCTATCGATATTATCGGGCCGGTTCAGGCCGGGATGCCTTTCTTGACAAGGTCTGGGGCAAGGAGCGCAGCTTGGGCGCGAAATGGAGTGATGCTGAGTTGAAAAAGCGTCTTACCCCGCTGCAGTATAAGGTTACCCGGCAAGAGGGAACCGAGCCGGCCTTTAACAACGACTACTGGGATAACAAGCAGGCCGGGATTTATGTGGATATCGTTTCCGGCGAGGCCTTGTTCAGCTCGCTGGATAAGTATGATTCCGGCACCGGCTGGCCCAGCTTTACCAGGCCGCTGGTTGCGGCAAACATTGTCGAACGGGAGGATCGAAGGCTTTTTTCGGTACGGACCGAGGTGCGCAGTAAAAACGGGGATTCCCATCTGGGCCATGTTTTTGCCGACGGTCCGGCGCCGACCGGGCTCAGATATTGTATCAATTCCGCGGCCTTACGCTTTATCCCGGTGACCGATCTGGCCCGCAAGGGATATGAGCTCTTTTTGCCTCTTTTTGCAGGGCAATGAAACCGGCGGCGGGTCAAGATTGAGCCCGCCGCTTTGTCAATCAATCATGGTTGCAGCCGCAGCCGCAGCCACCATCATGTTTTTCCTGCCGCCCCTTGTGAAAGTCGGCCAGGCCTTCCTTGATTTTTTCTTTGAGATCTGCCGGGGCATGGTCCAGGCAATAGATCAGGGCCGCTTCATGTTCGTCCGTGCCCTGTTCCGCAGTCATGCAGACATGGAGGGCCTGCTCGAATGATTCGAATTGCATTTTTTACTCCTGTGCTGAGGGGCGATAATCGATTGTGTCCGAAAAGGCGATACTCTAGCGAAGAGTTGGCCGGAATGCAATAAAAAGCCGGGGGCGGTATCGGCAATGCCCCCGGGTGGCGCTTTTTCTTACTGCATCCAGTCCATTACCCTTTTTACCAGGGTGATGTGGGCTTGGTTTGCCGAGAGGTTGCTGAAATTTGTCTGCTGGTCGGCAATAACCTGGAACAGGCTCAAGTCTTTTGTCTCGTCGAAGCGCCGCAGCCCGCGAGCCGCCACCTGGAGCACCTGAAGAAAGGGGCGGAAATATGAGGCGTCGGTTCCGGCAAGATAGAGGGATGCCTTGGGATCACCATATTCCTTGGTTAAGCCCCGCACTATTTTATGGGCGATGTCGCCGCCGGTCAGGGAGAGGAAAATGATGAGTTCCCGCTCCAGGGTGGTGAGATAACGGAGCGGCATGGATTTTTTGTCGCTTGCCGTTTTGGCGGCTATGGTTTTTTGAAGCTCCTCATGGATGATTTTCAGCTTGTGATACACCTGTTCGCGTTCGTTTTCTAAAAAGAGAACCGCCTGCTCCACCATGATGGGATCAAGGCCTTCCCTGACCTGCAAGACCTCTTCCGGGGTGAGCTCAATATGGCTGCCCAACTCCTGGTTGTATTTGCGGATCAGGATATTGGCGAGCAGCAGGCCGTTGCGGTCTGAAAAACCGATGAGGTGCGAATTGCAGAAGATGTCGCGGAGTAGAATTTCCAGGGCTTTTTGCGGATCTTTAAGCTGAGCAATAAGGCCCTGCAGGGCATTGAGGAAAGAAACCCGGTCGTCCCTGGAGATCAGTTCCTTGAGGTAATGCCAGAGGAATTCAAAAACCTTGGCCTCGAATTTGATGAATTCCGGGATGTTTTTTTCAAAGGAGCTGCGCCGGAAGTGGCCGTTGCCGTCAAAACAGGCCTGCAGCAGGCTGACCAGGTGTTGGGCCGCCTGCTCGTCGATCTGGAAGTTTCTGGCGATAACCGCATAGTCCTGGGCATCGAATTCAACCTGCCGATGGGGCATTTCCTGCATTTTTTTCTTGATGGCGGCCCGTCGTTTGAAAAAAGAGAGCAGGGGCGGCAATTCCTTGTGCAGCCGCCATGTGACCGTCTGCCCCTGGTCGTCGGTAGAGCTCACCTCGGTGCCGGTGATATCGATATCGTCAAAGATGTCGTCGCCAATGTTGTTTAGTCCTTGCTCAATGTTGCTGATGGTTTCCTGCTCAATATTGTCCCTGCTCGCCCGCTTTTCAGCGAGCTGGATAAAGTCGCTGGCCATGGAAAGTCTTTTGCGCAGGGTGCCGGTATAGATGTTTTGATATCCTTCCCGGTTGAGGCTGGCCAGAACCTGGGAGGCCTGTTCCGGCTTTGCGCCGTATTCGGCAATAACCATTCTGGTGATTTTGGCGGTGGCCGCGGCTTTTTGGGGGTTGCCCGGCGTTTGCATGAATCGTTGCAGATTATTGATCTCAAATGGCGGTTTGCTCAATTGGTCCCGGAGTTTTTTGAAGGCGAAAAAGGCGTCATAAACCGTGGTGAAGTTGGCAAGCTCTTTGGCGGGATCCTCTCCGAAGATCATCGGTTTTATTTTATGGACCAGGCTCTGGATCGCTTCAGGCTTAACGTTGTTGGTGGCGGCCAGCAGGGTGAGGTTGGGGCTTGGTAAGCCGTACTCATCGACGACGATGAAGTCGGAGTTTTGTTTTTCTTTTGTTTTTTTGTAATAGCGGCAGAGTAAGGCCAGTGAACTGCTGATTTTTTGCAGATCATCCGGGGTGCCGAGTCGGATATCGAGTTGGAGATTAACAATTTCCAGGGCCTTGAAGGTTTTAAAGGCCCTGGTCAGACCGGCATGCAGGGTGGCGGCTATCGCCCCTCTTCTTTTGCTGACCACCCGTGCCATCTGCAGGTCAAGCAAAAGGTTGCCGGTTGATAGTTCGAAGTCCAGCTCTTCGGTGCCGGGTTTTTCGCTGAGCAGCCGCCGGCCTTTGTGGCGGCATTGAATTTTACCGTCAAATTGAGGGAGCTTGGTTAGTTTTTTGAGTTTATCAAACAGGAGGGCGTTTTGCTTGGCCGTTTGTTCGGAGAGATTGCTCAGGCGGCTGGTTTGCAGGATCTCGGCCAGCAGGCAGACCACATCGGCCAGGATAATCCGATAGTGGTCCAGCCATTTTTCTTCTTCCCCCAGAAAATCAATAAGACCTGATTCCGCGTGGTCATTATCAAGTCCGCTGCGCACCGAGGTGTCGAGACCGGCAAGCTGTTGGTATAGCTGTTGCGCCGAGTCATCAAGTGAAAAATCAGCTTCTTTTGGTGTCACCTCATTATCTCCATGGCGTGTTTGTTTAGAGTGGCCCCCCTCTCTACTCAACCGGCGATTGATAATGTTGACCAATATTTATTATAGCGTGATAACTAGTGGAATGCTTTATAAATGTTGCAGGTGGCACAGCCTGGTTTGTGGGTGGAACGGTTGATTATTTGGTTGAGGCCGGCAGAAAATTGCCGTGCTGTCTGGTGTATTCGTACATGGCCATGGAGGCGGCCACGCTCACATTCAGGCTTTGGACCTTGCCGTATTGGGTTATTTTAACCTGGAGGAGATCGGGGAAATCGTCGGGGTTAAAGCTGAACCCGAATTCCTCATGGCCGAAAGCAAAGGCGGTTTTTTGGGGGAGCACGCTTTCCTGCAGGCTTATTGCGGCCTCGGGGCTCATGATGTGAAAGATGTAGCCCTGTTCGGTGAGCCGGCGGTGGCAAGAGGCGAAATCATCGTGAAAATGGGTGGGGATCCATTTTAAGGCGCCTTTGGCCGGAGAGGGATCGAAGTAAGGGGTTCCGATCAGATGAATTTCACGGGCGCCCAAGGCATCGGCGCTGCGATAGATTTTGCCGATATTGAAATCGAGTTTCAGGTTGTCCAGGATAATGATATAGGAAAATGGGCCTGGTGTGGCCCGGTAGTTCTGGCGCAGTTGCTTTTTGAAATTAAGGATGGTCTGTTCTATTTTTTTTTGTCGTAATCTGCTTAAGGAGGTCATGGCGATCCGGTTCGTGAATATAATCTGGTTAATGTCTAAGCCACTATACCGGGTTTCATCCTTTTTGGGGATATCGGCCACGGCGATTGTTGTGCAAATTTATAAAAAGCTTTGCTTCCAAGATCCCGGGTTGATGGTATGCTGCTTTGGCAACCCCAGGGGTGGTCACCTTGGCGGGATCGGTCGCGGCAACCAACAGGAGTTTTAAGTTTATGGCCAAGTTGCATTATGTGCTGGCGCCTCTTTTTTACGGGCTAATCGGCTTATGCTGTTGGGCGCTCATGGTTCAAGGCCTGGCGGGCTGGTACTCGTTTTTGCTCAAGCCGGCCTATCTGCCGCCGGTATGGGTGGTGATGGCAATCAGGTTGTTCTGTTTTATCCCGGTCTGCTTTTCGTTGATTTTGTTTGTGAATCAAGCTAAAGGGAGCCAGGGGTTCGCTACGGTGATCCGTCTTTATCTGCTCAACGGATTTTTGAACGTGGTCTTCTGCTATCTGTTTTTCGTCCAGCATGCTATCGGCCCGGCGGTGTTGGTCGAGGCCTTTATCGCCGGGAGCTTGGCCCTGCTTATGGCTCTTACCAGGCCCTCTGCCTACCGGGTTGTTTTATTGCTTTTTCCAGGTTTTGTCTGGGCGGCGTTTTCCACCTGCCTGGGCTATGATATTTTTATGCTCAATAATTAAAGGCGTCGTCAGTGATTCGATCTGTCGGTTCGGGCAGTCCGGTGCGCAACATAGCTATGGATGCCGTCGCTCGGGCAACGCCACCTCTTATTGCATAGCGGGCATGGTTAGCCTCTGGATAAGTGCTGTAAGCTCATCATAACTTAAGGAATAAAGCAAAGATGTTTACCTATCAGAAAACCGGAAGATATTTTGCCCAGGTTGCCGAGAACATTGAAGAAGTAGGGGCGGAAGAGCTGCGTGGCCTGGGGGCGGTCGAGGTGATGCCTGCCTTTCGCGGCATCTATTTTAACGCCGATCCGGCCGCTCTTTATCGGATCGTTTATGCCACCAGGCTCTGCACCAGGGTGATGGCGCCCCTGTTGACCTTTGATTGCCACAGCACCAAGTATCTGTATCAAACCGCGATGAAACTGCCATGGGATACCTTGATCAAGCCGGGCCAGACCTTTGCCATCACCTCCAATGTGAGCCATTCTAAAATCAGGCACTCCAAATACGCGGCCCTGTGCCTCAAGGATGCCATGGTTGACTGGCTGCGCGAGAAGTGGGGGGAGCGGCCCAACGTCGATACCGTTAATCCCGATGTCGCCTTTAATCTGCATATCCATGAGGACAAGGCGGTGATCAGTATGGATGTGGCCGGGGAATCCCTGCATCGGCGGGGGTATCGCAAGGAGGCGGTCAAGGCCCCCATGCAGGAGACGGTGGCGGCGGCGATTGTCAACCTGAGCGGCTGGGACGGCAGTCGGCCGTTGGTCGATCCCATGTGTGGCTCCGGCACCCTGCTCTGTGAGGCCTATCTCGCCTATTGCCGGATTCCCGGCGGTTTTTTGCGCGATCGATTCGGTTTTTTCAATCTGCCTGATTTTGACGAAAAAATCTGGCAACGGGTAAAGGCCGGGGTTGATGATCATATCAGGCCCCTTGGCAAGGGGATTGAGATTCGCGGCAGCGATATCGATTATCAGGCCGTGGCCGCGGCCCGCCACAATTTGGAAAACATCCCCGGCGCCTCCGCCATTAGAATCAGAGAGTGCAGCTTTCAGGATCTTGAGCCGATCAACGATTCGGTGATCGTGGTCAATCCGCCCTACGGCATCCGGATGGGGGAAAAGGAGGAGGTGGCGGCCATGATCGGTGAGTTCGGCAGCTTTCTCAAGCACAAATGCGCCGGCTCCACCGCCTATCTCTATTTCGGCGATCGGGAATTGCTTAAAAAAATCGGCCTGCGTCCGGCCTGGAAAAAATCTGTTAAAAACGGCGGCTTGGACGGGGTGTTGGCCAAGTATGAGATGTATTGAGATTGTAATCGGCCGGTAGCTCGATTCGGATCAGAGGCGCAGGCGAAAGCCATCCTGCCGGTGGAAATCAGGCTGGTCTGCCCCGTGGGCCAGAGCCCAGAAGCTCTTGGTTCGGTCACGGTGGGCCAGGATGGCGCTGATGCCGAACTCAAGCTGCGTCGGGCCGGGCAGCAGGGGGCCGAGGTCAATGATCAGCTCAAGGGCAAGCAGCTCCGGGCTCTGTTGGGTGTTGACGGTCAACCCGGTGATTCTTGTCTCCGGCGCCATGCCTTCGCGGTAGCCGGTAAAGCCATAAACATTCCAGTGGCCGGCCGGAGAGACGTTGAGCTCCCAATAGCCCGCCTCCCCTGGTTTTTTCCAGAACATCTCAAAGCAGGTCTCCTGCCAGAGTTGATCTTTGCGCGCGGTCGGCGTCGCCGGCGGCTGGATCTGGAGCAAGGCCAGGGGGCCGCTTAGTTCATAGCGGATGCGGCAGGTATTGTCTGCGCGACTGAGGTCGCCGCCCAGGGCAAAGGCATTGAGGTCGCGGGCGCAAAAGGGTTGCAGGCTGAAGCGGCTCACGGCTATTGCTGTTCCTTGATCAGGGCGCGGATCTTTTTTTCCCGGGCCTCAATGCTTGCGCAAAGGGTAAACTGGCCCATGGCCCGGTCGAGATTATGGTCCGGCCGCCTGGTTTTAAAATAGCGATCCCCGGCAAGGTGGTCGCTGAAAAAGCGCAGGCCCAGCTCAAAGGCGATCAGCCTGACCGCGTCATAAATGTAGTCGTAGTCGCCGGCCGTGAAAAATGAGCGCACCTCTTTGAGGTAGCCTTGAAGGATCGAGCCGGCCAGGTCGAGTCTGAATTCGATGCGGCCGTGCTCGCCGTCTTCCCCCGCCGGGTTGCAGCAGGAGCGCAGGCAGTCGCCGATATCATAATGGATCAGCCCCGCCTTGGTGGTGTCGAGATCAATGATGCTCACCGCTTGTTGGCTGGTTTGGTCAAAAAGGATGTTTGCCGCCTTGGGGTCGCCGTGGATAATGCGTTGCCGGAGGACGCCTTGCCGGAGGGCTTTTTCGAGAATATCAACGCCGGCTCGGCGCTGGTCGATGAATTGCCGGCAGAAGGTAAGATCTGCCCCGCGGTTGCCGGTGGCAGGCTGTAGGGCCATCCGATCGTAGTGGGCCAGGTAGTTCGGGGTGACATGGAAGCCGGGCAGGGTGTCGTAGAGCTTGTCGGGCGGCAGGTCATGCGACAGGCAATGAAATATGCCCAGGGCGCGGCCGGCCTGTTCGGCCTGGTGCTCTGATTGGATTATCTCATGGCTTGCCGTTTGCTCGATAAAGGTTAAGGCGCGCCAGAATGAGTTGTCGTGGTGGCGGTAAAAATCCTGGCCCTCGCGGGTGGCGATGATGGCCGGCAGCTGCCAGCGGCGGTTTTGCGCCGGTCCCGTGGCGAGTTTATGTTGCACATGCTCGGTCAAGACCCGCAGGTTGCGCATGATCAGTTCCGGCTCCGGGAAAACCGTGGGATTGATCCGTTGCAGGATGAATTTATCCGGGCCGGGGAGATGGTCGATGTTAACCAGAAAGGTGTCGTTGACATTGCCTGAGCCAAATTCAGTTACCTTGACGATGGGGCCGGGAAATGAAAATTTTTGGGCGACTGAGTTGATTAAGGCCAAACAATGCTCCTCGGCTGATGTGAATTTTGGTTGAGGTTGATATGGCTTTGCCGTAAATTTTTTTTATGAAAAAGTACTCGTTCCGTTAACGGCTTCTTGCCAAGCGCTAGAACCATATTATATGGTAATTGACATTAATTGCGGCATGCTTCAATAATATTTTGTTTTTACCCCTTGTCATCGGGTTCGCCAAGGAGAATCAATGGTTGCAGATGGAAGCGACAAGCGAAAGTATGATCGGATCTATTTTTCCCTGGCAGATGGGGTCAACGGTGTTTTTGTCTTTCCCGATCTTGGCCAGGGATCGTTTTGTGCGGCGATTCTAAATCTGAGTCTCGGCGGTATTCAGTTTTCAATCAAGCGCGATCAATTACCCAGCAGCCTTGCCGAAGGGAGTTGTTTAATCCTCACCCGGCTGACGGGGGTTGACGGCCTGTTGTGCGACGCGGCCATTCCTTTGAAAATACGGTGGATGCTTGATCATCCGGAGCTCAGCAATATCAGCTTCGGCTGTATGTTTGAGGAGATGTCCGCGGATAGCTATCAGCAGCTTTCCTCGCTCATGGATAAAAAACAGTAGGGCGAAAGAGGCGGTTTGGTCGGCCGGACGAGCCGGATTTTAGCGGGATTGGCCAACTCGGCAACTAAACGTTGCCTAGGTGATGCCGAGAATTTTATAGGGATTGATTCGCCAGCGTCTGACTGATTCGTATCCCACGATCCGGTCGCCGCCGCTGCTCTCCGGGCGGGACAGGTCGATGTCGCGCTGGGACACGGGCCGGTCGCGGATGGTGTCGTGAATGATTCGGACCACCGGTTGCAGCAGGTGGTCGGTTGATTCCGCCACGACCCCGATAAAGCCGCTTTCCAACTGGACCACGGTGCCGACCGGATAAATGCCGATGCATTTGATGAAGCGTTGGCTGAGCTCCTGATTGAAATGGGTTTCCCCCCATTCGTAAATCTTCTTTAAGACCTCAACCTGATCAATACCCTGTCGGTAGCAGCGGTCCGAGGTCAGGGCGTCAAAAACATCGACGATGGCCGCCATCTGGCCGCCGTTGCTGATCTCATCGCCGACAAGACCATAGGGGTAGCCGCTGCCGTCGAATCGTTCGTGGTGCTGGGATGCGATCAGCGCCGCGGTGTGGGGGATGTTGTGGGTGTTGGCCAGGATTTCCCGGCAGTAGATGACATGGTGTTTGACCTTTTCAAATTCATCATTGTTTAAGGCGGCGGGTTTGTTGAGAATATCCATGGGGATCGCCATCTTGCCTACGTCATGGAGCAGGCCGCCCAGGCCGATGAGTCTGGTCGTTTCATCGTCCAGGCCCAGGGAGCGGCAGAAGGCCAGCAACAGGGCGCAAACCCCAACCGAGTGTTCAAAGGTATATTCATCTTTGCTTCTGACCCGCATGAGCAGGAGGAGGGCGTCCTTGCTGTGGCAGATCGAATTGTCCATTTCCGTAATAACGTTATAGGCTTCTTCCGTTTTGATTTTCTTGCCGCATTGCACGTCTCGCATGATTTCATGGGCGGCCTGGTTGGCTTTTTCGCGGATGCGTTTTGCCCGGGCGATTTCGTGGTGCAGGGGAATGTGGTGGATTTCTTTGGCGACCCGCATTTGCTCCGGGCTGGTTTGCTGGGTGAGCTTGAGGTGTAATTCCGGTTTGGGGGGAGGGCTTTCGCTGGCATTGAGGCCCTGGTCCGTGTTGATGAAGACATGGGTAACTCCCCAGTTGTTGAGCCGGTCGATGGTCTTGAATGAGGTTATTTTTTTGTGGTTGAAGATAAAGGGGTGCTGGGTCCACTTGCAGTCAAACCGCTCTATGAACATGCCGGGCCGCAAATCTTCAATTTTTACTTTCTTGATCATCGATGCCTTGGCCTGCCGTAAGTTGTTTGGTGATTAACTCTGCTCCACAGATTTCATCTATTATTAATTATAAGGCATGATGAAAATAGGGGCAAGCCAAGGCCTTAACTTGTGGGCAGCGGGATATGGGCGGCAAAATCCCGGCGATTTGTTTTGCCCGGTGGCCGAGATGGTGAAGTACGGTGATAAAGCGGTCCGGGTATTATGGGCCGGTTGCTCCGGGCATAAAAAAAATCTCGGCCTTAAAACCGGCGTCGACGCGTAGGCCGGGTTCAAATATGCAGATTTTTGCCAAGCCTGATATAGGTAGGGATCTCCAGATATTTTTCATAGGGCAGCGCGGGGCGCGCCCCATGTCTGTCGTGGGCGGTTAATACGGCGAGGCCTGATTCAAATTCCAGCCGCCCCTCTTCTCCGGCAAAGGGATTTTCTCCGTAGAGGTTGATTGCCGCCATGAAGCCCTGGACAAAATCGTAACGTTGCTCGGTCATTGTTGTTCTCCTTTGAAAAAGATCCATTGCATTTTCTGTTACCCGGAGTTTAACATGGGGGGTAGGACAAATAGTGTCCTAGGTCTGAGAAAAAATAAAAAAAATGGCAAAAGACAAAAATCAACTTTTAAGACTGCTTTTTATCGACCGCAAGATCAGGGAGGGAATGCGCGGCGGGCTGTTGGCCAACTGCACTTCCATGGCTGCCGAATATGAGGTCAGCCCCAAGAGTATTCTTCGGGATATCGATTATCTCCGCAATCAGCGGGACGCGCCCATTGCCTACGATTCAGTAAAAAGGGGCTACTATTACACCGAAGAAAATTACGCCCTGCCCGCCATCTCCCTCAACGAAAGCGACCTGTTTGCCATCTGCATCGCGGAAAAGGCTCTGAAGCAACATGAGGACACCCCGATCTATCAGGCCCTGCAGAGCGTTTTCCAGAAGATCGAGGCCTCGCTGCCGGAAAAAGTTTCGGTGCAGCCGGCCTGGGTGGAGAACAGGCTCAGCGTGGTTGCCGACCACCAGACCAGGATAGATCCCCTGGTCTGGCAGCAGCTCTCCGACGGCCTCCATCGCAATCGGCTGCTTGAGATAGCATATTTAAAGCCCGGTACAGAGGCTGCCACGGTGCGGCGGGTTGCGCCCTATCATCTGGTGCGTTACCAGGGGGAGTGGTACCTGGTCGGCCATTGCCACTTGCGGGGCAAGGTGTTGACCTTTGCCGTTTCGAGAATCAAGGAGAGCAGGTTATTGAATGAATCATTTGAGCTGCCCGAAGATTTTGATTATGAAAGATATGGCGGTCAGCGTTTTGGTATTTTTGCCGGGGAAAAGGAGTTTGAGGTGCGGGTCTGGTTTGACCGCGAGCATGCGCCCTATGTCATGGAGCGGCAATGGCATCCCGGCCAGGCAGTGGTTCTGGATCAGGATGACGGCCTGATTTTGAGTTTTCCGGTTCGGCATGTTTTTGAGGTGAAGCGATGGTTGTTGTCCTGGGGGCGCGGGGTCAAGGTGCTCGGCCCGCCGGAGCTTGCGGCGGCGGTCCAGGCGGAATTGGCCGCCATGTTGGCCTGTTACCAAACTTGAGGGAGTGGATATGGAGCCTGCACGGCGGGGGCGGAAAATGTTGATGACGGCGGCTCAGGCGGTCAGCCGGTTGTTGTGTTGCTGGCTGTTGGTATTGGCCGCCGGTTGTGGCGGCTTCAGCGGTTCGTTTCAGGTCGAGACCAAGGCTGATCTTGCCCCGGAGGCGGCGGATGATTTGCCCCTGGTCGGTTATACCATCCAGGTCGGCGCCTTTGGCAATCTGGATAATGCCGTGGGCTTGATGGCGAAGCTGGATGGGCTTGGTCTTGATGCCTATTACTTTCAGCACGCCAGCGGACTTTACAAGGTCAGGTTTGGCGATTTTAGCACGGCCAAGGCGGCCCGCATGCGCGCCTTGCAGTTGCGCAACGCAAAAATTATCGATAATTATTATATTGTCGATCCGGCCGCCTATGCCGCCGCCGCAATCCGCCGCTACAACGGCCCGGCCATGCGGGATCATCTGGTGCGAACGGCCCGTAACTTTATCGGGATTCCCTATCGCTGGGGCGGTGAATCGATTAAAACCGGCTTTGATTGCAGCGGCTTGACCATGACGGTTTACAGGATGAACGGCCTGAACCTGCCCCGTAATTCCCGAGCCCAGTTTCAGGGCGGCAGGCCGGTGGCCGTCGACGAGTTGCGGCCCGGGGATCTGGTTTTTTTTGCCACCAACGGCGGGAAGCGGGTTACCCATGTCGGGATTTACACCGGCGATGGCAGCTTCATCCATGCGCCGCGAAAGGGCAAGACCATCCGCACTGCTTCCCTGGCCAACGGTTATTTCCGGAAACGCTTTGTGGGAGCCCGCACCTACTTGCGGCGGCAGGGTTAGGTCGGGTTCTTCTAAGATTTTCTTCCTAAGGCTTGCTCATTTTATCATTGCCGGTAATGAAATCAAAAAAAAGACCGATAAGCAGGGTAAGTTCTTTTTTTAGATAATCAGCAAGGGTAACAGGCAAGAAGGGAAGGCTATGCAAAAGTGGGAAATCAACGGAAATGTACAGTGGCTGTGCTTTGATTGCGCCAAGGCCAATGCCCATGTTTTTCTGTTGGCCGAGCATCAATGGCTGAGCCAGGAAAAAGATGGGACCATAAGTTGTGATTGCTGCCGGTGCACCGACAACGTGGTCAGGATGTTCGGCCGCTGGCGCTGGTTTTTTTATCCATTCCTTGCCCTGGCGCCCATGCTGTCCACGGCGCCCTCCCCGGCCATGCGGCGGGCCAAGTAGAGATTTATCTCGGCGGGCCGCCTTTTAAAACAGTTTGAGTTGCTCCGCCGATGCCAGGAAATCCCGAGCCCTGAGTAGGGCGCCATCGCCACGCAGGTGCAGAACCGCAGTCTTTTTTTCCTGTTCCAGGGTGCGGGCGATCAGCAGGTGGCGGTGGCATTGCAACGGATTTTCCTCGGCGCACATCAGCACAATTCGATAGCCCTGATCAACCCCCTTTAGAATTCGCTCTATGCCTTGTTGGAAAGAGGTGCTTTGCGCCAGCAGGTCGTAGCGGACCTTGGCCCGCTCATCGTACCATTTGGGGTCGGCGGGCTTGCCGCCCACCAGATCGCCCATAAAGAGATATTGGCGGTTTTGGCCGGTTAAAGCCGGGGCGATCTCTTTTTTGTTGAACTGGGGTACATGTTTGGAAAAAGGTGACGACCGGACATCGACCACGATTTGAAGATCATGGCCGGCGAGCAGGTCGCAAAATGCCGTGACCGAGTGGTTGGAGTGGCCGATGGTGTAGACCTCTCTTTGGGGTCGGCAAGATGTTGCGTTCATGACCTGCTAATGATGTCCGGTTTCCGTCAGCGGATGATCCGGTCCAGGTTAACGCCGATGGCGTTGTCGATATTGGCGCCTTTCAGGTTGGCCCTGTCCAGGTTGGCGTCGGTCAGGTCGGCCCCTTCCAGGTCGGCTCCGGCCAAATCGGCACCGGCCAGATCAGCGCCGGCCAGGTTGGCGCCGGTCAGAATGGCGCCTTTCAAGTTGGCCCGGTTCAGGTTGGCCTTGCTTAAGTTGGCGTGTTTCAGGTTAGCTCCGGCCAGATTGGCGCCGATCAGATTCGCTTCGCTGAGGTCGACGTCGGGCAGATTGCAGCCCGGACAGTTCCGGCTCATGTTCCGGTAAATCATCCGCAGATCGGTTTTGACGGATTGGGGGTTATATGAACTTTGGGTGGATTCCTGGATGGCTGGTCCTTGGGGCTCATCTGCTTCCGGTTCATCAATGATAACATCCGGGGCATCGCTCGAAGCGGCCCGGCGTTTGCCCTTTGTTTTTTTCCTGGCAGCGGCCTGGCTGCGCGTCACCCCTTTGCTCACAGTAAAATAACCGGTTTCAAGGCCTGTTTTCGTGGTGAGCGTATAGTGGCTGCCGTTGTCGGTTACTCGGTAACAGATTTTCTCTCCGTGTCCCCACCGTTTGAATTGGATACAGAGCTGGTCGTCTTCAACCCCCCAGACCCCGTCGTTTTTTTCCGTTTTACTTTTTACGGCATAAAGTTTGCCGTTGCCGTACATCTCAATGGTGGCCTTTTCCCCTGATTCGTGCATGACCATGGTGTTGTTGCCCAGCAGGCGTTGAATTTGCTCACCGGTAAGTTTGTTTTGCGGGGCCTCTTTTGCGGCAAGATCCTGGTCGGTTTCCGTGGTTTTTTTTGTGAGGCAGCCGGGCAGGAGTAAGATGATAAGAAGCAGGGGGAGATATATTTTTGAGGATGTTTTCATGTGGCCCTCCTATCTGAAGAGAATGATTTTTCGTGCAAGGATCATATCATTACCCGAAAAAAAAAGAAAATGCCACGATCATTGATCTAAATTGCCTGCTGGCTGTCGGCTGATAGATTTTTTTGGCTGGAATTTTTTTTGACGAATGTGTTACTGTTTAAAATGATTGAAAGATTTGTATTGATGTTGTTAGGTGTAATTACCCGTTTGGTCTTAGTTTGATGGTCGGTTGGCGTAGATCTTAGCTGTTTTTGTGGCCTGAGAGGAGTGGTGATGCTGAGCGCATTGGTAAGAACTGATAGCAGTCCTGCCCAATTTTTTATCCGGCTGGCTCTGGGGTGCGTGATTTTTCCCCATGGCGCGCAAAAGGTTTTCGGGTGGTTCGGCGGGTCCGGCTATCTTGCCACAATCGAATCGTTTGCCGCGATGGGTATTCCGGCCTGGGCCACAATTTTGCTGATGGCGGTAGAGGTTGGTGGGGCCGGTTTTCTGGTCATTGGTTTTCTTACCAGGTTCTGGGCTCTGGCGATAGGGGGTGTCATCTCTGCCTGTATGTTCGCCAATCATCTCCAGCACGGGTTTTTTATGAATTGGTCCGGAAAGTTGCAAGGCGAGGGCTATGAGTATCACCTGCTGGTTATCGGGATTTGTCTGGCTCTGTTAATTCGCGGCGGTGGGTTGCTCTCTGTTGATCGTCTCTTTACCAAGGACCGTCGCCGGGGTGGTATTGTCTTTTAAGGTTATTTTTTTTTGATTCCCACCGATGTCAAATCGGGCCGGGGGAGCCGACAACAGCAGGGCCCTCAAGTACTTTTTCGCGAATAAATTCCCTTCCTTTTAAAAACACTCCCAAGCAAGCTTGCTGATTAAGCAATTTTTTAGTGGATTTTGTGGGCTTGCCCTTCGCCAAAAATATTCTTGATCCCATATTTTTTTTCCAGTTCCGCTATTTTTTCCATGGCTTCTTCTTCGCTTATCCCTAAGGATTTCGCCAGGGCCTGAATGTCGTAGAGCGGTTCTCCTTCATCGTTGTAGCCGATGGGGGTTAGCTCCGGGAAAAAATTTTCAGTGGCCATGCTGGAGGCCTGGCTGATCATCTCCTTTATTGCCGGCGGCCCGTAAAGAAGCAGCCATTTTACCGCGTCAGCCCAGGTTTTACTATCCACGGTCTGGTGTTGCATGACTTGCAGGGCCATTTCCAGATCCCAGTGGTCTTTGAATGAGGTCATTGTTTGCTTTCCTTAAAAAATTATTTGGCCGGCGGCCGAAATATAATCCGAAGCTACCTTGCTGTTTTTATAAACAAATAAGATCTTTTGCCCGGTTGTCAATCTCCCGCGCGGGGCCGGCCTTGCCCCTTTTTTTTATCGGCCTATTTTCAACTTTTTGCCTATAAATTCGCACCTTCCAAAGCAGTCCCATGCCGGCCCCATAGTCCCAGCCATTTTTTTAACTAGGTTGAAGATTAGTGGGAATCAATTTTTTTATGGGCAAGGATATGCTTGAGCGATTCGATTACCTTGCCCGCTTCCGGTTTTGTCAGGGAGTCGATTTTGTCTGTTTTATAATATTTGTGCAGAAAATTTGTGAAATGGGAGTCATCCCAGGCCAGATCATTCTGGAGATGTTTGAGATACATTTTCTGGCGGAAGGTGATGCTGTTTTTGTTTTGGCGGTAATGTTTGCTGCGCGTGAAATAGCGCATCAGTTTGTGGAAGGATTGGTCGTCAAGATCCTTGGCCGAGCGGACCCCGGTTATTTTTTCAAGGGTGTCGCGATATTGGCTGTCGCTCAGTCCCAACTCTTTTTTTACGATATGGATGACGGCTAGTTTTTTGTGGTCGATCAAGGGGTGGCCGCTCCTTTTTCATATGTTTTTAAAAAAGTCCTTTTCTAACTTTCTCACAATATCAGCTGGTTGGTAAAGTCTAAAACCGGCGGCCGCCGGCCGGTAAATGATCGGCAAGCGCGGTTAAGAACGAATCCACCTCGCAAAAGAGATGGGTATTGAGGCCAAGGGCGTCGGCCCGGTCGATATGGCCGGAATTGTCATCGACAAAAAGGGCTTGGTCGGCGGTTATGCTCAAGGTCTGCAGGGTGTCGGTGAACAGGGTCGGGTCGCGTTTGGTTTTTCCCAGGTGATAGCTGTTGAAGACCTTGTCGAAATTATGAAAAAAGCGGTCTCGTTGCTCAAGGCGGTCGAGCCAGTCGGTCTGGTCGCTGAGAATGATGGTGTTGATTTTAAGGGCGCGAAGCTTTTTTACCGTATCGATCATTTGCGGGCGCAGCTGGAAACGGCTGAGGATTTCTGCGGTCAGGGTGGCGTCATCGCCGCTGATCCCGGTCTTTTCGCGGACAAGCCGCCAGAATTGCCCCTCGTCGGATTTGCCGGTGACAAAACCGCAGTTGTAGATGATCTCGGTGGTGGTGTTAAAAAATGATTCAGGCTCAAGGCCGTTGTCCCGGGCAATGGCGAACAGCCCCTGCTGATAGCCTTCTTCCGCCAGGACGCCGCCGTAATCAAATAACACGGTGGTGATTTGCGGTTTGCTCATTTGGGCTGCCCGGTCTGGGTAAGTCGCCGGATCCTTTCCCGGATCGGCGGATGGGTGCTGAACAGGTTGGCAATGGTGCCCGCGGCCAGGGGGTTGACGATATACATCTGGGCCGTGGCCGGATTCACCGCCATGGGCAGGCGCTGGTTGTAATTTTCCAGCTTTTGCAGAGCGTCGGCCAAGGAGCCGGGCCGCCCGCAGATCCGGGCGCCGGTGGCATCGGCCAGATACTCGCGGCTGCGGGAGATGGCCATCTGGATCAGGGTTGCCGCCAGGGGGGCGACGATCATCATGATTATCCCGCCGATCAGGCCGCCGCCACCTTCGCCTTCCTCGTCATTGCTTCGGCCCATGCCGAAGATCATGGCCCACTGCGCCATGGAGGCCAGGTAACTGATGGCGCCGGCCATGACCGCGGCAATGGAGCTGATCAGGATGTCGCGGTTCATGATGTGACCGAGTTCATGGGCCAGCACCCCCTCGATTTCCTCATTGGTTAACAGGTTCATCAGGCCCTTGGTGACGGCGACCGCCGAATGCTCGGGGTTGCGGCCGGTGGCAAAGGCGTTGGGGGTGTCACCGGGGATCAGGTAGACCCTCGGCTTGGGCAACCCTGCCCGCAGGGCCAGGCCGGCAACCATGCGGTGCAGTTCCGGCGCCTCGCTGGGGGTCACCTCCTGGGCGCCGCTCATGGCCAGGGCCATTTTATCGCTGAACCAGTAGGCGAAGAAATTCATGGCCAGGGCCATGAGCAGGGCGAAGCTCATGCCGCCTTTGCCGCCGAGGGCCTGGCCGGCAACCATGAAAAGGGCGGTCATTGCCGCCATCAGAATAAAGGTTTTTGCTATATTGGTCATGGTGAACTCTCTTTTTGCTTGATCGGTAACCGGTTTTTTCCTGGTTGTTAAATATAAGTTTGGCCAGGATCAAGTCAAGGGGGGGCGGCCGGCATTTTTTGGAGATAAATGGCGGGTGGTCACTCTTGCTTGGGCCACTCCTGGAGGCATTCTTCGGTTTGATAGCAGAACCTTGCCCATTCGACCTCCCGGCCCGAAACCGGACATTTTAGTCTTACCTTGCTTTCGCTGAGCCCGATCACCAGCCAATCGCCGCCGCGGGGCGTGCCCTCGATTCTTATCTTCTGGTTTATCGTCAGTGGGACAGGGGTGAAAACCGTAACCTTGTCTTTGGGCATGGGGTGCTCCTGTGTTAATTTGTCTGTGTTAGGCCAGGTAGACGATCAAGGCGCCGCTTTTCTGTTTGGCGTTATTTTCCCAGCGGTAAGCGATTATTTTTTTCTGTGCCCGGAACTCCAAGAGCTTAGCCTCCACCACTCCTTGTAAAACCGGTCCCTGCGGGGAGTGAAGACCTTTGCCCGTGATGATTCTGATCGTTTTGAGCCGGCTGTTTTTGGCGCGGGAGATAAAGAAATCCGTCTTGGCTTCGGCCTCGGCGGCGGTATGGCCGTGCAGGTCAAGTTCGTCTTGGGGCGAGGGCCATTTTTTAAGTGAGGCAATGGCCGGCGGCTTGGGGCCGGCTGCCGCGTTTTTTTCCTGGATGGCTTTCAGCAGCGACTCGGTCTGGATTGTTTTGGCAAAGATAGTGGCGAAGTTTTTGGTCGAACGCTTTTCTTTTTCCGGTGAAAAAATAATTCCCAGGTCATCGGCGAGGGAGAGTTGTCTGATCTTTTTCTCTTTGCTTTTCTTTTTTAAAAGTGAAGACCCCTTGGTCGGGGGCGCTGGTAAGGGTTTGTTTTTTTTCATGGTGAGTCCATGTTGGGGTGCCGGAATAGATGTTGTCTGCAGACGATATTAATTATGCCTGTGATGTTTGTCAAAAAAAGATAATGGATAAATTTTATTTTAATAAAGATGATTCCGCTAATACCAAGGGCTGCACCGGCGTCAGGTAAAAAATATATGGTTCGGACCTCATATTATTGTTAGTATATTTAAAAAGATAACGTGTATTATGCCAAAGTTCGATTTGCGTTAAGCTTATTGGGCAGAACATTATCTTTTTTTGCGCAGGTGAAATGAGGGGAAACAGTTATGGATAATAAGCTTCATTTTATGGTCACCAGTGAGAGGGGCGTGACTCGCTCGTTTATCTTTTCCAAAGATAAGTTGCAGCTGGTCGCGGTTTCTTTTGTGCTGATGGTGTTGGGCAGTTTTGTCGGCTGGTATTTTTCTTGTGAAAATGTTTCGTTGCGCCATCAAGTCGCTGTGCTGAAAGAAGACTTGCGCTCGACCATAGCCTTGAATCAAAATATTCAGGAGCGGGTGGCCAAGCAGGAAAAAGAACAGAAAAGTCAGCTGGATACCGCATTGACCGAATTGCGGGAAAGAAGCGATGTCATCAAGTCTATTCTCAACAACGTGGGCGTTGACCTGAATTTTGCCGAGAGTGCCGACAGTTCCGGTGGTCCTTTTGCCAAACTGCCGGAAGGCTCGTACGAAAGTCTTACCCTGTTGGTTGATCAATATCTAGATACCATTCATTCCGTACCTCTCGGGGTGCCGGTGCCCGGCGTTATTACCTCCCGGTTCGGCCGGCGCATTGATCCTTTTAATCAAAAGCCCGCTTTTCATGGCGGCGTTGATGTCAAAAACAAAATCGGCACCGAGATTAAGGCTCCGGCAGCCGGAGTTGTGGTGGCTCGGGGCCATACCCGTGGTTTCGGTAATTTCTTGGAGATCGACCACGGCAACAGTTTTCAGACCCGTTATCTTCACATGAAGCAAAGTCTGGTTAAAAACGGCGAAAAAGTCGCGCGGGGGCAGGTGATTGGTCTTGTCGGCACTTCCGGCCGGAGTACCGGTTCCCACCTCCATTATGAGATCAAGTATCGGGATAAGCTCATTGATCCGGTTAAATTTATGCGGGTTGGGAGTTCCGTTCCTTTGGCAATGGGCAGTAACTAACCAGGGCTTGGGGAAAAAGGACAGATGAAAGCTTGGGCTTTCATAACTTCTGCGGTAGGTGACTTTATGGGTTTTTTTAGTTTGGGTTCTGATGAGAGTGGCGAGCGAGAGAACATAACCAGTATTATCGGCGTTGATATGCAGTTGGTTGGCGATGTGACGTTTAAGGGTAAATTGAGGCTTGACGGCAAGGCCGAAGGCAATATCCGGGGCGAATATCTTATCTTGGGCGAGACCGGGATCATCGTCGGTGACGTGGACGTGAGTACCTTTGTCTGTTCCGGGCGGGTTGAGGGTAATCTCAACGTGAAAAACCTTTACGTGATCAAGGGTGGTATCATCGAAGGTAAGGTTGAGACCATGGATCTCTCCGTTGAATCAGGCGCGGTTATGAACGGTGAGATCAAGTCCCGGACCCAGGAGCTTCGTTTGGTTCCCGGCACCGCTATTCCCGAGGATGAATGGGAATCACGGATGAAAGAGGTTTCCTCGAATAAGAGCAAGCAGGTTCAGACTGCCAACAAAAAGGTAGTGCAAAAATAGTCTGGTTTGCTTTGTTTAAATGATTATTGCCGCCGTACGGATCAGCGTATGGCGGTTTTTTTATTGTTCCGGCTAACTCCGTCGGTGTTAGCGATAGTTCCACAAGGAGCCGCCATAAATAAGGTGGCATTTTACCGCGGCGATTATGGGCAGGGTAACAGGGAACGACAATCCCTTCACCTTAAGCGGAAGGTTGTTTTGTTTGACTGGCGCCCTATTTTGGGGCGAGATGATATTTGGGTAAAGGGGTGCTATGGAAAAGGTCGTGATCAGGGACGAGACAATTCGTTTAGGTCAGTTTTTGAAGCTGGCCTGTCTGGTGGATACCGGCGGCGAGGCCAAGATTAGGATTCAGCAAGGCGAGGTCAAGGTGAACGGCGAAGTGGATGTTCGCCGCGGGCGGCAGCTGAAGCCCGGCGATCTGGTCGAACTGGGCGGCGGGGCGGCCATGGTCGTTGCCGCGGTGGACGGTTAAACTTTTACAATTGCCCGGTGGTAGGCCGCTTCCGTCTCGCGGTTAAAGCAGACAAAGAAGACGGTTTTGATCGCCTGATTTATGGCCAGGGCTTTCATTGTTTCTTCTATGGCGATTTCCGCCGCATCTTCTTTCGGATAACCGTATACTCCCGTACTGATGGCCGGAAAGGCCACGGTGGTCAACTTGTATTCCCTTAACAGGTTAAAACAGCTGCGGTAACATGCGGCCAGCAGTTCCGGTTCGTTCTCGGCGCCGCCGCGCCAGATGGGGCCGACGGTGTGGATTACATAGCCGGCCGGCAGGTTGTAGCCCCTGGTTATTTTGGCCTCCCCGGTTCGGCAGCCGCCCAAGGTTCGGCATTCGGCCAGCAGCTGCGGCCCGGCCACCCGATGAATGGCGCCGTCCACCCCGCCGCCGCCCAGCAGAGAGTTGTTGGCGGCATTGACAATGGCGTCAACTTTGATGGTGGTAATGTCATCTTTGCTTAGGCGGATTTTTTCTATCATTTTTTCGGGCCGATATTGGTTGACAGGGTTGGGCAAAGATTGCGGTTTAGGCCTGAGCTAAAGCTATTCTGTAATTTTTTGTATCATATCCAGCAGCGCAGCTTTTTTAATGGGTTTGGCCATGTGGCCATCGCATCCCGCCTCGGCGCTGGCAAGCTCGTGCTCTTTTAGGGCATGGGCGGTCAGGGCGATGATGGGTGTTTTTTTTGCCTGTGTTTCCCGTTCCCAGCGGCGGATGGTTCTCGTTGCCGTATAGCCGTCCATTTCCGGCATTTCTATGTCCATCAGTACCAGGTCATACCGTTTGTTTTTGAATATGTCCACCGCGATTTTGCCGTTTTCCGCAAACTCAAGGGCGTGCGGGGTATTTTTGAAATAAGCGGTAAGAAGATTGCGGTTGTCAACATTGTCCTCGGCGATGAGGATGGTTAGTGGTCGCATTTGCGGAGCGGCTGAAACTTTGTCCTTTGTCGCTGTTTTTTCTGAGGATTTCATTTGCAGGGCCGTCATAATCATCGATTTTAAAGCCGAAAGCTTTACCGGTTTGGTGGTGTAGCCGAACAGCTTGAGTTCTTTGATTCTTGTGATGTTGTCGATCCTGGCATCGGAGGAGCTGAGAATGATAATGGGTAAAGTCTTTGCCTGTTGTTTTATCGTCTCCGCCATGTCCAGGCCGTTCATGCCCGGCATGTTGAAGTCGAGCAGCATCAGGCTGACCGGCCGGCCTGCCTGGTTTGCCGCGGCAAGCTTGATCAGCCCTTGTTCGGCGTTTTCCGCCTCAATTACTTCCGCGTTCCAGGTGGAGAGGGTTTTATTGAGGATCATCCGGTTGGTGGCATTGTCGTCAACCACCATGATTCGGTGATTGTCGAGGTCGATATCCGTTGTTTTCACGCTTTCCTTGCAGATGTCGCTGATCCCGAAGCGGGCGGTGAAGGAGAAGGTGCTTCCTGCCCCCGGCTTGCTTTTAACCTGAAGCCTGCCCTGCATCATCTCGACAATCTGTTGGGAAATGGAGAGTCCCAGCCCGGTGCCGCCGTATTTTCTGGTGGTCGAGGTATCAGCCTGGCTGAATTTTTCAAAGATAAGTTTTTGTTGCTCGCGGGGGATGCCGATTCCGGTGTCGGTTACCGAAAAGAGCAGCTCGGCTTGCGTTTCGGTTATTGACCGGCATTTGACCGAGAGCAGGATCTCGCCGTGTTGGGTAAATTTAATGGCGTTGCCGATCAGGTTGACGATCACCTGCCGCAGGCGGGTCGGGTCGCCGACCAGGGCGATGGGGACCTCGGGGTCGATGTTGTTGATCAGTTCCAGCTTTTTTTGGTGGGCGCGCATGGCCATGACCTCGCCAACTCTTTCTATGACCTCTTGCAGGTCGAAACAGATGTTTTCAAGGGCAAAGTTACCTGATTCTATTTTAGAGATGTCAAGGATGTCGTTGATGATGCTCAAGAGGTTTTCGCCGGCATTCTTGAAGGTGTTTACATATTGGCTTTGCTCATCGGTGAGCTCGCTTTCGCCAAGCAGTTCGGCCATGCCGATAATGGCGTTCATCGGGGTGCGGATCTCGTGGCTCATACTGGCCAGAAAGTCGCTCTTGGCCCGGCTTGCCGCCTTTGCCTGTTCCGCTGTTTCGGCAAGGATCTTGTTTTTCTCTTCCAGCTGTGATTGTGCTGTTTTCAGATTCATTTCATTTTGTTTTCGTTGGGTGATGTCGGTGATCAGGCCGACAAACATCCTGCCCGTTTCCACAAACATTTCACTCACCGCCAGATCCATGGGGAACAGCGAGCCGTCCTTACGTTTGCCCACCACCTCGCGGCCGATGCCGATAATTTTTTTGGTTCCGGTTCTGATGTAGTTGTTCACGAACTGGTCGTGTTTGCTTTTGTACGGTTCCGGCATCAGGATGGTGACCGGTTGGCCGAGAACCTCATCTTCGTGATAATTGAAAATTTTTTCCGCGGCCGGATTGAAAAGTTCGATAATTTTGTCTTCGTTGATCAGGATAATGGCGCTGACCGAGGAGGTTATGATGGTTCTTGTCCTGGTTTCACTGGCGATCAGGCTTTGGTTCTGGGCTTGGAGGATGAGGGAGGTTTTGTTTAAGGCCTTGGTCAGCTTTGCAATTTCCAGGGGCGGGTCTTTAAGGGCAAGTTGTTCTCCGGTGTTGTTGGTCAGTTTGCCGGAGAATTCGGTTATTTTAGATAAATAGGTCATGTAGGGCTTCATGAACAGCAGGATGAGCAGGGTGCTGGAGGTCATTAAGATAAGCCCCGCGATCAAGGCATTCAGCAATAGTTGGTTTTGTATCTGCTCTCCCGCCTGGAGGCTGTATTGGACCTTAACCCAGCCCAGCAACGAGGTATCGAATAACGGATGCCATATGGAAACCTTATCGGTGAGTTGTTCGCTAACCGGTTTACTGGAGATGGGGGGAGTAAGTTTTTCCGCGGTGAAGACTGCCCTGACCGTGGAGTCCTCCTTCTGCACGACTTGGCTGATCACCTCCCCTTGGTGATCGGTGATGGTGATGGAAATTACGTCCGGGGCTTTGGCGTTTCGCAACAACAGGCTTTCGATGGCGGCAAAGTCGTCGGTCAGCATGTAGCCGATGGTCAGGCTGGCGATGCTGTTGGCCATGATCTCGGCTTGCCTGTTGATGGCCAGGTTGATCCGGTTCTTGTTGATTATGGTGGAGTGCCAGGTGTAAATGGTGATCAGCAGGCAGAGCAGCAATGAGATGATCAATGCGATCTGGGTGCCGAGTCTTTTGGGGAATAATCTATGGGACATATTGGCCGGATGGGTTAGGTGGTTGTTGTGGTGGGTAACCTGGCATTGCGTCGTCTTGGCCGGCTATTAATCCGTACCCAGGTATTTTTCCAGGCCGAGCAGGGCCAGGGGTTTGTAGTCCCGTTCATAATCGGCCGGAATCGGTTCGGCGATGGCAATTTTTTCGAGTATCCGCCGTCCTTGCGTATCTTGGGCGAGTTTCATGATGGCGGCCGAAACTTTTCGGGCGACACTCTCGGGAACCCGTGGGTGCACGCTGATCGGGTGGGAGGGGATGGCCGGGGTCGTGTACAGGATTCGCAGTTGGTCTTGAAACTCTTTCGGCTCTTTTTTCAGGGTTTTGTTCACCCCGCCACCGGCGGCGGCTTTTTTTAAAAGCACATGCCGGTAAACATTGCTGTGGGTTTTTACATAGTTGGCCGTAAAATTGATATGCTCCGATTCAATTAAAAGGGCTCGCATGTAAAGCGAGGCGGCCAGGGCGTTGGGGGAGGGGAAGGCAAGTTCCTTGCCGTTTAAGTCCTGGATGTGTTGGATGGGGCTGTCCTTGCGGACAACAAGCAGGCCGACAAGTTTTTTGCTGTTGTCCCGGATCAGCGGTCGGTAGCCTTGCGCCTTTGCGGCCATTACCTGGTGGTAGGGATTCATGTAGGCGAAATCGACTTTACCCTCGAGGAAACCTTGTTCAAACTCCGGGATTGATTTGAAGAATTTAAGCTCAAATTTGTAGCCGGTATCCTGGCTGATTTCGTCGAGCAATGGTTTCCAGCTGTGTTGAATCATTGGCGCCGGGATCTGGGGGACCACTGCAAATAGGTATTGTCGGTTGATCTCTTCGCCAAAGGCCCAAGTTGTGGCGCTGAGTAAGAAAAACATCGAGCACAGAAGAAAAACTTTTTTTGTCATGGCTGCTTCCCTTGTTGGGATGGTTTAACCTAAAGGATACGGGGGTGGGGCAGGTAATTCTCATTCTTGTAACTAAGGGCTTGCGGGTTCTCCGCGCCGCAACAAATTGTGCACTTATTTATTGATAGGGTATCACCGTTAAAGTTCGTTGGTCAATTTTTTTTTCCGATAAGAAAAAAACGGCAAAAGATAATGATGCCCGGGCTGGGGATAATCGTGGTGGCGGGCTTGGCAAAAAAGAGGGTTGCCGGTTGGGCGGGCAACTGCTCGACCGGCATCGGCGGCCTTGATTTTTTGCCGGGATGTCGGTCGAGCCGAAAGCGAATTAGAAGAGGCTACCAGTCAAGCAGCCGCTTGTTGCCCGTAATTTTCTGGATGGCGCCGATGGCCTGGGTTATTTCCAGCACTCCCAGGTATTCGCCGTCGTCATCATAGACCGGGAAGTAGCGGATCAGGATTTTATCATCCTTGAAGTCAATCCAGAATTCAGCCTTGTCGTGGGTCTTGTTTTTAAAGCCTGTCACGATATTGCGTACGGTGGCCACCGAATTTTCAGGGTGACATTTTTCCACCTTGCGGCCGATGACCGATCTGGTCCGGGGGAAGAGCTTTTCCTTGTCCAGACGGTTGAAGTAGGCCACGGTGTCCTCGGCATCGACAAAGGTCACCTCAAAGGGCATCGCCTCCATGATCGCATCCAGTTGTCGGTGGGACAGCCCTTCGATAAGTTTTTTCCGCCGTTCCTCGTTTTTTTCAACCTCAAGCACCATCCGGGTAAACTTGTCCCATGCCTCGGGGCCGTATGTCTCGGTGTTGATGCGGGCAAAATGGTCGATTAATTCCGCGTTGTCGTTATCCTTAAAAACCCGGCGGGCCATGGGGTAGAGCACATCGTTTTCCTTCCAGATATGTTCGGAGCGGATGGCGAGATACTCAAGGCCCTCGTCGCGGAACCTGAGCCGCGCGTCCGCCGCCGCTTTTTTCAGGCCGGAGACCTTCAGCAGCATGGTGGCGAGCAGGCCGCGCTCGGCTTCGTGCTCCATGAGCATAACGCCCAAAGGTCCGCCTTCCCGGGGAATGCCCCGCTGTTCCATGAGCGGAAAGAGGTGTTCTTCCTCTTTCTTGTTGTGAATCTTGTCGCCGAACTCAAGGAGAAAATCGATGGCCCGCTGAAGTTTGATCGTATCCTGGGCGTTGTCCTGCAGTTTGAGCAGCTGCTCTTTCAGGACCGCCATGGCCCGTTCGATCATCTCGTGTTCCGCTACCAGATATTCATCCCATGCCTTGATTTCCATGACGCGTTACCTCCGTATCTAAATAGTCTGTAGTGCAGTTGGCGGGTTTGATCCCGCGATCAGATCGGCGGGGCAATGGTCACCAGGATCCGCATGTCGGTCTTGGCCCTGACCCCGTGGGGTTCCCGGATGGCCGAGATCAGGATGTCGCCGGTCTTGGCCGGGATCGCGGTCTCCCCCTCGCCCAAGAATTCACCAAAGCCCTCAATCACCTGAATGGAGAGGTCGCCGTCCAGGTCATGGGAGTGGACCGGGAAGGTGTGGCCGGCGGCGAGGTTGAAGTTGATGATTTTAAAGTGGGGCGAGTCCTGCACCAGAAAAAAACGCTTCATGCCGCCCGGGGTGAACTCGTTGGTTTTGTCCAGTTCGATTTTTTTCATGGTGAACCTCCCTGTTAAAATTCCGGCCTTGTTATCCATCATCTTTGCTCGGAATCGTTGCCGGGCTCCGGGCAAAAACAGTTAATAGGTTGCGCTGTTGTTGTCATGATAATACCGGTCAACAGTGGGCGCGGCCTTGATCTAGATCAAGCCCATTGTTTTTTTTATAAAAGATTTCAGCGGGCCGTGGTTGGTCTCAGGGAAGTTGCCATGGTTCTCGCGGGGTCGGTTTGTTCACGGCCTCGGCCAAGAGCTGGCTGAACTGGTCCCCGCTGATGTCCCGGGCCCCCAGGCTTTTAAGATGGGGGGTGCCGATCTGGCAGTCGATCAGGTCGAAGTTCTTCTTTTTGAGATAAGCGACCAGGGTCGCCATGGCCACCTTGGAGCTGTTGCTTGTCAGGCTGAACATGGATTCGCCGAAAAAAATCGAGCCGATGGCCACCCCGTATAATCCCCCCACCAGCTTACCGTCTTGTCGGCATTCCACCGAGTGGGCGAAACCGAGTTCATGCAGCCGGCAATAGGCCTCCTGCATGGCCTCGTCGATCCAGGTGCCTTCACCGGTGCGGTTGCGAAGATTTGCGCAGTTGGCGATCACCTCTTTAAAGGCGGTGTCAAAGGTTACCTCAAATACCTTTTGCCTGATGGTTCGGGCCAGCCGCTTGGAGAGATAAAATTCATCTGGAAATAAAACCAGCCTGGGGTCGGGGGACCACCAGAGGATCGGGTCGCCCGGCGAGTACCAGGGGAAGATTCCGGCCCGGTAGGCCATGAGCAGGCGTTCCGGCGATAAATCGCCCCCCACCGCCAGCAGGCCGTCTGCCTCGGCCAGCTCCGGCGGCGGGAACAACAGGCTTTCAGTGAGCTGGAATACCGGCATTTTTTTGTCTGGTTTCTTTGGGTTTATCGGTTGAATTGTCATGTCTATGATACCGATATTTTCTCTACCTGTCACCTCTCATCTCATCGAGTTCGCAGGCCCGGCCCCGGAGGCTGAAGAAAAAGGAAAGCGCCTTTCTGACCTTGTTCGAGAAGAGTTTTTCCGAGAGAAATTTTCCCGCTACCCGTTTGTTGATCTCGCCGAAAGTGGGATAGGGGTGGATTGCCGAGGCCAGGGTGGCCAGCTTGCCGCCGCTGTTTAGGAGGCCGACCCACTCGTTGAGCAGCTCCCCGGCATGGGGCCCCAGGATCTGAACTCCCAGGGGCTTTTCTTTTTTGTTGAGCAGCAGCTTGATGCAGCCGAGCTCGTTTCCTTCCGCCCGGCTGCGGTCATTGTCAATAAAATCCTCCTGCCATACCGTGTAATCGACCCCGGCCGCCAGCGCCCTTTTTTCGTTGAGGCCGATGGAGGCGAGTTCCGGTTTAATGTAGGTGCACCAGGGCAGCCAGGTGTAATCGGTCTTGCGCGGTAGATGGAAGATGGCGTTGGAGATCACCACTCCCCCTTCATAGCCTGCGGCATGGGTGAACTGGTGTTTGCCGGTGACATCGCCTGCCGCGTAGATGTGCGGGTGGTTGGTCCGCAGGCGATTGTCCACCGAAATTCCTTTGGCGCTGAAATCCAGGTCAATCTCGGCCAGTCCCAGATCCTGGATATTCGGGGCACGGCCCATGGCGACCAGGATGGCTTCGGCTTTGAGGTCGATCTCCTTGCCGCTGCTGTTGTCCCGGAAGAGGATTTCCCGGCAGTTACCCAGCTCTCTAGCCCGCAGAACAGTGGTGTCCAGGTGAAAGTTTACCCCTTCTTCGCTTAAGGCCCGCATCGCGATGTCGGCCAGGTCTTTATCCTCCTTGCTGAGGATCTGGCCGCTGCGCTGGAGAACCTCCACTCTGGTCCCCAGCCGGCTGAAGGCTTGGGCCATTTCCATGGCAATCGCCCCTGCGCCGAGGATGATCATGGAAGCGGGCAGGCGGTCGAGATAAAAGATTTCTTTGTTGGTGAGATAGGCGGTCTGGGCCAGGCCGGGGATCTGCGGAATGGCCGGGGCTGAGCCGGTGGCGATTACCCATTGTTTGGCGGTAAATCGGCGGCCGGTGATTGCAATGGTGTGCTCATCAACAAAGCGGGCCGGGCCGAATTCCACCCGAGCGCCGAGACCGCAAAAACGCTCCACCGAGTCGTGGTGTTGGATCGAGGCGATCACCGCTCGGATGTGCTGCGAGATCTTGTGGAAATCTATCGGCGGCAAGTCAAGGTTGGGCAGGCCGAATCGATGGCTGTTTTTTATGGAGTGATAGACCGAGGCCGATTTGATCAAGGTTTTGCTCGGCACGCAGCCGTAATGGAGGCAGTCGCCGCCCAGCAGGGGTTCTTTTTCGACCAAGAGGGTTTTGGCGCCGAGTCGGGCCGCCCCCGCCGTTATTGTTAGTCCTGCCGCGCCGCCGCCGATAACGCCGAGGTCGAAATCATAGGTCGTCAAGTTTATCCTCATTTTTAGCTGTTTTATTGTGGGCCGGATTGTGGCTAGTTTTGTCTCAATTACATAATTGTAATATAGTTTTGCTATTTGAAATTAATATATTTCAAAATTGTAAGACGTTGGCCCCCTGGAGGCCAGGTGGTTTCTGCTGGGTAGTTGTTAGATTAGTTCTTTAAAATCAACATGTTGGCCATGTTTTTGGCAGGTTTTGATCCCGCTGGCACGGTCCTTGATAAGGTAGATATGCAGATTGTATCACAGGCGTTATGGGCTGTGGGGAAGATTTTATAACGAATAGAAGGAAGAGAAAGGAGGAAGCGGAATGAAAAAAATTGAAGCCATTATCAAGCCCTTCAAGCTTGATGATTTGAAAGCGGCCATGGCTGAAATCGGGGTGCAGGGGATGACCGTCTCCGAGGTGAAAGGGTTTGGTCGCCAGAAAGGACATACCGAGATTTATCGCGGCGCCGAGTATGTCGTGGATTTTATCCCCAAGGTCAAGGTCGAGATCGTGGTGGATGGCGATCAGGCGGACAAGGTGGTCGATGCCATTGTCGCCAGCGTGAAAACCGGCAAGATCGGTGACGGCAAGATCTTTGTCATGCCGGTTGAGTCTGTTTGCCGGATAAGGACCGGAGAGAAGGATCTGGATGCGATTTAAGGGGCAGCAAGCGCCTGATTTTTTGATAATGAGTTTGATAAAGGAGGAAAATGCAATGAAGAAAATGTGGATTATGGCCCTAGCCTTGCTGTCGATTCCGGCCCTGGCCTGGGGGGCCGAGGAAGCGGTGCCGACGGTGATCTCTAACGCGGAAGCCCTAAAAGGGGTGCAGACCAACCTCGATTATGTGTGGACCTTGGTGGCGGCGGCTCTGGTCTTCTTTATGCAGGCCGGCTTTGCCATGGTCGAGGCCGGTTTTACCCGGGCTAAGAATGCGGTCAACATCATGATGAAAAACCTGCTGGATTTTTCCATGGGCTCCCTCTTTTTCTGGGCGGTGGGTTTCGGCCTGATGTTCGGCTCCACCACCACCGGCTGGTTCGGCACCACCGGCTTTTTTCTGAGTGACTACACCGTGGGCGGTGATCCGTGGGTGTTGGCGTTCTGGATGTTTCAGTGTGTTTTTGCCGCCACCGCGGCAACCATTGTCTCCGGTGCCATGGCCGAGCGGACTAATTTTATCGCTTATATTCTTTACAGTGCTGTAATCTGTGCAATTATCTACCCGGTGTTCGGCAGCTGGGCCTGGGGTTCCTTGTTGAACGGCAACGGCTGGCTTGAGCAGCTCGGGTTCATCGATTTTGCCGGCTCCACCGTGGTTCATTCCATCGGCGGCTGGGCAGGTCTGGCCGGCACCATCGTACTTGGGCCCCGGATCGGTAAGTACACGAAAAGCGGTAAACCCCGGGCTATTCCCGGCCATAATATTCCTCTGGCCGCCCTCGGCGTCTTTATTCTCTGGTTTGGCTGGTTCGGTTTTAATCCCGGCTCCACCACGGCGGGTAGCACCGATATTGCCATGATCTTTGTGAACACCTCGCTGTCAGCCTGCGCCGGGGCGGTGCTGGCCATGATCACCTCATGGCTTATTTTCGGCAAGCCGGAGATCGGCATGAGCCTTAACGGCGCCCTGGCCGGCCTGGTGGGTATTACCGCGGGTTGTGCCAATGTGAGCCCGACCAGTTCCATTATTATCGGCGCGGTTGCCGGGGTGCTGGTGGTGTTGGCCGTGCTCTTTTTCGATAGGATCAAAGTGGATGACCCGGTCGGCGCTGTTTCCGTGCATGGGGTTTGTGGCGCCTGGGGTACCTTGGCTGCCGGGCTTTTTAATATCGAGGGCGTTACCGCCAAGATTATCATGGTTCAGCTGACCGGGATCGCGGCTTGTTTTATCTGGGCCTTTGTTGCTTCCTTTATTCTTTTCAAGGTGATCGATGCCATGGTCGGCTTGCGGGTCAGTGAGGAGGAAGAGATGGAGGGCCTTGATGTGAGCGAGCATGGCGGTCATTCTTACTATGACTTCCAGATGGGCTCAAAACAGGCCTAGGCGGTTAACAGATAATAAGATGAATGGCGGGTTCCGGGTTGTGTTTAGGAGCCCGCCATTTTTTTTTGCTGGAGCTGATTCGCAGCCGCAATAAAAAATGGCGGCAACCCTGGGCGCTGATTTTGGTGGGAGCGAATTTATTCGCGAAAATATCTTGAGTTGCTAACAAGCTAAGGTGGGCAGCCGGTTATTATTCGCGGCTGAGGCCGATTCCGCGGTGCTTGCCGGTATGGGGCTCAGGCAGGGTTATCGTCAGAATTTTCTTAGAGTTGGGCATTATGAAATTTCTTATCTTGCAACATACCGATTGGGCCGGTCCGGGCAGGCTCCTTGAATTTGCGATGGGGGTGCATAATGTTCGCTTTGATCTGGTCCGGGTCTGGCGGGATTGGCTGCCTGATTTCAGTAATTACGATGGGATAATCCTGCTCGGCGGCTCACCCAATGTGGCGGAGGAGGGGAGGTATCCCTTTCTGGTTGAAGAAAAAAGGTTTATCAAGAGAGCGGTTGCCGCGGATAAGCCGATTCTCGCCTTTTGTCTTGGCCATCAGTTGTTGGCTGAGGCCCTCGGGGCCAAGGTCGGGCCTAATTTTGCGCCAAGCATCGGTTTTGTTCAGGGCTATTTAACCCATGACGGCAGGGAACATCCCGCCTTTGTCAATCTCCCCAAGGCGATTCCGTTGTTTAAGTGGCATAGTCAAAGTGTGTGCGAGCCTTTGCCCAAGCAGCTATCCTTGTTGGCTACCTCGGCCCAGTGTCAGGTGGAAGCCTTCTCGCTCCAGGATCGGCCCCATATTCTCGGGGTGCAGTTTGATAACCATGCGGCCGTGCCCGAGGATATGTCCCGCTGGCTGGAAAATGACTGGCAGTGGCTCGCCTCGTTTCGGGGGCTGGCGCTGAACCCTGCCGAGCTTTTTGGGAATGCGGTCGCCATTCGTGAAGAGCTGACCTGTAATTTCAATACCTTCTTTGGCGATTATCTCGCTATTATCTCATGATGTTTTCTCGGTTGCCATTGACTTTAAGTCGGTAATAAAGGCCGGCGATTGAAGTTTGAATCAAGTTTTTTGGTGGGAGCGAATTTATTCGCGAAGAAAATACTTGAGGCGCAACTTTGATTCGCGGCTGAAGCCGCTCCCACGGGCAACTTTTTCTATTTAACGTGAAACACGTTTACGCCGGTTGGTGGTCAGTAGGAAATCTCCGGCATGGCGATCTTGTGTTTTTTGATCCGGTAGCCGATCTGGCGTTGGGTCAGGCCCAGCTCCCTGGCCGCCCGGGCCTGGATCCAGCCGTGGCGATTAAGGGCGGAGATTACCTGTTCCTTTTCCAGTTCCTTCAGCGATTTGCCCGGGCCGGCCATTGCCGGTGCCTGGAGATTGGCGGGCGGGATTTCCAAAAAGTTGCCCGTTGTCGGTAAGGGCGGGGCCTGCAGGCTCGGCGTTTCCGGTTCGGCGGTCATCACGCAGGGCAGATCGCTCATCTCTACCTTGTTGTCGTCGGCCATGATAACCAGCCGTTCGAGCAGGTTCTGGAGTTCGCGGACATTGCCGGGCCAGCGGTATTCGCATAAAAATTGCACCACCGAACTAGAAAGGCGCACCTCTCGGTTGTTCATCTTGTTGCTCTCCTGGAGAAAGTGATCGAGCAGCAGACTGATGTCCTCCTGTCGTTTGCGGAGCGGCGGCAGAATAACCGGCACCACGTTGAGGCGGTAATAGAGATCGGCCCTGAAGATGCCCTGGTTGACGCAGTCTTCAAGACTGCGGTTGGTGGCGGCGATGACCCTTACATCAACCTTGATCGTCTGGGTGCCGCCAAGTCGCTCAAACATCTGTTCCTGGAGAACCCGAAGCAGTTTGGCTTGCAGGGCAAGGGGCAGTTCGCCGATCTCATCGAGGAAAAGGGTGCCGCCGTCGGCCAGTTCGAATCTTCCTTTTTTTAAGGCTATGGCCCCGGTAAAGGCGCCTTTTTCGTGGCCGAGCAGTTCGCTTTCCAGCAGGTTTTCCGGCAGGGCCGCACAGTTTACCTTGATAAAGGGTTTCTGATCCCGGGGACTGGCCTGGTGGATGGCCCGGGCCACCAGCTCCTTGCCGGTGCCTGATTCGCCGAGCAGCAGGGCGGTGGCCCGGCTCGGCGCCACCTTGTCGATATAGCGAAACAGATCCTGCATCTGCTTGGACTGGCCGATGATGTTGTGGTGGCTGTAGCGGGTGCGCAACTCCTGTTTGAGCTGCAGGTTTTCCTCAACCAGAACTTTTTGTTTCAGGGAAAAGGCTTTGTTGAGGTTGAGGAACTGGCCAATGAGCATGGCCACCACCGTCAGGAACCGGATATCCTCTTCAAATGAGATTTCCGGTCCGAAGAGCCTGTCCACCGAAAGCACTCCCACTGGTTCCTCCATCACGATTACCGGAACCCCGATAAACGAGATCTCCCCCTTGGCCAGGTTGGCCCGTGCCCCGGTGCGGTTGAGAAACAGCGGCTCGCTGTGGATATCCGGCACCGCAAAGGGCATGCCGGTCTGAAAGATTCTGCCGATTATCCCTTCGTTGGGGCGGTAAATGCCCCGGAGCTTTTCCTGGCGGGTGAGGCCATAGGAGGCGACAATGGCAAGTTTTTCGCCATGGTCGTCTTGTAAGACCAGGGTGGCCCGCTCCATGCGCAAGGTTTCGTGGAGGATGCCGAGTATTTCGGACAGGGTTTTGTCTATTTCCAGGGCCGAGCCAATGAGTTGTGAGATCTGGTACAGGGCCTGGAGTTCAAGTTGTGAAGTGCGGCTCAAATTGTTCATGGTGTTGGGTTCCCCTCCCCTAGATAAGGCTTTTGTGTGGTGTTTGTTCTTGGTGCGCGATGCTGCAAGGTGTTGTTATATTGTCTTTTGCAATATATGGACCATGTTTTTCATAAATGTAATATTATTCTTGGTTCCAATGGTTTATCAGTATGTTTTTACTTATAAAATTATTGTTTTTTATTGCTACTAATTATTTTCAAAAATGTAGTTTTGGTGAAAATTGGCAATTTTTCGTTTTAGTAAAATTACATTTTTGTATTTTCTGTTTCCGGCCGTTGGGTGTTTCGTTTGTGGATGGGTAGCTTCGTTTTTGTAAGGGGGGTTGCAAAAAGGAAGATGTCGATAACAGGGGGTGGCACGGTTTTTTTTGCCGATGATTCGTAAAAAATAACACGCAATATCAGGCTCTTGTCTCCTTGCTGGTCAATGGCTGGCTTTTGTTGGCACAGCCCTTGCGATAGAGGTTTGTTAACTGCGGTGAAATTCTTAAGAAGTTCATCAAATATAACAAACGGCAAGGAGGTAACAACAATGCGAAAAGTGGCGATCTACGGCAAAGGCGGGATTGGGAAATCAACCACCACCCAGAATACGGTGGCGGGTTTAGTGGAAATGGGGAGAAAGATTATGGTGGTCGGTTGCGACCCCAAGGCGGATTCAACCCGCCTGCTCTTGGGCGGGCTGGCGCAAAAGTCGGTTCTCGATACCCTGCGCGAGGAGGGCGAGGACGTTGAACTCGAGGATATCCGCAAAGCCGGCTATGGCGGCACCTGGTGTGTTGAGTCCGGCGGGCCTGAGCCGGGGGTTGGTTGCGCCGGCCGTGGAATCATTACCTCCATCAACATGTTGGAGTCCCTGGGCGCATACGAGGAAAGTGAGGCCCTGGATTACGCCTTTTACGATGTTCTCGGCGACGTGGTCTGCGGCGGCTTCGCCATGCCGATTCGCGATGGTAAGGCTGAAGAGATTTATATCGTTGTTTCCGGAGAGATGATGGCCATGTACGCGGCCAACAACATCAGCAAGGGTATCGTCAAGTTCGCGCAGTCCGGCACGGTTCGCCTGGGGGGGCTGATCTGCAACTCCCGCGCCGTGGATAACGAGGCGGAGATGATCGAGGAGTTTGCCAAAAAGCTCGGCACCAAGATGATCTACTTTGTGCCCCGTAACAACGACGTGCAGCGGGCCGAGATCAACCGGAAGACCGTTATCGAGTGGAAACCGGAAGTCGACCAGGCCGATGCCTACCGGGGCCTGGCCAAGGCCATCGACGAAAACAAGGATTTCGTCATCCCCACCCCGCTGGAGATCGAGGAATTGGAAGCCCTGCTCATGCAGTACGGTTTGATGGAAGCTGTGTAAGTTCGGCCATAATACATTTTAGACAAACTAAGAGAATATACCGGCCGGGCATGCGCCCTGCCGGCCAAGTTGGAGATACGGTTATGATGATCATGATTCGCTCAATTATAAGGCCCGAAAAAGCAGACGCGGTGCTGGCGGCCCTCATGGATGCCGGTTTTCCGGCGGTTACCAAATACTCGGTTGCCGGCCGCGGCAAGCAGCGCGGCATCAAGATCGGCGATGTCACCTATGATGAGATCCCCAAGGTCATGCTGATGAGCGTGGTGAACGCGGCGGATAAGGATTTCGTTATCCAGACCATCATGGATACGGCCCGTACCAAGGGCAAGGGCGCCTTTGGCGACGGTAAGATCTTTGTCAGTGAGGTGGAGGAGTCCTACACCATCAGCTCCGGCGTTAAGGAGACCGCGGCGGCCGCCGAGGGGGTGCCGGCATGAAAGAGGTAATCGCCGTGGTGCGCATCAATATGATGAACCAGACCAAGCAGGCTTTGACCGATTGCGGGGTGGACGCCTTCTTTGCCCATGAGGCCCAAGGTCGGGGCAAGGGCTTTGTCAATACCCATATCCTGGAAGGGGCCGAGCAGGGTTACGTGGAAGCCGCCGCTCTCTTGGGGGAAAAGGGCAAGCTCTACCCGAAACGGTTGCTCACCGCCGTGGTGGAAGACAGCATGGTTGATTGCGTGGTGGAGACAATTATCAATGTAAATCAGACCGGCAAGCCGGGCGACGGCAAGGTTTTTATTGTGCCGCTGGCCGATGCGGTGCGGGTGCGTACCGGGGAGACCGGCGAGAAGTCCATCGTTTAACCAGGGGTGGATCCGGAATCCGGAGGTCGGAATTAAGCAAGGGGTATCCTCTGCCGGCTTCTGTTTTTCCCGTCGCTCTGAATTTTCACGCATGGAACAGGTTCAAGCCGGTCTTAACACATTTAGGAGCAACAAAATGGCAACAGCAACCAAGAAAAAAATGGTGCAGTGGGATCCTGCCGACGTCAAAGCGGAGTTGTTGAAGAAATATCCGCCCAAGGTAGCCCGCAAACGCGCCAAACAGATAATGATTAACGAGGCGTTGGAGAACACCACGCCGGAAATTACCGCCAATGTGCGGACCACCCCCGGCATCATCACCATGCGCGGCTGTACCTATGCCGGCTGCAAGGGCGTGATCATGGGACCCACCCGCGACATCGTCAACCTGGTGCACGGCCCTATAGGCTGCAGCTTTTACGCCTGGCTGACCCGGCGCAACCAGACCGATCCCGGCCCGGATGGTGAAAACTATATCAATTACTGTTTCTCCACCGACATGCAGGAGCAGGATATCATCTTCGGCGGCGAAAAAAAGCTGACCGCGGCCATTCAGGAGGCCTACGATCTCTTTCATCCCAAGTCGATCGCGGTTTTCGCCACCTGTCCGGTGGGGCTGATCGGTGATGATATCCACACGGTGGCGGCCCGGATGAAGGAGAAATTCGGCGACTGTAATGTATACGCCTTTTCCTGCGAGGGATATAAGGGGGTCAGCCAGTCCGCCGGTCACCATATCGCCAACAATCAGGTTTTCCGGCATATTGTCGGGGAAAACGATGAGGTAAAACCGGGCAAGTTCAAGATCAACCTGCTGGGCGAGTACAATATCGGCGGCGACGGTTTCGAGATTGATCGGATCTTTAAGAAATGCGGCATCACCTGTATTTCGACCTTTTCCGGCAACGCCACCTATGATCAGTTTGCCTCGGCCCACACTGCCGATCTCAACGCGGTAATGTGCCACCGGTCGATCAACTATGTGGCTGATATGCTGGAGACCAAGTACGGCATCCCCTGGATCAAGGTCAACTTTATCGGCGCCGAATCCACCGCCAAGTCCCTGCGCAAGATTGCCGAGTATTTCGGCGACAAAAAGCTCATTGCCACGGTGGAAAAGGTGATAGCCGAGGAGATGCCCGAGGTCGAGGCCATTGCCGCCGAGGTCCGCACCAGGACCGCGGGCAAGACCGCGATGATGTTTGTCGGCGCCTCCCGGGCCCATCATTACCAGGGCCTGTTTAATGAGATGGGGATGAAGACCATCGCGGCCGGCTACGAGTTCGCCCATCGTGACGATTACGAGGGCCGCCAGGTCATCCCTGATCTCAAGCTGGATGCGGACAGCCGCAATATCGAAGAGCTGGAGGTGGAGGCGGATGCAACCCGGTTCAAGCCGCGCAAGACGATCAAGGAAATCGAGGCGTTGGAAAAGGCCGGTTACAAGTTCAAGCATTATGCCGGCATCATCCCGGACATGGACAAGGGTACCCTGATCATCGACGATCTCAACCAGTATGAAGCCGAGAAGCTGGTGGAGATCATGAAGCCGGATATCTTCTGCGCCGGGATCAAGGAGAAGTTTTCCATCCAGAAGACCGGGGTGCCGATGAAGCAGCTCCACAGCTACGACTCCGGCGGCCCCTATGCCGGGTTCAAGGGCGCGATCAATTTCTATCAGGAGATTGACCGCCTGGTGGGCTCCAAGGTCTGGAGTTACATGAAGGCGCCCTGGCAGAAGGATTTGCAGTTATCGGCATCCTACAACTGGGAGTAGGGGATGAAAACGCCGTCCAGCACCGAATTTACGGCGTCATCAACCTGCTCGCATAGTTGGGCTATGGCGAGCAGGTCTCTTCCTTGTATCTCCGGCACTGGACGGCGTTTTGGGGAATGATTTAACAATATTATAAAACCTGTTTTTGCAGGTTCGTGAGGATAACGACATGTTATTACGACATACACCTAAAGAAATAACGGAGCGCAAGGCCTTGACCATTAATCCGGCCAAGACCTGCCAGCCCATCGGCGCCATGTACGCGGCTCTGGGCATCCACGGCTGTCTGCCCCATAGTCATGGCTCCCAGGGCTGTTGCGCCTATCATCGCAGCGCCCTGACCAGGCATTACAAGGAGCCGGTATCCGCCTCTACCAGCTCGTTTACCGAGGGCGCCTCGGTGTTCGGCGGTTCGGCCAATATGATGCAGGCGATTAATAATATCTTCACCGTCTACGGCCCGGAGGTGATTGCCGTCCATACCACCTGCCTGTCCGAGACCATCGGCGACGACCTGCCGCAGATCAAGAAAAAGGCGTTGGCCGAGGGCAAGATCCCCAAGGGCAAGTATGTGATCAGCGCCTCCACTCCGAGCTATGCCGGCTCGCACGTTACCGGTTTTTCGAACATGGTGACGGCTATGGCCGGCATGGCCGAGCCCACCGGCAAGAAGAACGGCAAGGTCAACATCATTCCCGGCTGGGTGGAGCCGTCCGACATGGAGGAGATCAAGCGGTTGACCAATATGGTCGGCGTGAAAACCATCCTCTTCCCGGACACCTCCGGCGTGCTCAACGGCCCGCTTTCCGGCGAGTATAAGATGTTTCCGGAGGGCGGCACCACGGTGGCCGAGTTGAAATCCACCGGCGACTCCATCGGCACCCTGGCCCTGGGCGAGTGGTGCTCGGCGGATGCGGCCCGCTATCTGGATAAGGAGCATAAGGTGCCTTGCCAGGTGCTGGATATGCCCTTTGGCCTTCAGGCCACCGACCGCTTCATCGATGCCCTGCGGATGGTGGCCGGGGTCAATGTGCCGGATGAGATCGCCCTTGAGCGGGGGCAGCTGGTGGATATGATTTCCGACATGCATCAGTATTTTTATAAGAAAAAGGTGGCCCTGGTCGGTGATCCCGATCAGCTCATTGCCATGACCGAGTTTTTGGTCTCCATCGACATGTGTCCGGTTCATATCGTCACCGGTACCCCGGGCAAGAAGTTTGAAAAAAGGATCAAGGAGATCACCAAGGACATGGGGGGTAAGGTCAACGTCAAGGCCAAGGGCGACATGTTTCTGCTCCACCAGTGGATCAAGAACGAGCCGGTGGACCTGATTATCGGCAACACCTACTGCAAGTACATTGCCCGGGACGAGGATCTGCCTTTTGTTCGCTGGGGTTTCCCCATCCTTGATCGTCAGGGGCATCAGTACTTCCCCACCGTCGGTTACAAGGGCGGTTTGCGCTTGCTGGAGAAGATTCTCGGGGTGCTGATGGATCGTCAGGATCGTGACGCTTCGGAATCCAAGTTTGAATTAGTATTTTAATCAGGTGCGGCGGGGGAGGCTCCCCGCCGCCTTAACCTTAAAAAAGGGCAGACGGCCATGACGATGATCAGCATAGCCAAATGTTGTTGCGGTTCCGGGTCTCAGGCCCCATGGCTGCAACTGGCCATCGCTCCCCGGGCCCTGGCTCGTAAACGCTTTGCCGCCCCCGGCTTGCTCGACCGGGCTCTGTTGCCCGCCGAGGCCTTGGCGCTCATCGGCCAGACCCTGGACCAGGGCGCCATGGTGGCGATGGTGGAGCTGGCCGGACCCGGTGATCCCCTGGCAACGCCGGAGCTCACCCTGGAATGTCTCCGGCTTGTTCGGGAAAGATACCCGGAGCTGGCCATAACCATCTCCACTCTGGGGCTGGGCATCGATGCATACCTGGCCGAGCTGGCCGGGTTGCAGGTCGGGGTCAATTTTTTAGTGGATGCGGTGCGGCCCGAGGTGGTGCAAGAACTCTTTGCCTGGATCAGGCCGGAGAAAAAGACCATCCCTCTGGTCAGGGTTGCGCCCCTGCTGGTAGAGGGGCAGGCCAGGGCCATGCAGGCCTGCGGCAAGGCAGGTCTGGCCTTTACGGTAAGCACCACGGTTTATCCCGGTTATAACGATATACATATTGAAGAGCTTGCCGAGACGGTGGCGGATTTGGGGGGCAGCGCCATGACCCTGCTGCCCTTTATGCCCTGCGGGGCCGAAAAAGAACCTGCCGCCCTAAGTAGTCGCCGGTTGGCCGAGCTGGGCGAGCTGGTGACCAACTTGCCCCTGGCGGCGCCGCCGGTCTATATCGGCCTTGCTCGGAACAGCAATGAGGCGTGTAAGTTGGCAGCAGGCAACCTGCCCCGGCCCCGGCCGGGAAAAGGCAAGGTCGCGGTCCTCAGTGGTAACGGCATGGATATCGACCTCCATCTGGGCCAGGCGATCAAGGCCCTGATCTACGGAGCCAGACAAGACGGTCTGGTCTGTCTGCTCGAGGCGCGCGAGCTGCCCGAGCCTGGTGGCGGCGATAGCCGCTGGCGGCAGGTTTCTGAAATTTTAGCTGACTGCTTTGTTCTGTTGGCCGCCAGTGCCGGTCCAAAACCGCGGCGGATTCTAGGACAACACGGCCTGCCCCTGCTGATCAGCGACGATAATGTGGAGGGGACGGTGGAGGTTCTCTTCGGCGGCGGTAAAAAGGGAAAAAGGCCATAAGCGGCACATCTGCGGTCGTCCGGGCCCGCTGACAGAGGGCTGCTCTGGTCAGCCGTCTCGGTCGCCCGCGCCTGCACCGCTTCTGATCTTTTTTGGGTCGGGGATTAGTTAAGAACAACAGGGGGGCAGTTATTCTGTCCCTGAAAAAAACATAAGGAGCTTCACCATGGCAATTCCGGCACGACAAATCATTCTCTGTCAGAGTTTTCGCGTCGCAGGCGATAAAAAGGGGATCTGTCACAAGCAGACCGACGGTTTTTTGCAATATATTGAAGAAGAGGTTCTTGACCGCGATCTGGATTGTTTGATCACCGCCACCACCTGTCTCAAGCAATGCGATTCAGGGCCGATCATGGTCATTCAGCCCGAAAACTGGTGGTTCAAGGGGGTGGACAGCGAGGAGGCGATTGATGCCATCCTCGACGGTTTGGCAGAGGGTGAACCCGCTGCCGATTACCTGATCACCAA
>DUZU01000022.1 GCA_013349285.1 Deltaproteobacteria bacterium | reverse complement strand
AGGGGTGATTGATAAATATGGTCCCCATGCCACTGCAATCTTTCCCCACGGTTCATCTGCAAAGTATCCCATGCATTTTTTCGAGCGGGTTGTCGGTACGCCCAATAATTCCGAGGCCTCTTTCTTCCAGTGTCGGGGCATTCGTGACACCGCTTATGTGGCCACCCTGGGTACTGCGCCCGGTGAAAACGTCGATATGGCCAATGCCAAGGCGATCATGCTCCTTGGTGGGCATTTCGGTGAAAACGTCCATGTCTCTCACTTAAAGAGATATCTGAAAGGGCTTGAGAACGGCGCCAAATTGATTGTAGTCGATCCTCGTTTTTCAGCATCCGCCTCCAAGGCTGACATCTGGGTGAAGATTAAACCGGGCACCGACACCGCCTTTTTGTTAGCGGTGATGAATTATCTGGTTGAGAACAACAAGTATGATAAAGCCTATGTTGAAGCGAACGGCGAGGGCTTTGAGCCCTTTACCAAGGCAATTTCCCATGCTTCATGTGATTGGGCCGCCAAGATCTGTGATGTGCCGGCCGCCCAGATTAAAGAGGTTGCGGAGTTGCTTGCCGCCAACTCACCTAATGTTTCCATTCATCCCGGTCGCCATGTGAGCTGGCATGGTAATGATTTTCAGCGGGAACGCTCTTTGGCCTGCCTCACCGGTCTGCTCGGCGCCATCGGCGTAAAAGGCGGCTTTGTCAAACCCAAGGGGCCCAAGGTGGGCAGCGTCAGCTGGCCCAAAATCAACCATGAGCATGCCGAGGAACACGCCCTGCACAAGATGGCTGAAGTTCATAAGTTTTCTCCGCCGGGCACCCCCACTGATCTTATCCGGAATGCGGCGGTCAGCGGCAAGCCCTATCCGATCAAGAGCTTTATCGCCTGGGGGCAAAATCCCATTCAGACGGTGCCGGGCCAGGATCTTACTATTAAGATGCTCGAGCAGATGGACTTTGTCATGGTCGTTGATTTGATGCCCACCGATATCACCATGTATGCCGATATCCTGTTGCCGGAGCTTTCATATCTCGAACGCCATGACTATGTTAAGACCGGCACCCAGTGGAATTTTGCCGACCCTCATCAGCAGTATATTTCCGCGCGGATGCCTCTGGTTGCCTCGGTTACTGCGGATCATGAGCGTAAAGATTCCGTGTGGATTACCAATGAGCTGGCCAAAAGGATGGGCTATGGTGAGCATATTCCGGTCGCCTCGGTTGAGGAACTGGTGGACAAGAGCCTGGCCGCCGCTAATCTTAGTCTTGCTCAATTGAAGAAGGAGGACGGTATTCACATCCAGCCCGGGGCCGACCCCTACGGCAAGGCTTTTTCCGTTAACTTTTTCAACGAAGATGTGGCCGATGCCGGTTTCCCGGGTGCTCCCGCTTACCTGCCGGTACCGGAGCCGCCCCAGGGCTATGCCCGTCTGGTTTATGGCCGTTCTCCGGTGCATACCTTCAATCGAACCCAGAACAATGTCTGGCTGCATAATGAAATTCCCGAAAATCCGGTCTGGCTTAATGACGAAAGCGCTCAGAAAATGGGGCTTAAGGATGGAGATCGGATCGGCTTGGTTAACCAGGACGGCGTACGCTCAACAACCACTACCGTCCTCAAGGTAACCCCTGGTATTCGTAAAGATACCGTGTACATGGCCCATGGTTATGGTACAAAGAATCCTGCAATGACAGTGGCGGTTGATAAGGGTATTGATGATCAGAGTCTTATTTCCAAACTCGCTGTTGATCCGGAAACAGGCGCCAGCGCGATGCGCAATAACTTTGTCAGAATCGTAAAGAACGACAAGATTATCAGTATTCCGGGTTGAGGCTAATAAAAATATTGCATTAAAGACCCAAGGAAATTTAACTACTTGTTTATGGAGGTATTACCGTGAGTCAATACGGAATGATTATAGATCTTGATAAATGCGTCGGCTGTCATGCCTGTGCTATTGCCTGTAAGGCTGAATGGGAGGTGCCCGCCACTAAGGGGCGAAACTGGGTGAAGCGTCTTGGGCCGAGCAACACGCCCCACGGCCTGGCATCCACCTATTATCCCGGATTATGCAACCATTGTGACGAGCCTGCCTGTGTCGGCCTGTGTCCGGTTGATCCGGTTGAAATGACCTTTAAGGATGCCAAAACCGGTAAAACCCAAACCATGGAGGTTTTGGCCACCTGGAAAGATCCCTTTGACGGTACGGTGCAGATCGACAAGGAACGTTGCGTCGGTTGCGGTGCCTGTGCGGATGCATGTCCTTACACGGCTCGTTATATCAATGATGAGGGAGATGAGCCCAAGGCCGATAAGTGTACCTTCTGTGTCGAGCGCCGGGATCAGGGACTTGATCCGGCCTGTGTCCAGACCTGCCTGGCCGGCGCCCGCATCTTCGGCGATCTCAATGATCCTCAGTCGGAGGTTGCCAAATATGTTAAGAATGGCGCGGCAAAGCTGGAGTCCGCCAACGTTAAGATCGGCCCCAATGTTCGATATTATGGTAATAAACGTGACATGTCTTTGTTGACCTCCACGTCTATTCCCCAGAATATGCCGGAGGCTAATCGTCGTAGGGCCGTCATGGCCAGAATGATGATGCCGGCCATGAAGCAGATCAAGAATATCGGCCTGCTGGGACTGGCCGGGGCTTTGGTGGTAAAAGGTTTGGAAGAAAAGAAAGAATAGTTTTTTTATTCTATAATAAATAACAAACAAAAAACCCGGAGTCGAAAGACTTCGGGTTTTTTGTTTGAATTTGACAAAATAGGCTTCTGCAATTAGGGAGAAGCATAGCAAGTATATTTTTTGTTGCCGCTTGACGATAAGGTTTGCAATGAGCTCCTTTGATTTTAAAGATTTCCTGAAAAGCGTTTCCGGCGCCCCCGGCGTTTACCTGATGAAAAACAGGGAAGACGAGGTGCTTTATGTCGGCAAGGCCAAAGATCTCAAGAAAAGGCTGTCATCCTATGCCCGGACTGATCTTGGCCGGCAGAGTAAAACGGTGGCCATGCTTGCCCGGGTGGTGGCCATTGATACCATTGTCACCAACTCCGAAAAAGAGGCCCTGATCCTCGAAGCCTCGCTGATTAAACAGTACCGCCCTAAATATAATGTTATCCTTAGAGATGATAAAAATTACCCCTGGCTCAAGGTGACGGTGCAGGAGGGCTGGCCGCGGCTGGTTATGACCCGGCGGCGCGGTAAGGATGGCGCCCGTTATTTCGGCCCTTTTTCATCTTCTTCCGCCATGTGGGAGACCTTGAAGCATCTCAATTCCATCTTTCCCCTGCGCCGTTGTGCGGATAAAGAGCTTAAGCAAAAAAAACGGCCCTGTCTCAATCACCAGATGAACAGATGTCTTGCCCCCTGTGTCGGCAAGATCAGTCACGAGCAATATCTGGAGATGGTCCAGCAGGTCATTCTGGTCCTTGATGGGAAAAACCGCCAGCTGGTCAAGGAGTTGCAGGCCAGGATGGAGCAGGCCTCGGCCGCCCTTCATTTTGAAGAGGCCGCGCTATTGCGCGACCGGATCAAGGCCCTGGGGAAAACCCTGGAAAAGCAACAGGTTGTATCGCAACGGGAGGTTGATCAGGATGTTTTCGGGCTGGTTCGGCAGGGCGCAGCCATCGCGGTGGCGATTATGTTCATCCGCAAAGGGGTGATCACCGGCCAGCAGTCATTTTTTCTGGCCGATCCGGTCGGTGATGATGGCGAGATTCTTTCCGAGGTGGTGGCCCGCTTCTACAGTGAAGAGAGGTTGGTGCCGCAAGAGATTCTGGTGCCGCTCAGGCTGCTTGATGAGGATCCTCTTGCCTCCTGGCTTGGTGATCTTGCCGGTCACCGGGTTCAACTGATTTTTCCCCGGCGCGGAGACAAGCTGGGGCTGCTGGAGATGGCGAGAAGTAATGCCGAGCAGGTTTTGGCGGTGCAGGATAAAAAGGATGAATCATGGCTGGCCCTGTCCCGGGCTTTGCAGAAAAAGTTAAATCTGACTGTGGCGCCAAACCGGATTGAGTGTCTGGATATTTCAAATATCAGCGGTCAACAGGCGGTTGGCGCCCTGGTTTGTTTTGTGAACGGGCAAAAGATGAAACAGATGTTTCGCCATTACCGGATCAGAGAGGTTGACGGGCCCAATGATTATGCGATGATGGCCGAGGTCATAGGCCGGCGTTTCGCACCGGGGGATAAGCTCGATGAGCTGCCGGATCTGTTCATGGTTGACGGCGGCAAGGGCCAGCTCCAGGTTGCCCTGGCGGTCTTGAGCGATCTCGGGCTCAAAGGCAGGGTGGAGCTGGTCGGCATTGCCAAGGAACGGGCGGAGGAGGGGGAGAAGCTTTATCGGCCCGGAAGAAAAAATCCCATTCTTTTGCCGGTATATTCACCGGTGCTGCTCTATCTGATGAAGATCAGGGATGAATCCCATCGTTACGGGGTAACCTTTCACCGGAGCCTGCGGAAGAAGAAAGCCTTTGCCTCGGAGCTTGATAAGATAGACGGCATCGGCCGGGTGCGCAAAGAGGCGCTGCTAAAATCCCTGGGCAGCATGGCCCGGATCAGAGCCGCATCCCTTGAACAGCTGGCCGGAATCGAGGGGGTGGGCCCTGATACCGCCTTGCGGATCTGGCAATATCTGCATCCCGGTGAAGCTGATTAAATACAGCAAGGTGTTGCCCGGTTAATGCGGCCTAGGGCCCCGTTGGTTGCAAGGAGACACTTATTGCCGTTTATTTGTTGCTTTTTGCAGGCCAAAAAATTAATATGCTAGGTTCTGAGTCGGGAAAAGCATTCAAAAAATACATTTTAATTCATTTTTTAGATTTGGTTCTGTTTTCTTGGGATTGCCCTGAACTACGTCGGCAAAGGGCAACGATGGATTTCGTTTAATGAGAAGGCGGCCAGGAGATTATAGATATGTGGGAATATACGGATAAGGTTAAAGAACATTTCATGAACCCTCGCAATGTCGGTGAGATTGAAAATGCCGACGGCGTTGGGGATGTGGGCTCTCTGGCTTGCGGCGATGCCTTGAAGCTCACCTTCAAGCTCGGCGATGACGGCAGGATTGTCGATGCCCAGTTCAAGACCTTTGGTTGCGCCAGCGCCATTGCCTCTTCATCCGCCCTTACTGAAATGATCAAGGGGATGACCCTGGAAGAGGCCTCCCAGGTCACCAACGAGGATATTGCCGATTATCTCGGCGGGCTGCCCAAGGAGAAGATGCACTGTTCCGTTCTGGGCCGCGAAGCCCTTGAGGCCGCCATTGCCAGTTATAAGGGGATCCCCATCCCCATGGCCGAAGGCGAGGTGGTCTGCGAGTGTTTCGGGGTTACCGATCTTGAGGTCAAAAGGGCTATTCAGGAGAGCAACCTGCGTACGGTTGAAGAGATTACCAACTTTACCAAGGCCGGCGGCGGTTGCGGTAAATGCCATGACCGGTTGGAAGAACTGCTCCGTGAGGTTCGGCATGAAACCCCGGTGGTTATCACGGATCAGCGCCCCAAGCCCATGACCAATATTCAGAAAATCAAGATGATCGAAAAGGTTCTTGATCAGGAGATTCGGCCCAACCTGCGCAAGGATGGCGGCGACATTGAACTTGTCGATGTGGATGGCGATTTTGTCACGGTTTCCCTGCGCGGCGCCTGCGGCACCTGTAAGAAATCACAGACCACCCTGAAAGAGTATGTTGAAAAGAAACTCAGAGAGCAGGTTCTCGATACCCTGATTGTTGAGGAGGAGAAGTAATGGACCGGGTCATCTATATGGATAACAATGCCACCACCCGGGTCGCGCCGGAGGTGCTGGAGGTCATGCTTCCTTATTTTTCCGAGCTCTACGGCAATCCTTCCAGTATGCACCGTTTCGGCGGGCAGGTCGGGCGAGTGGTAAATGAAGCCAGGCAAAAAATAGCGAACCTTCTCGGCGCCCAGCCCGATGAGCTGATTTTTACCAGCTGCGGCACGGAAAGCGACTCCACCGCCATTCTCTCCGCCTTGCAATCCTTTCCGGAAAAACGTCACATCGTCACCACCCGGGTCGAGCATCCGGCGGTTAAAAATCTTTGTGAGAAGCTCGATAAGCTGAGCGGCCACAAGCATCGGGTCACCCAGTTGCCGGTTAACAGCGACGGCACCATCGACATGCAGCTTTATGAAGACAGTCTTGAGGACGACACCGCCATTGTCAGCGTGATGTGGGCCAATAATGAGACCGGGGTTATCTTTCCCATTGCCGAAATGGCCAGGCTTGCCAAGCAACGGGGCATCCTGTTTCATACCGATGCGGTGCAGGCGGTCGGCAAAATCCCCATCGACCTGTCACAAGTACCCATTGATTTCCTTTCGCTTTCAGGGCATAAATTACACGCACCTAAAGGTATCGGCGTCCTTTATGTCCGCAAGGGAACTCCCTTTGTTCCTTTCATGATCGGCGGGCATCAGGAGCATGGCCGGCGCGGCGGCACCGAGAATGTTGCCGCCATCGTCGGCCTGGGCAAGGCCTGTGAGCTGGCCCAAGCCAGAATGGATATTGAAAATACCAAGGTCAAGACCCTGCGGGACAAACTTGAAAACGGGCTGCTTAATTCGGTGCCGCGCTCCATTCTCAACGGTCATAAGACCATGCGGTTGCCCAATACCACTAATATCAGTTTTGAGTTTGTCGAGGGGGAGGCGATTCTGCTCCATCTTGATGCCTACGGCATCTGTGCCTCTTCCGGCTCGGCCTGCACCTCGGGTTCCCTTGAGCCGTCCCACGTCATGCGGGCGATGGGGGTTCCTTTTACCGCAGCCCACGGTTCGATTCGCCTTAGTTTGAGTGTTTACAACACGGAAGATGATGTTGATTTTGTACTGGAAAAGTTACCCCCGATCATCGCCCAGTTGCGGAAAATGTCGCCTTTCTGGGAAGGAGAGCACAAGGGGAGCGTTGGCGGGGCCAGCTGTAAGTGCAGTTGTTCTTAAAATCTTTATTCTTTAAGGAATAGCATGAAGGTTATACCTGCATCATTTGAAATCCTGGACAAGCTCGACCAGCAATCCATGGCCACCCGTATTGAGACCTGCGGCCGCCTCTGTTATAAGTCGGAAGATAAGATCACCAGTGATTCCACCGAACCCTTTATTCGTGGAATAATCAAGCATGGTCATAATTCCGTGATGGAGATGGCAGCCCTTACCCTGAAGGTTGAGGTTGATAGCGATTCGCTGATAATGCAGTTTCTTGAAGTGATTCCCCGCTACCTTCAGTTCGATCGTCTTGAAAAAAAGGTGCTGCTTATTACCGGGACGGTCAGGGCTTTCCGGGAGCTTTATCGCGATAACTCAAGCGTCAAGCTGATTAAGGCCGTGGCAGCTTACCTGGGCGAGCTCCACCCTCTGTTTTTTTCGGATCTTGTTCCCAAGCGCGGCTGGGTTCCGCAGTCCGGCGTTAAGGTCAACAAGATGACCCTGGCTGAGGTGGACGCTCTTTCCGCCGATCTTTTGGCCAAGCATCGTTATATCGCGGTGAAGATTATCACCAACCGGGCCGTGACCCACGAGATTGTCCGCCATCGGCCCTGTACCTTTCTCCAGGAAAGCCAGCGTTATTGCCGTTATTCCGATGATAAGTTCGGTAGCGAGGTCACCTTTATCAAGCCCATGTTTTACGAAAAGGGCACTGAAGGTTACGAGCTGTGGGAAAGGGCGATGATGGAGACCGAGAAGATCTATCTCAAGCTGCTTGAGAGTTCTTCGCCCCAGGCCGCCCGCACCGTTTTGCCCAACTCCTGCAAAACCGAGATCATTGTTTATGCCAATCTGCTCGAATGGCTGCATATCTTCAGGTTACGGACCCCTAAAAATGCCGAGCCCTCGATGCGGGAGATTATGATTCCGCTTTTTGCCGCTTTTAAAGAAAAATTTGCAACCGTGTTTGGTGATCTTTCCCTGGACACCTTTTAGCGGTTGTTTTTTTAGATAATATTTTGATTTTATTTGATACGGATAGGGAAATATCGAACATATTCTTAAGAAGGAGGAAGTAAATGGCTTTAGATCCTACTAAACATGCTGACTGGGAAATCGCGGAAGAAGCAGAGAGCCGCATGAAGACTGTTTATGAACTTGGCGAGCAGCTTGGGCTTGAGAAGGAAGAATTGCTGCCCTATGGTCATTATATCGGCAAGCTTGATTACCGCAGGATTATGAACCGCCTTGGTGATAAGCCGGACGGTAAATACATCGATGTTACCGCCATCAGCCCGACTCCGCTCGGTGAGGGTAAATCCACCTGCGCCATGGGTCTGGTTCAGGGTCTGGGTAAACGGAACAAGAGTGTTGTCGGCGCTATCCGTCAGCCTTCCGGCGGCCCGACCATGAACATCAAGGGTTCCGCCGCCGGCGGCGGTCTGGCTCAGTGTATTCCGCTCACCCCGTTTTCCTTGGGGCTTACCGGTGACATCAACGCCATCATGAACGCCCACAACCTGGCCATGGTTGCCGTTACCTCCCGGATGCAGCATGAATGCAATTATTCCGACGAGATTCTCGCCAAACGCGGTCTGAAGCGTCTTGACATTCATCCCAAGAAGGTGGAGATGGGTTGGATCATGGATTTCTGCGCCCAGTCCCTGCGGAACATCACCATCGGCCTTGGCGGCAACATGGACGGTATGACCATGCAGTCCAAATTCGCCATTGCGGTCAGCTCCGAGGTTATGGCCATTCTTTCCATTGCCAATGATCTGGCTGATATGCGCCGGAGAATGGGTAAGATCGTGGTTGGTTACGACCGCAACGATCGGCCGGTTACCACCGAGGATCTCGATGTTGCCGGCGCCATGACCGCCTGGATGGTTGAGGCTCTTAATCCCAATATCATGCAGACCCTGGAAGGTCAGCCGGTTATCGTTCATGCCGGTCCTTTTGCCAATATCGCCATTGGTCAGTCTTCGGTTATCGCTGACCGGGTTGCCCTCAAGGTTGCTGATTACAACGTCACCGAGTCCGGCTTCGGCGCCGATATCGGCTTTGAGAAGTTCTGGAACCTCAAGTGTCGTTTCTCAGGCAATAAGCCCAACTGTGCGGTGGTCGTTGCCACCATCCGGGCTCTTAAGTGTCACGGCGGCGCGCCGATTCCGGTGCCCGGCAAGCCCATGCCCGAAGAGTATGGCAAGGAGAATGTCGGCTGGGTTGAAGAGGGTTGCAAAAACCTCATTCATCATATTGAGACCGTCAAGAAAGCCGGTATCAATCCGGTTGTTTGTATCAATGCCTTCTACACCGACACCGACGCCGAGATCAAAGCCGTTCGCCGGATCTGTGAAGCGGCTGGGGCCAGGGTTGCTCTTTCCCGTCATTGGGAAAAAGGCGGCGAGGGCGCGCTTGAGTTTGCTGATGCGGTTGTTGACGCCTGCGAAGAGCCGAACGACTTTAAATTCCTCTACGAGCTTGATGATTCCCTCAGTGTGCGGATCGATAAGATCGCCAGAGAGGTTTACGGTGCGGACGGCGTTAGTTACTCGCCTGAGGCCAAAACCAAACTTGATCGGATGGAAAAAGATCCCGAGCTTAAAGAGATGGGCACCTGTATGGTTAAAACCCACCTCAGCCTTTCTCATGATCCGACCAAAAAAGGTGTTCCCACCGGTTGGACCTTGCCGATTCGCGACATCCTCACCTACAAGGGTGCCGGTTTTGTCGTGCCGGTTGCAGGCGCCATCAGCCTTATGCCCGGCACCGCGTCTGATCCGGCCTACCGTCGTATCGATGTTGACGTGGAGACCGGCCGCGTAAAAGGTGTATTCTAAAAAAAGGTTGTTCAGCTGGTAATGTTAAAGGTCGTCGGGGTAATCCCGACGACCTTTTTTTTTATTGTTTAGGCCTGGGCTTGCCGGTGGGAGGGGAGATATAGTATTACATATATTGATAGAGCTATGATATTATGAATTAATCTGATAAACATATAGTGATTATCTATCGTTAAAATTTTATTTTTTGAGATAAAATGTCCGAACCGGAAAAAAAATCAAATCTTCGTTCAACGGTTAAGGATCAGTCTGGCGCCGGCAAGCTTAAGATTGGTGATCTCCTTAGGAAAGAGGGGCAGATAAGCAGCAACCAGTTGGAGGAAGCTGTTGCGATCCAGAAAAAATCCGGAGAGCGGTTAAGTACCATCCTCTGTCGCCTGGGTCATATCGACGAGAATACCATTCTCAACTTCCTGAGTCGTCTGCATAATTACCAGGCGGTTTTTATCAGTCGTGAACCACCCAAGCCCGATGCCATCGAGGCAATGCCCTATGAGATTGCCAAGAAATATCTGGCCTTTCCCTTACGGAAAATAGGCAAGAATCTCCGGATTACCATGGCCGAACCCACCGACACCGCTGCGGTTGAATATCTGCAGGGTGAGGTGAAGATGCCCCTTACCGTTTGCGTGTCAACGGAAAAGGATATTATTGAGGCCTATAAAACTTACTATAAGATCAGCGATGAGGAATATAAGTCTTTTTCCGAAGCGAAAGATGCCAAGGATAAAGAGGATGATATGCCGGTCACCCAGATCGACGATTTCGGCGCCCTCGCCTCCGAGGCAGCCGAGGGGATGGAGATCGAGACCCTAGGGGAAGAGAGCGGCGCGGATCAATATTCCGCTACCGATGCGCCGATCATCAAGCTGGTCAACGGGATTTTGGTCAAGGCGGTCAATGACGGGGTCAGCGATATTCACATAGAACCCTATGAAAAATCCCTGCAGGTTCGCTACCGGGTGGACGGCTCCCTCTATAAGTCGATGAACCTGCCGTTGTCCATCAAGAATGCCTTGACTTCCCGCATTAAAATTATGTCGTCCCTTGATATTACCGAGCGTCGCGTCCCCCAGGACGGTCGGATCCGGATCAAGATGGGGCGGAACAGGGCCGTTGATTTCCGGGTTTCCACGCTGCCCACCCTGTTTGGCGAGAGTATTGTTCTGCGTATCCTTGACAAGGGCAGTCTTAATGTCGACTTGACCAAGCTTGGTTTTCAAGTGGATACCTTTACAACCCTCAAGCGCTGTATTGAAAGACCCCAGGGCCTGTTACTGGTTACCGGGCCGACCGGTAGCGGTAAAACCGTAACGCTCTATTCGGTACTCAACTCACTCAACAGTGAGGACACCAAGATTTTGACCGCGGAAGACCCGGTTGAGTTCAACTTTAAAGGGATCAACCAGGTTAATGTGAAAAAAGAGGTCGGCATGACCTTTGCCGCCGCCCTTAAGGCTTTTTTGCGGCAGGATCCCGATATTATCATGGTAGGTGAGATCCGGGATATGGAAACCGCCGAGATCGGTATTAAGGCGGCGATGACCGGCCATCTTGTTTTTTCCACCCTGCATACCAACGACTGCCCGGCCACCATTGGCCGTCTGCGTGATATCGGTATTCCCGCCTTCAATTTGGCCTCGGCCGTTACCATGGTTCTTTCTCAGCGTCTTGGCCGGCGGCTCTGCGGCGAGTGCAAGAAAGAGGTGGCGCGTCCCCCGAAGGAAGAACTCCTGGCCCTGGGCTTTAAGGAGGATGAGCTGGAAAAGGAATTTGTTCTCTATGGTCCCAAGGGTTGCGCCAAGTGCAAAGGGGTCGGTTATAAAGGCCGGGTAGGTTTTTTTGAGTTGATGGAAGTGACCGACGAAGTCGCCAAGGCGATTAATGCCGAGGTGCCGGAAGACCAGTTGCGCAAGATTGCGATCAACGAGGGGATGGTGCCGTTGCGGCGAGCGGCTATCATTAAGGCCATGGAAGGGGTAACCAGTCTTGAGGAGGTGACGCGAAGAACGGTCGTCACCGAAGAAAGTCTGCCCGCCTATCTGGTTCATCCTGATATTGAAGAGTATGATGACGGCGATTTTATTATTCGGCAGAATAATAATGATATGGACTTCTTTAAGCTGGTTACCGGCGCGGTCAGTGTTGTTAAAGACGGTAAAAAAATCGCGGAGATCACCGAGCCGGGTGAGTATTTTGGTGAAATGTCCGCCATCTCCGGTGAGCCGCGTTCCGCTTCGATCCTTTCCAAGGGGCGTTCGAAAATTAAACGCTTTCCCGGGGATAAACTCGCGGAGATTATTGCTAAATACCCGGATGTTGCCGGGCATCTTTTTAAGACCGTGGTTAACCGTCTTAATTCCGCCAATAATATTATTGTTAAGCTGGCAAATGAACGTAGTGGAAAATCAGCGTAATTTCAATTAGTTGCTTTTTTCGTGTATTTGACTTCACGGCCATATTTTCCGATTGGTCATTTTTCCTTGATAAAAATTACTGAACTTTAGTTCTATCCGGTATATATACCTATTGAAATATGGCGTCGAATTGGGTAGTTTTGTTGGCTCTTAAACCTTGGTTTTACCTTTCCGCCACATCGTTTTACGCGCTAATGCGTTGACGTAATTTGGTGGGCAGGGATTTCTTTCATTTTTTTATCAGAGTGTATTGGGAATTAATTAGATCTCTATAATTTTAGATAGTTGAATATATAAGGAGAATTTAATGAGTGCCAAAATCATCAGCGGTACCGAAGTGGCTAAAGCTATTCGGGAGGAGTTGAAGGTCGAAGTTTCTGAGCTAAAGGAAAAACACAATGTGGTACCTGGGTTGGTCACCATTCTGGTCGGCGAAGATCCTGCCTCTCAGTCTTATGTAAGTGCTAAAAACAAGACCGCTCACGCCCTTGGTATCCATTCCGAACAGGTAACCCTTGACGCTGATACCAAAGAAGAAGATCTGCTGGCCCTGGTTGACAAATACAACAAAGACGACAAGATCAACGGCATCCTGGTTCAGCTGCCGCTACCCAAGCATATCAATGAAGCCAAGGTTCTTTACGCCATTGATCCGGAAAAGGATGTCGACGGTTTCCATCCGGTCAATGTCGGCAAAATGGTTCTTGGCGAGCAGTGCTTCCTGCCCTGTACCCCCCACGGCATCCTTGAGCTTTTGGTTCGTTCCGGAGTTGAAACCAGCGGCGCCGAAGTGGTTATTGTCGGGCGATCCAACATCGTCGGTAAACCCATGGCCAACCTCATGCTGCAGAAACGGCCGGCCGGCAATGCCACGGTGACCCTCTGTCACACCAGGACCAAGGATATGGACGCTCATCTCAAACGGGCTGATATCATCATCGCCGCGGTGGGCGTTGCCAATATGATCAAGGCTGATCAGGTTAAAGAAGGGGTTGTGGTAATTGATGTCGGCGTTAACCGGATCGGCATGACCGATAGCGGCAAGGCTATACTTGCCGGCGATGTCGAGTTTGCTTCGGTTAAGGAAAAAGCCTCGGCCATTACCCCGGTTCCCGGTGGCGTTGGTCCCATGACCATTACCATGTTGATGAAGAATACAGTTCAGGCCGCCAAGCAGGCTGCCGGTTTGATATAATAAGTATTTCGGAAAGTGATTTCCGATTTATAGAGTACTTAAGCTACTGAGGACGAAACATGGCAATCACAAGAAACGGATGTGAAGGTTGTACGGAAATCACCTGCACCTCCTCAAAACAGGTTCTCTCGCAAGAGGTTTCCAAGGGTATCAACACCGCTTATGACCGGGTGAAATCACGCGGCATGTCTGCTTGTCTTTTCGGCTCAGGGGGAACCTGCTGCCGTAACTGTAATATGGGTCCCTGTCAGATTATTGATGGCGTTGAGGATATGATCGGCATTTGTGGCGCAACCGCTGATACCGTTGCCGCCAGAAATTTTGCCCGGGTGATCGCTGCCGGTTCCGCCGCCCATACCGATCATGCCCGGGAGATGGTTAAGGGCTTTATTGAAACCGCCAAAGGTAACAGCCCCCATCAGATCAAAGACGTCGATAAGCTGAAGAAGCTTGCCGAGGTTTTTGGGATCGTAACCGAAGATCGTGAAGTAAACGATATCGCCCTTGAGCTTGGCGAAAAGGCCCTGGCCGAGTTTGGCAGCCAGGATGATGAGCCGCTTTCCATGCTTAAGCGCGCTACCCCCAAACGGCAGGCGATCTGGAAAAAGCTTGGCATTGCCCCTCGCGGTATTGACCGGGAGGTGGTTGAGATGATGCATCGCACCCACATGGGTGTTGATCAGGATTATAAAAACATCATGCTCCAGGCCTCCCGTTGTGCACTTGGCGACGGCTGGGGCTCATCGATGCTCTCCACCGAACTCACCGACATCATGTTCGGTACCCCGGTGCCTCGTCGCTCCATGGTTGACCTCGGCGTTTTGAAGGCCGATCAGGTTAACATCACCGTTCATGGTCATGAGCCGCTGCTTGCGGAAGCACTTTGCATCGCCGCCGAAGCTCCCGAGATGATCGAGCTGGCCAAGAAACAGGGCGCCAAGGGGATCAATCTGGTCGGGGTTTGTTGTACCGGTAATGAGATCCTGATGCGGCGTGGAATTCCTGTAGCGGCCGGTTTCGTTCAGCAGGAGATTACCCTGGCCACCGGCGCCATCGAGGCCATGGTCGTTGATGTTCAATGTATCATGCAGTCCGTGGTTGATGTGGCTAAGAGCTTTCATACCGATATTATCACCACCAACTACCGGGCCAAGATGGACGGCGCCGTTCATATTCAGTTCGAGGAGCATGCCGCCCTTGAGTCCGCCAAAGAGATTTTGACGCGGGCCATCAAGAATTATAAGAAACGCGGCAAATTTTTTATTCCTGAAGATTCCAAACTCGACGTGGTTGTCGGGTTCTCCCATGAGACCATTAACTACATGCTTGGTGGTCGGTTCCGGGCCAGCTATCGCCCGTTGAACGATAATATCATCAACGGCAGGATCCGCGGGGTTGCCGCCATTGTCGGCTGTGATAATTTCCAGCTGTCCGATGAATCCCATGAGATTATTGCCCGGGAGTTGATCAAGAACAATGTGCTGGTGTTGGCCACCGGCTGTGCCGCAACCGCGCTCGGCAGGGCAGGGCTGGTTAATCCGGAAGCGGCTAAATATTGTGGCGAGTCTTTGGCCGAGGTTTGTGAAACCGTCGGTATGCCGCCGGTTCTCCATATGGGATCCTGTGTCGATAACAGCCGGATCTTGATTGCCGCAACCGAGATGGTACGCCAGGGTGGCTTGGGCGATGATATTTCCGATCTGCCGGCCATTGGTACCGCACCGTTGTGGATGAGTGAAAAAGCTGTGGCCATCGGACAGTACTTTGTGGCCAGCGGTGCTCAGGTTGTCTTCCAGGATCTGCCCACCACCGGCGCCAATAAGTTCAACAAGTATCTGCTTGAAGGTCTCATGGGCCCCATGGGAGCACATTGGAATGTTGCCAAGGATCCCAAGGAAATAGCCAGGATCATGATTGAAAAGATAGATGCCAAGCGCGATGCACTCGGTATCAACAAGAAAACCGAAAGGGTTCTTTTCGATATGGATATGCGTCGTGATCTCGGTTCCGAAGGCCTGAAGGATGTGGGCTGTCACGGACCGGCTAAGGTTTAATTAAAGAAGAACTTTTTCTAAGATAAAGAAAAAAGGATTTATACCGATGAAATCGGGAAGCCGCTTAGAGAGAATATTAAATTCAGGGGAGTTTGCTGTTACTGGTGAGCTTGGACCACCAAAAAACGGCAATGCTGAAGTCGTACGCGAGAAGGCACGGATCTTAAAAGGCCATGTTGATGCCGTGAATATTACGGATTGTCAAACCGCCATTGTTCGCATGTCCAGTATCAGCGCAGGGCTTTTGACCTTGGCTGAAGGCGTCGAACCGGTTATCCAGATGACCTGTCGCGATCGCAATCGGATCGGTATGCAAAGCGATCTGTTGGGCGCTGCCGCCCTCGGTCTTAAAAACCTGCTTTGTCTCACCGGTGACCATCAGAAATTTGGTAATCATCCAGGTTCGAAAGGGGTCTTTGATATGGACTCCATTCAACTGCTCGGCATGGTCCGGGATATGCGTGATGAAAAGAGATTTCAGTGTGGTGAGGCAATCAAAAACAACGAACCTCGCCTGTTCCTTGGGGCTGCGGCAAATCCTTTTGCCGGTCCTTCGGAAGAGGTGCGGGCGGCCAGGCTTGCCAAGAAGGTTGCCAATGGCGCCGACTTTGTGCAAACCCAGATTATATATAATGTAGAACGCTTTGCTAAGTTCATGCAGGCGGTCCGTGATCTCGGTCTTCATGAAAAAGTTCATATTCTGGCCGGCGTAACCCCTCCTAAATCATTGGGCATGGCCAGGTACATGAAAAATTTCGTCCCCGGCATGGATGTTACCGATGAGGTAATTTCGCGGATGAAGGATGCCAAGGATAAGGAAGCCGAAGGGATCAATATCTGCGTTGACGTAATAAATCAGGTTCGGGAAATCAAAGGGGTTGCCGGTGTCCATATTATGGCCATTGAATGGGAAAGCGCGGTCCCTGAGATTGTAAAACAGGCAGGCCTTGCTACTCGTCCGGTTTTTGATGATGAACCAGTTGCAAGTGCGGTCACCGTTGCCTCCGGAGTTATTGAGGTTCGTGGTGGCGCGCAAGCGGTTACAACCGAGGAAAGTGATACTGTTCTGGCAGCAGCTAAGGCTGAGGCGGAAAAAATTATTGCCGCAGCCAAAGATGAGGCTCGTCAGCTTTGTGCCGGGGCAAGAATTGCGGATGCTGGAAGTACAGGTGCTGATCAGGCGAGGATTGAAATAGATGATGCAGGAGAAGAAGAGATGAATGAAAAAGAACGTCAAATGGCGCTCGAGTCCGTTAGACTCGGTCTTGGTGCGTTGAAAAAGGCCTTCGGTTTGTCCGATGATCAATTTGATGCCCTGTCTAAGTTTGCCGGGGCAGAGGCTATTCTCGGGCGTGAACCGGTATCCGCTGCTGCTCCTGCTTCAGCTCCTGCTGCTCCGGCAGCCGCTAAGCCTGCTGCCGCTCCGGTAGCCGACCAGGCCGAAGAGGCCAAGAAGGCCGCCGCAGCCAAGGCGGCCCAGGAAGCCAAACAGGCCGAGGAGGCCAAGAAAGCCGCCGAGGCCAAAGCCGCCCAGGAAGCGAAAATAGCCGCTGAGGCCAAGGCTGCCGAGGAAGCCAAAAAAGCCGCCGAGGCCAAGGCTGCCCAGGAAGCCAAAAAAGCCGCCGAGGCTAAAGCCGCGGTCGAGACCAAGAAGGAAGCCCCCAAGGCTGCCGCGCCTGTTGCCGGTCTTGAGGTTGCCACCCTTGCCACCGAGAAAACTGCGTTGGCCGATCGCTCGACCAAGTTGCCTGAGGCTTCTTACAAGCAAGCTTATACCGGAGCAATTCGGGAGAATGTTCTCGGCAATGGTGCCAGCACCGTAAAGGTTGGCGGCGCCAACACTCTTCCTTTCCAGCTCTTTGAAGGCGCGATGCCCAATAAGCCGGTTATTGCCTTTGACATTCCCGATTTGAAACCAGAGGAATGGCCTGCGACCTTGAGCCAGCATTTTGCCGATGTTTTGGACAACCCGGTAGCCTGGGCTCAGAAATGCGTGAAAAGCTATAATGCCGAAGCGCTTTGTATCTCCCTGGTGAGCACCGATCCCAACGGCAAGAATCGTTCTTCCGCAGATGCGGCGAAAACCGCCGCCGAGGTCATCAACAGCGTTGATGTGCCGGTGATTGTCTGGGGTTGCGGCAACAGCGAAAAAGATACCGAGACTCTGCGTGAGATTACTTCGGTGATCGGTGATAAAAAGGTATGTCTGGCCCCGTTGTCCGATGCCAACTACCGGGCAATCGGAGCCACGGCGATGGCCTTCCAGCATCCGATAGTCGCCGCTTCCCCCATTGATGTCAATCTTGCCAAGCAGTTGAATATTCTTCTGCAGAATCTCGGGGTATCCCTTGATACTGTTTTAATCGATCCCTCCATTGGTGCTTTGGGTTACGGTATTGAATATACCTACTCGGTTATGGAGCGGATTCGTCTGGCCGCCTTGACCCAGCAGGATGACAAGCTTCAGGTTCCGTTTATCTGTAACTTGGGTCGTGAGGTTTGGAAGGCGAAAGAGTGCAGGCTGCCATCCGATGATCTGATTGGTGACGCTGAGCGCCGCGGCATTTTGATGGAAGCGATTACCGCTTCTTGTATGATGATGGCCGGCGGTGAGTTGTTGATTATGCGTCATCCGAAAGCGGTTGCATTGGCCAAATCAATGGTCAACGGTCTTATTGGTTAAAACTTCGTTGTCTTTATCTGTCGGATAAGGACGTCGTTTAAAGACCTCATTAGGTAATAAAGAAGAGGTTAGAGGAGAATTCAAATGTCTAAGATTATCTGTTCAGCTGCCATCAGAGGGGCACATAAGATAGTGGACATGGCAGAGGAGAGGTTCGAGGCAGCCGTTAAAAAATACGGCGCCGAACAGGAAATTTCATATCCTAATACCGCCTATTATCTGCCCGTCATTTACAGTATGCTCGGCGCCAAGATTCAGAATCTCGGCGATATGAAGGATATTTTTCAGGAATGTCGTAAACTGTTGCCTGAAATGGTCAGTAAAAACAACTGGCTTCCTTATCTTGCCCCTGCGCTTGATGCCGGTATGGCCACTTTTTTTGCCGAGGAGATGTTTGAGGCCATTCGTTATCTTGAAGAAACCGATCTTTACACCAAAACCGAGGACCCCACCGAGAGCAATATTTGGCTGGGTGCCGCCGACGACGTAATTTTCCGTAAACGTGGTGTTGAGTTTGTCGACGGTACCGCCCCTGGTTTTGCCGCAATCATGGGTACCCCGGATGATAATGAGGTTGCCTCCCGGATTGCCTTGGAGTTGCAGGAGAAAAACCTCTACATTTTCATGCATGATCAGACCAACGGCAAGAACATGGCCGAGCGTCTGGTGGAAAACAAGGTGCAGGTAGGTTGGAATACCCGTCTGGTTCCGTTCGGCAAGAGTTATACCTCCGCGGTTTTCGCCATCGGTTTTGCCTGTCGGGTCGCCATGGCTTTCGGCGGCATCAAGCCCGGTGACTACCGGGGCAACCTCCTTTACAATAAGGATCGGACCTTTGCCTTTGTCATGGCTTTCGGCGATGTTTCCGACGAGTGGTACGCCAATGCGGCCGGCGCCATCAACTGGGGCTTCCCGACCATTTCCGATTATGATATCCCCGAGGTGTTGCCCACCGGTATCTGCACCTACGAGCATGTGGTCAGTAACGTGCCCCACGATGAGATCGTCCAGAAGGCCATTGAGGTTCGCGGCCTGAAGGTCAATGTCACCAAGATCGACATCCCGATGTCTTTCGGTCCCGCCTTTGAGGGTGAGCGTATCCGTAAGGATGATCTGTTCATGGAGTGCGGCGGTGGCCGGACTTCCGGCGTCGAGGTTCTTATTTCCAAGGATATGTCCGAGGTGGAGGATGGTCTCGTTACCGTCGAAGGGCCTGATATCAAGGATATCCAGCAGGGCCAGAATCTGCCGATCGGTATTTTGGTCGAGGTGGCCGGTCGTCAGATGCAGTCCGATTTCGAGCCTATTCTCGAGCGCCAGTTCCATCATCTGATCAACTACATCCAGGGCATCATGCATATGGGCCAACGGAATATCATGTGGGTCAGGATCGGTAAGGCCGCGGTTGAGAAAGGATTTTCCTTTGCCCATTTCGGCAAGGTTCTGCACGGTAAATTGCACCAGGAGTTCGGTGCCATTGTCGATAAGATCCAGGTTAAGATCTATACCGAGCTGGATAAGGTGGAAGAGGTCCAGGAACTTGCCCGTAATGTATACACCGAGCGGGATAAGCGTCTTGGTTCCATGACGGACGAGACCGAGGATATCTTCTACTCCTGTACTCTCTGCCAGTCGTTTGCCCCGAGCCATGTCTGTGTTATTACCCCGGAAAGAATCGGGATGTGCGGCGCTTACAACTGGCTTGACGGCAAGGCTTCCTACCAGATCAACCCCACCGGCCCCAACCAGCCGATCCAGAAGGGCGAATGTCTTGATGAAAAGCTTGGGGTGTTCAAGGGCATTAACGATTTCGTCGCCCAGACTTCCCGCGGCGCGGTTACCGATCTGGCCTGTTACTCGCTGATGAACAGCCCGATGACCGCCTGTGGTTGTTTTGAGGCTATTGCCGCCATGCTGCCCCAGTGTAACGGCATCATGGTTGTTAATCGTGATTATATGGGGATGACTCCTTCCGGGATGAAGTTCACCACTCTGGCCGGTATGGCCGGTGGTGGCGCGCAGACCCCCGGCTTTATGGGGGTTTCCAAACATTTCATGACCAGCCCCAAGCTGTTCCTGGCTGAGGGTGGTCTGCCCCGTATCGTCTGGCTGCCGAAGATGATGAAGGATGAGATCGCCGACAAGCTTAAAGAGCGCTGCAATGAAATCGGCATGCCCGACTTTTTTGATAAGATTGCCACCGAAGAGAATGGTACCACCGAGGAAGAGATCCTTGAGTTTATGAAAAAGGTCGGTCACCCAGCTCTTGAGATGGAATCGGTCGTATAATTATCCAGCTAATAAAGTAAATTATTCTAATTTGAGTTTTCGATATTTGGGAGGAACAGACAGATGGCTTTAACAGGTATTCAGATCCTCAAAATGCTCCCCAAAAAGAATTGTGGAGAATGTGCCATTCCTACCTGCCTTGCCTTTGCCATGAAAGTGGCTGCCGGCCAGTCAGAAATCGGTGAATGTCCTTACGTTAGTGATGAGGTTAAAGAGCAGATCGGCGAGGCATCCGCTCCGCCGATTCGGACCGTTAAGTTCGGGGCCGGCGATTCCGCGTTTACCACTGGTGGCGAGACCTGTCTGTTTCGCCATGAGAAACGTTTTGAAAATCCCACCGGTATTGCCGTGCTCGTTACCACCGAGATGAGTGATGCTGATGTGGATGGCCGGATCGAGCGGTTTAAATCACTGCGTTACGAGCGGGTAGGGGTTTTGCTTAAGGCTGATCTTATTGCCGTTAAAGACAGCAAGAATGACGGCGCCTCCTTTACCGCGCTGACCAACAAGGTGCTGGCCGGCGCCGAGGATGCCAGCATTATCCTGATCAGCGACAATGCCGACAACATGAAGGCCGCCGCCGCCGCTTGCGGTGAGCGTAAGCCTCTGCTTTATGCCGCCACTGTCGATAATGGTGACGCCATGGCTGCTTTGGCCAAGGAACTTGCCTGTCCGATGGCGGTTAAGGGCAAAAATATCGATGAAACTATCGGCCTTACCGAGAAATTTATCGCTGCCGGCCTTAAAGACATGATGATCGACACCGGTGCCCGGACCCTGCGGGCCGCCTTGGAAGACAGCGTCGTAGCCCGCCGCTCCGCGATCAAGAGCAAGTTTAAACCGCTTGGCTTTTCTTCCATTACCTTTCCTTGCGAAATCACCGATGATCCGCTGATGGAGGCAATGGTCGCCTCGGTCCTGATCGCCAAATATGCCGGTATCGTGGTGTTATCCGATCTGCAGGGAGATATTCTTTTCCCGTTGTTGCTCGAGCGGCTCAATATCTTCACCGATCCGCAACGGCCCATGGTTGTTCAGGAAGATGTCTACAGCATCAGCGGCCCTGATGAGAATGCCCCTGTTCTTATTACCTGTAACTTCTCCCTTACTTACTTTATTGTTTCCGGTGAGATTGAGGGCAGCAAGGTTCCGAGTTGGCTGCTGATCAAGGATACTGAAGGTCTGTCGGTACTCACCGCATGGGCGGCCGGCAAATTCGGGGCTGATATGATTGCCCAGTTCATGAAGAAATCCGGTATTGAAGACAAGGTTAAGCATCGTGAGTTGATCATTCCAGGTTATCTCGCTTCCATGAAGGGAGAGCTTGAAGAGGAATTGCCTCAGTGGACCATCACCATCGGTCCTCGTGAAGCCGGTCATCTGCCCGCCTTCCTCAAGGAATGGAAACCTGCGGCCTGATTTTTATTATTATCCCGGCATCCGGATGCTAATCTCCGGATGCGGTAACCAATAGACTGACAGAACAGCAATGAATATCAGTATTAATGGTAATGAAATTGTTGCTGAAGAGGGGATTACCATCCTCGAGGCAGCGAAGCGATCAGAGATTCATATCCCAACACTATGCTATGTGAAAGAGGGGACTTCCGATGTTCCTTGCGAGCTGTGCGTGGTTGAGATTGAAGGTATGGAAGGGCTTGTCCGTTCCTGCAGCACTGAGATCCAAGAGGGGATGAAGATCGTCACCGAATCGGATGCCTTGGTGGCTAAGCGCAAGGAGCGGTTGGCCGCCTTGATGGAAACCCATTTCGGCGACTGTAAGGCCCCCTGTAATCTCACCTGTCCCGGCCAGATCAACGTTCAGGGCTATATCGCCCATGTGGCCAAGGGCCAGTATGTTGAAGCCCTTCGTCTGGTTATGGATCGGAATCCTTTTCCGTTTTCCGTGGGCCGTGTTTGTCCGCGGTTCTGTGAAACCCGGTGCCGGCGGATCTTGGTCGATGAACCTGTTTCCATTAACCATCTCAAGCGTTTTGTCGCTGATTGGTGCATGGCCAACAAGATCGAACTCAATATCCCCCGGGAGGCTAGTACCGGCAAGCGGATCGCGGTTATCGGCGGCGGCCCGGCCGGTCTTACCGGCGCTTATTTCTTGTCGCGCAAAGGCCATGACGTAACCGTGTTCGAAGCAGCGCCCAAACTTGGCGGCATGCTGCGTTACGGTCTTCCCGAATACAAAATCCCCAATGATGTTCTCGATTACGAGATCAACTCTATCCTGCGGATGGGGATCAATGTAAGGCTCAGCCAGAAATGGGGCCGGGATTACAATCTTGAGGATCTTAAGGCTCAGGGCTTTGACTCCATTCTTATTTCCACAGGAACCCCGGTGGATGAAACCCTGGACATTCCCGGTTGCGCTCTACCCAAGGTCATACCTGCCACCAAATATCTTCGTGACAACAGCGAGGGGAAACATGGTCATTACGGCAAAAGCGCCGTGGTATTCGGCGGTAACAATGTGACCATGGAAGTTGCCCGCTCCCTGCTGCGCAATGGCGTTGATGAAGTTACCATCGTCTACCCCAGGGCGCAGACCGAGATGCCTGCCAATCAGCGCAACATCCGGGAAGCCAAGCGGGAAGGCGTTCAGTTTCTGTTGATGGCCTCGCCGATCAAGATTTCCGAGGCTGACAAAGGGGTTGATGTCGAGTTGATCCGCATGAAACTCGGTGAGCCTGATGCCAAGGGCATCAGAGAGCCCGAAGCGATTCCCGGCTCAAACGTCAAGATGAAGGTTGATACCGTAGTCGTGTCCCAGGGCCTTTCCGCGACCAAGGATAAATTTACCGGCGGTAAGCTTGAAGAATCAATCGAGTTGACCCCCAAGAACAATATCAAGTCCAATCCTCGTACTTTTCTGACTAATCATGCCGGGGTCTATGCGGCTGGCGATGTTACCAGCGGCCCGCGGTCCGTTATTCAGGCGGTGGTCGCCGCCCGGCGCGCCGCGGAAAATATCCATGCCGAGGTAATGGGGGTGGCCAAAGGGCCGGCCGACAGCCGTTTTAACTTCAGCCGTGGGAAGACCTTCGATGATGTGGATTTGCGCAACTTCGAAGGGGTTAACATCAAGCTCCGGGAAAAAATGCCGGAACGCTCCCCCGAGATCTGTACCCAGGATTTTGATGAGGTAAAATTAGGTTTTAATGAAAAGATGGCGCTCAACGAGGCCAAGCGTTGTCTGGCCTGCGGATGTTCAGCCTATGAGCGTTGTGATTTTAAGGAACTTGCCCTTGATCATAACCTTGATCCGAACCGGACCGGGATGGGCAAGGTTCCTGTTTATGCCAAGGATGATTCCCATCCCACCATCCTGGTGGATATGAATAAATGCATCTTCTGCAAACGCTGTCTGAACAGCTGTGAGTATGATGCCCTTTCGATCAGCGCTGAAAGCCTTGATGATAAAGGTCGCCCGAAAAACTTGAAGTTCAAGTTTAAGGATAATTGCGTATCTTGCGGTAAATGCGTGGATAATTGTTCGACCGGCGCTTTGAATAAAAAAGATGCCCTGGTGCCGGTGGTCAATGAGGAGATGCGGGAAATACGCTCCACCTGTCCTTATTGCGGCGCGGGTTGCCAGGTTCTGCTCCGAGTCAAGGGCGATACCTTGATGGAGGTTACCGCCGAGCCTGATCTGGCGCCCAACTATGGCGCGCTTTGCGTTAAGGGCCGGTTTGCCCATAACTTTGTGCAGCATAAGGATCGGCTGACCAAGCCCTTGATCAGAAGAGGGGGGCAGTTGGTTGAGACCTCCTGGGAAGAGGCTTATAATCACGTGGCCAAGCGTTTCTTCGACATCAAGTCGATGTACGGGCCCGACTCGATTTCCGGTTTCAGTTGCGCCCGGGCAGCCAACGAAGACAATTATTTAATGCAAAAATTTATGCGGACGGCGATCGGAACCAATAATATCGATCACTGTGCCCGACTTTGACACGCTCCCACGGTGGCCAGTTTGGCCCTCACCTTCGGCAGCGGCGCAATGACCAACTCCATTGCGGATACAACCAAGACCGATCTCTTTATGATGATCGGCAGCAACCCGGATACCAGTCATCCGACCATCGGCCTCAGGGTCCATCAGGCAGTTGATCGCGGCGCGAAGCTCATTGTCGTCGATCCTCGCAAAACCGATCTCGCCAAGCGTGCGGATCTGTGGTTACGGATCAAACCCGGTACCGACGTCGCCTTCCTGAACGGGTTGATGAACATCATCCTGGAAGAGGATTTGCTGGATAAGAAATTCGTCGAAGAACGGACTGAAGATTTTGATTACCTGGTCAAGGTTGTTAAAGAATATTCCCCGGCCAAGGTAGAAGAAATTACCGGGATCTCCCAGGCGGATCTTTACACCACCGCGAGAATGTATGCAGCCCAGGGGCGGCATGCCATTTTCCACGGGATGGGGATCACCCATTATGTAACCGGCACCGACCGGGTTAAAAGTATTGCCAATCTGGCCATGCTGTGCGGCAAGGTCGGAGTGGAAGGCGGCGGCTGTAATCCGCTGCGCGGCCAGAATAATGTCCAGGGCGCCTGTGACATGGGGGCTCTCTTTAACACCCTGCCCGGCTACGGCGCACTTGATGATGATGATATTTTTGATAAATATGAAAAACTCTGGAAGGTAAAACTGCCCAGACGGCCGGGTAAACCTGCCACCGAGGTTTGGGATAACATCAACTCCGGTGATATTCGCGCCCTATATATCTTTGGCGAGGATCCGGCGGTGGCCGATGCCAATATCGCCCATGTTCAAGGGGCGCTGAAAGAGGTTGACTTTTTGGTGGTCCAGGATCTGTTCCTCACCGATACCGCCAAGATGGCGGATGTCGTCCTGCCCGGCGCCTGTTTTGCTGAAAAAGATGGAACCTTCACCTCCACCGAGCGGAGGGTGCAGCGAATCAGGAAAGCGGTTAATCCTCCGGGAGAGGCCAAGCCCGATTGGCAGATCTTTACCGAGCTGTCCCGGAAGATGGGCTATGACATGGATTACTCTTCCGTTGAAGATGTCTTTAAAGAAATTTGCGGGTTGTTGCCGCAATACGCAGGGATTACCTATGAGCGTCTGGAAAAGGTTGGTCTGCAATGGCCGGTTCTGGATTTGAATCATCCGGGGACGCCGGTGTTGCACACCAAATCCTTTACCCGGGGCAAGGGGCTTTTTATTCCGGAACATTATATCCCACCGGTTGAGATGCCTGATGCGGAATATCCTCTGCATTTTACTACCGGTCGTGATTTGGCCCGGTACAATTTCAGCTCGATGACCGGCAAAACCAAGGAGATTGATGATATCTCCCCCGAATGTTTTGCCGAGATCAACCCGGTTGATGCCGAGCGGCTTGGCATTAAAGATAAGGTTTGGCTGCGGTTGACATCGCGCCGGGGATCGGTTGAAATGCGTGCTAAAATAACCGATCGTTCCCAGGAGGGAACGATATTTGCGACATACAACCATTTGGAAGCCTTGGTTAATTTCTTGACCCTCGATGCCCTGGATCGTCTTTCCAGGACCCCCGAGTACAAGCTTTGTGCGATCAAGGTTGACGTGTTAGGTGATGAGTTGCCCAATTAACGGCAATATAATTTTTTAATAAGATTGGAGTTATCCTTATGGGACAAGCAAAAGATAAAAAGTCAGGCACGGTCATGGTAGTCGGCGGTGGTGTCGCCGGTGTCCAGGCGGCGCTTGATTTAACCGAGCTTGGCTATTACGTATATCTGGTTGAAAAATCAGCGGCCATCGGCGGCGCCATGGCTCAGCTTGATAAAACATTTCCAACCAACGATTGTTCGCTCTGAATCCTGGCACCTAAGCTGGTAGAGGCCGGTCGGTCTCCAAATATCGAAATTCTGAGCAACGCTGATTTTCTTGAACTCAATGGCAAACCCGGTAACTTTACCGCCAAGCTGCGGATGCGTCCCCGTTATATCGACGCTGAAAAGTGCACTGCTTGCGGGATGTGTACCCAGTATTGTCCTCGTCATTTGGTGGATGGTTACAATGAAGGGCTGGCTATTACCAGGCCTATTCATATTGACTACGCCCAGGCCGTGCCCGCCACTTACTATATTGATCCCGAGGCCTGCCTTCACTTAAAGCATAACACCTGTAAGATCTGTGTGCCGACGTGCAGGCAGCACGCCATTGACTTTGATCAGCAGGCCACGGAAAAAGAGCTTAACATCGGCGCCGTGATCATGGCCCCCGGTTTTGGCCGGATAGCTGATGATACCCTGGCTAAATATAGCTATGGCGCGCATCCCGACGTGTTGACCAGTCTGGAGTTTGAGCGGCTGCTCTGTGCTTCCGGCCCCTATGAAGGTGAGGCCCGTTGTCTGTCCGACGGCCGGCATCCCAAGAAGTTCGCCTTTATCCAGTGTGTCGGTTCCCGTGATCTCGGCTGCGACAACGGCTACTGTTCATCGGTCTGCTGCATGTATGCGATCAAGGAGGCGATGGTTGCCAAGGAGCATGATCCAGAGGCGGAGATCTCCATCTATTACATGGACATGCGGACCCAGGGCAAAGGTTTTGATGCGGCTCGCACCAAGGCGGAAGCCATGGGCATCAAGTTTGTCCGGGCCAAGGTGGCCGAGGTTATGCCGTGGGGTAAAAATCTCAAGCTGACCTACTCAACCATGGACGGGGTGCATAGCTTTGAGGCCTTTGACATGGTGGTGCTCTCCGTTGGTCTTGATGCACCGGCTGATGCCAAAAATCTTGCTGAGATTGCCGGCTTTGAGCTTAACAGCTATGATTTCTGTAAAACCCAAACCTTTGCCCCTCTGCTTACCACCAAGCCCGGGGTTTTCGTGGCCGGCGCCTTCCAGGGCCCCAAGGATATTCCGGAAAGTGTTACCCAGGCAAGTGCCGCAGCCGGCCTGGCCGCAGGTTTGATCAAGAAAGACCGCGGCAAGGGTCTGGTAAGTAAGACCTATCCCCAGGAATTGAAATTGGCCGCGGATGATGAGGTTCGGATCGGGGTTTTTGTCTGTCATTGCGGGATCAACATCGCCAGCGTGGTCGATGTGGCTGATGTAGAACGTTACACCGACGGCATGGATGGTGTTGTTTACCATGCCCAGAGCCTTTACAGCTGTTCCCAGGATGCGCAGGAAGTGCTCAAGAATAAAATCAAGGAGCACAACCTGAACCGTGTCGTGATTGCGGCCTGTTCCCCCCGGACCCATGAGCCGCTGTTTCAGGAGACCCTGAAAGACGCAGGGCTCAACCGCTGTCTGATCGAAATGGTTAATATTCGCGACCACTGCTCCTGGGTTCATGCCACCGAACCGGCGGCGGCCACGGATAAATCCAAGGATCTGGTGCGGATGGGGATTGCCAAGGCCCGTCATATCCAACCATTACCCGAGCAGACCGTACAGGTTAACAACAAGGCCCTGGTACTCGGCGGCGGTGTTGCCGGGATGACCGCGGCGCTGACCCTGGCCGAACAGGGCTATCACACCACGGTGGTTGAGAAGCAAGACACCCTTGGCGGTCATCTTCAGCACCTGAGCGTTACCCTGCAGGGTGACCAGGTGAGCAGTGTGCTCAAGGATCTTTCCGATAAGGTTAAAAAGGATAAGAATATCGAGGTGTTGACTTCAGCCGAGCTCGCCGAAGTTACTGGTTTTGTCGGTAACTTTACCTCTATCGTAAAGGTGACCAAAGGTAAAAAGGCGGTTGAAAACACCATTGATCACGGCGTGATCATCGTGGCCACCGGCGGCCGGGAGCATCGGCCCGAGACCGTACTCGGCAACAAAATCAAATACTCCGACCAGATCGTCACCCAGCGCGAGCTTGAGGCGCTTCTTGCCGGTAAAGGCAAGAAGCGTGCGCCCAAATCGGTGATCATGGTCCAGTGTGCCGGTTCCCGCGGTGATGACCTTAAATATTGCAGCAAGGTCTGTTGCAGCCATGCCGTTAAAAATGCCCTGAAGATCAAGGAGATCAGCCCCGAATCCCAGGTCGTTGTGCTCTATCGCGATATGCGCACTTACGGCTTTGCCGAAGACGCCTACCGCCAGGCGCGGGAGTTGGGGGTTATCTTTATCCCCTACAGCATGGACGCCAAACCGACCATCAAGGGCAGCGGCAAGAGCCTTGAGGTTTCATTCCATGATCCCATCCTGCGGGAAGATGTGACCATGGCCCCGGAGATGGTGGCCTTGAGTGTCGGCATTGTTCCGGAAGGTACCGAAGAGCTCAGCAAGCTGCTGAAAATCCCGGTCAATGAGGATAAATTTTACCTTGAGGCCCATGTCAAGTTGCGGCCGGTGGAGTTGCCGGTAAGCGGCGTCTATGTCTGCGGTCTGGCGCATTCGCCCAAGCCGGTTGAAGAGATTGTGGTTCAGGCCCAGGCGGCCGCGGCAAAGGCCGCCATCCCGCTGGTCAAGGGGCATGTATCGGTGGAGCCCACTGTGTCCAACGTTGATCAGGCCAGCTGTATCGGCTGTGGGCTCTGTGAATCTCTCTGTCCTTATCAGTCGATTCGGATTATTAAGGATAAGGATAACAAGCGTAAAGCCGAGACCATTACCGCCTCCTGTAAGGGCTGTGGAATCTGTGCATCCCGGTGCCCGGTATTCTCCATTTCCATGGGCGGTTTTACAGATGAACAAATAACTGCACAAATCACCGCCTTTGGTGTAACCAAGTAGGAGTTATTTTTATGAGCAAGGAAGAATTTAACCCTAAAATACTGGGGTTTCTCTGTAACTGGTGCTGCTATGCCGCGGCCGACAGTGCGGGTGTTTCACGCTACCAGTATCCGCCCAACCTGCGCACCATCCGGGTGATGTGTACCGGTCGTATCGACCCATCCTTTATCTTTAAGGCGTTTGCCGAAGGGGCCGATGCAATCTTTACCGGTGGCTGACAACTCGGTGAATGTCATTACCAGGTAGGTAATTACGATGCAATGGGTGTAAGTGCTTTGGTTAAGAAGGTGTTAGCCGAGGTTGGCATTAATCCGGACAGGTTTAATCTGCAGTGGGCATCAGCGGCCGAGGCGCCCAGGTTTGTCAAGCTGATTACCGAGTTTACCGCCCAGGCCAAGAAACTTGGCCCGATTGGTGAATCTGAAGGGTTAAGCAAGGAAGAGCTGAAAGATCGGATCAATATGGCGCTCAATCTGGTGAGCAATCGCAAACTGCGGGTCAGTTTCGGGAACACCACCAAGACCATCCGCAAGGAAGGCGAGCCGAGCCAGGCCTTTATCAATGATGTTATTGATGAAAAGTTGAGCAAGACCATTACCTCCGGCTTGGTTGAGGCCGGGTTGCTCACTTCCTTGGCCAACGGGCCGATGAGTGTGACCGCGCTGGTCAAGGCAATGGGGGCCGGCAAGGATGAGGTTGAAAAACTTCTGGAGGCTTTGGCCAAGCAGGGCAAGGTCGAGTTGAAGGCAAAGAAGTGGGCCTTGGCTGACTGATTGATCTGTTTGAAATAGAATAAAAAAAGGCCCCGGCTTAATTGCCGGGGCCTTTTTTTTATTTAATAATCTTAGTTGCCGATTCAATCTTTCTGGCAAGGATCTCGAAAAAATTGAGCTGATCGGTCGGCAGCTTGCCGAAGACGAAGGCGTAAAATCCGGTTTTTTCGCCGGTGCGCCCATGGTCCCAGTCAATGCGGATTAGTTTGCCGGTAAAACTGTTGGCCATGCTTTCTTTTTTGGAGAGCTTGATCTGGATCTTGATTACGGCCTGGTCATAGATGGCCAGGTTCCGGCTGTATTTGAGCTGGACCAGGATGCCGCCCACCCCGATATTGATAATCCGCCCGGTGATACCCTTAAGGGTTTCCCCGTCCAGGGCTACTTGGTTATCAAAGGGCATGTCGTAGCGTTTGGAGGTCCGCTGGGTCCTGTTAAAGAGGATGCTTCTTGTCCGATTGATAAAATCAGCCGGGGTGAAAGGTTTGCAGATTACGCCGTTGGCCTCCATGTTCTGGGCCCTGCGTACCGCTTCCGGATCTTTTTTGTTTAGGATCATCAGGAGCGGAAGTTTATTATATTTTTTGCTTTCACGTATTTTGAGCAGCAGTTCAAAGCCGTTGAGTTTGGCCAGGGCTCGGTTGCAGACCACCAGATCCAAAGCTTGTTTCTGGATAATCTCCCAGCCTTCGCTGCCGTTGGTCGCGACATGGATGGTATTAGTGCCCAGTTGTTTGGTCAGTAAATCGGCAAGGGCTTCCCTTACCTTGCTTGAGCCGTCGATAATCAATATTTTCAAGGTGTTGCCGTTCATTTTTTCAACTCTCTTCTTCGCCGTTGTTGAGGGTGGCCAATTGGCCGCAGGCCGCCGAGATGTCACTCCCGCGGCTTTCCCGGAGCAGGGCGGTGATGCCGGCGTCCCGCAGGATGGTCTGAAATTGCTCGACCCGTTCTCGGGGCGGGCTCTTGAAATCAAAGACCTTATTTTCATTATAGGGGAGAAGATTGACCTTGGCCGCAAGTTTGTGCAGTTTTTTGATCAACAACTTGGCATCCTTGGGCGAATCATTGATGTCCTTGAGCATGATGTATTCGATCATGATCTTTCGGCGATTGGGCAGGGGGTAGGCGCGGCAGGCGGCCAGCAGTTCGTCCACCGGATAGGTGGCGTTTACCGGCATCAACTTGTTCCTGGTTTCATTGTCGGCGGCATGGAGGGAAATGGCAAGGTTTACCGGAACTTTTTCGCCTAACTCTTTGATCTTGGGGATAAGTCCGCAGGTAGAAACCGTGATCCTCCTGCTTGAGAAATCAAGGCCGTTTTGGTTCATCAGATTGCTCAAGGCGGTGATCAGGTTGTCGAAATTGGCCAGTGGTTCCCCCATCCCCATAAAGACCAGGTTGTTGATCCGGTTATAGCCTTGTTTTTTGACGATCTCCGAGATCGACTGGACCTGGCCGACAATTTCGGCCGGGCTGAGATTTCTGACAAATCCCATGGTGCCGGTCAGGCAAAAGCGGCAACCCATGGCGCAGCCGACCTGGGAAGAGACGCAGAGGGTTAGGCGCTCCTCCTCCGGGATGAGCACACTTTCGATAACCTTGCCGTCTTCCAGGCGGAACGCGTATTTGACGCTGCCGTCCTTGGAGCGTTCTTCTATCTCCGGCTGCAGGTTGCTGAAGAAGGACTTTTCGGCAAGCTGGCTCCGGACCTCTTTTGAGATGTCGGTCATTTGCGAAAAATCGGTGATGTCCGGCCGGTACAGCCAGCAGAAGATCTGTTTGCCGCGAAAGGATTTCATCCCCAACTGCACTACCCAGTCGGTTAATTCCTGTTGTGTAAAATTTTTGAGATTTGGTTTATCCATCATAGGGCTCGCATGTTTTCTGGTTTAAGTCTGGTTTTGCCGGCCAGAGCGCTATCGATTGCCTCAAGAATTCTTTCTTTGTCTTTAGGCATCCTGGCGTTTAAGGGCAGGTAGTTTGAGGCATGGTTGCTCTGCAGTTGGCTGCGCTTTAGCTCCATGTGCTCGATCATGGTTCTGAGTTCAACGAGCATGCCCTGTTGATCGGGGAGAATAAAATCTCCCTGTTGGGCGTCTTGATATAGCGGGGTGTTGTTAAGCAGCATCAGGGTCAGGATGCCGATCTGGTTGGGCTGCATCAGGGAAAGCAGTCGGCCGGTCGCTTGGGCATGGTCAAGGGAGAGCTCAACCCCGCCGATGCCGAGCAGTACCGTCACCGACAAGAAGAGGCCGGCCGCCTGGATTCGCTCGGCAGCTTCGACCATTTGCGCCGGTGTTGCCCCTTTACGGATTTTGTCCAGCAGCTGTTGGTGTCCGGTTTCCAGCCCCAGGTAGACCCGGTTCAGGCCAAGGGCTTTCAGTTCGGTAAGTTCCGCAACACTCTTATGGCGGATGCTTTTCGCATTGCCGTACAGGCTGATCCGGTTGACCCAGGGCAGTTTTGCCTTGATCCGGGTAAAGAGGTTGACCAGCTTTTGTTGGCTTAAGATCAGGACATCGCCGTCGGCCAGGAATACCCGTTTTTGCCGCCGGCAGTACTTGGCGGCAAACTCAAGGTCGGCCTCGATCACCTGTTCATCCTTGATCCGAAAGCGTTCCTCTTTATAGGTGCCGCAGAAGGTGCACTTATTGTGGGAGCAACCCACCGTGACCTGGAGGATGATGGAGTCGGCCTCGCTGGGGGGGCGGATGATGTGTTTGCCTTCGTAGTGCATGAGAGATGGGAGTGCTAGCCTATAAACCTTATATTTTCAACCTGTTGTATTTGTAATTAATTTTCTCTTGGCACGTTTGCGGCGTTCTTCGGGGTTGCACTGCTGATTACTTTCTTCTTTTGGATGCCCAAAAGAAGAAACAAGAAAAGGGCACCCCCAAACTGTCCTGGCCCTGCGGGCTTCCTTGCGCTTCTCGTCAGTGGTGGGGATGCTAAAAAACTCGGCTTCGCCTCAGACATTTAGCATCCTGACCCACCACTGCCTGCGATGCTCAGCAGGCCAAAGGGGGAGGGATGGGCTTAAAAAAATGAAATCCCTCTTATCTAATTCTTACCCGTTATTCTTCTCAAACTCGGCCATGAAGGCCACCAGTTTCTCAACCCCCTCTTTGGGGAAGGCGTTGTAGATCGAGGCCCGGCAGCCGCCGATGGAGCGGTGGCCTTTGAGGCCGTCAAAGCCCTGGGCCGTGGCTTCCTTGATGAACTTGGCCTCAAGCTCCGGGGTGGGCAGGTTGAAGGGGATGTTCATCAGCGAGCGGGAGTCGGTCTGGGCATGGCCGCGGTAGAAGTTGCTGTTGTCGATGGCGTTATAGAGAATGGCCGCCTTTTCTTGGTTGAGTTTTTCCATGGCGGCCACGCCGCCCATTTTTTTGAGCCATTTGAGGACCAGACCCACCACGTAAATGGAGAAGCAGGGCGGGGTGTTGAACATCGAATCCTTGTCGGCATGGGTCTTGTAACGGAACATGGTCGGCACATTGGCCGGGGTGCGCTCGAGCAGGTCTTCGCGGATGATCACCACCGTAACCCCGGCCGGCCCCATATTCTTCTGGGCGCCGGCAAAGACCAGGCCAAAGGGGGTGATATCAAACTCCCGGGAGAGAATATCGGAAGACATATCCGCGATCAGGATCTTGTCGCTCTTGGGAAAATTTTTGAACTGGGTGCCGTAGATGGTATTGTTGGACACGAAATAGAGGTATTCCGACTTGGGGTCAACCTTGTAGTCGCCGTCTTTGGGCACGTGGTTGAACTTGGCATCCTCGCTGGAATAGGCCACCTCGATCTCACCGAAGAGTTTGGCCTCTTTGATCGCATTTTTCGACCAGGTGCCGGTGTTGAGATAGGTGGCGCTTTTGCCGTTACCCAACAGATTCATCGGGATCATGGCAAACTGGGTGGAGGCGCCGCCCTGCAGGAAAAGAACCTTGTAGTTGGCCGGAATCTTCATCAACTCCCGCAGATCCGCTTCGGTTTGCTCGGCCACGGCCACGAAATCCTTGGAACGATGGCTCATCTCGATGAGACCGATGCCTTTATCGTTGAAGTTGACGATATCTTTTGCCGCCTGGGTGAGAACTTCATAGGGAAGGGTGGCCGGACCTGCGCTGAAGTTATAAATTCTATCAGGCATCTTATTCTCCTTTATGGAATATATGGTATGGTGAGCATCGTTTTTGTCCGACCCTTTAGCGAGAAAAGATAAGTAAAGCGGTCAGGTTGAAAACCATTTATTTTACTGGAATTAACGGCTAAGAACAATTAATTTCTTCACAGAAATAAAAAGATAACCTGTAAAAAATCAGATGAGCAGATTAGAAGCACCTATAGATAAGCCGGTTCTGGTTTTGCTGGGGCCGACCGCCGTGGGCAAGACCTCGCTTTCCTTAAGGATTGCCGAGGAATATTCCTGTGAGATCGTCGGGCTCGACTCCATGCAGATCTATCGCTATATGGATATCGGCACCGCCAAGGCAACGGTTGAGGAGCGCCGGCAGGTTCCCCATCACCTGATTGATATTGTCGATCCGGATGAGGAGTATGATGTTGCCCGTTATGTGGCCGATGCCGCCAAGGCCTGCCGGCAAATTATCGGCCGCGGCAAGACCCCTTTGCTGGTCGGCGGCACCGGCCTTTATCTTAAGGCGATGCTCCAGGGTCTTTTTGAGGCGGGCGGCGACGATGAGGGGGTGCGGGGAAAGCTGAAAAAAAGGCTGGCGGAAGAGGGGAGGGAGGTCCTTTATTCTGAGCTTCAGGCCTGTGATCCGGAATCGGCCCTCCGCCTTCATCCCAATGACACCCAGCGGCTGCTCCGGGCCTTGGAGATTTATGAGGTGACCGGGATGCCGTGGTCAAGGCATCTCCAGCAGCAGACAAGAGAGCCGGTCCTGACCAATTTTATGCAGATCGGCCTTAATTGTGATCGCGAAATACTTTACCAGCGGATAAACTTGCGGGTAGGCCTGATGGTTGAGCAGGGACTGCTGGCCGAGGTGGAAAAACTTATGGCCATGGGTTATGATGGCGCACTTAACTCCATGCAGTCCATCGGTTATCGCCACATGGTTAATTTTTTAAATAACGCCTGGGGCTGGGATGAGGCGCTGGCGCTGTTGGCCAGGGATACCCGGCGCTATGCCAAAAGACAGTTAACCTGGTTCGGCAAGGATAGCTCCATTAAATGGTTTGCGGCGGAACAGGGCGACGATGTTTGCCGGGCCATTGATCAGTTTATGAAATAGCTTTATGCTCCCTGGGAGGGGAAGCGCATGAATATACCTAATTTGCTGACCTTGGCCAGGGTGCTGTTGATCCCGTTGCTGGTTATTTTCTTGTTGGAGGGCAAGGTGAATTATGCCTTCTGGGTTTTTATGGTGGCCGGGGTCACCGATGCTCTGGACGGTTTTTTAGCCCGGGCTTTGAAGCAAAAAACCGATTTCGGCGCCTTTATCGACCCCATTGCCGACAAGCTGCTGCTGATCACCTCGTTCGTTACCCTGGCCGCCCTGGATCTATTACCCAATTGGATAACGGTGCTGGTGGTGAGCCGGGACGTGCTTATCCTCGGCGGCATCGGCATCTTGACGCGATATAGGCGACCGGTGCCGATTAAGCCGTCCCTGGTCAGTAAGGTGACCACTTTTCTGCAGCTGGTTACCGTGGTCTTTCAGCTCGGCCGTGGTTATCTGGCGGGCTATCTTTTTCTCAATGAGCCGATCATCTATCTGACCGCCTTTTTTACGATTATCTCAGGGGTTCATTACCTGGTGATCGGCTCCCGTATTCTTGGTAAGCCGGAATCGGCTCAGTAGCTGGAGTACAGTCGGTAATCCGTCAACCTGAATCTTTGTTGTAATTACATAATAACAAGCAGATGCGCACTTAACATAAAGTGATTAATGGTGTTTTATGAGCGGTAACCCGGCAGTGAAATGGCTCCTGGCCGAATATGACAATAACGTGGCGCAGGCCCTGGCTGAGGAAACCGGGTTATCCCTGCCCATCGCGGCTTTGCTTGCCCAGCGCGGCTTGCTGGATCGCGAGGCGGTTGATCGCTATTTTATGCCGAGCCTGGGCGGTTTGCCCTCCCCATACGGGATGAAAGGGGTGCAGGAGGCGGCGGCCTTGGTTTATCTCGCCCTGCAAAACCAGCAACCGGTAATCGTTTATGGCGATTATGATGTGGACGGCACCACCGGCAGCGGGGTGCTCGTTGATTTCTTTAGAGAGATCGGCCTGCAAGATGTCTATTGCGCCCAACCCCTCAGGTTGAGCGAGGGCTACGGCCTGCACCTGGCAACCCTTAACCGATGTCTGCCGGCCGGGCTGCTGGAGAAGCAATGCCTGTTGGTCACGGTGGACTGCGGGATCTCTGATTCGGCATGCGTTCAGGCCCTGAAAGAGATGGGGCTGGCCGTGATAATCACCGATCACCATCAGCCGCCGGCCGAGCTGCCGGCCGCCGATGTACTGATCAATCCTCTACAGCCCGGCTGCAATTTCAGCGAAAAAAACCTGGCCGGGGTGGGAGTCGCTTTTTACCTGATCATGGGTATCCGCAAATATCTGTACGAAGAAGGCGTTTATGCGGCGGCCGATGCTGCGCCTAACCTGAAGAGGTATCTCGATCTGGTCGCGGTCGGCACGGTGGCGGATATGGTGCCGCTGATCGGAGTAAACCGGATCCTGGTCAAGGCCGGCCTTGAGCAACTGCGACAGACCAAGCGGATCGGCTTAAAGGAACTTCTTAAGGTTTCCGGGCTGGAGGATAAGCCGGTATTCAGCGACGATATCGGCTATCGGCTTGGTCCGCGCCTGAATGCGGCGGGCAGAATGGCTGATGCCGCCCTGGCTCTTGAGCTGCTGCTGGCCGATGATCCTGAAAGGGCGCGGCAGCTGGCCCAGGAGGTCAATCAGCATAATGAAGCGCGGAAGGAGGTCATCGAAGAGGTGATCGGCCAGGCTCGGGCTCTTGCCGAACAACAGCTGGCAATTGGCCGGAAAATCATGGTTATTCAGGGTGAAGGCTGGCATCCCGGCGTCATAGGTATTGCCGCCTCAAGGTTGGTGGAGGAGTTTCACCGGCCGGTGCTGCTTTTTGCGGTGCAAGACGGGGTGGCCAAGGGGTCGGGCCGGACCATAACCGGCCTTAATCTTTACGGATTATTGGTCGGCTTTAAGGATTTATTTGAGAAATTCGGCGGTCATCAGGCCGCGGTGGGATTAACCATGCCCTCGGCAGGCTTGGCCGAACTGGCAGAGCTCCTGGAGCAGGCCATGGCTGCAGCGGTATCCGCGGAGATGCTGGCGCCGAAACTCACGGTTGACTGGCAGTTTTCCGATATTAAGCAAGGCCGGCTGGATCAGAACTTTTTTGCTTTTTATGAGAGGATGGAACCATTCGGCCAGGGTAACCCGGAGCCGTTGTTCAGTGTCAAGGGGCGGTTGGATTATCCCCGTGAGGTTGGCGTAAATCATCTCAAGTTCGCGATGCGGATCAACGGCGCAAGTTTCAGCGGCATTGGTTTTAACCTTGCCGATAAGGTGAATCTTAGCTCCGGGCAAGAGGTGGAACTTGCTTTTCATTTACGGCGCAACAGCTTTCGGGGGCAAACCAGTTGGCAGCTCAACGCAGAGAATGTTCGCTATCCAACCATCTGATTTTATTGTTTTTAATAAAACTGTACATAATATACATTATGCGACATTGTATATTGAGGCTGAATCTGAGCTCTCTTTTGTGAGGTCTTTGTCGAGCAATTTAATGGGATATCTGGTAAAGAGATTTTGTTTGTGTTGAGAATAGCTTTATTCTCTTTTTGGTCGGATTAGGATCTGAGCAGGCTCTCTGTGAGCCCTTTAAATTTTTAACAGATTATGGAGAGATTTATGAGTCGAGATGTTTATCAGGAGCCCCTGGTCAGTCGTTACACCAGTCGAGAGATGCAGGAGCTTTTTTCCGAACGCACCAAATTTGAAACCTGGCGTCGCTGTTGGGTTGCTCTTGCCGAGGCCCAGCACGAATTGGGGCTTAGTGATATCGTAACCCGGAAAATGATCGATGAGCTCAAGGCCCATGTCACGGATATCGATTTTGAGGTTGCCGCCAAAAAGGAAAAAGAGATCCGCCATGATGTCATGGCCCATGTCTATGAGTATGGCCTTAAGTGCCCTACTGCCGAGCCCATTATCCACCTGGGCGCCACCTCGCAGTTTGTCGGTTGTAACACCGACCTTCTTATCCAGAAAAAGGCCCTCGGTCTGGTGAAAAAGGGCCTGGTTAATGTCATTGCCAACCTGGCCAAATTTTGCCGTCAGCAAAAGGGGTTGGCCACCCTGGGCTACACCCATTACCAACCGGCCCAGCCCACCACGGTCGGCAAGCGCAACACCCTTTATCTCCAGGATCTGCTGATGGATCTCGATTATGTCGAGGCCCTGGAAAAACAGGTCAAGGCCCGGGGCGCCAAGGGTACGGTCGGCACCCAGGCCACCTTTATTGAGCTTTTCAAGGGGGATCACGCCAAGGTGCGCGCCCTTGATCGGCTGGTCGCCGAGAAGCTCGGCTTTGATGATCTGTTCGCGGTCACCGGTCAGACCTATACCCGCAAGCTGGATATGAAAACCTCGGAAACCCTGGCCGGGATCGGCGCCTCCGCCCATAAGTTTGCCGTTGACCTGCGGCTGCTCTCCAACCTTAAGGTTCAGGAAGAGCCTTTTGCCAAGAATCAGGTGGGCAGTTCGGCCATGGCTTACAAGCGTAACCCCATGCGCAGTGAGCGGATGACCGGCCTGGCCCGCAAGCTGATGGGGATGCCGGCCAACTTCGGGGCCACCTACGGCAACCAGTGGTTTGAGCGGACCCTTGATGATTCGGCGATCCGGCGGATGGATATCCCCCAGGCCTTTCTCTTGACCGATGCGATCTTAACGTTGTTTCTTAACATTACCAGCGGAATGGTTGTATATCCGAAGCAAATCGAACGGCACCTTATGCAGGAATTGCCGTTTATGGCCACGGAAAAAATCCTGATGGCCTGTGTGGAAAAAGGTGGCAGCCGCAATGAGATGCATGAGGTGGTCAAGGTGCATTCGGTGGCGGCCGGCAAGGTTGTTAAGGAAGAAGGCCAGGCCAACGATCTGCTGGAGCGGCTCGGCAATGACCCGGCCGTCCCCTTTACCGTAAGTGAGCTTGCCGCCTTGGTTGGCGACGGCAGTGAGTTTGTCGGCCGGGCCGCTGAGCAGACCGATGAGTTTCTTGACGAGGTTGTCGAGCCCCGCCTTGAGCAGTACCGGGCGCTGCTCGGCGAACTCGACTCCACCCTGTCGGTCTGATATGGAGCGTTTAGTCAGTCAGCGGGCCTATGTCGACACCGCCCAGATTCATTTCCTCAAGTTTATTGTTGAGGCCTATGATAATCTGGCGATCATGTCCACCCTGGATCGGGCCACCGGCCAGGTGGAGCTGCGGTATCCGGCCGGGGTGGCCGAGGAGGTCAACGCCCTGCTCGACTCCCTTACCGAGCGCTTATCCCTGAAGCGTCAAGCTTGAGAGTTTGCTTTAAGTTTGGCGCTGATCTTAACTTGTTAATGTAATTTATCGGTATTGTAATCATTTATGGAAAAGCATCTATATATAGAAACCTTCGGCTGCCAGATGAACGAGCGCGACTCGGAGATCATGGCCCAGTTGCTGGGGGAACACTCCTACATCCAGATCATGGACCCGGCCCAGGCCGATGTGATTGTCATCAACACCTGTTCCATTCGCGGCAAGGCCGCCCAGAAGGCCTACAGCCTGCTCGGGGTCTATAAGAAGATCAAGGAGACCAACCCGGATCTGATTATTGCGGTGGCCGGTTGCGTGGCCCAGCAGGACGGCCGCACCCTGCTCGAGCGAATGCCTTATATCGATATCGTGCTCGGGCCCCAGTCGGTCTATGATCTGCCGGCCCTGGTAGCCGAGGCGCGGGCCACCAAAAAGAATAAACTGGCCACCGATCTGTCCGCTGATTTCATCATCCCCCCCTTTCTGCCCGAGCTGGCCAGCAGCACGCCCCATAAGCGGTTTGTCACCATCATGCAGGGCTGCAATAATTTCTGCACCTATTGCGTGGTGCCCTACACCCGGGGCCGGGAGATCAGCCGCAAATTTGAGGATGTGCTCGACGAGGTCGCTCATCTTACCGCCAAAGGGGTCAAGGAGATCACCCTGCTCGGGCAGAATGTCAACTCCTACGGCAACGATCTCTCCGGTGCACAGAAGCATTCTTTCCCCGAGCTGCTTCGGGCGGTGGCCGAGATCAAGGGGGTTGAGCTGCTCAGGTTCACCACCTCCAATCCCAAGGATCTTTCCGAGGAGCTGATGCGTTGTTTTGCCGAGATCCCAACCCTGTGCCCCCACTTTCATCTGCCGGTCCAGTCGGGCTCCAATCATGTCTTGAAGCTGATGAACCGCAAATACACCATTGAAACTTATCTTGAAAAGGTTGACAAATTAAGGCAATATCAACCTGAGATCGCGATCACCACTGACATCATCGTCGGTTTTCCCGGAGAGCGCGACCAGGATTTTGAGGACACCATGGCCCTGCTGGAAAGGGTGCGTTATCATAGCTCTTTTTCCTTCAAGTACTCGGACCGGCCCCATGCCAAGTCCGCTGATTTCGGCGACAAGGTTGCCGAAGAGGTTAAGTCCGCCCGCCTTGCCCGTTTTCAGGCGCGCCAGGATGAGATCGCCCTGGAGCGAAGACAGGATGATGTCGGCAAAACCTTTACCGTGATGGTTGAGGGCAAAAGCAAGACCGCCGGTAATCAGTGGAGCAGCCGGACCGGCACCAATCATATTGTTAATTTTTATTCGGATAACGCACTGGCCCCCGGCCAGATGGTTAAGGTGGTTGTCGAAGAGTCCTGCAAACATTCATTGCGGGGCCGATTAATAGCAGGCAACGAGTAGTTGCCTGGAGCTGGAGATATATTTTATGATAGATCTGCATACCCATTCCCTGTTCAGTGACGGTGAGCTGGTTCCGGCCGAGCATGTGCGCCGGGTCGAGATGCTCGACTACGCGGCGATTGCCATCACCGACCATGCCGATTCCTCCAATATCGATTTTATTGTGCCCCGCATCGTCAAGGTGGCCGCCGACCTTAACCGATACTGCAAGACCAGGCTGCTGCCGGGCATTGAGCTCACCCATGTGCCGCCCGAGATGTTTATGGAGCTGACCCGCAAGGCCCTGGAGCTCGGGGCGAAAATCGTGGTCGCCCATGGCGAGACCCCGGTTGAGCCGGTTCGCCCCGGCACCAATCGGGCCGCCCTGGAGGCGGATGTCGATGTGCTGGCCCATCCCGGTTTTATCACTAAAGAGGATGCCGAGTTGGCGGCGGCCAAGGGAATTTTGCTTGAAATCTCCGGCCGCAAGGGCCACAGTCTGACCAACGGCCATGTTGCGGCCATGGCCAGGGCGGCGGGCGCCAAAATGGCGGTCAATGCCGATGCCCACGGACCTGGAGATTTTCTCTCCGCCGGGATGGCCGAGATCGTCGCTCTGGGCGCCGGTCTGTCTCCGGCCGAGTATGCCAAGGTCAGGGCTGATATGGCCGCTTTGGTGGCCAGGGTTTCCGGCTGATTTTTCATTGCCCCTGAAGAGCTTTTCTTTTACTTGGCGCAGTTCTGATTTTTTCCCTGTGAAGTGCGCCTCCCCTTTTTATTCGCGGCTGAAGCCGCTCCCACGAATCTTTTCTCAATCCGGCCGCCCCCCCCACGGTTTTATGCAGTAATTTTATTAGCCTGTCATGCCCATTAGGTTATCATCTGCTCCATGCTTAACCATACTTTCTCAATTGTGGTAATCCTGCGAATCTGCTATTTCATATTAAGTATCTTTCTTTTCCCCCCTTTTTTCGTGGAGCCTGATTTTTGAAACAATCTCTTGATTTGAAAATCCTCAATCAGCCGGATGATACCACCTGCGGCCCCACCTGCCTGCATGCGGTTTATCAGTATTATGGCGATAACATCGGCCTGGATGAGGTCGTCACCCAGGTGAAAAGTTTTGAAGGCGGCGGCACCCTGGCTGTTTTTCTCGCTTGTCATGCCTTGGCCCGCGGCTATAACGCCACCATCTATACTTATAATGTTCAGGTTTTTGATCCCACCTGGTTTCCGATGGATCCTCTCCGGCTCAAGGAGCGCCTCTTGCAACAGGCCGCCGCCAAGCAGGATGCAAAGCTCAGCGAGGCGACCAAGGGTTATGTTAATTTTTTGGATATGGGCGGCGTACTGCGTTTCGAGGACCTGACCCCTTCCCTGCTTCGTAAGTATCTGAAGCGGGGAACCCCGGTGCTTACCGGCCTGAGCTCAACCTATCTTTATCGATCCATGCGTGAATATGGGGTGGCCTGCGATGATGATGACATTCGCGGGGTGCCCGCCGGCCATTTTGTGGTGTTGAGCGGCTACAATAAGGAAGACCGAACAATCTCCGTGGCCGACCCTCTTAAATCAAATCCCCTCACCGGTGAGCATTATTATCTGGAGAGTATCGACACGGTTATCTGTTCGATTCTGTTGGGGATTGTGACCTATGATTCCAATTTCTTATTAATTACGCCTGGTAAAAAGACAGGCCGAGCAGCAGGAAACCAATCGCAATGAAGATCTTGATCGTGGTGAATGATCCGGCCGACTGGCCCTTGGCAATTGAGGAGGTTGAGGTGGTTGCCGCCCGGACCTATCTGACCAGCCCGGTTTATGCCGATCTGCAGCAGGCCAGGGTTTTCAACCTCTGCCGTTCTTACAAGTATCAAAGCACGGGCTACTATGTCTCGCTGCTGGCCACGGCCCGGGGCCATAAACCGCTGCCCGACGTGACCACTATTCAGGATTTCAAATCCCAGGCCATCATCCGCATCGCCTCCGAGGATATCGACCGGATTATTCAGCATAGTCTGGCCCAGATCAAATCCAGTGAGTTCACCCTGAGCATCTATTTCGGCCATAATCTGGCCAAGTGTCATGAACATCTGGCCCAGGAGCTGTTCAAGATATTTCAGGCCCCTTTTTTGCGGGCGATTTTCTTTTTCAATGAAAAACAGAAAAAATGGCAGCTGCAGAGCCTGAGCCCCATTGCCGCCAACGACATTCCTGAGGAGCATCGCCCTTTCACGGTGGAGATGGCCCGGGAGTATTTCAAGGGCAAGCATCGCGGTATCCGGCGCAAGCGGGCTACCCGTTACGATTTGGCCATCCTCCATGATCCCGATGAACAGGAGGCCCCGTCCAGCGGCAAGGCCCTGCAAAAATTTATCAAGGCCGCCGAAGGCATCGGGGTCGGGGTCGAGTTGATTACCCGGGACGATTACGGCAGGATTGCCGAGTTTGATGCCCTTTTTATCCGGGAAACCACCAGCGTCATGCACCATACCTACCGTTTTGCCCGCCGGGCGGCGGCCCTGGGGTTGGTGGTCATCGATGATCCCGAGTCCATTCTCAAGTGCACCAACAAGGTGTTCCTGGCGGAAATCATGACCAAGAATAAGGTGCCGACCCCGAAAACCGCCATCGTCCACAGCGGCAACTGGATGTCTCTTGCCGAAAATATCGGTTTTCCCTGTATCCTGAAAAAACCGGACAGCTCATTTTCGCAAGGGGTGGTCAAGGTCGAATCCAAGGAGGAGCTGGCTATTCAGGCCCCTGCCCTGCTCCAGAAATCCGAGCTGATCATCGCCCAGGAGTTCATGCCCACCACCTTTGATTGGCGGATTGGGGTTTTTGATAAAAAACCTCTTTTTGCCTGCAAGTATTTCATGGCGAAAAAACATTGGCAGATCATCAAGCGTGATGATGCGGGCCACAAGATCCTTGACGGCAACTTCGAAACCATGCCGGTTGAGGATTGCCCCCCGAGCCTGATCCGGCTGGCCCTGAAAGCCACCGCCCTGATCGGCGACGGCCTTTACGGGGTTGATATCAAACAGGTTGATAGTAAATTTTATCTTATCGAGATCAACGATAATCCTAATATTGATGCCGGGGTGGAGGATAAAATCCTCAAGGATGAACTGTACGCCCGGATGATGCGGGTCTTTGCCCAGAGATTAGATGCGCGCCGAAGGGGGAGCGGCTGGTGATGAAAATGCTTGAATCAGGACTTTTTGCAACCTATGGCCTTGAATTGGAATACATGCTGGTCCATGCTGAAACCCTGGAGGTCATGGCGATTGCCGACGAGGTGTTGCGCCATGACTGTGGCGCCTATTGCAATTCGGTGGAAAAAAACGGCATGGCCTGGTCCAATGAGCTGGCCCTCCATGTTATTGAAATCAAGAACGATCGGCCGGTGGCCGCTCTTGGGGAACTGCTGGCGCCAATGGAGCGGCAGGTCGTGGATATCCGCAAGATTGCGGCGGCCCTGAACGCCACCCTGCTGCCGACGGCCATGCATCCCTGGATGGATCCCCACACCGAAACCAAGCTCTGGCCCCACGGCAATAAGCAGATTTACAACACCTACAACCGGATTTTCGATTGCCGCGGCCATGGTTGGTCAAATGTGCAGAGCACCCATCTCAATCTGGGGTTTGCCGGCGATGAGCAGTTCGGCCGGCTCCACGCCGCCATCCGCCTCCTGTTGCCGATCCTGCCCGCCTTGGCCGCCAGTTCGCCCATTGCCGATGGCAAGTTCACCGGCCTGGCCGATACCAGGCTTGATTACTATCGGGCCAACCAGCGTCGGGTGCCGATCTTGACCGGCAAGGTCATCCCGGAGCAGGTCTTCACCGAGAGCGATTACCAGCAGCAGATCTTTGCCCGCATTGATGCGGCGATTGCCCCCTTTGACCCGGAGCAGATTCTTGAGCCGATCTGGCTCAATTCCCGGGGAGCGATTGCCCGTTTTGACCGGGGGGCGATCGAGATTAGAGTGCTGGATATTCAGGAATGCCCGCTGGCCGATATTGCCATTGCCCTGCTGATCAGCGAGGTGTTGCGAATGCTGGTTGATGAGCGATGGCTTGCGTTTGATAGACAACAGGGGTTGGCGGTTGCGCCGCTGGCGGAGATCTTCGGCGCAACCGTTGCCGATGGCCGCGAGGCGGTGATCGCCGACCAGGCTTATCTGCAGGCTCTCGGCATGCCGGAGACCCGGGCCACGGCCCAGGAGATCTGGTTGCATCTGGCCGCCGGCTGCGAGAAAGCCCTGAACGGCTATGAGCCGCGGTTGAAGGCGGCCATCAACGACCTCCTCCGGCACGGCAACTTGGCCCAGCGCATTGTTCGAGCGGTGGGGGGCGATCCTGATCGGGGGAAACTGCGGGAGGTTTATGGGCAATTGGCCGCCTGTCTGGCCGAGGGCCGGCTTTTTCTTCCCTAAGCGGTTCAGGCCTGTTGTTGCCGGTTCAGCGCAGGGCTAACTGGGGCGCTATTTTCTGCAGCGTTTGCGGGCCGATCCCCTTAATTGCCAGCAGTTCGTTTGTTGTATGGAAAGGGCCATGGCTTTGCCGGTACCGGATGATCCGCCCGGCCAGGGTGGCGCCGATGCCGTTGATGCTGGTCAGCTGGGCGAAAGTTGCCCGATTGAGGTCAATCGGTTGAAAGACCAGGGGGGCCAGGTTCGGCGGCGTCCCCTCGACCAGCGGTAATTCATCGTTTTTCAGAATGATCGCCCCATAGCCGGCTACCGGTTGATCCCGGTCATAGCCCGAGTCGGTCGGCGGTCTGACCCCGGCCAGGCGGTAGAGATCGGCCATGGTTGTTGTCGGCTCAATTTTATAGAGCCCGGTTGGATGGCCGGGAGCTGTCAGTTGGATAAGGGTGGCCGCCGGGGCCGGGTGGAAGAGTTGGGGCAGTCGGCGGATAAGATAAGGGGTTGCGGATGCGGCCAGGAGCAGCACCGCCAGGCTTAACAGGACTGCCGGTCGGCAATCCCGGTAAGCCCGGAGCTGTTTATTTTCGTTTTTCATCCATCATGAGCTTGTAGGTGATGCTGTCGACCAGGGCCTGCCAGCTTGCCTCGATAATGTCATGGGAGACCCCGACCGTGCCCCAGCGGGCATTTGGGTCACGGGATTCGATCAAAACCCGTACCATGGCGCCGGTGCCATGTTCGCTGGCCAGCACCCGTACCTTGTAATCTTCCAGCTCTATCTCATGCAAGGCCGGATAAAATCTGGTCAGGGCCTTGCGCAGCGCCTTGTCCAGGGCATTGACCGGTCCGTTGCCCAAGGCGGCGGTGTGGACCTCTTCGCCCCCCACGGCCAGGCGGATGGTGGCCTCCTCACGGATGACGCCGTCGAGATCTTTCTGGCTGATTACCCGGAAACCATGGAGGTCGAAGTAATGCTTCTTGGTGCCCATGGCCTTTCGCATCAAGAGTTCGAAAGAGGCCTCGGCTCCTTCATACTGAAAGCCCTGATTCTCGAGTTCCTTGAGCTCCTTAACAATCGAGCTGACAATCGGATCCTTGCTGTCGAGATCCATGCCGAATTTCTTGGCCTTGTGCAGCACGTTGCTTTTGCCGGACAAGTCGGAGATCAGCACCCGGCGGTTGTTGCCCACCTTTTCCGGCATAATATGTTCGTAGGTGAGCGGATTGCGCTGTACCGCGCTGACATGGATGCCGCCCTTGTGGGCAAAAGCGCTCATCCCTACATAGGGTTGATACTTGTTATGGGGCAGGTTGGCCAGTTCGGTGACAAAGCGGGACACCTCGGTGAGCTTGGTCAGGTTATGGCCGGCATTGGATTCATAGCCCATTTTCAGAGTCAGGGCCGGGATGATCGAGGTGAGATTGGCATTGCCGCAACGTTCGCCAAAGCCGTTGGTTGTGCCTTGGACCTGGGTTGCCCCCATGGAGATGGCAATAAGGGAATTGGCTACCGCCGATTCGGAGTCGTTATGGGCATGGATGCCGATCTCGATGGAAGTTCCCTGGGCGGCCAGATGCTTTTTCAGATCCTCGATAATGGCCGGGATCTCGGTGGGCAAGGTGCCGCCGTTGGTGTCGCACAGCACCAGGCAGTCGGCCCCGCCTTTGACGGCGCGGTCAATAGTCTTAAAGGCATATTCCCGGTTGGCCTTGTAGCCGTCGAAAAAATGCTCGGCATCATAAAAAAGATATTCGACATGGGGCCGCAGGTAGGCCAGTGATTCCTCGATGATCAGCAGGTTGTCCTCAAGCTCGATCCGCAGCGCGTCCCGGACGTGAATATCCCAGGTCTTGCCGAAGATGGTAATCGCCTGGGTGTCCGCGGCAATCAGGGCTTGCAGGTTGGGATCCTGATCGACCGGGTTACTGAACATCCTGGTGCTGCCGAAGGCCGAGATTTTAGTATGCTTGAGATCATAATTCTTGATCTCTTTAAAATACTCGACATCCTTGGGGTTGGAACCGGGCCAGCCGCCTTCGATAAAGTCGATCCCCAGCTCGTCGAGCTTGAGGGTGATCCTTAGTTTATCCTCAACCGACAGGTTGAAGTTTTCAGCCTGGGTTCCGTCACGCAGCGTTGTATCGTAGATAACAACTTTGTTTGCCATTTTTTTCTCTATGGGAACGGGAGCCGGTTAGTTAGCCCGACTCCTCGTTAATTGTCGTTTTAAGCTTTTTCCTGGTCAAGGCCGAAGGCGCTGTGCAGAGCCCGGACCGCAAGTTCCGTGTATTTTTCATCAATAACGCAGGAAACCTTTATCTCCGAAGTGCTGATCATTAAAATGTTGATGCCTTCGTCGGACAGTACCTTGAACATGGTGGATGCGATGCCGGTGTGATTACGCATGCCGACGCCGACAATGGAAACCTTAACAATATTCTTTGAGCCGGTTACCCCTTCGGCGCCGATTTCCTTGGCCACCTTCTCCATGATGCTCATGGTTTTGGTGTAATCGGTGCGGGGCACGGTAAAGGTCATGTCGGTCAACTCGCCGTCCCTGGTGTTCTGGATGATCATGTCCACCACAATTCCCTGTTCGGAAATAGGGTTGAAAATCTTGGTGGCCATGCCCGGGGTATCAGGCACCTTGCTGATGGTGATCCGGGCCTCGTTTTTGTTATAGGTAACGCCTGATACGGGGTTTGATTCCATTGATTTATCCTCCTCAACCACCCATGTTCCTTCTGTATCGGTAAAAGTAGAACGGACATGGAGTGGAACATTATATCTTTTGGCAAAGCTGACCGAACGGATATCGAGGACCTTGGCCCCGAGGCTCGCCAGCTCAAGCATTTCATCATAGGTTATTTTGTCGATCTTTTTGGCGGTGGCGCACATGTTGGGATCAGTGGTGTAAACCCCTTCCACATCGGTGAAGATCTCGCACTGGTCGGCCTTGAGGGCGGCGGCCAGGGCCACGGCCGTGGTGTCGGAACCGCCGCGGCCGAGGGTAGTGATGTCGCCGGACTCGGTTACGCCCTGAAAACCGGCCACCACCACAATCTTGCCGGCATCAAGCTCTTTTTTGATCCCATCGCTGTCGATATGTTTGATCCTGGCCCTGGTGTGCATGTTGTCGGTGACTATTTTCACCTGATCGCCCAACATGGAAATAGCATCAAAGCCAGCCTCTTTTACGGCCATGGCAAAAAGAGAGACGGTTACCTGTTCACCGCTGGACAGCAGGACATCCATTTCCCGGGGATCGGGCAGAACCTGCATCTGATGAGCCAGATCAACAAAACGGTTGGTTTCGCCGCTCATGGCCGACAAAACAACAACCATCTGGTGGCCCTGGCGACTGTAGCTCAAGACCCGCTCGGCAACCGCTTTGATCTTTTGCGGGTTACCGACAGAGGTCCCGCCGAATTTTTGAACTATTAAAGCCATTGGTTCCTGTTGCTCCGTTAAAACTTCGCCCTTAATAAAAAAAATGGGCAGGGGTTTAATAAAAAATATCCGGAATCAGATTGATTGAGACCGGAATCAATGCAATTAAAGTAAGTTGTGGGTGCAAATTAAAAATAAAATTTAACAGGAATCTTCGAGAAGAACTACATTTTTTTCAGGATAACTCTGTGTTTTTTTCTTATTCCAGCAAGAGCTTATCACGCCAATCTTGTCCGTAGCCTGGTTTGGGCTAAAGTTTTTTTTGACTAGCGCCAAGTTTAAGGCCCAGGCCAGGCCGATACTGATAACACAGTAATATAACATGGTTATTAATTTTATTGCCGATTCGTGGGCTTCGTGGTTAAACCATCATGCTGCAAAGTTTGCCTTGGCCACTAGATGCAGCAGGCAAGGTGGTCAATCTTTATCAAGATTATAATCTAATGATAAAGAAGGGCATAATGCGAGTAATTGTTTACCCAGGCCCGGCCGCATCCGAAATTGTTTATGGAAAATGATTTCAGGCCGACAAGTCAGGGTAAAAGAAACTTGTAATAATCTCATGATTTTGATAGAAGAAGTAAATATTTAGTTAAATAACAAATGACCATAACTGTAAGTTGATTTGCTCAACAATGAAATTATTTGAAATCATTAAGAAAATCATATCACATCCTCTCTTGGTTTCGGTGATCAGGCCGCCGGCCGGTTCATGGTCCAACTTTTTGTTTTTTTGGACAAAAAGTATTAGGACCCAATTTGTTACCTTTATCAACACCTCGCATTTTCTTACTGTTGCAGTTTTTTTTAGTGTAATAACCGCCATCTTTTTTTATACGCTCGGCGATCCTCGGCTATCCACCAGTAATAGCGCCATTGCCGCCCTGCCCCCTGATAATTCCTTTGTGCAGCAGATCCCTGAGAAGCCGATCGTTAATCTTTTGAAAATTCAGGGTGAGCTTAAACGTGGTGAAACCCTGAGCAGTTCATTTAAGCGGGCCGGGGTTAGTGATGAAGTGCGGTTGGAGGTTATCAGAAATTTCAAGGGGCTGCTTGATTTCAGAGATCTCAGGCCCCATGATCAATTTTCGGTTACCATTGATGACAACGGCAGCTTGGTCGAGTGTCTTTATGAGTCTGATCCGTTAACGGTTCATGCCATCGAACGAAATGATGACGGCACCTATTTCGCCCAAAAAAAGGCGATTTCCCTTGAGGTGAAAACCATCAAGATCGCCGGTACCATCAACTCTTCGTTGTTTGCCGCCTTTATGCCCTATAACGAAGACCCCAAGCTGCTTTATTCCTTTGCCGATATTTTCGCCTCCAAAATCGATTTCAATACCGAGACCAGGGAGGGCGATTCCTTTGAGCTCGTTTTTGAAAAATATTTCAAGAACGGTGAGTTTGTCGGCTACGGCAACATTTTGGTCGCCCGGTTCGACAGCCGTGAAAACGGCCTGCTTGAGGGGGTTTATTATGAGAGCGACAGTCAGTACGGATCTTATTTCGACAGCAACGGCCATGAACTGGGCGCCTCTTTTATCAAGTCGCCGGTGCCCATGGGCCGGATTTCCTCCAGGTTTTCATCCCGCAGGCTGCATCCGGTCCTGAAAACCGTGCGGCCCCATCTCGGGGTCGATCTTGCCGCGCCGGTGGGTACGCCGATTATGGCGGCGGCTGACGGCAAGGTCAATTATGTCGGCTGGAAAGGAGGCTTCGGCAAGCAGGTTATTCTCGACCACGGCAGCGGTTACCGCACCTATTACGGGCATCTCTCCAGATTCAGCAAGGGGCTGACCGCAGGCGCCCGGGTCCGGCAGAAACAGATCATCGGCTATGTCGGCTCCACCGGTCTTTCCACCGGCCCTCACCTCGACTACCGGATATCCCATAACAATGTTTTTAAAAATCCATTTGCTCTTAAATTCAAACCCCGCTCCGTGCTTGCCGGCAATGAGTTGAAGCGTTTCCGGCTCTATGCCGCAGGCCTTAGTGACTTGGCCCAGAGCCTGGATGATCCCAAGGTTATCCTGGTCAAGAATATTCTGGTGACCCCGGAAACCAGAATCTCCATGCTCTAGTTCTTACGGATCTTTTTTAGATGCCCTCCCCTGCCGCCCCATTCAATATCGTGCTCGTCGAGCCGGAGATCCCGCCCAATACCGGCAGTATCGCCAGGCTTTGCGGCGCCACCAATACCGTGCTTCACCTGGTCAGGCCATTGGGGTTTTCCACCGATGACAAGCATCTGAAACGAGCCGGTCTTGATTACTGGCAGTTTGTCGATATTCGGTACTGGGACAGCTTTGAAGAGTTTCTGGCGGCCCAGGATGAGCTTAGGCTTTACTTCTTCACCACCAAGGTTGACCGGCTTTATACCGAGGTGCGTTATAACCCCGGTGATTTTCTGATCTTCGGCAAGGAAACCAAGGGGCTGGATGAGGAGATTATCGCCCACTATGGGGACCGTTGCGCCACCATCCCCATGCCCAATCCCAATATCCGCAGCATCAACCTGGCGATGAGCGCAGGGATTGTTCTTTATGAAGCGATCAGACAGCGTGACGCGACTAATTTATTTAGCGAATAAATTATCTCCCACCCTAAAAAATCCAAAACAGCACGATACGGTAGCTTGGTATGAGATTGGGTTTATGCGTAAGTTGTTATTGGTGGTAACTCAATAAAGGGTGGTGGAGGTGTTGCAGGATTAACGGATCAGTCGCCGGGCCGGCCGGTGCGGTATTTGAGATCCTGCAGCAGCATCTCCTTGAGGGTGGCGTCTAAGAAAGGCTTCTGGCAATCGACCTTGGCCATGTGGCCGTCCCGTTGATAGGCCATGAAGCGGCAGCCCCCGAAGCAGAGCGGCAGGTATTCGCATGTTTTGCATTTTTCTTCACGCTGCCAGTGGCCCACATGGTGGTTTTTCAGGTTGGTCGGATCAACCCCCTTCTCCACATCGCCGAGCTTGAACTGCTCGTGCCCGATCCAGGTGATGCATTTATAGAGGCTGCCGTCGTAGTTGATGGTAAAGGCGTCATCCACCTCCACCGCGCAGGGCATGGGGCCGATTTCCGGGATGGTGAAGTCGCGTTTATAAACCTCTTCGCGGATATGCAGGGCCGCCTCCTTTACCCAGGGCTCGTTCACCGTGCAGCAGCCGCCATGGTACTGGTTGTTGGTGATCTTGTCCTTGACCTGGATTACGATGTTGAAGTTGACCACATCGATCCTGTCCGGGGTAATGCCTTTATCTTTCAGCAAGTCGAGAACAGTGGGAAACTCATGGAAATTTTCACTGGTGTAGTTGCCACCCAGCCTTATCTTGGTGAGGGTGCAGACCTCTTTCAAGTTTTTAGCGATTATCTCAAAGCTCGGTTCCCCGTTTTTAAAGGGGCGGAAATGGTTGTGATTGGCCGGCGGTCCGTCGACGGTCACCTTTACCCCGTCAAGGCCCAAAGGGTTAAGCTGCGCCACGGTTTTGGCGGTGAGCAGGGAGCCGTTTGATACCAGGGTAAACTCAAACTCCCCTCCCCTGGACTCAATCCAGGGTTTTAGTTGTTCGGCAATGGAGATAATTCTCTTTTTATAGAGCAGGGGCTCGCCGCCGTAAAAGGCGATTTTAAGCTTTTTCTTTTCCGGCCCGAACCTGGTCTTGATAAAATCGATTATCTTGGCCTCGGTGGCATCACTCATGCTCTTTTTGCCCTTCTGCTCTCCTTCAAAACAGTAGCGGCAGGCAAAGTTGCATTCCATACCCAGGACGATATCGAGCTTGAGGTTGGGGTTCAGGCTATTGATCTCGTTGAGGTAGTTTTGGATCTCTTTGCGCTCATTATCCTCATCTTCAACCAGAAAGCCCATTTCGGTTAAAGGTACACGAAACTCTGCCGGGATCTCTCCCTTGCTTATGGCCTGAAAATCGTCATCATCAAGCAGAACCAGAGCCCCGGTTCTTGAGGCAAAAAGTAAAACTTTTTCGGGGTGTGCGGCCGCTCTGCTGCTGAGCAGATATGGGGTGAGTTGCATAAAACTCCTAAAAAAAAAGAGAGCCGAAGCTCTCTTTAAAGGTTGACTTGATTTTTATAGTTTATTTGTCATTACTTGGCTTGCCTGCGCAGCAGGTTATGGCAGCGGCCACTTCTTTAAGGTTCTTGCCTTTGTTGATCACCTGCAGTTTTTTCATTATTTACCTCCCTGGATAAAATTAATCGGTTAGGATCAGTTTAGCAGGAAATTTTTTAGGATGTCAAATCAGAATCTTAGTTTTATCCCGGCCTCCACCCAGCGATCCGGGTTGGGGTTCTGGTAATCTGCATATTGGCTGGAATTAAAGATGTTATGGCCCTTGATAAAAACTTCACCATCGGTC
>DUZU01000021.1 GCA_013349285.1 Deltaproteobacteria bacterium | reverse complement strand
CGATGGCAATCAGTATAAAAAAAGGCAGACCAGTTATGGCCTGCCTTTTTTCGCTGTTGTCAGCAGCCCTGATTTATTCCTTAATTTGCGACCGCATGGCCCGCCCGCCCCAGTTCAACTTATTACGCAATATCTCGAAGTAATCCTTCTGGGGAGAACAGATCAAAAGCAGGTGATTCTCGGAAGCCTCAACCTCCAGGGTGTCGCCGGCCGACATCTCCCACACATACTGCCCGTCAACGATCACCTTCACATCACTGGCCGCCTCGGCAAGGCTGGTCCTGAGCCGCACGGTGGAGGGCAGGAGAACGGGCCGACTTTCGAGCATAAACGGACAAATCGGCGTCACCATGATCGAACGGAGCCCGGGCTTGACAATGGGGCCGCCGGCGGAAAGATTATAAGCGGTGGAGCCGGTCGGCGTTGAAAAAATCAAGCCGTCCGCCCGATAGGTGGTAATATATTCGTGATCAGCCCAGGTGCGAAGCTTAACCAGCTGATCAATGCTTCCCTTGTTAACCACCACATCGTTGAGGGCGTATTTCCACTCCTTGACCCGGCCCTTCTTGCTGATCCCGGCCTTGAGCATCATCCGCTCCTCAACCACGACATCACCGGCAAGGATGCGCTGCAATACATCAAAACGCTCAGCGACTCCGACCTCGGTCAAGAAGCCGAGATCACCGAGATTAACCCCGACCACCGGAATCCGATACATGCTGGCCCTATCGGCCACATGGAGCAAGGTGCCATCGCCGCCGAGAATCACAAGAAGATCCATCTCCTCGCTGATTTGATCAACTACCGCGCTTATTGAATGGGTGCCGAGCCAAACCACCAGCTCATCAGCCATCTGTTGCGCATCAGGCGAGTCCTTGCGACAGATAATGCCGACCTTTCGGATATTCATCACAAACCAACCACGCTTATTTGTTATCGTCAGCCAGGACCAACTTGCCCAACTCGGCGGAACGTTTGGTTGCGGCTTCCACCGTATCCATTATGACAGAACGAAAAGCACCCCGTTCAAGCTCATGCAACCCGGCAATAGTGGTGCCGCCGGGGGAGGTTACCATGGCGCGCAGCTCGGCCGGATGTTTACCCTCATGCATGGCCAGCCGAACCGAGCCCAGCACGGTCTGCATGGCCAGGGTTTCGGCCACCGGACGCGCCAGTCCCACCTTGACCCCAGCATCTATCAATGCCTCGATAAAAGTAAAAACATAGGCCGGCCCGCTGCCGCTCAAGCCGGTTACCGCATCAAGATAATTCTCGTCAACAACAACGGTAAGACCCACCGCCTCAAAAATACCCTTGGCAATCGCCAAATCCGCCTCAACCACCCCTTGGCCGCAGCTCAAGGCCGAAGCGCCCTCAAGAACAATGGCCGGGGTATTGGGCATAACCCTGATTACCCGGCAACCGGTGCCCTGCACCCCTTTTTCAAGCAAGGCCAAGGGAATCCCGGCGGCAATGGAGATGAGCAGGTTATCAACGATATGCGCCTTGCAGCTCGCCAGGACCTTGGTAACAACCTGGGGTTTGACCGCAAGCACCACCACCTTGCACCGGCTCCACAGCTCAACCGCATCGGCTAACACCGCTACCTTGTATTCACTTTGCAGCAGATTACGCCGCGCCTCACTGGGATCAGCCACCACAATCTGGTCAGCCCCAACCAGCCCGGCCTGCAACACCCCTTTAATCAAAGCCTCGGCCATCAAACCGCCGCCGACAAATCCTAATTTCCCGGAAAAACCCATGGAACCTTCTCCTTATATTCTCTCCAAGCCCAAGAGATCAACACCTGATAAAATCGTATCAGTGATGACAGATAAAAACAACCGGCACGGCAAGCAAGCCGCAACGCCGCAATATTCTAAAAGTAAAGACAACCGGAATGTCCCAAATTACCAGCTTCGTACAGCTTTGCAACAAGGAAACCCGACAGGACAATAAATTAGCTCGGAAACAAACAACAATACCCGGACCCTTGACACAAAAAAACCCGCAGAGGCCATAGACGACTGCGGGTTGGAACAGCTAATAGATAAAGACTGCAGCTTAAGCCATGCAGGGCTCTCCGGCAAGCGCGACCGAGGGCGGCACCAGATAGGAGAGCAGCATGTCGCCGGCCTCCCTGGTGGTACTGGCGACCTTTTCGAGCACCCTGTTTTCGCCTTCCTTTTCATAGGTAACCAGATCCCAGCGATCGGGCTGGGCGGCAAGTTGCTGCATCAAAGCAAAATGATGGCCATGGCCGGATTTGCGGGCCATGACATGGCCAAGCAACGGGAAGCCGAGCAGAGCGAGATCGCCGATCAAATCCAAGGCCTTATGCCTGGCAAACTCATCGGCAAAACGCAGACCGTCGGCATTAACCACCCCGGTCTCATCGATAACAATAGCATTGTCAAGAGAACCGCCGAGGGCCAAGCCGTTTTGCCGCAGCATCTCCACCTGATCGAGAAAGCCGAAGGTCCGGGCGGCGGCAAGTTCCTGAGCAAACTTTTTCGGGTTAATATTTGCCGAATAGGTCTGCTTACGAATAAAGGCATGATCAAAATCAATTTCACAGGTGACCTTAAAACCGTTATGAGGCAAAATCTTCACATAGGTGTCACCGTCTTGATACGAAATCTCCTTAAGAATCTTCAGCATCCAGCGGCTGGCATTCTGCCGGCTGCGACCGATCTTTTTCAGAACATGAACAAAGGGACCGGCGCTGCCGTCCATGATCGGCACTTCAGGGCCATCGATCTCAACAATAGCGTTGTCCACCCCCATGCCAACCAAGGCGGCGAGCAAATGCTCGGTGGTGGAAATCGGCGCATCATCCTCGGTGCCGATGGTGGTTGCCAAGCGGGTATCAATAATTCTGTCCATAAAGGCAGGGGTAGGCGCCTCCTGGTTCATATCGGACCGGACAAAACGAATGCCGCTATTTACCTCGGCGGGCAAAATGGTCAAGGTAACCGGCTTACCGGAATGCAACCCGATTCCCCGAAATCGTATCGTTTTCTTTATTGTATGCTGAAATGAACTCATATCGTAAACAACCCTAGATCCAGTTGATAGTTATTAAAGTTTGGTAAACAATTAATTAGTAAAACCTGCAAATATCAGGCCACAAAACCCAACACAAAGCAAATAAACATAGAACGGTGCTATATCAGGGAGTTAAAAGAAGAAAAAGAAAAAAGGTCATCCCAGGCCCGGCAGCATCCCTGTGGCAAAAAAAACACACCACCGGCAACCTTATAGAATATCAAGGAAAAATAACCACACTTATTTTTTAAGGACATATTGACTGAGTCGGTCACTGATAAACAGATCAAAATCCTCACCCATGAGCAACTCTATCTTAAGGGCAAGGATAGGGAAGTCCCCAAAAAAAGGCTTCAACTTCACGAAATCCTTTTCCGTGGTGATAAGGGCGCGGGCTTTACGGGCAAGCGCTGAATCGACCAAGGCATTAACATCGCTTGCCGTATATTGATGGTGATCATTGAATGATCTAAAACCGGTGAGCAAAAACTTCTCTTTTTTCAAGGTATGACGAAAAGCCTCGGGGTTGGCGATCCCGGCAAAGCCGAAGACCGGCAACCGCTTGCCCTTATCGATGGGATAAGTTTTAGCGTGTTTGCTGCTCAGAAGACTTACCGGCAGATACTCGCCGAGAAAAACCGGTTTTTCCGGAAAAACCCCCTTGAGCAACCGCTGAAAAGATTCCACGTTATTGCGATTACTATTATCAACCCCGGTAACCACAAAGGAATGCGCCCTTTTCAAGGCGGAAAAAGGCTCACGAAGCTCACCGCCGGGAAAAACCCAGCCACTGCCGAGAAAAGTACGGGCACTGAACAGAACCAGATCAACATCCCGGGCCAGGGCAAGATGCTGAAAGCCATCATCGAGAACAATGGCATTCACCTTGAATTGCTCCAAGGCCCGCCGACAAACCAGCGGCCTTTTCGGGCCGATCAAGACCGGCACCCCGGCAAGACTTTCAGCCATCATCGAGGGCTCGTCCCCTGCAAACTGAGGCGGCGTAATGATTTTTTGCCCGTCGGAAACCACGGTAACCGGGCCGCGAATCTTTGCGCCGTAACCACGGCTGACAATAGCCGGCTTCCGGCCCAACCCCAGCAGATAACGACTAACGTACAACACCAGCGGTGTCTTACCGGTGCCGCCCATGGTCAGATTACCGATACTGATCACCGGCACCGGCAATGATTGAGACTTTAAAAAAATATTTTTCTTATAAAGAAAGGCACGAAGCATCATCCCCGCACTGTATAAAGGGGTAAAAAGACGCCCGACTACAAACAACAGCTGATAAAACCGGCTCATCACAACTCCCTCCGGGCCAAGATATCGTCAATCAAGGCAAGATGCCTTTGGGTTACCCCTTGCTGTCTTAAAACCAATTGCCGCCCCTGCGCCCCGACTCTCTCTCTCTCATTATTATCGCTTAACCAGCCAGATACACAAGCAAAGATTTCATCCTCGCCTTTAACCTCTCGGGCGCCGCCGACCTTAAGCAGGTCACGGCTTATCTCTTCAAAATCCTCCATATGGGGGCCGAACATCACCGGTTTGCCGAAAACAGCGGGCTCAAGCGGATTATGGCCTCTTTCCGGCACCAGGCTGCCGCCGACATAGGCGAAATCACACAAGGCGTAAAGCCCGGCCAATTTACCCAGGGTATCAAGCACTAAAACCCGTGCATCGTTTTGAGAATTTTCTTCGGTCCACCGCCTGACAGAAAAGCCCGCTTCCCGGGCCAACAGCTGCAACTCAGTACCCCGCTCCACATTCCGCGGCGCCAACACCAAAAAAAGATCCGGATACACCGCAACCAATCGTGCAAAGGCGGCAAGGATCACCTCTTCCTCGCCCTGATGCGTACTGCCCGCGACCCAGACCAGGGCCTGATCCGGAATCGCATAAACCGCCCGCCCCGCCGGCTCACTTCCCGCCCTGACCGCCGGGACAACCGCATCATACTTAAGATTGCCCAACACGGAAACCCGTTGCCCGGCCACACCAAGCTCAATCAGATTAAGAGCATCTCGCTCGGTCTGCATGGCCAGATGGGAAAAGGATTGAAAAAGCGGCAGAAAAAACCAGTTAAGGCTACGGTATCTCGCCAAGGATTCAGCGGAGATGCGACCATTAACCAACAAGGCCGGGATGTTATGCTTTTTAAGACAAGCAAGCATGTTGGGCCAAAAATCAGTCTCCACCAACACAAAAAGATCAGGCTTGACCGCGGTCACTATCCGCTGAACACTCCACCCCAAATCAAGGGGAAACGGCACAAACAGATCCACCTGCCCCGTCAGGGTTTCCCGGGCGAAATGCTCGCCGGCCCTGGTGGCGCTCGAAAAAAAGATGGCGGCCTCGGGATGGGCCCGGCGCAATTCCTTGACCAAATAACGAGCGGAAGCCACCTCGCCCACCGACAAGGCGTGGAGCCAGAGCCGCGGCCGGCCGGAAAATTTATCAAGAGCAAGCCGGTCAAGGCCCAGACCAAGCCGGGCCGGAACACGGCTCCGATACTTCGGGGTCAGGATAACTTTGACGAAAATGATCGGAGCGAATACAATCAAGCCGATCATCTGCAGCAGATTATAAAAAAAACGGACAACCATATAATTATGAACCTTATCTTATTAGCCCCAGACGAAATTAATCAGCAGAGCGTCGTGCTCACCGATCGCCGGGCCAAACATATCAGCACCGTGCTGCGCAATGCAGCCGGCGACACCGTCCGGGTCGGGATCATCAACGGCGCAATCGGCCAGGGGGTGATTAAAGAAATCGACCGCCACCGGGTTGTGCTGGAAATCTCCCTCGGCGAAACTCCGGCCCCGATGCCGCCCACCGACCTGATCCTGGCCGTGCCCCGCCCCATTATGCTGAAAAGGGTTTTAGCCCAGGCCGCCTCTATGGGGGTGGAGCGCATATTTTTAATCAAGGCCAAGCGGGTGGAAAAAAGTTTTTTCAGCTCCGCCATCATTCAGGATGAGGCCTTCCTGGAACCCCTGCTCCTCGGCCTGGAACAGGCGATTGCCACCCGGGTACCAAAGATCTCCCTCCACCACCGTTTTCTGCCCTTTGTCGATGATGAACTGCCGGCCATGCTGGCTGACTGCCCCACTCGACTGCTGGCCCATCCCGACACGGCAAAAACCATTGCCGCCTCCTGCGCCCTGCCCCTCAACGGCCGGGCAGTTCTGGCCATCGGCCCGGAAGGGGGCTGGGTAGACTTTGAGGTTGAAAAATTCAAAAGCCAGGGCTTTGTCACCTTCAGCATGGGCCCCCGCATCCTCCGGGTGGACACCGCGGTGCCGGCGTTGCTGGCCCAGCTCTCACTGCTCAGGGAGATGACCGGCTAAGACAGAGGCCAGCACCATCACCGGCCCTGCAAACGGGCCAGGGTACGATCGACCAGCAGGTTCAACTCCTTCAATCTCAGTGCGTAAAGGACCAGACCGTAAAGCGCCGCGCCGCTCACCACCAAAACGCTTAAAGCCGCAAGCCCGCCCAGCACCCCCTGGGCCGCAATGGCTGCCAACACGCGCTGCAGATAAAAAAGCCAGCCCCCCATGATCCCTGCGGCCAGCACGACCTTGCCCACCCCCCGCATCAGGTAGCCGACGGAATAGCCGGCCAGTTTCCAGTAGAGAACCGAACTTAAAAACAGAAAGTTTATAATCATGGCACAGGAGATGGAAAAAGCCAGGGCTTTATGCCCGAGAGTGTCAATAGTCAGAAGAATAACCACCACATTGACCGCCATGGTCAAAAAGGTTCCCGCCACCGGATATCTGGTGTTATCCAAGGCATAAAAAATCGGCACCATGATTTTCACCGAAGAATAGGCAAAAAGCCCGACAGCGTAATAAGTTAGAGCCTCTGCGGTCTTGGCCGTTGCATAACCGTCAAAGCTGCCGTGCTCGAAAATAAGGCGGATGACCGGTTCGGCCAGCAGCATCAGGCCTACCGCGGCGGGAATGGTAAGACAAAAGCCCATGGTCAGGGCCGAGGTGAAGGTTTCCTTCAATTTGGCCATATCCTTGAGCGCCGCATAGCGGGAAATGACCGGCATGGTGGCGGTGGAGATGGCGACCCCGAACAGGCCGACCGGCAGCCAGAAAAGCCTGAAGGCGTAACTGAGCCAGGAGAGACTCCCCTGCTCCAGGGACGAGGCGAAATAGGTATTGATCAACACATTGACCTGCAGCGGCGCCAAGCCGATCACCGCCGGCAGCATCAGCCTTATGATCCGCCGCAAACCCGGATCCTTAAAGTCGATCCGGGGCAGAAACTTAAAGCCCGCCGCAAACAGGGTCGGCAGCTGGCCGGCAAACTGAAGCAGGCCGCCGATCAGGGTGCCGATGGCCATGCCGACGATGGCAGGCTGGCCGAAACGGGGCATCAGCAGGGCAAGACCAACCCCGCCGACAATAGAGCCGAGGTTGAAAAAACTTGAGGCCATGGCCGGGACGAAAAAACGGCCCTTGGTGTTAAGGATGCCCATCACCACCGAAGAGAGGGAAATAAAGATAAGAAAAGGAAACATGATGACCGACAACAACCGGGTGAGCTCAAGTTTGCCGGGTATCTGCTCAAACTCGGCCTCCACCATGAACCTGACGATCTGATCCGAAAAAATAATACCGACCAAGGTCAGGCAACTCAAGAGCAGGCCGATAAAAACCAGGACATTGCCGGCCAAGGCCCAGGTCTGCCTCTCGCCCTTATTGGTGTCATACTCGGAAAACACCGCGACAAAGGCGGCGCTCAAGGCTCCCTCCCCAAAGAGGTCACGCAGCATATTGGGGATGCGGAAGGCCACCACAAAGGCATCAAAGGCAAAACCGGCGCCAAACATGGCGGCAAAGACCTGCTCCCGGGCCAGACCGAGCACACGGCTGCACATCACGGCAATGCTCACCGTGCCGGCTGATCGTGCTATTTTTCCTGTATCCTGCGCTGGCTGTTTCATCTTATTATTTTCAAAAAGTGGTAATCTGCAAATAACCTTGAACACCATAGCAGGTTGACCCTGAGAAGACAACTCAGATTAAGATTAGTTCCTTGACTTCATTGGCTTTTTTTAACTAGAATAACAAATAATTAACCGGTGGGATTTCCACCTGAAAAGGAGAAATATGTCTGGCTACAGCTGCGGGATTTTAACGGTAAGCGACAAAGGTTCGCGGGGGGAAAGGGAAGACACCAGCGGCCCCAACCTGAACCGACTGCTCACGGAAAACGGCTTTACCGTGGTGGCCTATGAGATAGTCGCCGACCAACCCGAGGACATAAGCCGGATCTTCATCGACTGGGCCGACAACCGGGCGATCGATCTGATTATCTCCACCGGCGGCACCGGGGTCTCGCCCAGCGATCTCACCCCGGAAGCAACCCGCCCCATCCTTGACCGGGAGATCCCGGGGATCGGTGAAGCCATGCGCCAGGCCAGCCTGCTAAAGACCCCCAATGCCATTCTCTCCCGCGGGATAGCCGGAATCAGAAAGCAAAGCCTGATCATCAATCTGCCGGGCAGCAAAAAAGCGGCCCAGGAAAACATCGAGGCGATTCTTGGCGCCCTGGACCACGCCATCTACAAAATAAAAGGCGGCAGCAAGGATTGCGGGGCATAACTTAAAAAAAAACGGCTCCCGGTAATTAACCGGGAGCCGCGGATTAACCAGATCATAGCAAAAAAATATCAGCCGCAATCAACCTCAACCGCGCAACTATCCTTCTTCTTGCGGGCGGCGATCTCCCCGATCAAAAATGGCGTTTCACCCAAGGCCGACAGCTGCTGCATGCAGTCATCAGCATCCTTGTCGTTGACCACCACCACCATGCCGATTCCGCAGTTAAAGGTGATGCACATCTCCGAAGGTGAAATATTGCCGTTTTTCTGAAGCAGATCAAAAATAGGCGGAACATCCCAGCTTTTCTTGTCGATAACCGCCTTGCAGCCTTTAGGTAAAACACGGGGGATATTTTCAATAATACCACCGCCGGTGATATGGACAAGACCCTTGACCTTGTAATTTTTCATCAGGTTCAGCAGAGGTTGCACATAAATCCTGGTCGGCCGGAGCAACTCTTCACCAACGGTACAGCCAAGCTCTTCGACATAATCATCAACGGTGAGTCCCATCTCCTCGAAAATGACCTTGCGAACCAGAGAATAACCGTTACTGTGCACACCGTTTGAGGCAAGCCCGATAAGCTTGTCGCCGACCCGAATCTCGGAGCCGTCGATCATCTTGTCCCGCTCACAGATGCCAACCACGAACCCGGCAATATCATAATCGCCGGCCTTGTACAGACCGGGCATCTCAGCGGTTTCGCCGCCGATCAGGGAACATTGCGAAATCTCACAGCCCTTGGCAATCCCCTTGACCACATCGGTGGCAACCCCAAGATCCAGGCCGCCGGTGGCAAAATAATCGAGGAAAAAAAGTGGGGTGCCGCCGCAAACGATTATATCGTTGACACACATGGCAACCAGATCGATACCAATGGTATCGTGCTTGTTGCACATATTGGCGATCATCAACTTGGTGCCGACCCCATCGGTGGATGAGACCAGGACAGGGTCCTTGAATTTGCCGCCGCCAAGGGCGAACAATCCACCGAAACCACCTATTCCCGTCAATACTCCGGGACGAAAGGTGGAAGCCACAATTGGTTTGATATTGTCGATAAAGGCATTCCCTTTAGCAATATCAACACCCGCCTCCTTGTATCTAGGACTCTCTTCTTTAGCCATAATTTTTTTTAACAAAACCCAAGACTTTCAATATTAAATATCTGTAAAACGAGGCGATTTTATACCATCCCCGTCTTTGATTATTGATGTATGTCAGCAAGGTTATTCTTTAATTCCCATGCCCCAAAAAGTCAATCTATTTTCCCGGAAAATCAGTGCCAATATTGGAGAAAAATGTGTATCATCAAATAAATAAGCAAGCCAAACAAACAACTATCTTTTACCAAATCTTATCACGTAAGTAGATATACATAGATAAAAATTTGAGACAAGCAAACCCAGGTGCTGATATTAAAAATATTACTCCTCAAACCATAACAGACGCAAGGCCATTTTCCATATGTCGCTTTCAAAGATTAAAATAAAAGCAAACTCATCCGAGAAATTAATATTGGCCGGCGATATAGGCGGCACCAAAACCAGTCTCGCTTTTTTTATTGCCGACAAATCATCCCTTGTCCTCAAAAAAACCCAAACCTTTCCTACCGCCTCGGCCGACACCCCGGTTGAGCTGATCCAACAATTCCTCAACCAGCACAAAAACCCGCCAGTTAGTCAGGTGTGCCTGGGCATTGCCGGTCCTGTTTTTAACGGCACGGCGACCACCACCAATCTGCCGTGGACAATCAGTGAACAAGAACTGAAAATACGTTTCAACTGGAATCAAGTCTCCCTAATCAACGACCTGGTAGCGTTGGCTTACGCGGTTCCGCACCTAAATGGCGACCAACTGCTGCCGATCAACAACCTGCCGCACCCTAACCACGGCAACATCGGGGTGATTGCCGCCGGCACCGGCCTGGGCGAAGCTTTACTGATCTGGGATGAAGGCCGTTATCATCCCTGCGCCTCAGAGGGCGGCCACAAGGATTTCGCCCCGCGCAACGAACAGGAATACCGCCTGCACCGTTATCTGACCAAGGCCTTTGGCCACGCCAGCATGGAAAGGGTTGTCTCCGGGCAGGGCCTTGTCAACATCTACAACTTCTTAAAAGAAGACCTCAGCTACCAGGAACCCCGCTGGTTGGCCGAACGTCTCAGCGCCGAAGATGCGGCCGCCGTCATTTCCCAGTCAGCGCTGAATAAGCAAGACCCCACCTGCATTAAGGCCCTGGAGCTTTTCATTCAACTCTATGGCTCGGAAGCAGGCGATATCGCCCTGCAGGCCATGACCTTCGGCGGGATTTATATCGGCGGCGGCATCGGCCCCAAAATTGCTCCGGCCCTGAAAAACGGCGGTTTCATGCAGGGGTTCTTAGCCAAAGGACGCATGCGGGAACTACTGGAAAAAATCCCGATCTCCCTTATCCACGACAGCCAGGCAGCCCTCAAGGGGGCCGCCGCCTATGCTCAACACCGGCCATAGCCGGCCAAGGCCATCTTAAATAACGACCAAACCGGGCAAAGGATCGAGGATCATGGTTATTTATTCAAGTGGCTCATTGACCTTCTAGAAGTTCTGCATTATTTTCTTTGCCAACTTAAATATATTAAGGAAATATCAAGGATCTCATTTTTCTCATTCCACCTTGCCGGGCTTTTTGTCTACAAAATCACCCAACCGCAAGCAGGTCGCCGGAAAATTCAGTAAGTACGCCTGCGGGTCTGGGCGGAGACACCTTGGTTTCTACAATTTAAAATAAACCTGCCGCCAGTCGCGGTCAGTGTTTATGGAGGACTTTGGAATGGATATTGAAAGATGCATCAAATTAGCCAGCGAAGAACATTACTGCCCCCACTGCCAACAACGGCTTTCCTGCTGCGAGGCCCCGCCGTTTCATGTCGGCGACGGCTTGGGCTGGGGATCGGACATCTTTTTCATCTGCCTAAACGATGAATGTTCGCTCTTCACCAAAAGCTGGGACGAATTCGAGGAGCGCTATGGCCATTCCGCTTCCTGCCGCTACATGCTCCTGCCCGGCGAAAAGAAAGGCAGCCCCATGATGGTTGGCAGCACCATCGCTTTTACCGGCTCGATAATTGATGTTGAGACGTTAACAAAACAGGGCCAACGTTACGAGTGCCAGAAAAAATACACCGAACAACTGGAGACCTGTGTGGCTGAAAATAATCTGCAACCAGCCCTGTGTCTCGTTATCGACGATTTGGCCGACCTTGATGCCCGCAAACGTGCCTGCGATCTTCTTGTCGACATTAACAGCCTCGACTGTATCGACCCGATCAGAAACCACAAGTTTATCCACGGCGAAATCAGGATGAAGGCGGAGATGGCCGTCAAGCAGCTGCTCAGCAACAACCATAAACAAGAATGCCCATTTTGCATGGAAATCATAAAATCCCAGGCCAAGATCTGCATGCACTGCGGCAAAGATATTTAAAAGGAAAAAATCTTTAAGACTTTATCCTTGCGAAATCAAAGTTGATCAATTATAAAGGGGCCGTTGCTCCTTATTTTAAGGATCGACAACATATGGTGAGCGTAGCTCAGCTGGTGGTAGCACCGGGTTGTGGCCTCGGAGGTCGTGGGTTCAAGTCCCATCGCTCACCCCACGAAATAACAAAGGGCTTAGGATTTATCCTAGGCCCTTTTTTTATATCCTGCGCTCCGAGCCCGAAATTTGCGGCAATTTTATATATCTATTATTTCCCGATTTCCACCTGGGCTGCAGCCGGACAGAAAAAAGTTTAATGACAGCGACTTATGCCGCGAATGATAGCCGGCTAGTCCCCCATAACGGATGAGTCCCTCAACTTATCTATTTTTTCGCGAATAAATTCGCTCCCACCCGCAAACAATCCGGATCAAACCTCAAGTCACAGTTATTTTCCCTGGACTGAAATCAAGTGGGAATCAAATATTGTTTCTCATAGATCCCCGGCGCCGTAAATATAACTAAAGATCAAACAACTTGTTTTATCGTCCTTATTTAGGATCCGCCACCACTAACAAACAGTAAGACCTCGTTAAAAGATAGCAATATCTGTATAATTCCGGCTAAGGTATCTTGACTTCCAATCATATTTATTAATAATATGCCGAAGTTAAGAATTAAAATACGGCTTGCCCCAAGTGACTGCCTACCTAATAAGATTCTACAAAAGACTAAGAGAAGATCATGCACATAACAGAACGTCTAAAAAAAGAGATGGCGCTGTACGAGTCGGAAACGGATAAGAAATGCTGGGCTATTTACCTTGGCCGCACGGAAATGAAAGAACTGCTGGAATGGGCGAAAACGAATGATATCTTCGACAGTGAGGATATCGAGGGCAGAAACCGCCCTCAATTTCATGGAGCTCTGATTTACGCAGTCAATGACGACACCCACCTTAATGTCGACTGACAATAGCCGGAACAATTAGTAGACATAAAAAAAAAGCAGCGCCATAAAGGCACTGCTTTTTTGTGGGATGAGCCTCTCTTTTAAACGAACGTTGCGTTGAAGCTGCCGTTTTTTTATTTTAATGTTAGACTCTCCCTCGTGATTTAATAATAGCACTAACCAATCCCAAAAGTAAAGCGATCCACGCACTTTTTTTCATAATTCCACGTTAAATTTCCTGCGCCAAATCAATTCATTAACGAAAACATCACGTTACGATCTCAACTTTTTTTTAAACCTCTTTTTTCCCCAGCTCTTTTTGTAACCACTCAATTTTGCTCCACACCCCCCGCCAGATACCAACCTCATGGCCGTCAAGTCCCTGCCGTCCGAACATCCGCCGGAATGATCTCATAATATGTTTAGGATTCTGGGGATTAAGGAAACCGATATCAAGCAAGGTCTGCTCCATCTGAACAAACATGGCCTCCAACTCCTCCCCCGAGGCATTAAGGTTAGCCTCTTTTTCATCCAAACTATCAACTGCTAAAGCTTCGGCCACCTCATAGAGACAGAGCATGACGGCTTGGGACAGATTCATGGAGGGCAAATCTGGATGGGCGGGAATGGTAACAAGCTGCTGACAGAGGTCAAGTTCGCTGGTTTTAAGCCCTTTATCTTCACGGCCAAAAACCAACGCAACCCCGGCCGCCGCCGACAATCCGGCCACCAGGCGGCCGGCCTCGGCCGGATGCAGAAACTCCTCGCGGTAACGGCCAAAACGACGGGTGGTGCCCAGGGCCAGATTACAATCACTAAGCGCCTCGGCAAGGGAGGTGAAAATCCGGGCCTTATCAAGCAGATCACGGGCGGTAACCGCCATATTAACAGCCGCCTCGCTTAGATGATCAACCCGGGGGTTGATCAAGCGCAGGTCGGAAAAACCGAAGTTTTTCATGGCCCTGGCCACGGCACCGATATTAGCGGCGCCCTTGGGCTCGACCAAAACAACACAAAGATTTAGTGGATGCATGGCAATAAAGAATCGTCGGTGTCTAGGACTTACTGCGGCTTAACCAGCTTACCGTTCCGCCACTCGCCGCTCAACGAAGTTGAATCGATGAAGGTATAGGTCCCCTGACCATGCCGAACAAATTCCGCGAACTCACCTTCATAACTATCGCCATTGGGATAGAAATAGGTTCCTTTGCCAACCCGGACGCCATTTTCAAAGCGCCCCTCATAACGACCGCCATCGGCAAATTCCAAAATCCCTTCGCCATGCTTGAGGCCGTTCTGCCACTGGCCACTGAAGCTGCCGCCGACGGCAAAGGTATAAACCCCATGCCCCTGCCGCTTGAATCCGGCAAATTCCCCGACATAGGTATCGCCGTTGGCATAGAAATAGGAGCCCTGCCCGGTCGGGTCACCTTTTTGCCAGGATCCTACATAACGACCTCCATCAGGGAATGTTTGCTCACCTTCACTGTCTTTAAATCCATCCCGCCACTGGCCCTCGTACTTTCCCCCATCGGGATAGGACTCTATCCCCCTGCCGCTCTTCAAACCTTTCTGCCAATGACCCTCGTAAACCGAGCCATCGGAAACGGTAAACCGGCCTATCCCATCGGCCTTACCGTCCCGCCACTCTCCGACATATTTATTGCCGCCGGAATATGTTTCGGTACCCTTGCCGTTTTTTTTATCGGCCTGCCACTCCCCGGTATAGGTATTGCCATCAAAGTAGGTTTCCACCCCCATCCCCTGCCGCACGCCACCCTGCCACTGGCCTTCATATTTACGATCATCCGGGTAGACAAAAGTGCCCTGCCCGTTCAGGCAATCGCCCTGAACACATGCGGCATAAGCCTGGCCGCCCACAAGCATCAGGGCAAACACAGATATGAGAATTCCTTTCATAATTAAGCTCCCATCCAAAAGATTAACCAGCCGAAAGATTATAAAAAAGCGGGTTATCTTACTATAATGTTATCAATTATTTTTTTAGTCCCTTGCACGGAACGAGCAATACCGATGATGGTCTTCTTCTCCGCTTCCGAGCCGACGATGCCGGTAAGGCTGACGTTACCCAAATAAACATCGACATCGACATTCAAAGATCTGACCCCGGGCGCTTCAATAAGTTTTGCTTTGATTTTCGAGCCGAGAACCTTATCGTCAAGTCCCTGGCCAATGGTGCGGGAGCCGATCAACAGATTATTTTTTACCCTGACCACCCCCGGCACTTTCCCGGCAATCTCACCGGCCCTGCTCCGTTGCCCCTGGGAGTCGACAAAACCGGACAGGATAACAACACCGTCTATGGTGTCAACATCAACATCAACGGCCTTAACCTGCTCATCACCGATCAATTCCTTGTTTACCTTCGCGGTAATCGCCGAATCATCCAGCATTCCCCCACTTGAACGTTCGTCGGTGGCCACCGCATAACCACCGGCCGCCCCGCCACCGACAACCGCAGCGGCGCAACCGGATAAAATCAGCAAGACGCAACAAACAAAGATAAAACAAGAACCCCTCACCAACCTTTCTTCACTATTTAATCTCACCACTTATTTCCTTTTTTCTTATTTTTAAACTTACCCTTGGGATACTTGGCCTGATGCGCCTTGAACTCAGTATAAGGCTTATCGTTCTCCATTTCTATCTCCACATAATCGCCAAGGTTAATCTTCAACTCGCTGGGGATGGAGACACTCATCTGCCATGTGCCGCCATCAAGATAAAAATATGCCTTGCGAGCCGTATCAAAATAGACCTGGGCATCTGGATAATAGCGATAACCATATTTACGCCTGTATCCATGCGCGGGAGCATGGGAAGGCGGACCCTGGCCGGGCCCGTTGTTAACCTGTGCTTTTTTTTCGTTTTCAGGCGGCCATTTCAAAGCAATACTGCCTCCTGGAGTTTGACAGGCTGAAAGAAAAAACAAACACAGGACAAATATAAAATTATTTCTGAGTCGCATAATACCCCCATTAATTTTAGATTATAATAGCTCCTAAGATAGGACAATAAAAGAGAATTTCAACAAAAATAAAAGATCCACCCTCTGCCACTCTGGTTATTATTCTCAACAGCGATTAAGTTACAGCCTGTAATTTAATAATTATAGTCAAAAATTGCCCGCCCCAACCAAATTAAGATGGATTTATCACATTATGAACGCCAATAAAAACGCCACCCTCCGCACCTCGTCCTTCATCTACGAGGAATCTGCCCTGCAATGCATTTTTTGTGAGGGATCGGCCCGCCTTAAAGGGCGCTGACACAAGGCCAGGGTCGTCTGCATGGATTGCGGACAGGAATCTTCCGCCAAAATATACCGGGAGCAGATCGAAGAATGGCAGGACACCATCTGCGGGATGCTTGAAAAAACGAGCCCCCCGGCCCCGTAATGTCAACAAACAAGACAGGGCTCGGGAAGCGCGCCGTGAGGGGGCTTAATAACGATATTTCCGGTAAAACTCCTTTCGCTCCGGACAACTGCAGGTAAACAAATTTCCATAGCTAATCATGGCGGGACAACCTTTAGGCGGATCATTACTATAAAAATAAAATTTATCACCTGCCAGGGGCAAGGCTGGACCGCAAAAAAAATTATCATTTGAACATCTGCCGATAGAACGAAAATGATCAGGACATACTTGTTCTTTATTTAACATAGACGCCACCCTTCGGTATGAGATTATAATTCCCCCACCTCATTACCTAACACCTGTCACCCCACCAAAAAACTGCCCCGATGCTTCAAGACCAATCATACACTACAAGTATGGTACGACTTGGGCGAGGAGGGCATTCCGTGAGGAGCCTTTCCACATCGGGGCAGTTTTAACTGCATATTTATCAATAAACCCAAGGCCAAACAAATGATCTCCCAACAGACTGATATTATGCCGCTTTTATATTTTTTGACTGTCCGTCACTGATCAATTCCAACTCATCGTCATAGAGGAGTTGACCGACATTGAGAATGATCTTGACCTCATCATTTATCTTACCCATCCCCTTGATATAACGGCTCCCTTCCTTTTTGCCGGTCTTGGGCGGCCCTTCGACCATATCTTCCGGTATGTCCGCCACCTCCCGCACCTTATCAACCACCAGACCCACCGCGTTTTCATCGATATCAACAACCACGATACAGGTTCGGTCATCATATTCCTTGGTCGCCAGCTTGAAACGGGTACGCACATCCATCACCGGTATTACCTTGCCGCGCAGATTGATCACCCCTTTGATAAAGTCAGGCATGTCCGGCACTTCGGCGATCTTCTGAATCCCGATAATCTCGGTAACATAGGCGATTTCAATACCATAATCTTCACCGGCCAGATGAAATGTAAGGTATTTATCCTTTTGCGTATCTTCGTCGTCGTAAAGCTCATCGTCGGTTTCAATTACTTGTTTATCGTCAGCCATAGGAAAGTACTCCCTTATCTTTATCAATTACTAAAAATTCACCGGTTAGTTGAACTGAGGGGGAAGAAATTTACTTTCTTCCCCAATGTCTTGGTCAACTAATATCTGCCGAATTCGGAGTCATCAAGAGCAATGATATCGCTCGATTTCGATCCCGGCGTCTTTGCTCTTTTTGGTTCAGCAACAGGCGTGTCGCCCCAATAAACATCCTTAGGTGATGCTGCCGGGGTATGATGAGCCAACGCCGCTTGCGGCCGATTCGAATAAGCAAGCTGGCGGACCTTGAATTTGCTCATCATATCTTTCATGTGCACCGCCTGGCTGGAAAGCTCTTCCGCCGCGGCAGCCGACTCCTCGGCACTGGCCGTGTTCTGCTGGGTTACCTGGTCGATCTGGCTTAATGCCTGATTGGTCTGGGCGATCCCCTGGGCCTGCTCATTGGATGAGGCGGCGATCTCACCGACCAGATCGGTGACCTTGGTCACTGAAGTCACGATCTCGGCCAGAGCCTGACTGGTCTGCTCGGCGATCTCTGTGCCGTTCTTGGTTTTAGCCACGGAACCTTCGATCAACTCGGCGGTCTCCTTGGCCGCCTTGGCGCTGCGGGCCGCCAGATTACGCACCTCCTCGGCCACCACGGCAAAGCCCTTGCCGTGCCGTCCGGCCCGGGCCGCTTCCACCGCCGCATTCAAAGCGAGCAGATTGGTCTGAAAGGCGATCTCATCAATGACCTTGATGATCTTGGAGATATTCTGGCCGGCCTCGTTGATCTCGCCCATGGCCGACACCATCTGCTGCATCTGGCCGTTACCCTTTTCCGCCGCAGCCCGGGTCTCGGTGGCCAGTTGATTGGCCTGGGTAGCGTTTTCGGCATTGGTGGTGGTCTGGGAGGCCATCTGGGTCATGGAGCTGGTGATCTCCTCTAACGAAGCGGCCTGCTCGGTGGCTCCCTGGCTCAAGGCCTGGCTCGCGTCGGAAACCTGGCCGGAACCGGAAGCGATCTGCTCGGTGGCCATCAGAATATCGGAAATAATCTTGTTGAGATCATCGCCGGTCTTTTTGAGCGAGTTCCTGATCGCATCCTTTTCATCCCGTGGCTTGGCCTCAAAGGTAAGATCACCATCGGCCAGTTTCACCAAGGCATGAACCATCTCATTCTGAAGATTGTCGGCAAAGGCATCCATGGTCCGAGCCATTTGGCCAATCTCGTCGGTTTGATCCATATTAAGCCGTTCGCTCAGATGCCCCAAGGCCATTTCGTCAAGAAGGTGCACGGTCTTGCCGACGGGCACGGTAATCGAACGAGTAACAAAATAAGCAATTACACTACCGAGAATCAAAGCAAAGATGAGGCCACCGACCATGATCGTTGAAGCCCGACCCAAGGAGGTTACAGCGGTTTTAGCGTTTTGTTGGGTTCCTGCCATGCCAGCCTCGGAGGTGGTCTTGGCGGCAACAAGAACTTTTGCACCGGCATCATTACGTTGGTTGCCCAGTTCTTGGGAATGGCGCCAATCCTTCAACAGGCTGTTCATCGCCTCCTTGTAAATCTTGGCTCCTTCCTCGGTTTCGTCGATTTGCCTGATATCTGCGTCAAGATGAGTGATCTTACGCAACTCACCAAACTTGGCCGTCATGATGTCAAAGTTATTGTAGGCATCCTCAATGATCTTTGGTGAACGCTCTGCCTGGGCCCGCCAGGCGGCAAGGCGAGTGGCGTTACCCACATCGATAATGTCATTGATTATGGTAATTTTATTGAGACGCTCTTTCAGCTTGTCGTCACTGACATTATTCGCGATATCGTCGATCATCTTTTGGTTCTGGCCGGCCAAAAAACGATTACAGGCTGCCATATAGGTCTTGGCGCCAAGGTCAAGCTGTTGCCTGGCCTCATTCATCTTCGCATTAGTTGCAACTGTCTCATTGACCAGCTTTTCATAAATCTGCAAGGCACTGTCAATTGCAGACAGTTGCCCTGGAAGTTTGACCAGATTGGGCGAGTTCTGGGCAAGTTCACCAGCGGCGTTTAACTGCTCCTTTATCTGGGCAAGATTTTCCCGGCCCGCATTAAGAAATTTTCCCTCCTCGGTAAAACCATAGCCCCGCATCTCATACATGGCAGTCATGGAGGAGCGCTCAATCTTGTTGGCCACATCCACTTCCGGCACGTACTCCTTGTCAAGCATTGTGGATAGTTTCCCGACATTATTCATATTAAAAATTGCCACCCCGCCTAAGATACTGGCGATGATGATCAGGGAGCCGAAACCGGCGCCGATTTTTTTCCCAAGGGTCATTTGCATTTCATTTCTCCTTGCTCATTAATTCATTAGCCAAAGACGATGATTGGGATAGAAATCGACCAACTTGGTCTTTTCACCCCTAACCTCATTGCCGATGTCTTTATTAAGGCATCAATTTAAAAGGCTTAGCGGTTATTTCTTTTTGACTGAATGAAACGATCTAAAACAGGACCAGCTTTGGTTGAGGTCAGGCCGTTAATCGCAGAAGAAGCTGTGCCTGCCCCAAAAAAGACCCACAACAGTTTTGTTCCCAACTTCATAATTTTTTAACATTTTTTCACCCTCCGACGTGGTAGTTATTAATGAGCAAAAGTTTAAATTATCACTTAAACACTCTTAAAAACTATTCCCCCCACGATTTATCCCCAAAAAAACCTAACCTGTATCAAACAGAGGATATTTAATTGTAGAGTTTGACTTTCGACTTTTACACCCAGTATAATTACACATACTTTGCACATGCTAACTAGGCAAATTTACGGCGATAATCAAACACGCCCCCTTATAAACATTCAGGCCGAACTTAATAAATATATCAAGCACCTACAGCCTTTCACATACACATCCACCTGTGAGGATTTGCAAAATGAAGTGCATTGATTACGATAAAGCAGAGCTGTTGCAGGAACTAACAACCCTTAAGGTGCATATCCATCACCTTGAAACCCAAAATAAAAAATTAGCAGAACAATGCGCATGCAAGGAAAACATCGAAATTGCACTGCGGGAAAGGGTGAAGGAGCTCAATTGCCTTTATGAAATATCAAAGCTCATCGATATTCATAAAAAATCGCTGGATGATTTTCTCCTTGGAGTAGTAAACCTGCTGCCGGTTTCATGGCAATATCCCGATATCACCTGTGCCAGAATACTTTTTAAAGACAACGAGTATGCAACGCCAAATTTTAGTAACTCAAAATGGAAACAAATGGCGCCAATCAAGACCGATGGCAAAAATATCGGCAGAATCGAAGTCTATTATCTTAAAAATAAGCCTGTTATTGACGAAGGACCTTTTCTTAACGAAGAACGGTTATTGATAAACGCCATTGCAAAAAAAATCGGCATTACTTCCGAACGCTTCAGCTTAGACCAGCAACTTAAGACAGAAAAAAACTCATTAAAAAAAACTAATATTGCGCTGCATGAGGTACTGGAAAAGATTCAACACGAGAAAAAAATAATGGGGTTGGCAATTCAGGATAATGTGGACAAAACCATCATGCCTATCCTTGATATCCTTGAAAAAGGCCTTAGCCCCGATCAAAAAAAAGTCCTCTCCATTCTGAGAAAAAACTGGGAAGACATAATCACCCCGGCGTCAGGCATAGAAAACAAAAAGCTGAAAAGTTTGACCCCTACTGAACTGGTCATCTGCAATATGATTAAAAATGGTCTCAACAGCAAAGAGATTGCGCAAATGAGAGGAATTTGCCCTGATACGGTCAGCAGGCATCGCGAACATATCAGAAAAAAACTGGGGCTGGCGAACAACAAAATTAACCTGACGACTTATCTGAACTCTACCCAATAGAAGATGTTAGCATCCAATTACCCCAAAAAACCCTCTACCATCTCCCTTCCCGAAGGGCAACCTCCCAAAAGGCCTTGATCTTGGGGTTGCTCATATTTTTTTTCACGGTACAGACCCCGATGGTAAACGGCGTAAGCTGCGGGGCCTGCGCAAGAATCTCCACCTTGGCCTTTAAGGGGCTCTTGTCGAGGACCAGTTTGGGCACGATGCCAACCCCGCAGCCGAGGCTGACCATGGCGATAATCGCCTCATTGCCCGCGACCTGGGCATAAATCTTGGGAAGAATATTATTTTCGCGAAACCATCGCTCGATCCGCTCCCGGCTCAGACCCTGCTCGGCCATGACAATGGGGGTTTGACGCCAGTCAATCTCTTTGCCGCTGTATACCACCGTATCCTTAAAATCGACGGGGGCGATAAACACCAGCGGCGTCTCTATGGTTTTCATGAATTCAAGCTGAGGCGGCAGTTTTTCCGGCAGGGCGGCAATGGTGAGATCGGCCTCGTTGTTAAAAAGCTTGGTCAGAGCCCGGGCGGCGTCCCCGGTGGAGAGGTTGATATGGACCCGGGGATAATCCTTGCGAAAGCGGCTTAGGATTCCGGGCAGAATGCTGAACACCGCGGTCACCGAGCAATAAAGGGAGATCTCCCCGCGCAGCTCGTCATCCCGGGCCAGATCATTCTGCAACTCATCCCAGCGCAGCAACACGTCATCGGCATATTTCCTGAACAACTCCCCGGCCGGGGTCAGGCCGACCGAGCGGTTGTCGCGGACCAAAAGCCTTTCCCCCAGCTCAGCCTCCAGCCGTTGCACGGCCCGGGTCAGGGCGGAGGGGGTGATGTTGCAGGCCCGACTGGTCCGGCCGAAATGGAGGGAGGCGGCCAGATGTTTGTAAAGCTTCAGGACATGGATATCCATAAAATCACAAAAAAATAGTGAGATAAATTATTTTAGCGTTAAAATGGCCCAAGACTTTAGCTATGTTGCAAATTATGCAAAACTATATCGCAAACAATTCACTTTACGCAATAAAAATAAGTGCTATGGTAGGCGATTATCATAAAACTCAATTGTAACCAGATAACGATAAAGGAGAACAAAAATGGGTGAGAATTATTTCAACAGCTTGCCGCTGCGTCTGCAGCTTGAAGAGCTTGGTCAATGCCGGTTCATGGATTCTTCCGAATTCAACGGAGTCGAGGCCCTCAAGGGCAAAAAAATCGTAATCGTCGGCTGCGGCGCCCAAGGTCTGCACCAGGGGCTGAACCTGCGGGACAGCGGTCTGGATGTATCCTACACCCTGCGCGATGCCGCTATTGCCGAAAAACGCCAGTCATGGAAAAACGCCACCGAGAACGGCTTTACCGTGGGCACCTACCAGGAACTGATCCCCTCGGCTGACCTGGTCATCAACCTGACCCCGGACAAGCAGCACACCAACGTGGTCACCGCGATCATGCCCCTGATGAAAAAAGGCGCCTGTCTCTCCTACTCCCACGGCTTCAATATCGTGGAAGAAGGGATGAAGATCCGCGAGGACCTCACCGTTATCATGGTTGCCCCCAAATCACCGGGAACCGAGGTACGCGAGGAGTACAAACGGGGCTTCGGCGTGCCGACCCTGATCGCCGTCCACCGCGAAAACGACCCCAAGGGCGAAGGCTGGGATCTGGCCATGGCCTATGCCTGCGGCACCGGCGGCGACCGGGCCGGCGTTCTGCAGTCATCCTTTGTCGCCGAGGTTAAATCCGACCTCATGGGCGAGCAGACCATCCTCTGCGGCATGCTTCAGGCCGGCTCGCTGCTCTGCTACGACAAGATGATCGAAAAAGGCATCGACTCCGGCTATGCCTCCAAACTGATCCAGTACGGCTGGGAGACCATCACCGAGGCCCTCAAGCACGGCGGCATCACCAACATGATGGATCGGTTGAGCAATCCGGCAAAAATCATCGCCTTTACCCTGTCCGAAGAGCTCAAAGCCATCCTCCGGCCGCTCTTTGAAAAACACATGGACGACATCATGAGCGGCGACTTCTCCCGCACCATGATGGAAGACTGGGCCAACGACGACAAGAACCTCCTGGGCTGGCGCGCCGCCACCGCGGAGACCGCCTTTGAGAAATCCACCATCACCGATGCCGAGATCAGCGAGCAGGAATACTTTGACAACGGCATCCTGATGATCGCCATGGTCAAAGCCGGGGTCGAGCTGGCTTTCGACACCATGGTCGCCGCCGGCATCAAGGATGAATCAGCCTACTACGAGTCATTGCACGAAGTGCCGCTGATTGCCAACACCATTGCCCGCAAAAAGCTCTACGAGATGAACGTGGTTATCTCCGACACCGCCGAGTATGGCTGCTACCTCTTTGCCCATGCCGCGGTGCCCATGCTGGCCGACTTCATGAAACTGATCGATGTCGATGTGATCGGCAAGGGCCTTGAGCTCAGAGACAACGGGGTGGACAACGTTGAGTTGATTACGGTCAACGAAGCGATCAGCTACACCGGGGTCGAGATGATCGGCGAAGAGCTTCGCTCCTACATGGGAGCGATGAAGCCCATCGTCTAACAACAACGCGACATACCTCAATAAAAAAGGGAAGCCGGAACCGGCTTCCCTTTTTTTATGCCGATAATCAATCGACTTACCGGCAATGGCTCCCGCCATTTACCGGTCAATACTGCACGGCAAGCCCGGCAAATACCCGGTTTTCATTATACTTGTTAGCCGCGATGTTTGAATCGTTATTGATATATTGATAATCGAGTTTTATCTCGAAGTTATCATAGATCTTCCTGGTCACCACCAGCTGGCAGGAGTCTTTGGTCTCTTCGCGCTCGGCGCCGATCGCCGGATTAATATTTCGATAATCCTTTCGATGATGCTTATAGCTCAGGCGCATCTTGGTTTCGGCAAAGGGCACAACCTGGACCGAGGCCGAAAGAAGATGGCCAAGATATTCATACTCGGCCCCATCGGTGTTTTCATCCTCGATCCGATAGCCCGCCTTGAAATAGGCCTGGTTGTCCATAAAGAAATAAAAGAGATCCGCGCCCAGGGAATGATTGTTCGCATCGCGGTCAGAGTCGGCATCCTGCCGGAAATCTTTAGCCATAAAGATATAACTGGTGTGCAGGTAAATATCCTCCGCCACACTAAAGCCCAAACTCGGCGACAGATGGTTCATCTCCAGAAAGGAATGATTATCAAGGGTCAGATAAGTATAGGAATAATCGAGCCCCACATTGATCTCGCCTTAGTCTTTATCCCCGGACAGAGCCAGGCTGTGGGACTGCATGTTATACTGAGTATAATCATCATATAGACTCTGATAAAAGGCGTACGAAATTTCAGGACTGAAGGGCAGTCTCTCCTTAAATTTATATGCTCCCTCAACTTCAAAAATTACCGCGGCATCACTTTGTTCGGATATCTGGTCACTCTGTTCAACCGTAATATTATCGTCATATTCCAGCCCGGCCCGCGCCGTCAGGCTCAGGTTGCTCACATCCTTCTCCTTGGCGCTGAGCGGCGAAACGTTGCCGGCCAACAACACAATCGCGCAGGCGTATGAAATATTTTTTACCAATCTTTGCATAGCTCTCTCTCCCTTATCTTTTTCTTTTCCCGCATAACATCCGTGGTTATTCCCCAACAAAAAAATCGGGTTCCCACCAAGATGATGGAAACCCGCATAACTATTTTTCTATCCTGAAAAGATCTTCGCGATTGTTACATCCCTTTTCTCATCTCTTTGATGGACTCCTGACGCGCATCCTGCACCGCACTCTTGGCCATCTCCTGAACCGCTTCTTTTACCGTTAATTTTGCTTCTTCACGGGACTCAGCCCTGGCCTGCTCCATCAACGCCGCCTTGATCTCTTCCTTGGTCTGCTCCTGGTAACGATGCCTTTCCCGAGCCTGGGTCTGCGCCTGAACCTCTACCTGGCCCACAACGGAATCAACCGGTTCAACCACCTCCTCTTCCGCATAGGCAAAATGACCGCAAGATAACGCCAGCAGACCAACGGCAAAAACAACAAAAAGTTTCTTCATGATTTGTCACCCTCATTTTTTTATATTTTTCATGTAAAACCAAAAGAGCACCGACAACAATGTCCGTTATTAATTCAAACGCACTGCACGGCCAAAAGGTTCCATGAAAAATATGAGGCAGGTAAAAAACGGCGGCAACAAGGGGCAGGCTTGGAATTATTTTTGGGGCAGCAATGAATTTATTCGCAAAAAATTAGTTGAGGCATAACCGCTGGAGGGGGGCAACCAAACCATTATTGGCGACAGCAACCGCTTAGTCCGGACTGAGCTTAGGTCAGGGGAAACTCGGGGGTAATCAGATAAAAAATAGACGTGACAAAACAAGGGAGGTTACATATGCACGGCAGCGGTACGCTCACTGATGCCTTTTTTGATGGCCTCTTTGTTATAGGCGGCAATAACATCGCGCCGCTTGAGCATGCCGACCACCCAACGATTATCCGTGGCCTCAACCACCGGAATCTCATCAAAGCCCTTGGAGTCGAACATGGTCATCGCGGTATGCAGGTTATCGTCAGGAGTAAGCACCACGACCTTGCGGGTACAGATATTGCCGACCCTGGCGCTGAGGCGCAGTTCCTGGTCATGGAGAATAGATTTCACATCCTGCAGCGACACCATGCCGGTCATCCGCCCGGACTCATCAATTACCGGGAAATAGAAACTGTCCTTGGCCATGCTGAAGATTTTGAGCAGCTGATCAACGTTGGCCTGTTCGCTGACAAAATCCACATCCTCGGTTATAACCCGGCCCACCCTGATTGATTTCATCACCGCAATCTCACGCCCTTCATGGATATCAATCCCTTCGCGACCGAAATCAACCGTATCAATGGAATCGTGGTTGAGCTTGGACGCCACCACCGTACCGATGATACTGGTAAGCATGATCGGAATAATGATCAGGTAATTGCCGGTCATCTCAAAGAGCAGAAAAATAGCGGTCAGGGGCGCATGGGTTGTGGCGGCCAAAAAGGCGCCGATTCCCACCGCGGCATAAGCGCCGGGATTGGCCGTGTATTGGGGCAACAGATAATGGGCGGTGCCGCCAAAGGCGCCGCCGATCATGCCGCCGATAAAGAGCGCCGGGGCAAAGACGCCGCCCGCCCCGCCGGAACCAAGGGTGATGGCGGTGGCCACAATCTTCAAAAAGATCAGCAGAATCATAACCCAGATCACCCCATGGCCGGCCAGCACCTCTTCGATATATTCGTAGCCGTCCCCCATGATCTGCGGAAAAGCGATAGCCATGATCCCGATAATCAACGCCCCCAAAATGGGCTTGGCCAGGGGATGCAGCTTAAGGTCGGCAAACTTGTCCCTGGTCCAGTAAAAAAAAGCGATATGCAGCACGGCGATTATCCCCATGATGACCCCCATCAACGAATAAAGGGGAATCTCCACCAGGGAATTAACAATATGATAGGAAGGAATGGGAAAGGCCGGCGACTCGCCGTAATAGGCCCTGGAAACGACGGTGGCCATGGCGGAAGAGATAACCAGGGCCGCGAATGAGCCGATCTCATAGGTGCCGAGCAGCACGATCTCGGCGGCGAAAAAGACCCCGGCAATGGGGGCGTTGAACATGGCCGCCACGCCGCCCGCGCAACCGGCGGCGATAAAAATCTTCATCCTGCTGCCCGATACCCGGAAAAACTGGCCGACCAGGGAGCCGACCGCCCCGCCGACCTGGGCAATGGGGCCCTCGACCCCGGCCGAACCGCCGGTGCCGATGGTGAACGAACAGGAAAGAATCTTGATGATGATGGTGCGGAACTTAACAACACCGCCTTCAAGATTGACCTGGCGCAAAAATCTGGTAAAGCCGTAACCGTTAACCTCGCCGGGGAAAAGCAGGGAGAGCGGGATGAGCAATACCATCCCGAACATGGGGATGAGCGGCAGCCAGAGCAGATGCCAGCCGCCTTCGGTAATCTTCAATAATTCATGGCCGAAAACAAAAATATGCTCATGCACCGCATCAACGGTGGTACGAAACAAAATATTTGCGCCCCCGGCCACAAGGCCGATAAAGGCGGCAATGGCGATCATCTTCGAGTTTTCACCCGGCAATATTTTCTTAAAACCTTTTTTCATGACTTTACAGGGACCTCACAACCCAAAAGGCCGGCCTGGTTCAAGAAATAATCATCGGTCATCCCGGCCATGAAATCCCGCACCATGGCCGCCGCCTGCGGCCTGCCCCCGCAATCGCCTTCCATCTCCCTCATAAAACCACCATAGATGGGAGAATTGTTCTTTTTCTGTTCAATCTGCTCGAGATAGGATTCAAAAAGCACCTGGTAGCAATTCGCTATTTTATCAAAATCTTTTTTGATAACGGGATTCATATAAATATATTGATAATTAAAAACCTTCAGCGCCCGCAAAGCCTCGGAAATCTCCGGGCTGAAGGCCACGGTATCGCTGTCGATACTGTTCGCGATCAGATCGGTCACCAGCCGATAAACAATGGTGCCGTTGGTATCACCCAGCACGGCCCGACAAGGGGCCGGGATATCGCTGCGCTTGATAATCTCCAATTCGATGGCGTCTTCGATGTCACGGCCGATATAGGCGATGGTGTCGGAAAAACGGACCACGCAGCCTTCCATGGTCATGGGCACCAGTTCAAATTTCTTATTTACCGACTTTTCCCGCAACTGCCGGTCAAAATCGCTAAAGGTCTTCTCCCGCTCCGGGGTCAGGGTTTGGTTGTGAATCTCCCCGTCATGGCACATGATGCCGTCAAGAGTCTGCAGGGTAAGGTTCCAGCCCCTGCCCTTTTTTTCGATATGCTCCAAAAAGCGGACACTTTGCAGATTATGCTGAAATGATGGCAGTCCGTGGCTACGACACAGCCCATCCAGCAACATCTCCCCGTCATGGCCGAAAGGAGGATGGCCGATGTCATGGCCCAGGGCAATCGCCTCGATCAGATCTTCATTCAACCGCAAAAAACGACCGATGGTGCGGGCCACCTTGGAAACCAGCTGCACATGGAGAACCCGATGGGTTACATGATCGTTGTTGATCATATAGAATACCTGGGTCTTGTCGATATAACGGGTATAGGCCCGAGAGTGCAGGATCCGGTCACCATCAATGGCAAAAGCCTGGCGATAATCGGCAAACTCCTCAGCCTCGGGCAAACGGCGAACCCCGTCGCGGCTAAAAGCGGCAAAAGCCGAAAGCTGCTTGCGTTCAAGCCGATCTAATTCGTCTGTTAAAGCCAACAATTTGGGGTCGTTTGGTATACGCATATCCAAGCTACAGTCTCACTATCCTAAGAAAAAGGAAATACTTTATCCCTTGCCGCTCCTATTTGCACGAATTTTTGCTATTCTTTTAGTGATAACCATTGTCCGAAACTAAAAAGTTCAAATCTACCCCAATGGCCCGACTAAAAAAAGTGCCACCAAGGTGGTTAACACAAAACTACCTTGAAGAACATTTTGCATTAGCCAGATCATTTCCATATCCGCTATGATGATAAAAATAAATTTGATAAAAAAGAGCGGCACCAAGGAGAAAAATTGATTTCTTCAAATACGGCAGCGACCAATTGCGCTGCCCGTCCCCTAAAAATAATGGTGGTCGACGATGTCGATTTCAACCTCGAAATACTTACGCCGCTGCTCACCGAGCGGGGCGCCCAGATTATAACCGCCGGCAGCGGGGAAGAAGCCCTGGCCAAATTGGCGATTAACCTCGATGTTGGCCTGGTATTGATGGACATCGGCCTGCCCGGCATAAGCGGCATTGAAGCCGCCGAATCGATCAGGCAAGATCCGGCCACCGCCTGTATCCCGATAATTGCCCTGACCGCGGAAATAGAAAACCTTGACCTGACGGCCCTTGAACAGGCCGGCATCCAGGGCCATCTGGAAAAAAACTTTGACCCGGATCAGCTCTGGCAGCAGATCAACCAGACCATTTTGTCCTTTGCCGACTGCAGATGCCAGGCCTCGGAACCCGCGAAGACAAAGCCCTCGGCCGCCCAGCTCCTGCATTATGATCATCTGCTGGAAACATTCGGCAGCCAAGAGGTAGTCCGGCAGGTTGCCATCGCTTTTTTCAAGGATACCGCCCAGCAACTCGATACCATTGAGCAGTCGATTAATGCCTGCGACATCAAAAAACTTGCGGAAACCTGCCACAGCCTGAAAGGATCGGCCAACCTGTTCTCCGCAGATCAACTTGCCGAAGCAGCGGAAGAACTATACTATAGTGCCCGATCGGCATGCTGCGAAAAATTAAAGTCTCAATTTACGCTTACCAAAAACAGCTTCACCACCCTGCGTAATTTTGTTAATGATAAACTCGACCTTTCTCTTTAACCAGTCACAAGGAACCCACGTGAGCATACTTTCGACAACCGAATCAAAAAAAATATCTATGACGCCGCCGGAAAACATTATCGCCTTTAGCCCGAAAAAGTGGCGCTAATGCCAGATTATTCCAAGATCTTAATTGTTGATAATGCCGACTTCATCCTCATGGTGGTAAGGCTGCGCCTCGAAGCATACGGCATTTCACCCAAAAACATCTATGAGGCGAGCGATGGCCAAAACGCTTACGAAATCATAAACAAACACGGGATCAAGAATATTCTATCGGACTATGAGATGAAACCGATGGACGGCATTGAACTGGCGGCAAAACTTTTGCTCGATGAAAAACGGGAGGATTTACGCTTTGTGTTATTCAGCGGCACGCCCATGGAAAAAATTATGGCCAAGATTGATGAATATCAACTGAAAATTCCTATCTTGACCAAAACAACAATCCGCGAAAACTGGAGCAAATCGAACCTGCTCACCAACTATTTCCCGGAACTTAGCGCCAGCATCAAAGCTTAAAAAAAAACGAGCCGACCGGCAACACCACGGGCCAAACATTGCTTTATGAAGTAGCGTAACAAAACAATCAGCCGAATCAAACCAAGGAAGATCCATGAAGAGCTATCGCAAGGAATTGTGGTTCAACGTACCCACCAGAAGAGCGTTTATCAATATTACTCCCCAGATCCAGGAATGCCTCACCGCCAGCGGCATCAAAGAAGGATTACTGCTCTGCAACGCCATGCATATCACCGCCTCGGTTTTTATCAATGACGATGAGTCGGGCCTGCACCATGATTACGAAGTCTGGCTGGAAAAACTCGCCCCCCACGAACCGGTAAACCAGTACCGCCACAACGGCTACGAAGACAACGCCGACGCCCATCTGAAACGGCAGGTCATGGGCCGGGAGGTGGTGGTCGCCATCACCGAAGGTCAGCTCGACTTCGGAACCTGGGAGCAGATTTTTTACGGGGAATTCGATGGGGGCAGAAAAAAAAGGGTTCTGGTCAAAATTATCGGGGAGTAACATCTTTTATTTTAAAATAATTACGCAACAAAGACAAACCCGCCGGCACGACTGCTGATTATATTGCCTGTCCCGATAACTCCCGATTACTTCAGGCTGATTTCATGGGCGCCAATCAACTATTCACCATCCCCAATCTGCTCAGCTGCCTGCGGCTGCTCATAAGCCCGGTGCTGGTCATTGCCGCTTGGCTCAACCAGGCCCACCTCTTCGTAACCCTCTTTATCATCTGCCTGGTAACCGATGCCCTGGACGGCTTTTTCGCCCGAAGACTGAAGCAAACCAGCGAACTGGGCGCCAAGCTCGACAGCTGGGGAGACCTGGCCCTGTTCTGTACCGTGCCTTTTGGTCTCTGGCTGCTGTGGCCGCAGCTTATCCGGCAGGAATTGCTTTTTGTCATTTTTGCCCTGGCCGCCCTTTTAACCCCCCTGATCGCAGGCCTGATCAAATTCAGACGAATCACCAGCTACCACACCATTGGCGCCAAGCTCTCGGCCGTGCTGTTAGCCGCGGCCATCCCCTTGCTGCTCATGGGCGGACCGGCCTGGCCTTTTCGCCTGGCGGTTATTGTGCTGCTGGCGGCCGAACTCGAAGAGCTGATGATCACCTTTCACCTGAAAAAATGGCAGGCAAATATTCCATCCCTGGGACATCTGCGGAAGAGGGCAAATGAAAAAAAACGCTGATTATCAGCAAAGAACCATTTTTTCCTGGTGCCTTTACGACTGGGGCAATTCCGCCTTTACCACCCTGGTGGTCACCTTTGTCTATGCCACCTACTTCAGCCGAGAAATTGTCGGCAACCCCATCGCCGGCACCCGTCTCTGGTCGTGGGGCATCGGCATCAGCGCGTTGGCCGTTGCCCTGCTCGCCCCCATTCTCGGCGGGATCAGCGACCGGAGCGGCAAACGGCGCGCGGCCCTGATCACGGCCTCCCTTATTTGCATTGCCGCAACCGTTCTCCTCGCCCTGATCCGGCCCGCTATGGCGCAGGCCCCCCTGGTCGCCCTCTCCCTCTTTATTGTCGGCAACACCGCCTATGAACTCGGGATTGTCTTCTATAACGCCTACCTGCCCGAGATTGCGCCCCCGGAAAAAATAGGGCGCATTTCCGGCTATGGCTGGGGACTCGGCTATGTCGGCGGCATCCTCAGCCTGGCCCTAGCCCTGTTGATGATGAGCCCCAAGACGCCGTTATCAGCAATCGGCGCATATTTTGAATTTGATTTTCGCTACACCAACCTGTTGGTCGCCGCCTGGTTCTTGCTTTTCAGCCTGCCATTATTTTTCATGGCGCCGCCGGGCAAAAAAAAACTAACAACGCCTGAGGCCAAGATCCCCCTGATAAAAAAAATCAGCCGCACGCTCACCGTGCTGCGGGAGCACCCGGAGGTTGTCAAGCTCTTGGCGGCACATCTGCTTTACAACGACGGCCTGGTCACCATTTTCGCCTTTGGCGGCATTTACGCGGCCGGCACCTTCGGGATGGGCTACACCGAAGTCATGCTTTTCGGCATCGTCCTCAATATCGCGGCGGGCATCGGGGCCCTGGTTTTCGGATTGGTTGATGATCTGATCGGCGGCAAAAAAACAGTGGTGGCCAGCATCATCGCCCTGTTCATCGCCACCTTTCTCGCCGTGATTGCTCCTGACAAAACCATATTCTGGATCGCCGGGATCATCATCGGCATCTTCGCCGGCCCCAACCAAGCGGCCAGCCGCTCCCTGATGGGCCGTTTGACCCCGGCAGCGCACCGGACCCAGTTTTTCGGCTTTTTCACCCTATCCGGCAAAATCACCTCTTTTCTCGGTCCGATAATCCTGGGCCTGGCAACTTCTTACTACCAAAACCAACGGGCCGGGGTGGCCACCATTCTCTTTTTCTTTTTTGGCGGCGCCCTGCTGATGATTCCCCTCAAAGAAACAAAAGATGTTGATTAAGCAGGGCCTTTCCCATAAAATCATTTTAGAATTCAGCGCTTATCCCTATAAAGATAAGCTTAATTTACTTAACTTTTTCTCGCATCCGAGAGGCCGCCATGCACCTGTTGATTGTTGATGATGATAAGGTCGCCCGCACCGTTATTAAAAATCACCTCATGGCCATGCAGCCAGACTGCAAAATCACCGAAGCTGAAAACGGCGCCCAGGCCCTTTTTCTTTTTTTCAAGAAAAAGCCTGATTTTGTTTTTCTTGACCTGATGATGCCCCTGGTTGACGGCCGAGCTTTTCTTGATGTCATAAAAGAATGTTACCGCTGCGGCCTGCAGATAAAAAAACCTCGCCTTGTCCTGGTGACCATGCTCAACAACACCCAAATCGACCAGATCTGCCCACTTAGGGACAACCCCTTTATCGAGGCCGTCATAAAAAAACCTGTCACCAAGAATAAGCTCAAGGCCCTGGAAGAACTTTTCCCGGCCAATAACGAAAATTAATCTTTTTTTTGATGATTAACTTTAGCCATTCGCTATAATACAATAATTATTTCCATTAATTACCAATGAAAAGGAGGTTTCACTATGTCTGTCTCCCAGCCGGATTTTGACAAGGCTGTTTCAATAGGTCGCCCGCCCAATGTGGTTAAACTTTTCCCTAACTCCAAGGCCCTGATCGTCAGCGGCAAGGTTATTGACCGCGCCTTGCGCGCCAAAGGTCAGGCCATGACCATTGCCGCCAACGGCAGAAACAACTTTATCATCCGCGGCGCCCTGCTCGCCGCCCAACGGGCCAATGCAGCGATCATCATCGAGATCGCCCGCTCGGAAGGCGGCGCCACCGCCTATTGCCCGGTAAATTACTGGAACATCGCCCGCCAGGTCGACCAAGCCATGAACGAGCTTAAGATCACCATCCCGGTGGCGATCCATGCCGATCATTACGGGATAAAAAAGGAAGCGGATATCGATTTTGCCAAGGTAGAAATCCCCACCATTTTCGAAGCGGGGATCACCTCCATCGCCATCGACGCCTCCCACATGCCCGATGACAAAAACCTGCTCACCAACCTGGCCCTGGCCCAGTTTGTCCCGAGCTGGGCAGGCCTGGAAACCGAGATCGGCGAGATCAAAGGCAACCAGGGGCTGTCCACCGCCGAAGAGGCGCTTTTTTTGATCCAGGGCCTCAACGCCCATAACATCTTCCCGGACTGGATCGCCTTGAACAACGGCACCACCCACGGCATCGAGGCCAGCGGCCAGGGCATCCAGGTGGATCTCACCCGCGACATCCACGAGCAGCTCTTGCCCTATAAAATTTCCGGCGCCCAGCACGGCACCTCGGGCAACAGCTCGGATCGCCTGCGGGAAATCGCCGGCAAAACCCACACCACCAAGGCCAATGTGGCGACCGCCCTGCAGATGGTTTCCTGGGGCCTCAAGGTTAACGATTACGGCAATGCCATCCTTGATGACAACGGCAACTTTATCAAGATGAAAAATGAAGGGGTCACCGAGGCCATGTGGCAGGAGATGGTTGATTATGCCACGGCCAAAGGTTTAAAGGGTGGCGGCTACAAAAGCCTCAACCTGCCCTTTGAGAATAAACTGCTCGGCCAGCCCCAGGCGATCCGCGACCGGATGGTCAAACGGGTGGAGGATTTTGTCTACAATATGCTGGTCAACGTCTTTAACGCCGAAGATACCGCGCCCCTGGCCATCGAGGCCCTGCTCAAGGCCGGCTCCTACGACCTGGGCCCAAAGGTGGAGCGCATCCAAGATGCGGCCGACTGGACCGGGGACAAGATCGCGAAAAAAGCAGCGGCCATTGACAGCGATAAAGGGCCGCAAGGAGATTTCGACGACTAATCCTCTCTGTTTTTAAAGTGATGCTGACAAAGGCTGCCCTGTTTCGGGGCAGCCTTTTTTGCAGGCTGGACTTACCGTGCTAACAAAATTCATTGACGGAGGATAACTCCCGAGCTACAAGCAGCTTAATCATTGTTCACTATCCCCCGGCACTGTCAGGTAAATCTAATGAACCAACAACTAAAAGCAACCGGCACCATGGGCACCGCCGCGGTGTTTCTCACCGCCATTTCCACCATCCTCGGCGCCATCATGTTTCTGCGTTTTGGCTACGCAGTGGCCAATATCGGCTTTTTCGGCGCCCTGGCCATCATCCTCCTCGGCCACGCGGTGACCATCCCCACCGCCATGGCCCTGGCCGAGATCGCCACCAACCAAAAGGTTGAAGGCGGCGGCGAGTATTACATCATCTCCCGCTCCTTCGGCATCATTACCGGCGCCGCCATCGGCATCTCGCTTTTTCTCTCCCAAGCGATCAGCGTCGCCTTTTACACCATCGCCTTTGCCGAGGCCTTCCGCCCGGTTTTTTCCTGGGTGAGCAACCTCACCGGTTTGCATATCAGTGATGCCAGGATAGTCAGCCTGCCGGCCGTGATTCTGCTGGGGCTGGTGGTAATTAAAAAGGGGGCCGATGCCGGAATCAAACTGCTCTACGGGGTGGTCGGAGTCCTCTTTCTGTCGCTGATCCTCTTTTTTCTGGGTACCGGCCATCAGGAAAACCCGGGAAGCTATCACCACCTCATCGAAACGGTAAAGAACCCGGACAACTTTTTCCTGGTTTTTGCCATATGTTTTCCGGCTTTCACCGGCATGACCGCCGGGGTCGGCCTCTCCGGTGATTTGCGCGATTCGCGCAAATCCATTCCTCTGGGAACCATGAGCGCCACCCTGGTCGGACTGGTGGTTTACATAGCCATCGCCTACAAGCTGGCCATTTCCGCGAGCCCCGAAACCCTGGCCGGCGAACAACTGGTCATGGCGAAAATCGCGCTCTGGGGGCCGATCATCCCCATCGGCCTTGCCTGCGCCACCATCTCCTCCGCCCTCGGTTCCGGACTGGTCGCCCCGCGCACCTTGCAGGCGCTGGCCGGTGACGAAATTATGCCCTCCCCTGGCCTTTCCGCCTGGCTGGCCGCCGGAGTCGGGCCGAAACAGGAACCCCGCAACGCCACCATAGTGGTCTTCGGAATCGCTCTGGTCTTTGTTCTGCTCGGCGACGTGGATTTTGTCGCCCAGGTAATATCCATGTTCTTCATGGTTACCTATGGCGCCATCTGCCTGATCTCGTTTCTCGAACATTTTGCCGCCGACCCTTCCTATCGGCCCTCTTTCCGCTCCAAGTGGTACATCTCCCTGTTTGGGGCGATCGCCTGCCTGTGGCTGATGTTGGAAATGAGTCTGCCCTACGCGGTAGTCGCCATCCTGGTAATGACCGGACTCTACCTGTTGATCGGTTACCATAACCCGGAACGCCGCGGCCTGTCCGCGATCTTTCAGGGCGCAATCTTCCAGGTCAGCCGCCAGCTCCAAGTTTTCCTGCAGAAATCCGGCCAGAAAAGCGATGAAGAACGCTGGCGACCGGCGGTGGTCTGCATCTCCACCAATTCCTTCGAGCGGTTGGACGCTTTCAACATGCTGCGCTGGATTGCCCATCGCTTCGGCTTCGGTACCTATATTCACTACCTGCCCGGCTACCTCTCAAGGGAAACAGTGGAAAATTCCCGGGAGATATTTAAACGGCTGGTTCGCCTCACCGATGTCAGTCGCAGCAATATCTACATCGACACCCTAGTCAGCCCCTCCTACACAACGGCGGTAACCCAGGTGGCCCAGCTGCCCGGCATTTCCGGCAAGGAAAACAACCTGATCCTCTTCGAATTTTCCCGGCAAAACGAAAAAGAATTGGCCGACATCATCGATAACTACCGGCTGCTGCTGGCCACGGGCTTTGACGTCTGCATCCTCGGCTCCACCTCGCGGGATTACGGCTACCACCGGGAAATCCATATCTGGGTCACCCCGGAAGACTATGAGAACGCCAGCCTGATGATCCTCTTGGCTTACATCATCATGGGCCATCCGGACTGGGAGGGCGGCCAGATCAAACTCCTGGCCGCCTTTCCCGAGGCGGAAATCGAGGAGCAAAAAGAAAACCTGCACCTGATGATCAAGGAAGGCAGGCTGCCCATTTCGGCTCGCAACATCGAACTGATGGCCACCGATGTCGGCTCCTCACGCAAGGAACTGATTCGCCTACAGTCGCAAGACGCCGATCTGATCATCTTGGGCTTCATCGGGGAAGCGCTTCAACACCAAAAGGAAAAGCTCTTTGAAGGCTACGACGGTCTGAGCAACATCCTCTGGGTCAACACCAAGAAAGAGATCCAGATGAACCGCGATGAAAACAGCACCCAGAATGGAAACGGCAAAGAAAAAGAGGGGAAATCAGAACATAACGGCGCGGCAGCCGGAGTCGTTGCGCCACCTGCCTGACGCGGCGACAATCGCTTGCCGATATCGGCGCCATGGACAAAATTCAAGCGGGAACTCCTCCCTGCCGGGTGAGGCCGAAAGGGAGACATGCCGCCGCTTTTTTTACTGGTCATACCCCAAATCACGCCGTTAATCCTCAATTACCACCCGGCGGAGTTTGGCGGCGGCCTCTTCCGGGCTGATGCTGTTGACAAAAAGACCGGAGCCCAACTCAAAGCCAGAAGGGATGCTGGTTCGGGGGCAGATCTCCAGGTGCCAGTGAAAACTGTCGGCAAAATCGCTGCTGTTTTCCTGATGGGGCAAGGTGTGGAGAAAATAATTATATTGGAGCTCGCCGACCACGGCATGCAACCGAGCCATGGTTCGCCGCAGCACCCGGGCCAGGTCGGCAAAATCATCAGCGCCGGCCTCAAGAAAGTTCCCCTGATGCTCCATCGGCAGGATATGGACCTCCCACTCATAACGGCTGGCAAATGGTTTGACGGCGACAAACTTTCGGCCGCGCTCAACCAGATATTTGGCGGTTTCGTAATTTTGCAGCTTTTCCCCGTCCCGCCGATCATAGGCGGTGGTTTCTAAGGTCATCGCCTCGTTGATAAGGGTGCAGAAGATACAGGCGCCGCTTTTCTTATAAAAAAGAAGACTGCTCTGTACCTCGTCATAAACGTTGTGCGGCACAATAGGCATGGCAATGAGCTGACTGTGGGTATGGGCCATGCTGCCGCCCGCCGATTTACCGAAATTTTTAAAAACCAGAATATATTTGATCCGCGGATCGGCGTTATACAAAAAACGCATACGGTCCCGGTAAACCGTAAACAGCAAGGCCAGGTGCCGCTCGCTAAACTGATGAAGGGCAATGCCATGGTTAAAATGATCAATGATCACCTCATGGTGGCCATAACCTTCGATCACCTGTTGGATTCCTGGAGGCAGCCCCGGCGGGAGCTGATCGTCGGCCAGGATCGGGAAAGGATTTTTGACAACCCTGATCTCCCACTCATCTCTCGCCGGCACCTGATAAGCGACCGGCGGGGTGAGATCCTCGTTGCCGCGACAAAAGGGACAGGTTTCCACAAACGCCCGCTCATCTCTCGCCGGGGGCGCTTCATCCCGCCGAGGCCGGTTGCCCCTGGCCGTGGAAATCAACACAGACTGGGTCGGCACAATGGGGTCGATACGAATTTCCCGAATGTTTGCATTATCCATGGCAGACATCCTCAGACAAGTTAAGCGGTTTATCTTGCAGCCCTTACAGGTGGGCCTTGATCGGGATGATCTTGTTATTCAGTCAACAGGGCTGATACTGCCCATCTAAGAAAGTGTACCTGAAAAAAAACAAGGATACCAGAAATCCATCCCCGGCTGGGCAATGGAAAAGATAAAGGACCAGGGATTGCAGCCACCCGGTTGCCGGGCCGGATCAGCCGGGACAACACCCGCCACGGCTGCCTAGCCGTCAACGGGTTGCGCCGGGGTCAACAGGATCAACTGATAAAAGGCGAGATCAAGCCAGCGACCAAACTTGAAAGCAACCTGCTTGATCGTACCCGCATGTTCAAAGCCGAGTTTTTCATGCAAGGCTATGCTGGCCGCATTGGCGACATCGATGCCACCGACCATGACATGATACTCCTGCTCAATTGCCAGCTCTATCAGACGTTGCATCAGCATCCGGCCAAGCCCCTTGCCCCGATGATCGTTATGCAGGTAGACCGAATGTTCAACCGAATACTTGTATGCCGGCCAGGCCCGAAAGGTGGAATAGCTGGCAAAACCCAACAGTTCCCCTGAATCATCAACCAAGCCCAGCACCGGAAATCCGCCTGACTCCTTGGCCTTAAACCATGCAATCATACTTTCGCTTGAACGCGGCTGGTAGTCGTAAAGCGCAGTCGAGTTGACAATCGCCTCATTGAAAATATCCAGGATCGCACTTGCATGTGCTGCATAGCTACATTCGACAAACCGCATAATATCTCACTTGCCGGGGTTAGGGGATGTTGGGCGCCTATCAAGGAACTTTACTCTTATTTTTTTATAAGTTAGCACCTTGCTCGCTGGAATTCATCAGTTTTTCAGATTTTACAAAAAATCCAGCCATCGCCTAACTCCGCAATAATATTTTGTGCCAAGTAAAAAGCCGGCAACCCGCCAGACAACAACCTCTCCCTCCCCCTTCTTGACAGCGCTGCCGGGGCGCATCAACAAAAAAGGCCCCTGAAAAAATCAGGGGCCTTGCCACAACATCATTATCAGGAACCAACCTAAATTACGGCATCATCCTAAGACTTTGCACCGCGTTAACATTACCATTGGCGGCAGCGCTCTTATACCATTTTTTAGCCACCCCCAGGTCCTGCTTAACCCCGGCGCCTATCTCATACATATAACCCAAAAAGTATTGAGCTTCGCCATTATTCTGCTTGGCGGCCCGCTCCCACCATTTAATCGCCTGCCGATCATCCTTCTTCACCCCTCGGCCCAGGCTGTACATAAAACCGAGGCGATATTGGGCGTCGGCGTGACCAAGGGTCGCCGCCTTCTCGAACAGGCTAAAGGCCTTGCTGTTATCTTTGGCAACACCTGAGCCCTTGAGATAGGCCAAGCCTTCTTGATAAAGAGCCTCTTTATCCTTCTCGACAACCACGGCCGGGGCAGGCTTGGGCGAAACGACCGGCGCAGCCGCCACCGGCTTCGACTTGGCGACCACCTCTTTTTTGGCCTGGGGCACCACTATTTTAACCGGTGGTGCGGCTACTGGTTCCACCGCTTTCTGGATCGCAACAGTCGGTTTCGCGACCGTCTCTTTTTTCATCTCGGCGGAGATAACCGGCGGGACAACCACGGGCTCAACCGCTTTCTTGGTTGCGACAACCGGCTTGGGAGCTGCCACCGCCTCTTTTTTTACCTCGGCGGTGACAACCGGAAGAACGGTTTCCGGCTTGGCCTGAGCCACTGGCGGCTGCACGATCTCTTTTTTCGGAGTCGATTGCGCCATAGCACCCTTATGCCCCTGCTTGGCTGCCATCTCCAGCCACTTTACGGCCTCCTGCTCATTACGGTCAACGCCGTCTCCTTGCCTCAACATCACACCCAAACGATACTGCGCTTCGGCATGGCCCGCCTGGGCGGCCTTGCCATACAGCTCGGCGGCAAACTTACTGTTTTTATCAAGGGGACCGACGCCGAGATCATGTTTTTGCGCCAGATGATAAAGGGCCTCGGCACCTTCTTGACCGGGACCGTTCCAAATCCGCACTGTTCCATCAAGGCTGGAGGAAACCAGATACCGCCCCTTCTGCTCAAAAGATACATCGGTAACAGCCTGCTGGTGGCCCTCATAAAAATCAAACAACCGGCCGTCGGCCACCCGCCAGATCAAAAGATTTCGGCTCTGGGTGCCGGCCACCACAAAACGGCCGTTGGGTGAATAAACCACGGAATTTACCGGGTCAAGCTCCGGCTCCCGTAACTTTTTCACAACCTCGCCGGTGGCGGAATTCCAAATGCTAACGGAACCATCCCGACTGCCGGTGACGAAATTATTTCCATTCGGAGAGCAGGCCGTAGCCAAAACCCAATCGTCGTGGCCCTGAAAGGAGCGCTCAAGCCGCACGTTGACCGCATCCCAAATCTGAATTGCGCCGCCCCAGTTTTCGGTGGCGATTATCTGTTTGCCGTCCGCGGAATAAGCAACGGAGATTATATTGTTTTTAGTCTGCTTTTCCGATGATTCCAATTCGCCATAACGCATATTCCAGATCCGCACGGTATTGTCATTACTAACAGAAACAATTCGTTTCGAATCCGGGGCAAACGCAATACCGTTGATCTGTTGGGTGTGCCCCTTCATATCATGGAGCAGCCGGCCGGTTTCCAGATCCCAGACCTGCACGTTATGTTTTCGGTTCCCGGTAATAACGGCCGCGGCAAGATAATCGCCGTCAGGGGAAAAAGCAACCGCCCTCACCTCGCGCAGATCATCGCCTAAGGTTTGCAATAATTTGCCACTGTTAAAATCCCAAAGAGAAACAGCGCCAGCCACCCCACCGGTGGCGATTGTTGAGCCGTCCGGCGAACAGGCCACGGCAGTAACAATCTCGGCATGGCCGTCATCTATGGTTTTAACCAGGTCGAAATTACCGCAAAGCCCGGCGGCAGGATAGGCCAGCAAAACAAGAAAACCGACAAACAACGTAAACAACCAATTCCTTTGCCACCTTCCCTTATCTTGATCAAAGCCGTAATACAGTGAGTTCATTATCCCCCCCTCCAAAGGATCATAAAATGCTTTATGCTTGACGTTCAACCGGGATCAAAAAAATGTTATTCATATTACCTTATTACCGGAAAACAAAAAAAATGTCTCATTGTGTTTGTTAGATATCACCTGCGGAGTATAAAAAAAAAGGCAGAAGAATGCCAGCATTCTCCTGCCCAACCAACAACAAAACGGATTTAATTATTTACCCAGCACCTTGCCCAGATCCTTCACCTGATTTACTCCATCCCGCAGGGCGGCAACCTCTTTAAGGCCAGGGACATTTTCGGAAACAGCGTCCTTGCCGGTCTGCTCGACATCTTTAAGACCTTTTTTAAAAGAGGTTATCGCTTTACCAAGGCCGGCCCCGAGCTCGGGAAGCTTTTTGCCCCCAAAGACGAGAAAGGCGATACTCAAGATCACAATCAACTCAGGTGTACCTAAACCAAACATTGTCAAACCTCCTTAGCTATGCCAAAACGCCGTAATTCAGATTTCAACTATATCCTCGCCCAGCTTCATGCTGAACCGGCAGAAGCGTCATCCTCTTTATCTTCTATCTTGTTTTTTTCTTCATCCTTGGTGGCCTGCTTAAAATTCTTGATCCCCTTCCCGATACCGGCGCCGATCTCAGGCAATTTACCCGCTCCGAATATAATCACTATAATGACCAGAATAACAATGAGTTCCGGCATACCAAGTCCAAACATATCATACTCCTTTATAAAAATTGTCCCAACGGCGTAAAAAATACCGCACGAGATTAACATTGAGATTATTCTTATATATTTACCTTAAAATAAAGGATTAGCAAACCTCTTTTCTTGGTTCTGCCATGTAACCAAAGGCTTAAGTGGGCTAATTACATCCTCCGATACCGGCTTAACTTTTCTTTTGCATCAGGTAATACTTTGTAATACAATAGATCAAAACAGATTGGGGAGAATAACCTTGAGCAGAACCAAAAAACAGGAAACCATCACCTTCAAAGTTGACGAGGCCCTGGCCGAATCCCTAAAGCAGGTGCCGAACCGGTCGGAATTTATCAGAAACGCCATTCTCACCGCCCTTGACAACGGCTGCCCGCTCTGCCAGGGAACCGGAATCCTCTCGCCGGAACAGCGCAAACACTGGGCGGGTTTCCTCGATACCCATTCCCTGGAAAAATGCGATAAATGCGATGCCATTCACCTGGTTTGCGAGGGCGATGAAATCCGCTGCACCCATTAAGGATTTAATAATAATGAGAAGATTACTCCAGCTGATCCTGATCACCGCCCTGCTGGTTGGCGGCCCGGCTAAGATAGGGGCCGCGGCCAAACCGCTGGCCGTCTTTGTCAGTCTGCCGCCCCAGGCCGACTTTGTGCAAAAGATCGGCGGCGCCCATGTGAACGTCCAGCTGCCGGCCAAAGGCGGCCAGGACCCGCACACCTTCGAACCAACCCCCCGCGACATTTTAGCCCTGGCCCGGGCCGATATCTTTTTTACCAGCAACCTCCCCTTTGAAAAACAACTGGTCAATAAAATCAAGGACCGGGCCAACGGCCCGATCATTATCGACATTGCCGCCGGCTTTGCTGAATACGCCCTTCATCCCGCCCCGGAACCGGCGACCCACCGCCATCATGGCCATGACGAGCAGCATGAAGAGGATGATCCCCATAGCTGGCTTTCGCCGATCCTGCTCGTACCCATGGCCGAGAATATCCACCAGGCCCTGGTGAATGCCGACCCACAACATAAAGCGGACTATGACGCCAACCTCAGCCGCCTTATTACCGAGATCAATACCCTCCATGACCGGCTAAAGCGACAACTCGCCCCTTTCAAAGGCCGCTCTTTCTATGTCTTCCATCCCGCCTTCGGCTATTTTGCCGCAACCTACGGCCTGAAACAGCAGGCGGTGGAGACCGGCGGTAAATCGCCCAGCCCCAGGCAACTGGCCGCGCTGATCAGCCAGGCCCGGGCCGACGGCGTAAAAATCATCTTCACCCAGCCCCAGTTTGACAAAAGCAGCGCCGCCACAATTGCCCGGGCGATCAACGGCGTAGTCACGCCCATGGATCCGCTGGCCGGGGATGTCTTGGCCAACCTTAAGCAAATCGCCGATGCCATTGAACAGGCACTGGGCCACCGGTAAAGGCCAGGAGTCCAAGAGGCAAAAAAACATGGAAAATTATAACACCAAGACCGTGGCGACCATCAGGAACATGGACTTTTCCCAGAACGGCACCGCCATCTTGGAAAACGTAAACCTCGAGATCAAGGACCGCGACTCCCTCTGCATTGTCGGCCCCAACGGCGGCGGCAAGACCACCCTGCTGAAACTGCTTCTCGGCCTGCTCAAGCCGGACCGCGGCGAAATCCGCCTCTTCGGCCTGCCGCCGGAGGAGGCCTGCCTGCGGGTGGGCTATGTGCCCCAGTACACCCAGTACGACCCGCAATTTCCGGTCACGGTCCGCGATGTGGTGCTCATGGGCCGGCTGGACCGTCATTTCGGCGGCCCCTATGGCAAAGAGGACAAAGAGGCGGCCATGGCCGCTTTGGCGGAAATGGCCTTGACCGAGATCAGCCACAAACTTTTTGCCGAGATCTCCGGCGGCCAGCGACAAAGGGTCTTGATCGCCCGCGCCCTGGCCGCATCCGGCGAGCTGCTCATCCTGGATGAGCCGACCGCCAATATCGACGCCACCTCCGAGGCCCATCTTTTCGAAGTATTGGAAAAACTCAACCAGCGGATGACCGTGCTGCTGGTCACCCATGACATCGGTTTTGCCTCGAGCTTTTTTAAAACCATTGCCTGCGTCAATCGCCAGGTGGTCATCCATCCGACCAGCGAACTGACCGGCGAGCTGATCCGCAACATGTACGGCGGCGACATCCGCATGATCCGCCACGATCACCGCTGCTCCGGGGAGGGCCACTGCCGCCATGGAATTTCTTAACGCCCTGTCCGATCCGACCATTCCCTTTTTTCGCTACGCCTTTTTCACCGGGCTGCTGGCCAGCGTGGCCTTCGGCATCATCGGCACCTATGTGGTGGCCCGCCGGATCTCCTATATAGCCGGGGCCATTGCCCACTGCGTGCTCGGCGGCATCGGCGCCGGGCTTTACCTGCAGGCCAAAATGGCGGTTACCTGGTTCGGCCCATTATCCGGCGCCATTATCGCCGGCCTGCTGGCCGCCATTATCATCGGCCTGGTCAGCCTGCACGCCAACCAGCGCGAAGATACGGTGATCGGCGCCCTCTGGGCGATCGGCATGGCCGTGGGCCTGCTCTTTATCGCCAAAACGCCGGGCTATATCGAGCCGATGAGCTATCTGTTCGGCAATATTCTCTTGATCGCCAAAACAGACCTCTGGCTGGTGATTGGCCTCGACGCCGCGGTGGTGACCATCGCCGCCGTTTTTTACCATAAATTCCTGGCGGTCTGCTTTGACGAGGAGTATGCCAGGCTGCGGGGCATCCGGACCGATTTTTATTATCTGCTGCTGCTCTGCCTGACCGCCCTTACCGTGGTCCTGCTGGTGCGGATCGTGGGCATTGTCATGGTTATCGCCCTTCTCACATTGCCGGCGGCCGTGGCCGGCAATTTCGCCAAAGGCCTCTGGCAGATGATGATCACCGCCACCGGCTTCTGCATGTTCTTCATCAGCACTGGCCTGGCCTCAAGCTATACCCTTGATCTGCCAGCCGGGCCCACCATTATCATCATTGCCGGCCTGACCTACCTGGCGGTCCTGGTCGGCAAAAAAATAATCCCCAATAAATTCAGGTAAATATACCCATCAGAATTTCGCCCCCGCCTGGCCAGGCCCTCACCGTTGCCCTTGCCGATTCTGCATAAGGGTTGACGAGCCGGCCAACAAAGAAGTAATGTTGGGCCAGGGGATGGAAACTGTCTTTGTCAGAATTTGGGGATAGTCATGTTATCTTTGGGGGAGCAGTGGAAAACGGTTAACAAATCAACCAGTGAGGTTGACCTCACCTTTCTCCTGTTACGCGTCTTCAGCCTGGCCGCCGGCATCACCTGGCTGCTGGTCGCCCCGCTGGCCGTGCGGGAAAAAGAGATCCTGATTACCGCGCTGATCTTTTTTCTAAGCTACAGCCTGCTTTGTTACCTGATAATTTTTTTCAAACCCGGCCTGATCAAAAAGATTTATCTGGTTTCCCTTTTCCTTGACGCCGCTTTCCTCTCGAACCTGATCCATACCGAAACAAGCTTTGCCGGCAGCTTTTTCCTCGGCTTCTACCTGCTGATCAGCCTGCACACCATCTATTTCGGCCTCTATTTCGGACTGGGGGTCGCCCTGTTATCCACCGCCTGTTACCTGCTGAGCATCAGTCATCTCCTTAACCAGGTGGCTTGGACCGACCTGGCCGTGAGGATCGGCTTTTTCTTTTTCATTACCGTGCCGGTGGGCTTGCTCACCGAAAAGGTGAAAAAGGATAAGGAAAAGGTGGAAAACTTCAACAAAACCCTTGAGATTCAGGTGGCCCAACGCACCGACAAAATCAAACTTCTTCTCGACCAGGAAATGTACCTCCGGGAAATCCTCGGCACGGTTGCCCATATCAACAAACTGTTGATCACCACCCCCAACGTCTTAACCCTAGTCGAAAAATCATGCGCCCGCTTCATCCAGCACGGCCATTATGGCTTCTGCTGGATAGGGCTGTTGGAAGCGGACAAGATCCAAACCGTTTATTCATCGGACAATGCCTCAAAATACCTGGCCGATCCGCCCTATGCCTTGGTTAACCATGACGAGCCGTTTGCCAAGAGCCAGACCGCCCAATGCATCAGGGATAACAAAACAATAATCAGCAAACACGACCCTAAAAAACCCGACCCCACCCCCTGGCGCAACCCCGGCGAGGTCAAAGGCTTTCACTCGGTGATCAGCCTGCCCCTGCGGGCGAGTCAAGCCGGCGCCCCCCTTGGCGCCCTCACCATTTACACCTGGCGAATGGAGGGCTTTGAGCCGGAAGAGATCGAGATGCTGGACGAACTGGCCGGCGACATCGGGTTTGCCATTGATTCATTCCGGCAAAAAGAGGCGGTGGCCGCCCTTACCGCGGAACGGACCGCCAACTATGAAGAGACGATCTATTCCTTTGTCGATATGATCGAGCAGCGGGATACTTATACCGCCGGCCACACCGAGCGGGTGGCCCATTATTGCGAACTGATCGCCAATGAAATGGGGGTGGACAAGGGGGGAACGGAAAAATTGTACAAGGCCGCCACCCTGCATGACATCGGCAAGATTGCCACCCCGGATTCCGTGTTGCTCAAACCCGGCAAACTGACCAAACTTGACTATGACCTGATCAAACTCCATGCCTCGGCCGGGTTTGAGATGCTATCGAAGATCGAGATGTACAAGGAATTAGCCGTCATCATCCGCCACCACCACGAAAAACATGACGGCAGCGGCTATCCGGACGGCCTGAAGGGAGAAGAAATCCCCCTGCTTTCAAGAATCATCGCGGTGGGCGACGCCTTTGACGCCATGACCACCAATCGAATCTACAAGGCCAGACAAGAGATCCCCGCCGCCCTGGAAGAACTTAAGACATACAGCGGCAGCCAGTTTCATCCCGAGATCGTCAACGCCGCGCTCAAGGTCTTGGCCGACATCAAAATCTCCACCACCATCAACCAGCTACCGTCAACCGATCTGGAGAAAAAACGTTTTTCCTACTTCTTCAACGACAAACTGACCGGCTTTTATAACGAGGATTACCTGAAAATCATCCTGAACAACCTTGATCTCAACCAGAACAAATGTCTGCACATCATCCACCTGCTCAATGTGCCGGAATACAACAAACGTCTGGGCTGGGCCCAGGGCAACCTGCTGTTGAAGGAGTTTGCCGCCGAGCTGCCCGAGGTCTTTCCCGACGCTCTGATCTTCAGGGCATACGGCAATGACTTTGCCGCCATCTCCAAGGCCCATCTGCCTATTGACGCCGACACCCTCAACGCGTTGCCGAGTATCGCCAACACCGAGATCATGGCGGAAATAGATCACGTTGATCTGCTGGCCGGCAAATCATACTCCATCGACAAGCTGGAGAGACTTGAGATCATCCCCGCGGATGTCTGCCCTTTAAGAAACTGATTGCACCACCCCTCTGCCGGCTAATCCTTGCCGAGCTTCTTCCTGATATCCCGGCCGATTTCGTTCATGGTTGCAAGAATCGCCGCCTCGTCAATGGTCAGCAACCGGCGGTTGCGCATCACCAACCGGCCATTGATGATGGAGTGGATAACATCCGCCCCCCTGGCGGCGTAAACCAGGTGCGACGGAATATGGTACATCGGGGTAAGATGGGGCTGGTTGAGATCAAGAACAATGATATCCGCCTTTTTGCCGGGCTCAATACTGCCGATCTCGCCCTCGGCCCCCAGCAGTTCGGCCCCGCCCCTGGTCGCCAGCCCCAGGGTGGTCTCGGCGCTCATCACGGTGGGATCAAGGGTGTTCACCTTATGCAGTTTGGCGGCGGTGTCCATTTCGCCGAACATATCAACGTCATTGTTGCTGGCGCAACCGTCGGTGCCCAGGCCCACCGTGACCCCGGCCGCAAGGAGCTGAGGGATCGGCGCAACCCCCGAGGCCAGTTTCATATTGCTCTCCGGACAATGGGCAACCTTGACCCGGCAAACCGAGAGCAGCTCGATCTCCTCTTCGGTCAAAACCACCCCATGGGCGGCGATCACCTGCTCATCAAGCAAGCCCAAGGCCTGCAGATGCTTGACCGGGGTGTTGCCATGCAGCTTCAGGCAACCGGCAACCTCGTCCTTGGTTTCCGACAGATGAATCACATAGGGGGCATTACGCCTTTCGGCCACCTCCTTTAGGCGCTGCAGCAAGGCGGGCGAACAGGTATAAACCGAGTGGGGGTCAACGGTGATGGTGACCAGGGGATGCTTTTCATATTGAGCAAACATCTCCTCGACATAGTTGAAGCCGCTTTCCAGCCCGCCATAGTTGGGGGAATCAAAATCATAGAGCACCTCGCCGAGCCAGCCCCGCATGCCGCTGTCCGAGGTGGCCCGGGCCACCTCCTTGGCAAAGAGATACATATCGCAGAAACTGGTGGTGCCGGACTTGATCATCTCGGCCATGGAGAGCAGGGAGGAGTGATAGACGATCTCCGCGGTGAGATTGGCCTCAATGGGGAAGATATAGTGCTGGAGCCAGGTCATCAGCGGCAGGTCGTCGGCCAGCCCCCGGAAACAGGCCATGGCCGCATGGGTGTGGGTGTTGACCAGGCCGGGCATGATCAGGCCGTGCTCTTCGATAATCGCTTGCGCCCGAGGGTAGCGGCCCAGCACTTGTTCCCTGCTGCCCACCTCGACAATCATATCGCCGGCGATGGCCACCGCCCCATCCTCGATCACGCTGTTCTCTTTATCCCGGGTATAAACCAGGCCACAGACCACAAGATTCACATCGGCAGATGCAGCAACAGTCATAATCTCCCTCTTCCTCCTTTAAATGGCCGGTAACACTTCCAAGAGCAGGCTTAAAAAACGGGCCTCGGCCTTTTTCGTTTCCGCGATGATCTCTTCAAGGATAATGGGCTTGAAGTTATCGGGATCATTCACATTGGAAACCACGGAAATACCCAGGACCTTGAGTCCGGCATGGACCGCGACGATCACCTCGGGCACGGTGGACATCCCCACCGCATCGGCGCCGCAGCTGCGCAGATAACGGGTTTCCGCCGGGGTCTCCAGGCTGGGGCCGGGAATGGCGACATAAACCCCGCGCTCCACATGGGCCAGCTTGAGACGGGCCGCGCAGGCCATGGTGAGCTCGATCATTTGCCGGTCATAGGTTTGTGAAAAATCGGGGAATCTCGGGCCCCACTCCTCGATATTGGGGCCGCGCAACGGATTATCGGGGATAAAATTGAGATGGTCCTCAAACACCATCAGGGTGCCGGGGGCATAGGCGGGATTAAGGCCGCCGGCCGCATTGGAGACGATGATGGTTTTAGCCCCGAGCAGGGCGAGCACCCTGATCGGAAAGGTGATTTCCCGGCTGGAGTAACCCTCGTAATAATGGAACCGGCCCTGGAGCACCGCCACCCTTTTTCCGCATAATATGCCGAGAATAAGATTGCCGGCATGGCTGGTCACGGTGGAATGGGGAAAGTTGGGAATATCCTCATAGGGCAGCACCACCTCCGCCTCTATTTTTTCCCCCAGCCCGCTAAGGCCGGTGCCGAGCACCAGAATTATTTCCGGCGCAAATGCCGTCCGTTGCCGCAGAAACTCAACCGCCTCGTCAACCTTATCTTTATATACCTTCATGCCCTGATCATCATCCTCAAAATCCGTAACTAAAAAGCAGTGAGCCGCCGGCAATCAAATCTTGTCGCGGGACAGGGGCAGACAAATGGTGAAGGTCGTCCCCTTACCGGGCGCCGATTCAAAAAAAAGCCTGCCTGAATGAATCTCCTCAACAATCTGTTTGCAGGAAACAAGGCCCAGACCGTTGCCGTAATCCTTGGTGGTGATATGGGAATGAAAAATCTTCTTCTGCACCTCGGCAGCCATGCCTTGGCCCTGATCGATAATCCTGACCACGCCCATATCCTCGTCCCGGCCCAGTTCAACCATAATCGTGGAATCTTCCGCACTGGCCTGGGCGGCGTTAACCAGCAGATTGGAAAGAACCCGCCTCATCCCCAGCACGGAAAATGGCAACTCGGGCATATCCCCCCGAAGTTCCACCCTGATCCCGCGACCGCCGATATCCGGATGCACCTGGCATTCCGACTCCAGCAACTCCGCAACCAGCCCCGGAAGCGACCCGGTAACGATGGGCGAAGTGGCCTGCAACCGGCGGGCGCTGGACAGGGCTCGATCCATAAGGGTCAGCAGGTTGGCCCGGGCTTGAACCATGCAATTGAGATACTTGTTGCCGGCAAGCTCGGGCCTCTGCCGCTCAAGCATCTCCAGCAGGAAAAAAGGGGTCAGCAGATTCTTCATGTCATGAACCAGGATATTAACCTGCTCGAATTCATGACGCTGGATCTCATTGTCCCGTCGAATCCGGTTGCTCAAGGTTTTCATCATGGTCACCAGGGACTGGGGCTGCCTGGAAAAATATTCATAAAAAACGCCATGGGGAACCATGAGCAATCGGGTATCGGTCAACGCCTCGACACTGGCCGAACGGGGCTGATCTTCAATAATAGCCATCTCGCCCAGGTAATTACCGGGCTTGATCATATCGATCACCCGTTTTCCGCAAAAAACCTTAAGCAGCCCATGCAGGACGATATACATTTCCTTGCCGGGATCACCTTCCTGAAACAATATCTGGCCGGCCGCCAGCCGAACCTCGCTGACCTCTTCGGAAAAGGAGATTAATTCCTCGTCGGAAAAACAATGAAACAGGTCGATATTTTTAAGAATCTGAGAATAATTTGCTTTTACCAACTGCTTCCTGACTCCAATGCAAAACGTTTCTGACCGGGCCTTAACGATTATGACCCTCGGTCGCGAACAAACTTCTACAGGGCATGGGCATCAACAAAGGCTTTAATCGCCTCAACCTCGGCCGCCACCACCTCACAACGGGTTTGTTGGTCGGCCAGGGCGGCCAGACTCACCGGCATCTCGGGATCCTGGCCGATAGCCCGGTGCACCGCCTCGCCGAACTTGGCCGGATGGGCGGTGGAGAGACAGATCATGGGCACCCCGCTCTGCCGCGCAGCAAGACCGGCCCTGACCCCGACCGCCGTATGGGGATCGAGCACATAGCCATAGGCCGCATAAAAATCGCGAATAATGGCAATGGTCTCTTCCTCGTTCACGCTGCGGGAGGCAAAGTCATGACGGACCCGCTCCTGGGCCGCGTCGTCGAAATGCAGGGACCCGCTTTGGGCAAACTGCTCCATCTCTTTTCTGGTGCGCGCCGCATCCTCGCCGTTGAGGTAATAGAGGTAGCGCTCAAAATTGCTGGCCACCTGGATATCCATGGAGGGGCTGACCGTCGACACCACCGACCCCACCGAATAATCGCCGTTCAAGACAAAACGGGTGAGCAGGTTGTTCTCGTTGGTGGCCAGCACCAGGTTGCGGATCCGGCCGGGCAGGATCCTGCGGGCCACGAACCCGGCGAAGATATCGCCGAAATTGCCGGTGGGCACCGAGAAATCAACCTGATCAACCCCCTCCTCCGCCGTGACCTTGAGGGCGCCGTAGATATAGTAGACCACCTGGGCCACGATCCGGGCCCAGTTGATGGAGTTGACCGCCCCGAGCTGATGCTTGTCTTTAAAGGGGATATCATTGAAGATGGCCTTGACGATGGCCTGGCCGTCGTCAAAGGTGCCCTTGATCGCCAGGTTGAAGACATTGGCATCGGTAACCGAGGTCATCTGCAGTTCCTGGATCGGGCTGACCCGCTTGTGGGGATGGAGGATAAAGATGTTGATCCGCTCCTTGCCCCGCACCCCGTAGATCGCGGCGCTGCCGGTATCCCCGGAGGTGGCGCCCAGGATGTTCATGTGGCCGCCGGATTCCTTTAAGAGATACTCGAAAACGTTGCCCAAAAACTGCAGGGCCACATCCTTGAAGGCCAGGGTCGGCCCATGGAACAGCTCCATGATATGGCAGTCGCCCTTTTTGACGATGGGAGTCACGGCCGGAGAGGTAAAGGTGGCGTAAGAGCGGTTGATCAACTCACGCAGATCAGCGGCGGGGATATCATCGATAAAACGGCTGAGCACCGCAAAGGCCAGCTCCTGATAACTCAGGCCGCGCCAGGATTCGATCTGCTCCTCGGTGGCCGCCTCGATTGATTCGGGCAGCAGCAGGCCGCCGTCAACGGCCAGCCCCATCATCACCGCCTCTTTAAAAGAAATGGGCGCGATCCCGCCCCGGGTACTGATATATTTCATGGAGTTACTTCCTTATGCTGATACTTATCGTTCAATTCGGGCCAAGGGCACGAATAAGTTATCCTAGTTTTTAAGCAACAGACTGCTGCTCTCCATTTCCGCGGGGATGGGCAACCCCATCAATTCGAGGATGGTCGGCGCGATATTGGTCAAGGTGCCGCCGTCGGCCAGGGCGAAGTCGCCCTGCTTGCCGATCATGATCAGGGGCACCGGATTGGAGGAATGGGCAGTTATCGGCTCGCCGGTAAGCAGATCAGCCATGACCTCGGCATTGCCGTGGTCGGCGGTGACCAGCACCACCCCGCCCAGCTCGGTAAAGCGGGCGACCACCCTGCCGATGCATTGATCAACCGTGGCGCAGGCCTTGATCGCCGCCGGCAGAATACCGCTGTGCCCCACCATATCGCCGTTGGCAAAGTTGAGGATCACCAGGCTGTAGGGGTTGTCCGCCAGCCGGGCCAGCAGCTCGTCGGTGACTTGATGGGCGCTCATCTCCGGCTTGAGATCATAGGTGGCCACCTCCTTGGGCGAGGGGATCAAGGCCCGGTCCTCAAGGGCAAAGGGCTGCTCGCGACCGCCGTTAAAGAAATAGGTCACATGGGCGTATTTTTCCGTTTCCGCGATGCGCAGCTGCCTCAGCCCGGCCCGGCTCACCTCTTCGCCCAGAATGCGGCTCAGGGAAAAGGGGGGGAAGGCCACGGGCAGATCAAAATCCTTCTCGTAAACGGTAAAGGTGAGATAATCGGTGAGCCGGGGGCGAACCTGTTGGGAAAAGCCGGTAAAGACCTCATCAACAAAGGCATGGGTCAACTGCCGGGCCCGGTCGGCCCGAAAATTAAAAAAGATGATCGAGTCCCCCGCCGCCACCTTGGCCAGCGGCTTGCCGTTATCCATGATAACCGTGGGCAGGATGAACTCGTCGTTCTCAGTCCGGTCGTAGGCAGCCTGCACCGCGGCCGGGCCGGAAGCGGCCGCAACGCCCTTGCCGTCAACCAGGGCCTGCCAGGCCAGCTCAACCCGATCCCAGCGGTTGTCACGGTCCATGGCATAGTAGCGGCCGCAGACCGTGGCCACCCGGCCGACGCCGATTCGGGCGATGGCCGCTTCCAGCTCGGCCATATAACCGGCGCCGCTGGTGGGCGGCGTATCGCGGCCATCCATGAAGGCGTGGATAAAAACCCGGCGCAGGCCCTTCTGCTTGGCCATCTCAAGCAGGGCGGTGAGGTGGTTGAGGTGACTGTGCACCCCGCCGTCCGAGAGCAGCCCCAGCAGATGCAGGGCTCGGCCCTGCTCAGCAACCCGATCCATGACCGAGCCCAGCGCCTCATTGTCAAAAAAATCCCGGTCAACAATCGACTTGTTGATCCTGGTAAAGTCCTGATAAACGATGCGGCCCGCCCCGATATTGAGATGGCCGACCTCGGAGTTGCCCATCTGCCCTTCAGGCAAGCCCACCGCCCCGTTATGGGCGATTAGGGTAGTAAAGGGGCATTCCCGCTGCCACTGATCCATATTGGGGGTATCGGCCAGATGCACGGCATTGACCTCATTTTTCTCGCCGATTCCCCAGCCATCGAGAATAGCCAGCAGGACAGGTGTAACCTCACTCATGTTAATCCCATTGTGTCTTGCAATATCTTAAGATTTACCCTCGTCCGCGGAAACATCGACCCGGGGGGCATCGTGCCAGAGCCCTTCCAGATCATAAAACGATCTGGTTTCACTGTAGAAGATGTGGACCACGACATCGTTAAAATCAAGCAGCACCCAATGGCCCTCGGTGAGGCCTTCGCTGGTGGTGCTTTTGATTTTTTTATTACGCAGGGCAGTGTCCACCGCTTCGGCCAAACCCTGGACATGCCGGGTGGAGCGCCCGCTCATGATCACAAAATAATCGGTGAAGGATGCAAGCCCGCGGACGTCGAGAACGACCAGGTCTTCAGCTTTATGATCAAATGCCGTCTTAGCGACCAGCCGGGCGATTTCCTCGCCGGTTTTGTCACTCAAAGACTTATGAAC
>DUZU01000020.1 GCA_013349285.1 Deltaproteobacteria bacterium | reverse complement strand
TGCACATAAAGGGCCGGACCGGATAAATGGTGCAGCAATTATTTTTAAGAAACAGGCACGGGGTAAAATCCCATGGTGTCCCCTCTTCCTCCGGCGCCTCAACCCCATCAAAACAGAGCCGGGCAAAGTCATTGGTGGTCAGCAAAGCCCTGCGGCGGCCAGGGAACTTGCCCAGCCTTTGCTCAAGGCCCGCCCTACCCCAACCATTGGCCAACAGATAATCGCTTACCAGGCGTCCCTCTAGTGCGGTCACATTGACACTTTGCGTGCAACAGGCGGAGCACCCCCGACCACAGGCAAAGGTATAGCCGGCCAGCCAGTCACGATGGATTTCATAGAGGGCGTCAAGCAGTTCCAATGCTAAGGAGGGCGAAGTTGTTGAATCCACAGTTTCTAACTTTAAATAAATATCCCCGGCTTAACATCTGCCAGAGCGATGATAAGGGACGAACAAAAACTTTGCCGGCAATCCCCTAGAATGGCCGGCAAAGATCTTGCGCTTTCAAGTTCGGCATATAATCAGATGCGCAGGCCGCCAATCAACTGATTAATATTTTCCATTTTATTAGCAATGAGATACTGCTCAATGCCGTTGACTATTTTCTCGGTAGCCGAGGGGTCGACAAAGTTCGCGGTGCCGACCTCAATGGCGGTGGCGCCGGCCAGCAGGAACTCGATGGCGTCCTCGGCCGTGGTGATCCCGCCGATGCCGATCACCGGGATCTTCACCGCGTTGGCCACCTGCCAGACCATGCGCAGGGCGACCGGCTTGATGGCCGGGCCGGACAGGCCGCCGACCACATTGGCCAGCCTGGGGCGCTTGCTGCGAATATCAATGGCCATCCCGAGCAGGGTATTTATCAGCGAAACCGCATGGGCGCCGCCATCCTCGACCGCCTTGGCAATGGCGGTGATGTCGGTGACATTGGGGGAGAGTTTGACAATGACCGGAATGGCGCTTTTACTGCATACCGCCTCGGTCACCGCCCTCGCCATCCCGGCATCGGTGCCAAAGGCCACCCCGCCCTTTTTGACATTGGGGCATGAGATATTGACCTCGATGGCGCTGATCCCCGCCACCCCGCTGACCTTCTCGGCAAGCAGGCTATAATCGTCCAGGCTGTCGCCGAGGATATTGACGATAACCCTGGTGCCGATGCCGCGCAGGTAATCCATTTTCTCATCAATAAAGCGCTGTACCCCGACATTTTCGAGGCCGATGGCATTCAACATCCCACCGGCGGTCTCGACAATCCTCGGCGGCGGGTTGCCCCGGCGCGGCTCAAGGGAGATCCCCTTAACCACAATGCCGCCCAGGCGATGCAGGTTGACGAACGGCTCGAACTCCCGGCCGTAGCCGAAGGTACCCGAGGCCGTAAGCACTGGATTTTTAAATGAAATATCGCCTATTTTAACGCTGAGGCCCGGTTTATCTACAGCCATGCCACTTCTCCCGCATCAAACACTGGTCCATCTTTACAAACATGAAGATAATTTCCGTTCAACCCCGCCCTGGGGATAGCGCAACCCAGACAGGCGGAGATCCCGCAGGCCATCATGGTCTCGAGGGAGACACTGCATAACCATTCGTTTTGCCGTGCCATTTCAGCCACCGCCTTCATCATGGGATGGGGGCCGCAGGTATAAACCGACCATTGATCCTCCCGGGCCATCTGCCGCCCCATCAGATCAAGAACCAAGCCATGGTGCCCCAAGGTGCCGTCATCGGTGGCAAGAGAAAGATCATTAACCCCAAGATCCTTAAAATCATTGGCCACGGTAACCAGTTCTTCCCTGGTCCTGGCGCCGAGCATCACGGTCAGGCGCGGCGGAATTGACTGCCGCAGAAATTCCCGGGCCAAAAAATAAAGGGGGGCAATCCCCATCCCGCCGCCGACCAAACAGACTTTGCCCGGCCCATTCAGATCAAAGCCATTCCCGAGCGGGCCAACCAGATCCAGCTGTTCACCCGCCTCAAGCCGGGCGAGCAAAGTCGTGCCCTTCCCCAACCTTTTAAAGAGAATTTGGATATTGCCTTCGCTGCTGACCTGATGAATGGAAAAAGGTCTTCGCAGCAGAGGATCAATCCCGGCCATGGCCCGCACCATTACAAATTGCCCGGGCCGCGCACAACCGGCAATCTCAGGGGCGCGTAGGGTAAGGCGAAAAATGTCCGCCGCTATTTGTTCTTTTTTGACTACCTCAGCCAAAGTTTGATATTGAGTCATCTGATAACATTCTTTATTGAGCAGAGTTTAACCAGCTATTGAGTTGACTTACCGCCGCTCTTATTTTGCATCCCGCAGGATAAGAGCCATCAACCGTTCCAGTTCTTCCAGGGATGAATACTCAATCTCCACCCGGCCCCGGCTGCCTTTTTGCACAACCTTGGCCTTGGTGCCCAGATAATTGACCAGCCCGGTGCTCACCGTACGGCAATATGATTCAGGCAGCGGGTTGGAGATTTTTTTGTTTTTCTTGCCGGCGACATTGCCTTTTTTGTTTTTATTTTTTTGGGCCAGGCTCTCGGCCTGCCGGACATTCAAGCCAAGCTTGACTATTTCATCCCGCACTTCACGCATTGTTTTTTCATCATTAAGGCCGAGCAGCACCCGACCATGGCCCATGGACAACACCCCGTTCAACAGGTCTTCCTTGGCAAAGTCCGGCAACTGGTTAATCCGCAGGGCATTGGCCACCGTGGACCGCTCCTTGCCCACCCGCTTGGCCACCTCTTCCTGGGTAAGGCCAAACTCCTTGACCAGGCGCAGATAGGCCTCGGCCTCCTCCAGGGGATTCAAATCCTGGCGCTGGATATTTTCGATCAAGGCCAACTCAAATCGATCAATGGGACAGACGTCCTTGACCAGCACCGGCAGCTCGTCGAGCCCGGCCAATTGAGCGGCCCGCCAGCGGCGCTCCCCGGCGATTATCTGATACATCCCGTTGTCGGCCTCGCAGACCACCAGGGGCAGCAACACCCCTTTTTCCCTGATTGAGTCGGCCAACTGTCGCAAGGCCTCATCGTCAATCGTTTTTCGTGGCTGATGGGGGTTCGGCTCAATGGATTCAATGGCACAGACAAAGAAATCTCCGGCCTCGGCCTCAGATTTCGGCAACAGCGCTTCCAGCCCTTTTCCCAATCCACTCTGCTTACTCATCGCTCCCCCCTTTTTTACTTGCTGCCGCGGCATTCTGCTTCCGCAAAAACTCTCGACCCAGGCTGAGATAGCTAACCGCCCCGGCCGAACGCTTATCATACATAATCACCGGCTTCCCATGGCTGGAGCTTTCGCTCAACCGGACATTACGGGGAATAACCGTCTTATAAACCCTTCCCTTGAAATGCTTATCCACCTCGGTGGCCACCTGATGGGTCAGCCGATTACGGCCATCAAACATGGTGAGCAGCAGCCCTTCGATGGAGAGCTTACGGTTGTATGAATTCTTAACCAACCGGATGGTTCGCACCAACTGGCTTAAACCCTCAAGGGCGAAATATTCACACTGCATGGGGATCAGCACCGAATCGGCGGCGGTCAGGGCGTTGATGGTCAACAGCCCCAAAGAGGGCGGGCAATCAATAAAGATATAATCATACTCCCCGCGCACCGAATCCAAAAGATTACCCAGAATTCGCTCCCGCTTTACCGCCCCCATCAACTCGACCTCGACCCCGATGAGATCAATCTGAGTCGGCACCACGAAAAGTTTTTTCAAATCCGCCACCGGCTTAATGGCCTCGCCCAGGGGGGCCTCATCCATATAACACTGATAGAGATGGGGCTTGCGCCCCTCGCCGGTTACCCCCAGCCCGCTAGAGGTGTTGCCCTGGGGGTCGGAATCGACAACCAGGACTTTTTTCCCCAACAAGGACAACGAGGCGGCAAGATTGATTGCCGTCGTACTCTTCCCCACTCCGCCTTTCTGGTTTGCTAAGGCGACAACCTTTGCCTGTTGCGACATTCCACTCTCTCCTGCTGCAAATTTTGACAAACCACCGACCCGCCCGGCCACCGAAAGATGGTCGAAACCATTTATCCGATACTTTAACACAACAAAGTCGGCTCGTCCCTACTCTTTATCTGATTTTTTTTGTTTTTTTTACCGCGAAAACAGGAGGGCAGCGCAGATGTTTCACGTGAAACATCTGCGCTTTTAGGCAAAATTTCAAGAAGTTAACAGCGAAATAACAAGCTCACAGGTGCGCACCATATCATTGAGATCGATGGATTCGTCGGTGCTGTGAACATGGTCCATGCCGATCCCGAGAATAGCAGTGGGCAAGCCAAGTCCGTTAAAAATATTGGCATCACTCCCGCCGCCGGCCACGATAAAATTTATCTCGCGGCCGAGCTGCTCAGCGGCGGCCCCTACCCGCCGCACCACCGGATCCTGGGGGGAGAGCTTCATCAGCGGATATTCTTCGGAAACCCCAAAATCGAGGATGGGCCGAAAATCATCCGGCAATTCCGCGCCCGGAGCCGGAGCCCACTTGGCAACAACCTCCTCGAAAGATCGGCGCACGGTCTGCACATGCTCTTGCAAGAGGTGCGGGTCATGACTGCGGACCTCTCCTTCAATGTGAATGTTTTCGGGAATGATATTGGTTGCCTTGCCGCCCTGCACAATGCCGATATTGGCGGTTGACTGATGATCAAGACGACCAAGGGTTAAACCGGCAATAGCCTGGGCTGCCAATTGGATAGCGCTCACCCCCCGCTCGGGATGAAGACCGGCATGGGCCGCCGCTCCGGTAATATCGATAGTCAGATGGCTTGAAGCAGGCGCCCCGATCACGGCCAGATCAATACCGGTGCTGTCGAGAGCATAGCCCATCTTGGCACGGAGCAGAGAGCGGTCGAGGCTCTTGGCCCCGAGCAAGCCGACCTCTTCACAGGTGGTATAGACAAAATCCACCGGCGCGTGCGCCAAGGAATTTTCCTTAATATAACGCATCGCTTCAATAACAATGGCAATGCCGGCCTTGTCGTCGCCGCCGAGAACGGTATCCCCGGCACTATAAAACCTGGTGCCGTCACGCCTTACCCTGACCCCGATACTGGGGGCCACCGTATCCAGGTGACAACTAAAAAAGAGAGGCTCAAGGGCGGCACTGCCCGGAAAATGAACGACCAGATTATTACAGTCCGAGCCGGTCGCCAGCGCAGATGAATCTTCGGCAAGTTGGGCGTCGGCAAATTCACCCCGATAAAGTTTTTGCAGGCAAATCGACAACTTCTTTTCCCGCCACGAAGGGCTGTCAATTTCACACAACTCCACAAATGTTTGAGCTAGACGCTCACGGAGAATATTCATTATAACCCCAGTTAAATTATTTATTGAATACTAAAGGCACATATGATAATTATTACTAAATAGTTTCTATCCAGTTAACCTCGACACACATAAGATTATGCGGCAGCGATACCAAGATTGCCAACCATACCTGACAAAAGACGGATCGACCATCAGGGAACTCATCCATCCCAATCTGCAACCCGGCTGTCGGCAAAGCCTCGCCGAAGCATCGGTGCCGGCCAACAGCGCAACCTTACTGCATTGCCACAAGTCTAGCGAGGAGATTTACTTTATCACTGCAGGCGCCGGGGCCATGACCCTTGGCGACCGAAAAATAATGGTCCACCAAGGAGACAGCATCCTGATTCGGCCGGGAACCCCGCACAAGATAGAAAACACCGGGGACAGCACATTGAAAATCCTTTGCTGTTGCACCCCGCCCTACGCTCACCATGACACTGAAATTATGATCCAGGAACCAGAATTTTACAAATAAAACAAAAGGAGCACAAATCATGGCTATTTTTAAATGCGAAAAATGCGGCGCCACCAAAGAAGGAAGATGCAAACCCAAAAAATGTCCCCAGTGCAGCGAGACGGGGTGCATGGTAAAAGATGAGTCACAATCATCCGGTTGCGGTTGCGCCTGCAAATCAAAGAAATAATTTAAACAGGCGGCTTTCGCTGTTTGCCGAAAGCCGCCTGTTTAAACCTCTCCACATTACCAGCACAACAAACAAGCTCCTCCGACACAAAGCCACCCCTTAGCCAAGACCCCGCAACTGTTAAAAAGTCATATTAAGCCGAAATTATCCCCACCCCCCTAGCAAACCCTTATAAACAAAGGCCTCCACACCCAAAGCGCGATAAGCGGCCACCACGGGGCGATAAGGGCCAGACTAATACCTTTTGCCGACAAACAATAAAAACGGCCGAGAGAGGCATTTACGGCTCAAATATTCAATTCGGTTGGTTTGTCCTATATTTTGGGGCAAAACAGGTCGCAGGCAGCCAAGTTAAATGCAAAAAAAATGAACTGATCAAAAAAAAGAGCAAAAAAACAAATATCGATTGCCGAGCACCGGGATTTTTTTTTGCGGATAAAGAAATTGATAAAAACAGAAACTTGATCTGGACTGTTTGGGTCGCGTAAATTTACCAGCGACAAAATCAGCTCAGGCAAAATAACTTGACGATGGCAAGACGATCATTATGCGAGACAGGCGCCGACCCAGCGAAAAATTTCTACTCCGGCTCAAACTTGGCACCAAACAGGGAGGAAGATCACAGGAGAATACAGAATAGCCTTAGGCTAAAAAAAATCAAAGGCAGGGATCAGGAAAGAGTCGCGGCAAAAAAAAATGCGCCGACACCCGGCCTTAACCTTGCACAAGAAAGCACCCCGCCACGACCTCGAAACAAACCGGCGGCCCGATCCCGACCGTGCCCCCCTGCCCGGAAGACAGGGGGGAGACTAAACAGGGCCATCAAGAAGAATATCAGGCAGCAAGGTCCAAATTACCGTTCAAGGAAACCGTCATGGCCCGCGCCGGACAAACAGCGACACAGAGACCACAGGCGGTGCACTTATCCTCCGCAAAGGGAACCGCCATCTCCGGCCGGGTAAGAGACAAAGCGCCGGTAGGACAAACGCCGGTGCAGGCGCCGCACTGGTAACATTTCTCCTCATCCCGGCTGATATTGCCGGCCATGGACTGCACCTTGACCCCGAGATCCTTGAGATAGGTTATCCCCTTCTTGATATTGGCGGCATGGCCGATGAACTCGATGACCATGACCCCTTCCTGCTGCAAAAGAATAGTGGCCTTGAGGATATTGAACTCGATATCGAATTTCTTGACCAGATGACAGATTATCGGCTGATCGATAACCTCTTTGGGAAATTTCAAAACATAAATGCGGGTGTTCATAATTTCTCCTCAACCATTGATAAAAGATTGTGCAGCAGATCATTAACCGGCAGATCGGTGGACAGCTCGATAAACTCGGCGCCGGACAGCTCATCGGGCACCTCGAAGCGCTCCTTCTGCTTGAGATAAATCTCCCAGCGGCCATCGGAAACCGCGTTGGGATCGAGAGCCCGTTGCTCCATCCGCCGTTTCATTTCCAACTCCGGACAGGAGCAGAGCACGAAACAGAGATTAACCCCCAGCCGAGCGGCAAGATCCCGCACCCGCTGCCTCTCCTCCTTGCCCTGATAAGAGGCGTCAAGCACCACCCCCCTGCCCGCCGTCAAGTCGGACTCGGCCCGCTCCAGCAAAGCGGTGTAGGTCTTGCGGCTGAAGTCGCTGGAGTAAATGCCCTGCCCCACCGCCTCCTGGCGGGAGGCCGACGGAGCAAGCCCGGCAAGCTCCTTGCGGACCACATCGGAGTTATAATAAGTAAGCCCTCGCTGGTCGGCCCAGGCTTGCGCCACCGTGCTTTTGCCGGTGGCGATCAGCCCGAAAAATACGAAAAACTCAGGCCGTTGCATAACGCTCTGCCAACTCGAAATATTTTTTGGCCTGGGCAAAGCAGCCTTGTTTGGTTACCTCATCCACCTCGGGGGCATGGGCGGTGAACAGACCGATTTTACCGCGAACATAGGCCCGGTAACACTTGTAAAAATTGAGCATCTTTTTCAGATCGCTGTCACCGGACGCTCCGCAGAAACGGCTGATAAAATAGTCGGAGAGAGGGGCCAGCCCGTGAAAATCGAGATCCATGGCCAGAAAGGCCACATCGCTGGCCACATCGCAATAACGGAAGCGCTGGTTAAACTCGATACAATCAAAAATATAGATCTCATCGGCCAGGCAGATATTGGCGGAATAAAGATCGCCATGGCAATCACGAACCCGGCCGGCCTGAATCCGGCTCGCAAAAAGATCCTGCTTGCCGAGAAAATCCCGGGCATAGCTGCTGATCGCATCAAACTGGGCTTGGCTCAAGGCCGGACAGCCGATAAAGCCTTGGGTTTGTTCGAAATTCTCCAGGACATTAACACTCACCGCCTTGGCCGTGCCAAACTCTTTAATCTGCTCGCCGCCATCGGCTTTTTCGTAAAAGGGCACCAGAAGATCGACAATGGCATCGAGGGTGGACTCGGTTACCTCCCCCCGGGCAATGGCCTTGGCCATCATGGCCTCTTCCGGCATCCGGGCCATCTTCACCGCATAGTCAACCGGCACGCCGGCTCCATCCAGGGCAAAGGTGTCGCCTTCCTGAGTAACAGTCGCCAGCCCCAGATAGAGGTCGGGACATAACCGCCGGTTAAGCACCAGCTCCTGCTCGCAAAAATGGCGCCGTTTTTCAAGGGTGGTAAAATTAAGAAAGCCGAAATCAACCGGTTTTTTAATCTTATAGACATAATCACCGGCCAGTAATACATAGGAGATATGGGTCTGAACCAGGGTTACCTCGGAGACCGGATGGGGATAAATCTCCGGCTGGAGCATAAATTGGATAAAGGGCGGCAGCATTGCTTCGGCCATGATATTCCTCAGGTTTTAATCAATAAATAAAGCGGGCGATTCGCCCACGCTAAAGCTCAAACGCAGTTTTCTACCTTACCAGAATCACCGGTATCCGTAAACCGGAGAGGAAAAGGAAAAAGCAAACTGACCCGGCGGGCCACATGACCCGCCGATCAAGACAAAACAATACTTGTTATATCAATCAGTTATCCTGTTTACGATTCTCTTCGCGGTACTGATATCGCTGCTCCCCATCATCCACGTCTTGCTCGCCATGGCGCTCTTCTTCCTGATACCGATGCTGCTCCTGGTACTGAGGCGCGTCATCCTGCTGCTCGCTCCCCTTCATCTTCTGTTTGGCTTTGGCCTTTTCCAGGGCCCGCTTATATGCATCCTCCTGAAACCGGTCCTGATCACGGTCCCGATCACGGTCCTGCTGAAAGATGCCGCCGCGGCCCTGGGCATAACCGCCGGAGCCCCCCATGCCGGAACCGCCACCCGCCCCGCCTGCACCACCTCCGCCGCCGCCCCTGGCCCAAAGCGAATCTGCGCCGACCATCATTAAAGCGACCGCCAGTAGAACCAAGAGCATCCTGCCCGGATATAACATCTTCATCACATTACTCTCCAAAATTAAAGTTGAGGATAAACTCGCCTATATTTCGTAACGGGGAATCGCCCCAAAAGGTTCCTCCCTTTGCGCTCAAACTAAACAAAATTAATAAGTTAGAGCCACAAATGCAAATTTAACTAAATTTCCCGCAAAAAATACCGATCAGTTATGTGAAAGAAGTTAAAAAATAATCCTCGAAAAGGACAAAATAATGACCAAAGAAAATGTTGCAATACTTCTGGTAGACGATGTGGCCGTGGTCCGAAGCATCATGAAGCTTCAGCTCCAGCAGATGGGTTTTGCCGATATCAATGAAGCGCCGGACGGCAGTATCGCCATGAATGTGCTCCAATCCAAAAGAATCGACCTGATCATTTCCGACTGGAACATGCCGGTGATGAGCGGCTATGAACTGCTCAAGGAAGTGCGCGGCAGTACGGAATTCAGAGATATCCCCTTCATCATGGTCACCGCCGAAGCTTCGGCGAGCAGAATCAACATGGCCCTGCAGCTCAAGGTCAATGAGCTGATTCTCAAACCTTTCACCCTGGAAATCCTGGAAAACAAAATCGCCCAGGTCATCCAGTGATCCCCACCCTGCGCCGCTTTCGGCAGGCTACGCCGACAACCTCGGCGGCTCGAGATCAAGGCGGCGCAGGCCCTCCTTCAATCTTTCTCCATCAAAACCCACGGGCCAGGCGGCTCGATTTTCATCAAGGGCCTGAATAGCCCGGCCGGCCATCTTAGCGGCTGCCTCAAAATAACCATGGGCCTGTTTCATATAGGCCCCGGCCGCGCGAATCATCGCCTGCAGGATGAGCTTTTCCGCCCCATGGGCCTTGAGCCAGGCATGCTCGAGAACCTCATGCACCTCAAAAAAAAGGCCGAGATCCCAGAGCACCAGCCCCTGGGTAAAGGGATCATGGCTTTCTTTTTCTTTTACCTTCACCAGGGCCTGCCCGTATGCCAGCAGGCGATCCCGGATATAATCGACATAACAGGGCGCCAACTCCCCGGCCAGATAACGGTCCGCCACGGCTTGCGCCGGGGCCAGCTCTCCTTGGGCCAAAACCGGCATAATGCTCTCGGATAGCTCGTTACGGATATCCCGGCTGAGCCGGTCCTGAAAAGGTTCAAAATGTAGGGTGTCCATAACACAAGCCTAGCAGGATTAATCTTTACGTAAAAGCAAAATCCGCGCCCGAAACCTTTACTTCTGTTCGGCGGGCTCAGACACTCGCCAGCGCACCAGCACCAGCAGCAATCCGCCGGCCACGATCAAGCCGGCCCCGCCAAAGGCGATGGGCAACGGCAACTCCCCCCAAAACAGATAGCCGTACAGCACGGACAGAATCACCGATGAGTAAGCGGCGGCCGCCACGGCCGGCGCCCGATCCCGACGGTAGGCCTCGGTCATCAGCAGCTGGCCGAGACTGGCAAAAAGAGCGACCCCGCCGGTAAAAAGCCACTGCCCGGCACTCATCGCCACAAATGAAGGCACCACCCAGGTTGAAGTAACCAAGCCGGTGAGGACCAGAAAATTAAAGACGATAACCAGCGGCGCATCGGTCCGATTGAGGCGGCGCACCAGCAGATGGGCGCCGGCGGAAAAAGCGGCGCCGGCCAGGGCGACCCAGGCGGCCAGCGACCAGTGCAGGGAGGGGTTCATGATCAGGGCCACGCCGACCAGGCCGGTGCCGATGGCCAGCCAGGCGGACTTCGGCGCATGCTCACCGATCATAACCGGCGCCAGCAGGGCCAGAAGCAGGGGCTGGGCCCGGCCGATAAAAACCGCATCGGCCAAGGGCATGTGGGTCAGGGCATAGAAAAAGCAATGCATGGCGGCCATCCCCAGGGCAGTACGCCAGATGAGCACCTGCCGGGCCCGGATCATCACCGGCATCCCCTTGGCCACCAAAACACCGAGCAACACCGGCAGGGCAAGCCAGCAGCGCAGGAAAATAAGCTGGGAAAGGGGAACCTCCGGGCCGATCCCTTTAATCAGGGCGGCCATGGTGGCAAAACTGGCAGAGGCCAGCAGCATGAGGATAATCGCCATTTGATTAAAACCGATTTGACCTTTTAAGAGTTGACGGTAATATGGTCAGCATTAAATCTATAAGAATATTGCAGGGAATTAAAGGATGAATAAAGACAACGACTCAGCAGAGTTGGTCAAGGTAATCGGCGACTTTCTCGAAATGGGCCATGTGGAAAACATCATGGCCATGTTCAAGCAGGACACCTCCCATTACGGGCTCACCGGCGACCTGTTGCGGGACGAGCGCTTCATGGTCCGGATGGGGGTGGCCCTGCTCTTTGAAGAACTCAAAGCCATCCGCCCAGCGGAAGTAGGGCTGGCCATCCCTGCCCTGCTGCCGCTCCTGCACGAAGAAACCCCCTGGATTCGGGGCGAGGCGGTAAACGTGCTGGGCCTGATCGGCAGCCCGGAAGCCCTGGCACATGTCCGGACCATGGCGGATGATCCTGATCCGCAGATCAGAGAGATCGTAGCGGATATCCTCAAAGAAATTTGATTTCTTACCTGTGGTGGCTGGTCAAACCGCACAGCCCAATAACGGTTCAACAGTGCCCTAGATGCGCGGAAGAGACCTGCGAGCCATAGCAAGGCTATGCGAGGAGGCCGATGACAAAGCAGATAGGGTGCTGCTGAACCGTTATAGCCTATTCTTTCCAGTCGGGGCGTAACGCCAGCTCGGTGAGCTGTTTCCTGGCCACCGGCGCCGGGGCGTCGGTGAGCGGACAGGTCGCCTTCTGGGTCTTGGGAAAGGCGATCACGTCGCGGATCGAATCACGGCCCATGAGGATCATCATCAGCCGATCCAGGCCAAAGGCCATCCCGCCGTGGGGGGGAGCGCCAAGCTCCAGGGCCTTGACCAGAAAGTCAAACTTGTCAGTCACTTCCTCTTCCGAGATGCCGAGCACGGCAAAGACCTTTTCCTGCATCTCCTTCTGATGAATACGGATACTGCCGCCGCCGATTTCAGTGCCGTTGAGCACGATATCATAGGCCCGGCTTCTGATCTTGCCGGGCTCGGAATCAAGGAGATGAACATCCTCTTCATTGGGCGCGGTAAAGGGGTGATGAACCGCCATGTGCCGCTTCTCGTCATGGTCATACTCAAGCAGGGGAAAATCGCAGACCCAGAGGAAATTAAAGGTTTTCTTGTCCATCAACCCAAGCCGGCGGCCCAGCTCCAACCGCAGCTCGGCCAGGGCCTGATGGACCACCCCTGGTTTATCGGCCACGAAAAAGAGCAGATCATCGGTTGCCGCGTCAACGGTTGCGGCCATCCGGGCCCGCTCGTCGTCGGTGAAGAACTTGGCAATGGGGGACTGCCACTCGCCGTCCGCTTTCATCTTGACCCAGGCCAAGCCCTTGGCCCCGTAATTGCCGACATAGCCGGTGAGATCATCGAGTTCCTTGCGGGAGAAATGGGCGCAGCCCTTGGCATTGATGCATTTGACCATGCCGCCCTTCTCCACCACGGTCCGGAAGACCTGGAAGCCGCAATTCCTGACATCCTCGGTCAAATCAATCAGTTCCAGGCCGAAACGGGTATCAGGCTTGTCATTGCCGTAGCGGGCAATGGCCTGGTCATAGGTCATCCGCGGAAAGGGCAGGCTCAGCTCCAGACCAAGGGTCTCCTTGAACAGACGCTGCATCACCCCCTCGCCGATCGTGAAAATATCCTCTTCCTCGATAAAGGAGAGCTCCATATCCACCTGGGTGAATTCCGGCTGCCGGTCGGCCCGGAGATCCTCGTCGCGGAAGCATCTGACGATCTGGTAATAACGGTCCATGCCGGCCACCATCAGCAGCTGCTTGAAGAGCTGGGGCGACTGGGGCAGGGCGAAGAATTTGCCGTGGTTGACCCGGCTCGGCACCAGATAATCGCGAGCGCCCTCAGGGGTGGAGCGGGTGAGAACCGGGGTTTCGATCTCGAGAAAATTCTCGTCATTGAGATAGTTGCGGATCGCCTGGCTGGCCTTGTGGCGCATGATCAGGTTTTCGGCCATGGCCGGCCGCCGCAGGTCGATATAACGGTACTTGAGCCGGAGATTGTCGGAAACCTCGGTTTCCTCGTCCAGGGGAAAGGGCGGGGTCTTGCTCTGGTTGAGAATCCGCAGCTCATCCACCTTGATCTCGATGCCGCCGGTGGCCAGCTTGGGGTTGACCATGCCGTCGGGCCGGGCCTCGACCTTGCCCCTGATCGCCAACACCCACTCGCTTCGCAGGCCATGAGCCTTGGCATGAACCTCCGGGTTGATCTCGGGATTAAAAACCACCTGGGTCAGACCCCAGCGATCGCGCAGATCAATGAAGATGACCCCGCCATGGTCACGGCGCCGGAGCACCCAGCCCATGAGGATAACCTCTTTACCGATATCTGCGGTGGTCAATGCGTTACAATGGTGACTGCGTTTAAGTCCGCCCATGGATTCCATAGGGACTGCTCCTTTTGTTATATGAAGATTTAATTTAATTTTTTAATTAGTTCGGCACAAACTTGATCCAGCGCGGGGGCAAGGGAAAGGGACGACTGCTCCTTGCTGGCCATATCGCGCAACACCGCTTCATTGGCGGCAAGCTCTTCCTCGCCCATGATCAGGACATAGCGGGCATTGACCCGATCCGCCTGTTTCATCTGGCTCTTCAGGCTGCGGCCGGCCAGATCCATGGCCACCCGCACCCCCTTTTTCCGCAGCAGATGCAGCAGGGCAAAGGCCTTTGCCCCCGCCGCCTCGCCCAAGGCGGCGACAAACAGATCCGCCTGCTGGCTAAGCCCGGCGGAAGGCTGCTGCTCACTCAACAGCAGAACCAGCCGCTCCATGCCCAGGGCAAAACCGATGCCCGGCGTATTCTTGGGGCCGCCCAGCTGCTCGACCAACCCGTCATAGCGGCCGCCCGCCCCCACCGCGCTCTGGGCGCCCAGGGCGTCGGTGAGCAACTCAAAGGTGGTCCGGCAGTAGTAATCAAGGCCGCGCACCATGAAATTATTAACCTGGTAGGGGATAGCCAGCAGGTCGAGCCCGGCCCTGGTCCGGCGAAAATGATCCGCGCAATCGGGGCAGAGATGATCGAGAATGGAAGGCGCGGCCTGATATTGTTCCTGACAATGGGCGCTCTTGCAATCAAGGACCCGCAGCGGGTTGGTGCTGCTCCGCCGCTGGCAATCCTCACAGACCTTGTCCTGGCGGGCCGCCAAAAAACTCAGCAAGGCCTCCTTGTAGGCGGGCCGACAGGCCGGGCAGCCCAGGGAATTGATCTGCAGACTGACCGACAGGCCCAGCTCATCGAGCAGGAGCCAGCCCATGGCGATCACCTCGGCATCGAGCAGGGGATGATCGAGCCCCAACACCTCGACGCTCATCTGGTGAAACTGACGGAGCCGCCCCTTCTGGGGCCGCTCGTGGCGGAACATGGGACCGATGGTGTAAAGCTTCTGCACCGGCAGCTTCACCTGCAGGCCGTGCTCGATAAAAGCCCGCAACACCGAGGCCGTGCCTTCCGGCCGCATGGTGATCGATTCGCCGTTGCGATCGGTAAAGGAGTACATCTCCTTTTCGACAATATCGGTGGCCTCGCCGATGGAGCGGGCGAAAAGCTCGGTTTTCTCGAGGATCGGCACCTTGATCTCGGTAAAGCCGAACCGGTGAAAGACCTCCCGGGCCGTGGCCTCGATGTGCTGCCATACTCCCGCCTCGTCCGGCAGGATATCCTTAAAGCCTTTAAGGGCCCTGATACTCATCAATTTCCTCGCAAATTTCAAAAAGCAAATAGTCCTGCCCAATTAAGACCGGGCAGGGCGAAAATCATGCAAACGATTAAACCGTGGGAAAAACATGCATTTTTATCCCACCTCCGCCTAAAAGTCAAGCATTGGCCCCGGTAATGATTTTTCCCGCCCAAAAAACCGGAGACCGCCCTCGAAAATTGGCTAGAGACCGGCCAGAAAATCGGCCAGACCCTGCCGGTATCTCTTGCCGCTGGTGATGAACCCGGAATTATGATCGCCGCTGATTTCCAGAAAAGATTTCGGGGGGTTGCCGGCCTGATAAAGCTGCCGGCCATGGCTAAAGGGGATAATATCATCACCGGGGCTGTGCACCACCAGCAAAGGACAGTGGACCCCGGCCAGGGCCTGCCTGGCATCGTAACCATAACGGCTTAAAAGGCGGGCCGGCAACAGGGGGTAGAGCTGCGCCGCCATGTCCGGCACCGAGGTGAAAACCGATTCCAGAATCAGGCCGCCCGGCTCATGGCGGGCGGCAAGCTGAGCCGCCACCGCGCCGCCCAGGGAGCGGCCGAACAGGACAATCTCCCGGGGGGCAAACCCCTTTTCCCCAACCAGATACTGCCAGGCGGCCTCGGCATCAAGGTAGGTGCCCTCCTCGGAAGGGGCGCCCTCGCTTTGCCCGTAACCTCGGTAATCAAAGATCAAGACATGAAAGCCAAGGTCGTGAAAAATTTGCAGCGAATCGAGGCGATGGGAGATATTGCCGCCGTTGCCGTGACAGAAGAGGATGACGCCCCGCCCCTTAGGCGCCGGAACAAACCAGGCCGCGAGCTTGACCTGATCTTGGCTGACCAGGGCAACCTCTTGGAAGGCCAGGCCGACCCGGGCCGGGGTTGCTTCGATTTGGGAGGAGGGGAAATAAAGCAGCCGCGCCTGCATCAGGTAGATGAGTAATGAAAAGCCGAGATAGACCAAAACCGCCAGCAGCGCCAGCGACAGCAACGAATCTCCCATGCCCTTTCGCATCCCGGCAACACCTGTGAATAATTAATAGAGCTTGCGCATATAGAGCTTCATATACTCCTGCTCACTCTTCTCAAAGTCGGTGGCGGTTTTCTCCAACAATGCCGCAATCAAATCCCGGCTCTTTTTCAGGGCGACATGGGTCTTTACCCGGGCCAGGACAACGGCCACACTGAAGGGCTTGGAGATATAGTCAACCGCGCCCGCGGCAAAACCCTGCTCTTCGTCCTCTTCCCGGTCTTTGGCGGTGACGAAGATCACCGGGATATCGCAGGTGCCCTCATCTTCCTTCAACCGGCGGCAGACCTCATAGCCATCCATCCCCGGCATCTGGATATCGAGCAATATCAGATCAGGTCTGGGTTCGGCCTGGACCTTTTCCAAAACGGTCTTGCCGTCCATGGCCACATCGATATCATAAAGATTACGATCAAGAACTTCTTCAAGAACATAGATATTGGCCGGAACATCATCAACGACCAGAATTCGCGCTTTTTCGCTCAACATACCGCTTCCATTTTTTTTAACTTAATGCCGCAAGCCCTGATGATCAATCTTGAGGCACCGATCCATCACCACGGCCAACCCGGCGTCCCGCGCCAGTTGCGCGGCGGCCTCATTGAAAATGCCCTGCTGCATCCAGACCGCCTTGGCCTTGATCCTGATCGCCTCGGCCACCACCGGCAACACATCTTCGGAGCGGCGAAAGATATCAACCAGATCAACCTGCTCGGGAATAGCCTCAAGATTGGGGTAACAAGTCTGACCCAGGATCTCGGTCTGCCCGGGGTTCACCGGAATCACCCGGAAACCGGCCTCGAGCAGGTAGCGGGCCACCATGTTGCTGGGCCGGTTTTCCTTGGGGGAAAGGCCAACCACGGCAATGGTCCGCGCATCGGTTAAAATCCGCTGAATCACGGAAAGATCAACAAGCATGCCCCTCGACTCCCGACTAATTTTTCAAAAAACCAAACAAGACCATGCAAATCTCGCCCGACTAATTTATGATGATTGTAGCTTATAGCACGAACAACCTGTTTCCCCTAATAAATTAACGAAGCAACCGAGGTATCCCATGTGTCAGATGAGCATTGTGCTTGCCGGTGAAAGCGGTGATGAAACCATTTTGGAAAACGCTTCCCTGCTTGAAGTGACCGACAAAGGCATCCTGGCGAGCACCCTTTTTGACGAGCCCAGACTCATCGAAAAGGCCATGGTCCAAAAAATCGATTTTTTAAACGGAAAGGTAACCCTGATCAAAACGGGAAAGGAGAACCCATGAGCGAAAAGAGCACCATTGAAAAACTACAAATCCTGCTGCCCCACTGGGTTGAGCACAACAATAACCATGAGGCGGAGTTCAGCAAATGGGCCGAGGCGGCCGGCCAGGCCGGGGAAAAGAGCCTGGCCGAACTCCTGAACAAGGCGGTGGCCAGCATGGCGGCCACCGACGCCATTTTGAAAGAGGCTCTCAAGCTGGTCGGCGGGCCGGGCAAAGAGCATCACCACCACCATCATCATGGCCATGATCATGACCATGACCACCATCACAATTGATCCTCTTGCCGGGCCGGAAAAGAGCATGATTTCACCACGAAGAACGCGAAGCCTTATGCTATTTTAACTTCGCGGGCTTCGTGGCCTTCATCGCCTGACTAAGTTATTTTTCAAAGCTCCGCAGCGCGACCACCGCATTGCGCTCCAAGGCGGTAAGGGTGGCCGCCACCCGGACCAGCCAGAACTCCCCCGGCGCCGCCTTGATCTCTGCCCGCAACGCAGCGCTCAACCAATGCGCATCCTCGGGCAGATTATAAAACTCGCTGTCAATGCCGAAAAAACCATCAAGCAGATGGGCGATGGTGTGCAGCACCTTGCTCTCAAGGCCCTGATCCAGGCGGAGCAATTGATCGAGGCTGTCGACCCCCGCCTCCTGCAACTCAGCAAGCAGCGCGGCCAGGGCCCGGCGATTGGCCGCTTCGCCCTCTTCAAGCAAGGCCCAGAACTTCGGCTCGGTGGCCGGGCAACAGTCGGCCTCGATCACCCGGACCGCATGGTAATGGACCAGATTGCTCTTCTCCAGAAAACCAAGGGCATGGCCCCCGGCGGCGGCCAGATCGGCGCCCCTGGCCAGAAAACTGTGGGAGATCTCAAGCCTCATCGTTGGCTATCCCTTGGCAAAGATTGTCATCTTAAAAGATGGGCAGCCTGGTTATTTCCATGAAACTTCCCACATGAAAATCCGCCGGCAACCCCTGGTTTTTAAAGGCGATCAACCGCATGCCGATGGCGGCGGTATGCTCCTTGTCCACCATGGAATCACCGATATAAATGGCCTCATCCACCTGAAAGCCGAAATAATCGAGAATCTGGTGCAGGGCCTCCGGGTGCGGTTTCGCCTGGGCCACATCCAGGGGGGTGACCACCTTATCAAAGAGCTCGGCCAATTTAAAGAGCTTGAGCACCGATTGCATGGTGGTGGTACGATTGGTGCTGATCGCCGTTTTCAGCTGCGGCCGCAGAAAGTCCAAGAATTGGGGCAGATCAGCCTCCATCCGCATCTGAGTGAGGTAGGGCGAATAATCAAGGGTCAGGCGGTAGGCGTCGGCGGCGGCCAGGTCGTCGGGATAATGCCTGAAGATATGCCGCACCGAATCCATCACATGGTGGGTGTGCACATACTCCAACTCATCCTCGCTCATCAGGGGATGGCCGAAGTTTTTCAACATATGATTGTAATAGACCTTATTGGCGTTTTTGGAGTCGAACATTACCCCGTCACAGTCAAAAATCACCAGTTTCAAAGCTGCCATACGAAGAATCCTTGCCAACGGAACCGGTCCGCGCTATGTAGGGTTTATCAGGCACAACCTGCGGCGGGGAAGGTGGCGGCAGGGGGTTGAACCCGGGGAGCATTCTCTTTACTGAAGGCCTCATTTTTACCGGACTGAGCAAGAAGATGTCAAGGGGTTAAGCAAATCATCCGCGCCGGCCCGGGGTCGGCGCGGTTCAATTTAGGCGCATATAGATGAAACACGTTACAGACTTCCTAGTAATCGGCAGCGGTATCTCCGGCCTCTCCTTCGCGCTGAAAGCTTCAACCCTGGGCCGGGTGACGATCATCACCAAAAAGGCCAAGGTGGACACCGCCACCAACCTGGCCCAGGGCGGCATTGCCGCTGTGCTTTCCAAGGATGATTCCTTTGCCCTCCATATCCAGGACACCCTCAAGGCCGGCGCCGGCCTCTGCCATGAAGACATCGTCAAACTGGTGGTGGAAAACGGACCGGACCGGATCCGGGAGCTGATAGAGCTCGGGGTCCGCTTTCAGGATGAGGCGGGCAACCCGGAGCACCTTGACCTGGGCAAGGAGGGCGGCCATTCGGCCCGCCGGATCGCCCACGCCATGGACCTTACCGGCCGCGAGATCGAGGAGAGCCTCCTAAACCAGGTGGAGAACAACCCGAAAATCACGGTCCTGGAAAACCATCTGGCCGTGGATCTGCTGGTCAGCTCAAAAACCGAGCTCGATATCAGCATCGATGAAAAATTTACCGACCGCTGCCTGGGAGCCTATGTTTTTGACCGGGCCACCGGCAGCATCGACACCTATCTCGCCAAGACCACCGTGCTCTGCACCGGCGGCTCCGGCAAGGTCTACCTCTATACCACCAATCCCGACATCGCCACCGGCGACGGCATTGCCATGGCCTACCGGGCCGGGGCCAAGGTGGCCAACCTGGAATTTGTCCAGTTCCACCCCACCTGCCTCTATCACCCGCGGGTGAAAAATTTCCTGATCTCCGAGGCGGTGCGCGGCGAGGGCGGGCGGCTGATCGATGAAAAGGGCAGGGCCTTCATGGCAAAATATGACCCCCGCGGCGACCTGGCCACCCGCGACACGGTGGCCCGGGCCATTGATGCGGAGATGAAGGCGAGCGGCGATGACTGCGTTTATCTGGATATCACCCACCAGCCGGCCGAGTTCCTCAAAAACCGTTTCCCCACCATTTACCAGAAATGCCTCTCGTTGGGCATCGACATGACCAAGGAACCCATTCCGGTGGTGCCGGCAGCCCATTATATGTGCGGCGGGGTGGTAACCGATCAATGGGGCCGCACCAACCTGACCAACCTCTATGCCTTTGGCGAAACCGCCTGCACCGGCCTGCACGGCGGCAACCGGCTGGCCAGCAACTCGCTGCTGGAAGCGGTGGTCTTTGCCCACCAGGCCTTTCTCGATTGCCGAAAAGAATGGCCGACCCTTGAACACGCAAGCCTGCCCGAGGTCGAGGACTGGTCACCGGGCGCCGCCCAGCGCATCGAGGAAAACGTGCTGGTCACCCATAACTGGGACCAGATCCGCCGCCTGATGTGGAACTACGTGGGGATTGTCCGGTCGATCAAGCGGCTGAATCTGGTCAAGGAGCGGCTGCGGGCAACCAGGGAGGAGGTCGACCGCCATTACCGGGAGTACATCCTGACCCCGGACCTCATCGAACTGAGAAATATCGTCCAGGTCGCCGACCTGATCGTCCGTTGCGCCTGCCGCCGCCACGAGTCAAGGGGACTGCATTATCTGCTTGATTATCCGGAGACCGACGACCTTAACTGGCAACACGACACCATCATTTCCCCGGACGAGGCAGAGTAAACCTGCTGACTTCTTCTTTTTGCAAAACCCCAACTTCCCCCTTTTCTGCCAAAAACTTTTCAACCTGATAAAAACTCCGTAAAACGTGTAAGTATTACATTAACAACTTTCACGCTTTCCCCAAAGACATCCCCCTGAAATTACAAACTTATTTCCCCTTGCCGCCACTTTCTTGTTGCGGATGTTTTTTTTTCTTGACTCACCTACCACATCTTGTGCAATAATGGTCACCAAGATACAACATGTCGTGTGTTTTACCCAATCCGCAGCCGTATGACCTGATCATCCGGCGACAGATATTCTGTTAACATCTAAAAACTACAACTAGGGGACCTGATGATGGGAGTTGTAATGCCAATCAACGCCGAATCCGTGGAAAAAGAAAAGAAACAAGGACACCGCCGGGACGACAGCACCGACCTGGCCCTTTTTGTCCGTACCTCCCAAGATGACATGACCGGCTGGGATCGACACCGGATAGTCGATGCCCTGCTCCGTGAGACATACATAGACCGCGATACCGCCGAAAAAATCAGTATCGAGGTGGAGAACACCATCCAGACCGGCAAGGTCAAAACCATCACCGGCCCGCTGATCCGGGAAATGGTCAACGCCAAGCTGCTGGAAATGGGCCTGGAAAGCGCACGGAGGATGCACACCCGGCTCGGGGTTCCCCTTTATGACGTGGATAACCTGCTGGTGCAGCACAACAAGGAAAACGCCAATGTGCCCCATGGCCCGGAGGCCACCAACCTGACCCTGGCCGAGGGGATCAAAAAGGAATACGCCCTGCTCCATGTCTTCACCCCGGATGTGGCCGACGCCCATCTGCGGGGCGACCTCCATCTCCATGATCTGGGCTTCATCGACCGGCCGTACTGTTCCGGCCAGTCCCTGGAGTACATCAAGAAGTTCGGCCTCAACCTGCCCCATGCCCTGTCCGCCGCCAAACCGGCCAAGCATGCCGAGATACTGCTCGCCCACATGGTCAAGTTTGCCGCCGCCCTGCAAAGCCATTTTGCCGGGGCCATCGGCTGGGACGCGGTCAACCTCTTCTACGCCCCCTACCTGGAAGAACTCACCGACAAACAGGTCCATCAGCTTGCCCAGATGCTGATCTACGAATTCTCCCAGCAGGCCGTGGCCCGCGGCGGCCAGGCCATTTTCTCGGACATCAACATCTACTGGGAGGTGCCCAAACATTTTGTCGATGTGCCGGCCATCGGCCCCGGCGGCGAATACACCGGCAAAACCTACGGCGAGTACGAAAAACAGGCGCAACGTTTTGCCTGGGCCCTGTTCGAGGTCTACAAGGAGGGCGATGCCCAGGGCCGCCCCTTCTTCTTCCCGAAACCCCTGGTCCATATCACCGAAAAACTCTTCAAAACCGAAGGGCACCGGGAATTCCTCAACCACATCTGCGAAGTGGCCTCGGTTAAGGGCAACACCTACTTTGTCTTCGATCGGGGGGAGACCGCCAAGATCTCCGAATGCTGCCGGTTGAGCTTCAAGCTTGAGGCCCAGGACATCGAAGATGCCAAAAAGCCCTGGAAGATGCGCTATTCGGCCCTGCAGAACGTGACCATCAACCTGCCCCGCCTGGCCTACCAGGCCAAGGGCGACGACACCATGCTCTTCCAGCTGCTCACCGAGCGGATCCAGCTGGCCGCCAAAGCCCACGAGCAGAAGAAGAAGTTCATCGAAAAACTGATGAGCATGGGCACAAACGGCCCCCTGGCCCTGCTGGCCATGAACCATGACGGTGAGGCCTATCTCAAGCTGCACAAATGCTCCTACCTCATCGGCATGGTCGGCCTCAATGAGCTGATCAAGGTGCATATCGGCGACGAGCTGCACCAAACCGAAGCGGCGATCAAGTTCGGCCTCAAGGTCATCGCCCACATGAACATTGTCTGCAACAAGATGGCCGAGGCCCTGGACATGAAATTCGTCCTGGAGCAGACCCCGGCCGAGAGCACCTCCTTCCGCTTCGCCAGGCTCGACATGGCCCATCACCGCAAAGATGCGGAAAAAGTAATCCAGGGCAACCGGGAAACCGGCGAGATCTATTACTCCAACTCCACCCTGTTCAATGTCGGCGCCCAGATGAGCCCGATCAGCCGGGTCGAGCGGGAAGGGCTGTTCCACCCGCTGATCGAGGCCGGCTCCATCACCCACCTCTGGCTCGGCGAGGCCCAGCCGGATAAAGAGGCGCTGGCCAACTTCGTAACCAACGTCTTCAAACACACCCAGAACGACCAGATTGCCTTTTCTCCGGAATTCACCTGCTGCCTGGACTGCGGCAAGACCAGCCGGGGACTGGTTGACAACTGCCCATACTGCAACTCGGAGAACGTGGACGGCATCACCCGGATCACCGGCTACTTCACCAAGATCTCAAGCTGGAACAAGGGCAAACTCGGCGAGTTGCACGACCGCTACCGGAATGTAAATCGTTTCAATAACTAACGAGAGAAACGTTACCGACTTGAAAAAAGGAGAAAAACGACCATGACCCTGTTTACCAAAGAAGATTGTAAACTCTGCGACCAAATAAAAAAACAATTCGACCTGGAGGCGATGGAGGTCCAGGTCGAAGTACTGGACAGCAACAATGCCGGCGCCCTGGCCCATCTTGCCTGGCACGGCCAGGTGGAGGCGGCCAGAAAAACGCTGCCCATCCTCGTCCTGGACGATTCCTCATCGGTCAATGACTTCCCGCGGATCGAAAGTCACCTGATCGACCGGGCGGCCAGCTTCGGCATCGACTATCGGAGCTCAAACAACCAGGCCGGCTGCGAAAACGGCAGCTGCGCCATGCAATAAGCTTTGTAAGGAGCAACCACATGAGGGGAGAAGAGACATACAGCTACCAGGATATTCCTCCAATCCTACCCCCAACTCATCTCCCCTCATGCCCCACGGATTGCCTGCCGCCAATAAAAGGTTTTTTAGAAACCTCCTTTGTTGACTGGCCGGGAAAACTTTGTGCGATGATCTTTGTGGGCGGCTGTAATTTCCGATGCCCATTCTGCCATAACCACCCTTTGGTCCTGACTCCGAAAGAGATGGACAGCATCTCTTTTGCAGAAATCCAGACCCGCCTCACAACCCGCAGAAAATGGCTGGACGGGGTTTGTATTTCAGGGGGGGAACCGACCATATCTCCAGGCTTACCTGCAATGATCGCCCGCCTCAAGGCAGAAGGGTGGGCGATCAAACTTGACACCAACGGCAGTCGCCCCGAGGTGCTGGCCGGCCTGCTCAAGGAAGGCCTGCTGGACATGGTGGCCATGGATGTCAAAGCCCCTCTGGTTCAAAAAAAATATGAGGCGTGCACCGGCTGCCAGGTGGAACTCGACAAGATCAGGCAAAGCATCGAATTGCTCAAGAACAGCAAGATTGATCATCAATTCAGGATAACGGTGCTGCCGAGGCTGCACAGTGAAGATGATATCAGGGCCTGGGTTGAGCAGTTGGCCGGAGAAAATTCCCGGCTGAAGATTCAGAATTTCAATCCCAGAACCACCATGGACTCCCTCTATGAAAAAGAATCGGGCTTTGCCCCGGAAATCTTTAGCCGCCTTGCGGACATGGCGGCAACAGGCTGAACCCATGGTCCTTTTCCTGCCACGGTTTATTATGAAACCAACCCGAAATTGCCGACATTACACTGCGCCATCAAAAAAAGGCTTTCTCTATTCTTGACAAAGGTAATTTCGTATAGTAATTAAGTGCATCTTTAACATTGTTTATAAGGTAAATTTCATAAATAGTAAATTATACTTAAGGAGGAAAAAATGCCTATACTCGAGCATAATGGTTCAAAATTCACCGTTGATGAGGACGGCTTCCTGACCCAGGGCATGGAAGAGTTCAACCAGGACTGGATTGACTATGTAAAAGGTATCGAAGGTATCAGCGACTGGACCGACGAGCACCAGAAAGTAGTTGACACCCTGCAGGAGTACTACAAGAAAAACGGTATTGCTCCCATGGTCCGTATCCTCTCCAAGACCACCGGCTTCCCGTTGAAGCGCATTTACGAGCTGTTCCCTTCAGGCCCTGGTAAAGGTGCTTGTAAAATGGCTGGTCTGCCGAAACCTACCGGTTGTGTATAAGTTTTACACCCCGCAAAGGTTTTACTGATTGCATGAAAAAGGAGAAGGCTTGCGCCTTCTCCTTTTTTTTTACTCAATCACCACGGAATTGCCGCCGCACAAAAAAATGGCTGCAAGATGAAGAAGGCTTGGGACTGTTTTTTTTGCGTGTATGAATTTCTTGGCGAAACAACTCAGTTGATGTGCGGCCTGCATGTTTGCCGCAGGCCACTATGGGGGCTGAAAGCCGGGGGCCATCAGCTTTTTTAATCCGGCAGACTTCAGCCGTTGCCGATCACCTCGGCATGGATGGCCTGCTGCCGCGCCCGGTAATCCGCCGGGGTGATGTTAGCCCCCCTGATCCCGCCCCGCAGGTTGATCTCCCCAAGATAACAACGCTTGTCCGGTAAAACCAGCAAATCGATATGGGCATAGGGAAAACGCCCCCGCGCCATAACCTCTTGGCATAAAGACCATTGTTGAGCAGTGAGATCGCAGGCCTTGCTTTGCCCGCCGAAATGAAGGTTGTTGCGAAAGCCGGTGGCGTTCTCCCGGAAATAGGCCTCGACATAATCACCCAGCACCACCACCCGAATATCTCTGCTCTCCGGACAAAAAGGCTGCAACACAAAAGGGTAGGGCAAAACCCCGAGGGAGGCCTGGTTAAAAACCTCCTCCACCGACGACCAGAGGTGGATGCCGAGCCCGCCGTTCTTGCGATCAAGCTTGGTCACCACCCGACCGATCTTATGCTGATGATACTCGGCCATGGCCTGCTGCAGGCCGTGAATATCATGGACCGCCCAGGTCAAGGGCAACATCTGCCGAGCATAAAGGCTGACCTGCAGAGTCTTGGACCGGCTGGCTAGTTGGGAAAGGGCAGGGGGAAAGAGTTCAACCCCCCGCTCACGAAGATCGAGAAGAAGATGCTCCTCGGACGGCAGCAGCCGCAGCCGGCCGACCACCAGGTCACCGGCGACGAGCTCGGAGTAGAGCGAACGCAACGTGGCGTTATCAATGACAACCCGCTTTTTTTTCGTCAAAAAAGCATTTCCAGAAAACGTTTATGATGCTGGGTAAGATCCTGATTACACTCAGCACAGAAAAATTTAATTTCACCCAAGACCTCGGACTCGTCCCCTTCCTGGGTAAAACTGCCGTCACTATTCTGCAAATAACGGGTGGTCAACACCACCCCGTCGGCAATCTCAAAAAATTCGGTATCATTGCCGCAACGCGGACATTGGATCCGCACCGTGCTTTTCTTGGGACTCTTGCGGCGGGTCACCATGTCTGTATCCATAACTTTCACCTCGAAAACAAAAAAGGGATGACCCCTTATGGTTAAGACCGGCGATTGTACGGTAATTAAGCCAAAAAGTCAAATCCAGGCTAACGATGCGTTTTTTTATAAAAAATCAATTATAGCGGATCGAAAACGGCGTGGTTACCCCCTGGAGCGCCTCTTCGACCACATGCACGCCGCTGACTTGCGCCATGGGCGAACCGCTGTGCAGCCATTGAATCATCTCGTCAATCTTGGCTGCGTCACCCTCGAGAACAACCTCCACCGTCCCATCGGCGCGATTCCGAGCCCAGCCGCTGAGGCCCAGTCGCCTTGCTTCCTGCTGGGTATAGTCACGAAAATAAACCCCTTGCACCACCCCTTCAACCTGCACCAACACACGCTTTAAAGCCATAAGCCCCTCTGTCCTTGCCAACCAATCATTGATTATTCGCTGCGATGATCCGCAAAAAATCTTCTTCCGTCAAAATATTCAGCCCCAGCTCCAGCCCCTTTTTAAGCTTGCTCCCGGCTTTTTCACCCGCCACCAGATGGGTGACCTTTTTATTGAGCCCCGAAGCAACCTGACCGCCGAGCTCCTTCACCCTGGCCTTTGCCTCGTTACGGGACAAACCGCTGAGAGTGCCGGTGAAAAGAAAAACGGTCCCGGCCAGAGGCAATAGTTGGGCGCCGGCTTCGCCTTGCTCGATCCGCAGCCCCAACTCCTCCAACTCGCCAAGCATAAGGCGGACGGCGGGGTCCTGAAAATAATCAAAAAGACTGGCGGCCACCTGGCCGCCAACCCCCTCGACCTCGAGGAAATCCTCCTCCTTTGCCCCATAAAGCTCGGCCAGCGACTTAAAACGCTGCTCCAGCAACTGGGCGGTCACCTCCCCAACATGCCGGATGCCGAGGGCGGCGATCAGCCGGGCAAAGGTGGTTTTTTTCGCAGCCCCGATAGCGGCGATCGCCTTTTCCGCCGATTTGTCGCCCCAGCCGTCGAGGGGGGCCAGCTGTTCGGCCCGCAACCGGTAAATGTCAGGGATATCACGGATCAAACCTTCCCGCACCAACTGTTCCACCGCCTTTTTCCCCAACCCGTCAATATCCAGGCCGCTTTTCCCGGCGAAATAGATCAAGGCCCGCACCCGTTGGGCCGGGCAATGGGGATTAAGGCAGCGGGTCACCGCTTCGCCGGCGGGCCGCACCAGCTGATGCCCGCATTGGGGGCACTCCAGGGGCATGATAATGGGCTGCTCCCGGCCGCACCGTTTTTCAGCCACCGACTTCACCACCTCGGGGATCACATCGCCGGCCCGCTGCACCAGCACCGTATCGCCGATCATCAGATCCTTGCGCCTGATCTCGTCCTCGTTATGGAGGGTGGCGCGGCCCACCAGCACCCCACCGATCCGCACCGGTTCAAGCAGGGCCACCGGGGTTATCGCCCCGGTCCGGCCGACCCCGAATTCAATGCCGACCAGCCGGGTGGTGGCCTGGAAGGCGGGAAACTTGGCGGCAATGGCCCACCGCGGGCTGTTGGCCTTATTGCCGAGCCGTTTCTGCAGGAGGAAATCATCGACCTTGACTACCATCCCGTCGATGTCATAGGCCAGCTCCCCCCGCAGAAAGAGCAAGCGCGCAAACTGTTCGATCACCGCCTCGATATCATCACAGAGCCGGACCAGGGGATTAATCTTAAAGCCGAGCTCACCGAGATAAGCCAACAGTTCACCTTGCCCGGCGCAGGGCAGGGCGGCGGGATCACTCACCCCGTAGGCATAGAAATCCAGGGGCCGGCCGGCCGTGATCTTGGAATCAAGCTGGCGCAGGGAACCGGCCGCGGCATTGCGCGGATTGGCGAAAAGGCTTTCCCCGGCCTCGCCCCGCTCCAGGTTAAGCCGGGCAAAATCAGCCAGACCGATAAACACCTCGCCGCGCACCTCAATCCGAGCCGGCAGGGGGCTGCCATCCTTTTGCAAAAGACGCAGGGGAATGGCCGCGATCGTTTTGAGATTGCGGGTGATGTCTTCCCCGAACTGGCCATCCCCCCTGGTTGAGCCGAGGCGAAACACCCCATGCTCATAAACCAGTTCCACGGCCAGGCCGTCAAGCTTGGGCTCGGTCACATAGGAGAGAGAGCCCTCGGTTTTAAGAAAACGTTGAATCCGCCCCTCAAAATCCCGCAACTCATCACTGCCAAAAGCATTGTCCAGGCTGAGCATGGGCACGGCATGCTCCACCGCGGCAAACTGGGCCAGGGGGACGCCCCCCACCCGCTGACTGGGAGAATCAGGGGTTACCAGCTCGGGGTAGCGCTGCTCAAGGGCCAGCAATTCCTGCAACAGGGCATCATACTCGGCGTCGGCGATCAGGGGATCGTCGAGCACATAGTAGCGATGGGCATGAAGAGCCAGCTCGGCCCGCAGCTCGGCAAGCCTCTTTTTAACCGCGCCGAGATCCGTCATGTTCACCAGGGAAAGTTGCTTCAAAATTTTATGCCGCAAGCTCAGGCAGGCTTCTGGAGAAGCTTGCCGCCGGAGGAGATATTGCCATGCTCCACCTCGTCGATGAAGATGAGAATGGAACTCTCCGGCTTATTGGCCACCTCGGCAATGACCTTGGTCACCCCGGCGCAGATCTGATTTTTTTGATCCGAACTCAACTTACCGGCAACCCTGATATTCACGTAAGGCATAATCCCTCCTGAAATACTTAAAAAAAATTTAGTCCCAAAAAAACGATACAAAGATAACCATTTGACATTAAAGAAAAAGATACTTCAAATTCCCTTCAAGGGGGAGAATAAATATTGACCATATTCACAAAAAGAAAACAAGGGTTGAGTAGGGTTGATATTTTTTGCGGAAAAATGGACTACTTTACCAAAAAAATAAAGTAAAAAGAGTAAATGCAACCACTTATTCTGATAACCAACGACGACGGCATTCACGCCCCCGGCCTGGCCGCTCTGGCCCACACCTTGGCCCGGATCGGCAAAACGGTGATCGTGGCCCCGGACCGGGACAACAGCGCGGCCAGCCACTCGCTGACCATGACCCGCCCCTTACGGGTAAAGGAAATCGCCCCGGACCACTACGCCATCGACGGCACCCCCACCGATTGCGTCACCATCGGCATAGGCAAAATTCTAACGGAAAAGCCCCTTCTCGTGGTTTCCGGCATTAATCCGGGGCCAAACCTGGGCGATGACATAAGCTACTCAGGGACGGTTTCCGCCGGGGTGGAAGGGACCATGCTCGGCATCCCCTCCCTGGCCGTCTCCCTGGCCGGCGAGGGACCGTATCATTTCGAAACCGCGGCAAGCTTTGCCGCCGAGCTGGCCCGCACCGTGCTGGAGCGGGGCCTGCCCAAGGACACCCTGCTCAACGTCAATGTGCCGAACCTGCTGCCGGGACAGATCAAAGGGATCCGCTTCACCCGCCAGGGGCGCCGACTCTATGATGACGCCATCAAGGAGACCTTTGACCCCTGGGGCAAAAAGCATTACTGGATCGGGGGCGGCACCCCCAACTGGGATACGGGCGACGACACCGATGCCCAGGCAATTTTAGCGCAATGCATCTCGATCACCCCCCTCCACCTCGATCTGACCAACCATGCCGCCCTGAAAAAATTGCGCACCTGGCAGCTCAACATCGGCGGGTAGAATTTTCCGCGACAATCAGCGGCCTTAATCCGCATCGGCCACGACAATCGCATGCCCTTGGATTTTTTTGGCCTGGTACATGGCGCCATCCGCCTTTTTTACCAGAAGATCGCCATCCCGCAACTGATCATGGGAGGCTTCGGCCAGGCCGATACTCAGGGTAACTCCCGAGTCTGCCATTTTTTCGTCAAAAAGCTTGATCAGCCGGGACGCAACCTCCCTGGCTTCGGCAAGGCCACTGTGGGGCAAAATAATACAAAATTCGTCCCCTCCGTAACGGGAAACAATATCCTCGGCCCTGACCACCGCCAGGGTAACCTCGGCCACCCCTTTAAGAATCTCATCACCCCGCTTGTGGCCGTAGGTATCATTTACCGCCTTAAACCCATCGAGATCAAAATAAACCAAGGTAATGGACTCCTGGGCGCGCACAGTGCGAGAAACTTCGCGCCGAAGCTCATCATAAAAACTGCGCTGATTCAAGAGACTGGTCAGGCCATCCTTCCGGGCCAGCACGGCCAGCTCTTCGGTGCGCTGGGCCACGGTCTCCTCCAGGCTTTGGGCATATTGCTCGATCTCCCTTCTGCCCTTGGCCAGCTCCTCCATCAAACTGTTGATATAGGTATCGAAAACCATCTCCAGATCAAAAAACATAAATTTTTCCAGGGATGCTATTTTTGCCACGCAGGTCTGGCAATCCTTGTCTCTATCAACAATACTACTCCGCAACCTGCTGAAAAGATTCAAGAATGACGGGACATACAACTTGGGCGGCACCCCGATTCTTTTATGAACCAAGCCGATCCGCAGACGGGAAAGGACATAATCCATCCCGTACTCCCCATCAAACAGGGTGAGGATATATCGGCACATGTGCTTTTTCAGCCGGCTTAAGGTTTCGGAGTCGCCGATCACCTGGGCGATTTCGTCAACATCGACCTGCATGTTGTAAAACTCATCGACAATCTCATCAACCACCGAAGCAATCAACGGTTTCAGCTGAACCATGGCCGCAATATCCTGCTCGGTGATATTAAACAACTCCTGCCGCCGCCGAATCTCTCGCTCGGTCATTTTGAGCTGTTCACCCAAAGTCAAATCAGTAGGTCGCATTTTATTATTCCTATTTTCCCCTGAAAAATCAGCCTGAGGTTGCGGCAGAAACGGCAGCCACCTGCAAACGATTATGCCCGGCCGCCTTTGCCTCGCAAAGGGCCTGGTCGGCAATACTTACCAAAAACGAACCATCCCGACCATGCTCCGGACAGCCCGAAACACCTAGCGAGATGGTAATACCTGACAACCTTTTACCATGATACGATATCTTAAGATTATTCTCCACCATTTCCCGGAGCATTTCCGCCCGCATAGAGGTGTGCTCAAGATTAGAGCCGGGCAGAATCAGCATAAACTTCTTCCCGCTGAAACGACAGGCAATGTCTTCTTTTCTGGTCTGCAAAAGCAAAAGTTTACCCAACTCCATCAACACCCGATCTCCGGCATCATGACCATGGAGTTCATTGAATTGCTTAAAATTATCCAGATCAAACATGATCAGGCCGACGGAACTTTCCTGGCGGGCGGCCCTGGCCAGCTCACGGTCCAGGGATTCCACCATGTAATGCCGGTTATAAAGAGCGGTGAGATGATCACGGATGGCTTGATCGTGGACCTGGGCCCGCAAAGAAATATTTGCCAGCACCAGGGCGATCTCCTCGACAAAACCCTGGGCCAGGGTCCGCAAAACCGCGCGATTTTCTTTACCCACCAGGACACCGGCCGGCAAAATCGTCAACAATCCGCGACAGCCGCCGGGGGCGATGAGCGGAAAACAGAAATAACCATGACCGGGGGGTGAGCTAAAATGGGAACAGGCCAGTTTCTGTTCATCCTCGGCCGAAACGTAAATCTTGCCCCGCCGCAGCGCCCAACACTCATCCTCTTCAAAAAAATCCTTGAACAACGCCGCCTCACCCCATTCCGCTTTTTTGGCAAGACCATGATCTAGTTCATGAAAAAGATAAAGGCCGCCATGGGTATCGGGAAAAAGCTGCTTGGCATATTGAACAATTACCGGCCAACACTCGTCCACGGTTTTACAGGTCAGCAGAAAATCAGTCATCCGCCGGACCAGTCCGCTCTCGATATTTTGCTGCTCAAGGATCTGCACGGCTTGGCCGCATCTATTCTTCATCGCCCGCAATTCCCGGCGCTGACTCCTCAAGGCCTGAGTGGCATGCAAAGAGTACCCGCAACCCAAAAAGGCAAAAACCATCACCGCTGCATAGCTGCCGAAAATCCGCTGCTGCAGACTGCTTTTTCGCTCCAGCAGGAGATGCCCGGGCACAAAGGACACCACCTTCCAATTCTCTCCAGCCTGGTCTCGGCGGCCGGGCGGCTCGAGGGCATTCCCGAGCTGGCCGGTAAGGCGAAGCACTTCCGCATCGGGAGAAAAAGTCATGAAGGTGAAAAGACCTTGCTCGGTCTGAAACTGGCCGGCAGGCTCCTGCAAAATCCGGGACCAGGCGGCATTGTACTCCCGGCCAAAGGTCCAGTCGCCCCCCCGGGCATACATAAAGCCGAAATTCCGACCCTCTTGCTCCATGCCGCTCAGCCAATAACCGGCATTATTGACCAACATAACCCGGCCGGAAGCATTGATCACCGTTCTCTGAAAATTTTCAGCCAACACCGCGCCCAGGAAATTAAGAACCAGAATCCCCCGCCGCTTCTCCCCCACCCCAAACAGGGGAGAGGCAAAACTGATGACCGGTTTGTCCGCCCCCTTAACCCGCTCCGGTGGTGGGTATAAATCAAAGGAGGAAACAAAAACCTCTCCCGGTTCCAGCTTTTGGGCGGCTTGAAAAAAATTGGTAGCGCCCTGGACCGACAGTTCATCCCTGGGAACCAAATAGGCGTGTTCCTGGGCAAGGTTGACCCGCATGGTTTCCATGCCGCTATTATCAAGAAAACGAATCTGGCCATAACGCCTTCGTTTTTCGGCAAAAAGCAAAACTTCCTCGGCAAAATATGCATCAAGGCCGCTGCCTCCTTTAATCGCAGCCCGCTGCGCCATATGTTCGCCAAACTGGTCGACCAAAAAAAGAAGGTCGGCGACAACCATTCTTATTTCACCGGTCAGCGCCTGACCCTGCAGACCGACCTGAGCCGATTCCCGAGCCTTAAGATCACGCTCCCAGGAATCAAGCTCTTGTTGATAAAACAAGAAACAGGCCAGGGCAAAAACCAGCCCCGACCCCAGAAAGATCAGCCAGAAGAAAAAACCCAAAAATGGAGAACTTGAAGGTACTTTTGACGGAGGCAATAACCGGCTACTCTGCATAACAATGAAACTCCACAGGTTGGGTACAACCAGATAACCACATGCAGCTCGATGAACTTGTCAAAACTTAACTAAAATCTTCCACACCAAAAAAGTATGAATAAAAAGATAACTTCGACCAATTATGTTCCGCTGAAAAAACAGAGCGCTTCGTCTAAAATGATCTTGCCCAACTCTCAGCAAACATGATTATAATTAAAAAACAACCCTCACCATCAATAACCGCGAAAAGATAGGCGGGAAATTAAATATTTTTTTACAGCCACCAGGCAGCAGCATATGTTTTTATAGATGATAATTAATTAAAAACCTGTCTATAGTATAGACATAACTATATTTTTATTAGCATAAAATCTATTTTTATTATCAACGAGGAATATATTCCGATATGATAAAAAAAGATTAGTCTGCAAAATCAAATGATTGCCTTGACCATGAGACTGTTACTATACTAAGTTTAATAACCATTATCACCTCCCACCTCAAACGACTAAGGAGAAAACCTAATGTCAGACAGCACCCCCTTTCGTTATAACGCCAATGAACTATTCGACTGGATCTGCCAAAAAGCTGATTTTGTTTTGCTGGATGTCCGCAATGAAAAAGAATTCGGCAACTGGTCCGTGGAGGGGCCGACCTTTTTCCCGTATATCAACATTCCTTATTTCAATTTTATGGAGGATGTCCAGGGCAGCGTCGCCCAGATCCCGGCCAACCAAAAAATCAGAATCGTCTGCGCCAAGGAAGGCTCCGCCAAATATGTGGCCGACCTGCTTTGCCAGAACGGCTTTACCGATGTGGGCTATCTCCAGGACGGCATCGTCGGATGGGGCAATGCCCTGATCCCGAAACTGGTGACCCCGAAAAAGTCGCCATACTCCCTCTACCAGTTCATCCGGCCGGGCAAAGCATCATGCAGCTACCTGCTGATCTACAAAGGCGAGGCCATGGTCTTCGACCCGGCAAGAAACATCGACGCCTATCTGGCAATTGCTGAAAAACATGACAGCAAAATAGGCAAAACCTTCGAGACCCATCGCCAGGCCGATTATATCTCGGGAAGCCCGGCGCTCGGCGAAAAAGTCGGGGCGACCATCCATGTCAACAGCGTTGACTTCGAAGGAGCCGCCTTTGCATTTGAGCCGGTGGCGGATGAGGAAATTTTCGCCTGGGCCAAAGGCGGCCCGGAAGTCCGCGCCTTGCACACCCCAGGCCACACCATGGGCAGCACCAGCTACCTTATCGACAACAAATACCTGCTGACCGGAGATACGATCTTCATCAACACCGCCGGCCGGCCGGATTTGGGCGGCAAATGGGAAAAATGGGCCAGGGAACTCTACCTGACCCTGATGCTGCGCCTGCGCAACCTGCCGGATGAGACCCTGGTGCTGCCCGGCCACTACACCAACTGGGACGAAGCTGACTCCGACCTGCTGATCATGGAACAAATCGGCATCTTGCGCCGGAATGTCATCGCCTTTAAGATGGCCAATGTGATGCGATTTACCGAGTTCATCCAAGAAAACATGCGGCCGCAGCCCGGGGTATATGCTGAGATTCGCCGGGTAAACGGCGGCTGGCTCAAGGTGAGCCCGGAAGAAGCCGACACCATGGATCTCGGCAAAAACGAATGCGGGGCCAGCAATTACGGCAAAGTCGGGGTCAGCGCCGAATCATTAAGGAGCACCACCTGATCCTGGCCGCTGATATTTTTCACAAAAACCAATAACCAAACGCGTATTTTTCGATAACAAGCCTCCGGGATCCAACAATCCCGGAGCAATCGCAGCAAGGAGAAGGCAATGGATTTTAAGCAGTGGTCTTTACGGGGAAAAATCGTTCTCATCGGCGTGATCCTGCCGACGGTCTTAATTCTCCTTCTGATGCGCCTGTACACCACTGAAGCGAGAGAGAAAACAATCGAGTCGTTCCGGGATAAAGCCAGGGCAATCTGCCTGACAGCGGAATCCACCCGCCAGGAAATGGAAACCAAGTGGGACATGGGCCTTTTTTCGGTGGAGCAGGTCCGGCAAAACGCGGCCCGAGGCGAACACGATAAGGTCCTGGCCGCCGTCCCGGTGGTCTCCGCCTGGCAGGCCGCCATGCGCAAGGCCCAAGAGGGCGGCTACATCTTCAAGGTTCCGAAGTTTTCGCCCCGCAACCCTAAAAACGAACCGGACCCCTTGGAAGCCAGGGCGCTGAACACCATGAAAGACAAGGGGTTGGACGAATATTACGAGATCGACGAATCCATCAATGCCGTCCGCTATTTCCGGGCGGTCCGCCTTACCCAAACATGTATGCTCTGCCACGGCGACCCGGCCACCTCTCAGGAGTTATGGGGCAACAGCAACGGGATCGATCCCACCGGCAGTAAAATGGAAAACTGGGAAGTAGGCCAACTGCATGGCGCCTTTGAGGTTATTCAATCCCTTGACGAAGCAGACCGGCAACTGGCCGCTTCGATAAGCAAGGCAACCCAGCTCGTAATCGGCGGCCTGGTGATAATGGCCATCCTTTTTGCCACCCTGGTCCTCAGACTTGTCTCCAATTCGGTAATAAAGCCGATCAGCCGAATTATCGCTGATCTCACCCGAGGCTCAAGAAACCTGCTGGATGCGGCAAACCAGGTATCGTCGGCGAGCAATGAACTTGCCGATGGCGCCGGGCAACAGGCATCAAGCCTGGAAGAAACCTCCGCCTCCCTGGAAGAAATGTCCTCGATGACCAAGCAGAACGCCGCCAATGTCAGCCAGACCAGCCAAATGGCTGAAAGCGCCAGGAATTCCGCGGAAATCGCCCAGCAAAGCATGGAAAAAATGACCGACACCATCGGCAGCATCAAACAATCGGCCGATCAGACGGCAACCATTATGAAAACCATTGACGAAATAGCCTTCCAGACCAACCTGTTGGCCTTAAACGCCGCGGTTGAAGCGGCAAGGGCAGGGGAGGCCGGCGCCGGCTTCGCGGTGGTGGCCGACGAGGTTCGCTCTCTGGCCTTACGCAGTGCGGCGGCAGCCAAAGATACGGCCCAACTCATTGAAGAGTCGCAAAAAAACGCCGACAAAGGGGTAGACGCCGCAGCCGAGGTCAAAGACATTCTGGTCCAGATTGTTGACGGCGTTAAAAAGGTAAGCTCGTTGGCCAAGGAAATCTCGGTGGCCAGTGACGAACAGGCCCAAGGGGTAAACCAGATCAGTATCGCCGTCTCCCAGGTCGACAAGGTCACCCAGGCCAATGCCGCCATCTCCGAAGAGTCGGCCTCGGCCAGCGAAGAACTTTCCGGCCAGGCCAAAGAGTTGAGCGTACTGGTTCAGGCCCTGGCCGATATTGTCGGCGCCAAACAAACCGAGCCCGGTCACCCTCAATCACCAAGCGCCGGCCAACGCCTCTCTAAAACCAAGAGCCAGGCCCGGCCGACCTTACCGAAAAAACCGGCCTTGGCCGCCAGTAAGCCGGGCAGCAAGGCAAAGGCTGGCGCCCCGAAGCTGGCTGCTCCGGTTAAACCCCCGGCAAAACCGGCAAAGGCCAAGGATATCATCCCCTTTGACGATGATGATTTTGAGGATTTTTAGACCCCGGCTCAACCAATAAAAAAAAGGCAGCCCGGTTAAAACCGGGCTGCCTTTTTTTTGTGCTGAAAAATATTGGCCGACAAACCACTTTTCATTATCATTTTTTCGATTATCATCTGAAGAATTCCATAAAATTTACCTAGAAGATGACAATGCAAATCGAAAACTGCTGGCAAAAAATCCTGGCCGACAACCTGGTTAACCAGGGCCACCCCCTCCACTACCTGGCCGTCACCGAATCGACAAACACGGTGGCCATGGAGCTGTGCCGAAAAGGAGCGACCGGCGGCACCATTGTTCTGACCGAGACCCAGACCATGGGCCGGGGCCGCCTCAGCGGCAGGAAATGGCTTTCGCCAAAGGGCTGCGGCCTCTATCTTTCCATTATCCTCTATCCCAACCTCTCTCCGGCCGACTACCCGAAAATAACCCTGGCCACCGGGGTTGCCGTCTGTAAAGCCCTGACGGCCGAGACCTCGGCCCCGGTCAAACTGAAATGGCCCAATGATCTGCTGATCAATGACAAAAAATGCGGCGGCATCCTGACCGAAACCGGACCCTTTTCCGCCACCGGCCCCACCCCGGTTATTATCGGGATCGGCATCAATGTCGGCACCGGCGCCGAGGATTTTTCAGGAGAACTCGCCGCCACGGCAACCTCGCTGTTGCTGGCCACCGGCAAGCGCTATGATCGCGGCGTGCTGCTGCGCAGCATCATCACCGAAATAGACATCGTAATCACTTGCCTCGAACAAGAAGGATTTCGCAATGTTTTACAAGATTGGCAGAGGCTGGACGCCTACCGGGACCGAACGGTTACCTGGGTGAACAGCAGGGGCGAGATGGTTTCCGGCATCTCGATGGGGCCGGATGAAGACGGCCTGCTCCATATCCGGGACCAAAAAAGCGAGATCCACGCCATCATCTCAGGCGATATCAACCTGGCCCGCCGATAAAAAAAGGGAGCCCAGCCAAGCGGGACTCCCTTCTATCATCTAATTGCGAAAAATACTAATAGCGGTAATGGTCGGCCTTATAAGGTCCTTCCATCGGCACATCAATGTAATCAGCCTGGGCCTTGCTCAGCACGGTCAGCTTGGCGCCGATCTTCTTCAGATGCAGCCGGGCCACCTTCTCATCAAGAATCTTGGGCAGTACATACACCTTGTTCTCGTACTTATCACCCTCGTTGAACAGCTCCATCTGGGCCAACACCTGGTTGGTGAAGGAGGCGGACATTACAAAACTGGGGTGGCCGGTGGCGCAGCCCAGATTGACCAGCCGTCCCTCGGCCAGGATGATAATCCGTTTGCCGTCCGGGAAGATAACATGATCGACCTGGGGCTTGATGTTCTCCCACTGGTATTTGCGCAGGGAAGAGATCTCGATCTCGGAATCAAAATGGCCGATATTGCAGACAATGGCCTGATCCTTCATGGCAACCATGTGATCATGATTAATGACATTGACGTTGCCGGTGGTGGTGACGAAGATATCGCCGAGCTTACAAGCCTCATCCATGGTCACTACCCGATAACCCTCCATGGTGGCCTGCAGAGCGCAGATCGGGTCAATCTCGGTAACCAGGGTGGTGGCGCCCATCCCGCGAAAGGCCTGGCAACAACCCTTGCCCACATCACCATAACCGAGGACCACGGCAATCTTGCCGGCGATCATCACATCGGTGGCCCGCTTGATCCCGTCCAGCAAGGATTCCCGACAGCCGTAAAGATTATCGAATTTTGACTTGGTTACCGAATCGTTGACATTCATGGCCGGAAAGATCAACTCGCCGGTTTTTTCCATGTGATAGAGACGATGGACGCCGGTGGTGGTCTCCTCGGTAACGCCGCGGATACCCTTTGCCATCTTGGTCCATTTCTGATTGTCCTCACCAAAGGTCCGCTTGAGCAGGCCGAGAACCGCGGTCCACTCCTCATTGTCGTCGGCGGTAGCGGCGGGGACCGCCCCGGCTTTCTCAAACTCAGCCCCCTTATGGACCAGCAGGGTGGCGTCGCCGCCGTCATCGAGGATCATGTTCGGACCCTGACCATCGGGCCAGGTGATGGCCTTCTCCGTACACCACCAGTACTCCTCAATGGTTTCCCCCTTCCAGGCATAGACCGGGATGCCCTTGTCGGCAATGGCGGCGGCGGCATGGTCCTGGGTGGAAAAGATATTACAGGAGGCCCAGCGCACTTGAGCGCCAAGGGCAACCAGGGTGTCGATCAAGACCGCGGTCTGGATGGTCATATGCAGAGAGCCGGTAATTCGGGCGCCCTTGAGCGGCTGACTGGCCCCATACTCTTCCCGCAGCGCCATCAGGCCCGGCATCTCGGTTTCGGCAATGGCGATTTCTTTGTGGCCCCATGAGGCCAGGCTCATATCAGCGACTTTGTAGTCAGCTGTTTCATTAGCTTTACTCATAACTTTTAAAACTCCCAACGGATCTAGCGCCCGCTATTTTTTATTATTTTACAGCCCTGCCGCATCCCTTAAGATTTCGGCCTTATCGGTCTTTTCCCAGGTAAACTCCGGCAGTTCACGGCCAAAATGGCCATAGGCCGCGGTCTTTTTGTAAATCGGCCGCAACAGATCCAGCTGCTCGACAATCGCCTTGGGCCGCAGATCAAAAACCTGTTCAATCAGCTGTTTCACCCGCTCGTCACTAATCCGACCGGTGCCGAAGGTGTTGACATTAATGGAAACCGGCTTGGAGATGCCGATGGCATAGGCAACCTGCACCTCAACCTCGGTGGCGATCCCGGCGGCCACGATATTTTTGGCCACATAGCGGCCCATATAGGAAGAAGAACGGTCCACCTTGGAAGGATCCTTGCCGGAAAAGGCGCCGCCGCCGTGGGAACCCATGCCGCCGTAAGTATCGACAATGATCTTCCGCCCGGTTACCCCGCAGTCGCCGACCGGGCCGCCGATAACAAAACGGCCGGTGGGATTGATAAAGTACTTGGTATCCTTGTCAACCATATTGGCGGGGAGAATGGGCTTGATAATCTCCTCCATCACCCCTTCTTTCAGATCCTCATAGCTGACATCCGGGGTATGCTGGGTGGAAAGAACCACCGCCTCGACCCGTTTCGGTTTTTTATTCTCATATTCGATGGTGACCTGACTCTTGGCGTCGGGCCTGAGCCAGGGCAGAATTCCGGCCTTACGCACCTCGGCCTGCCGCATGGTGAGCCGGTGGGCATAGATGATGGGCATCGGCATCAGGACTTTGGTCTGGTCACAGGCATAGCCGAACATCAAGCCCTGATCGCCGGCCCCCTGATCAAGATCAAGACCGGTGCCCTCATCGACCCCCACCGCAATATCGGCGGATTGCTTGTCGATACTGGTAAGCACGGCGCAGGACTGCCAGTCAAAACCCATATCCGAGGAATTGTAGCCGATCTCCTTGATGGTCTCCCGCACTACCTGGGGCATATCAACCCAGGCACTGGTGGTGATCTCGCCGGCGATGATGGCCATGCCGGTGGTGACCATGGTTTCGCAGGCTACCCGGGATTTTTTATCCTGGGTAAGAATTGCATCAAGCACGGCATCGGATATTTGATCGGCAACCTTATCCGGATGGCCTTCGGAAACAGATTCAGACGTAAAAAGATAATTTGACATTCCGACTCCTCAAAATTTATGTAGATGGGGGTAGCATAAAAGAAACCGCCAAAGCGGAACTTAAAAAGAATTTTTTATTTTATTAAAATGGTCATTAAAGTCAAGGGAAATAAGGGAGATAACTAATTTCCAGGGATTTTATCTCGGCAAGAATCCTTTCATTGGCCGGCACCGAGATCCCGAGATCTTTGGCAATAGCGACCACGGCTCCGTTAATAGCCGAAATTTCGGTGGCCCGCCCCTTGCGGACATCCTGAAGCATGGATGAGATATTAGCGGAAGTCGCCTTGCACACTTCCATGGTCAGGGCCACCGGATCGGCCGTAATCGCGATCCCTTGAGCCCGGGCAACCATGGCGGCCTCTTCCACCGCCGCCCGCATCCGCGCCAGGGCCTCCGGGTGTGCCAACAGGCCGCCATTGGGGCATTGATACAGGGCGGTCAGCCCATTAATGCCCACATTCACCAGCAGCTTATTCCAGACATGGCTTAAGATCTCCGGCTCAACCCGCACCGCCATCCCCGTCCGGGCAAGCAGATCGGCCGCACCCTGCAACCCGAAGGCTGATTTGCCACAACCCGCGCCGACCCAGCCCAGCCTGGTCAACCCGGAACCGCCAAAGCGGACACGACCGGGGCCGAGCAAGGTAGCCCCCATGGCGGTAACCGCGACCGCCCAGGCCCCGGGCAAACCAAAGGCCTTAAGCTCTTCCAGATGAGAGATCCCATTCTGAAAAGCCAACAGCAGGCTCTTTTCGGCCATCATGGGCCGAATATGGTTAAGGGTAGTCGCCACTGCCGTAGATTTGACACAAAAAAGGACCAGATCGGCGAAACCGACCTGGGCAGGGTCGGCGGTGGCGCGAACCGCAAACCGTTCGCTCCGCCCGCCTTTTTCAACAACCACTCCCTGCTGCCGGAGCAACTGCGCCCGCTCTTCGTTATGATCGACCAGCCAGACGGGCTGATCGCAAACAGAACCGAGGGAGGCGGCCAACAGGCAACCAAGTGCGCCGGGACCAACAACCGCACACTTCATGGCGCCTCCCTCTTCTTCACAATCTGCGCTTACTTGGTTACAACCACATCTTCGACAATAACGTTGTACTTGTAGCCATAACCGAAATCCTTATCCGCGGCGAGCACGCCCTCAACCGTAACCACGTCTCCGGACGCGGCCTCCTGGCTGGTAGTGACCACCAGGTCGTGGGTGCTTGCATTGGGATCGCCGCTGCCATCCTGCAGGTGGAGCCAGTTCTTGCCCATAATCCCTGGGGAGAACTTGACAACCTGTCCGGCCAGCCGAACCTTTTTCCCGTTGAGCTCCGCCGCCTTGGCAAAAAGCTCGCTCACGGTATAGCCGTTGTCGCCGCCGGCCTTGGCAACTTTCAAATCGACAAAGGGCACCACGGCCTTTCCACTGCCGGGGCTGGCGACATCGCTAGCAAAATCCTGGCCGGTGGCGCCGCCCGCCTCTTTATCAAGCGCGGCGGAAAAAGAATCGCCACTGCCGGCTACGCTGCCATGCCCTGACTCAGCGGCGCCGCCATGGGGCATCCCCTGCACATCTTTACCTTCAAGGCCGCCGGCAAAATAAAGCACATCAAAGGTCCGATTCAGAGTCCGGCTCGGGAAATTCTGCATGAGTTGCCCTTCATTCACGGTAACCTCCTCACCCACCGCAACTTCCACTCCGGGCACCGCAACCCAGACATCACCGGCGGAAGCGGCCACCAGAATATAAGTATAGCCCCCACCGCTCAACACCTCCTTGGCCTTACCCTTTAAAGGAAAGGCAACCTCGGGAACCTGCGACTCAACGGCCGCTCCCTTCGTTGCGGAATCAGCCGGGGCCTGAGCCTCCTTTTTCTGACTGTCACAGGCTGTAAATGCGGCCAAACAAAGGAAACTACCCAGTACACAACAAAATTTTCTTACACTCATGGACCCAACTCTCCTCTAAAAAATTCAATTCCAGACATGAAAACAGCGCTCCCAGCCCAACTGTGGAGCGCCAAACATTACCATATTTTATTTAAGACACCAATTGCCCTAAAAAGTTCTTCTTATTTTTTCCCCTTACCTTGGCCGGATGGCTTATAGGAAAAGGTGAGCTTCTTATTCTTCAGCCCTACCTGCACCGCCCCCCCGGCGCTGAGCTGACCGAAAAGAATCTCGTCGGTGAGCACATCCCCGACCTCCTTCATCAGCAACCGCCGCAAGGGCCGGGCGCCAAAGGCGGGGTCATAGCCCTTACCCGCCAGCCAGGATCGGGCGCCGGGGGTAAGCGTGATCGTCACCTGCCGCTCGGCGAGCTGGGCCTGCAGCTCCATCACCATCTTATCCACGATCCGCTCCATCAACTTGGCATCAAGGGCATTGAAGGTAATGATGGAATCAAGCCGGTTCCTGAACTCCGGGGCAAAAAGATTTTTCAAGGCCTGCTGATTCTTGCCGGTGTTGTCACCGGTAAAACCAATGGTCCGCTCACTCATCTCCCGGGCCCCGGCATTGGTGGTCATGATCAGGATGACATTGCGAAAATCAGCCTTCCGCCCCGAATTGTCGGTCAAGGTTGAATGATCCATAACCTGGAGCAGGAGACTGAAGATATCCGGATGCGCTTTCTCTATCTCATCCAACAATAACACGCAATAGGGATGCTTGCGAATGGCATCGGTCAACAGCCCCCCCTGGTCAAACCCCACATAGCCGGGAGGGGAGCCGATCAACCGGGAAACCGCATGCTTTTCCATGTACTCGCTCATGTCAAAGCGCTCAAAATGGACGGACAGGGAGGCGGCCAGCTGCTTGGCCACCTCGGTCTTGCCCACCCCGGTGGGGCCGGCAAAAAGAAAGGAACCGGTGGGCCCTTCCTGCTGTTTCAGCCCGGCCCGGGAGCGTTTCACCGCGGAGACCAGCGCCTCGATCGCATGATCCTGGCCGAAAATCGCCTTTTTCAGCACGGCGTCAAGCCCCTTGAGGTGGGCCAGATCGGAACCGCTGGCGCTCTTGGCCGGCACCCTGGCCATCCGGGAAACAATCTTTTCCACATCACGAACCGTTACGGTTTTGCGTTTCCGGGCCGCATCGTTCAAGCGAAAAGAGGCGCCCACCTCGTCCATGACATCGATGGCCTTATCCGGCAGGAAACGGTCGGTGATATAGCGATCCGCCAATTCAACGGCCGCCTTGACCGCCGCGGCGGCATACCTGATATTATGATGCTCTTCATAACGCGGCTGCAACCCCTGCAAAATGGCATGGGTCTCTTCCACCGTCGGCTCTTCAATATCGATTTTTTGAAATCGACGGGACAGGGCTCGATCTTTTTCAATATAATTGCGATACTCCTCATAGGTGGTCGAGCCGATGCAGCGCAGACTGCCCGACTGGAGAGCGGGCTTTAAAAGGTTGGAGGCATCCATGCTGCCGCCGCTGGTGGCCCCGGCCCCGACAATGGTATGGATCTCGTCAATAAACAGGATGACGTTGGGCTCTTTTTCCACCGCCGCAATCACCGCCTTGAGCCGTTTTTCAAAATCACCCCGGTATTTGGTGCCGGACAGCAGCCCCCCCATATCCAGCAGCCGGATTTCAACATCCCGCAGCACCTCCGGCACCTTGCCGTCGTGGATATGCAGGGCCAACCCCTCGGCAACGGCGGTCTTGCCGACACCGGGCTCGCCGACCAGCAGCGGGTTATTTTTGCGCCGCCGACACAGGGTCTGCATCACCCGGGTGAGCTCCTTGGTCCGCCCGATCAGGGGATCAATCAGGCCGGCCGCCGCCCGCTCACTGAAATTAACGGTAAACTTCTCCAGGGCCTCGTCGCCCTTATCCTGCTTATCCTGATGCCTCGGCTCATCCTTTTTAATCTCTTCAGGGGCATCATCGCGCTCCTGTCCGTGGGAGAGATACTCGGTAACATCCAGCTTGCTGATCCCCTCGGAATGGAGAAAGTAAACGGCGAAAGACTCGGTTTCCGAAAAAATGGCGGCCAGAACGTCTCCGGCATCGACCTCTTTTTTCCCGGAACTCTGCACATGGGCGATGGCCCGCTGCAGCACTCGATTAAAACCCAGGGTCTGAATGGGATCGTGCCCCGGTTCACCTTGCACCATGGGCAGATTGCTGACAAAAAACTCTTCGAGCCTTTTCTTCATATTTTCAGCATCGCCGCCGCAGACGTCAATGATGCGGGTGGCCAACTCATCATCGAGAAGGCCATATAAGATATGCTCGACGGTTACATGCTCATGCTTCCGGGATTTTGCCTCCCGAATCGCCCGAACCAGAGCCATTTCAAGCTTTGCGTTAATCATTTTTTGCACTCCTTAACAAATAAAACCGTTACGCCATCTCGATGGAACATTTCAGCGGAAACTCATTTTTCCGGGCCAGATCATGGACCAGCACCACCTTTGTTTCCGCGATATCCTTCGGGTACACCCCGGCCACGCCTACTCCCTGCTGGTGTACGTTAAGCATAATCCGGGTTGCCTCGGCACCATTTTTATTAAAGATCGACTCGAGCACCATCACCACAAAATCCATGGTGGTATAATCATCATTATGCAACAAAACATTATACATTGAGGGTTTTTTTGTCTGCTGTTTTTTTTTGGTTAAAACCGCCCCCTCGAACTCCCTTTTTGCAGCACACATCTCGCCAATAACTCCTTCACCCCGAAAAACTTGATTGTTACCGATCTTGTTTCATGCCTTTTTGTTAGAATAACCACTTTTTCCGAAGATGCACAACTTCACGACAAAATTTCCCGCCCACCCTTGAAACCCAAAACAAAATCTCCCCGCATGGCCGCCGCCGACCGCGGTTGTCACAAAATCTTACCTGGAGGCGACCCTCGGTTTTTGCGGCAAAAGGCCGAACAATAAATTTTCCAGAACCACCCGGGGGGCAAGATTGGAGCCCTTCAAGCGGTATTCCGCCAGCAACACCTCCCCCAGCCCCTGCCGCAAAGAGGCAAAGCTGAAGCGCTCCGCCTGCTGAAAGCTTTTATATACCGCAAAAGGGTGGCCGCTTAACTGGGCGGGCAGCTCCGGCATGCTCTCTTTGAGCCGGGGCAGAAAACCCTTTTGGAACACGGCAAAGGACATCCCCTCGCCATAGGCCGGAGAAGGCTGCTCGACAATGGCCCGAACCAGCAGCAGCTTCCGCAGAAAATTCCTGAGCCCGGCAATCACCACCAGGGGGTAAACCCCGTTTTCCAAAAGACGGCCCAGGATCAAGAGAGCGGCGGCCAAATCACGGCTGCCCACCGCCTCGTTAAATTCATAGAGCGCCTCTTCCCGGGTACGGCCGACCATGGCGTTAAGATCAGCCACGGTAATGGTCTCGGCCTCCCCGCTATAGAGGGCGAGCTTTTCCACTTCCATCACCACGGCCACCGGATGAAACCCGACCCGCTCCAGAAGAATCGGCAGGGCGCGCGGTTCAAGTTTTTTCCCGAATTCGGCCAGGGTCTTGCCCAGCAGCTCCTTGACCAACTCCTCCTGATCCTTTCGCGCGGCGGAGCTGATCCCGGAATCCACGGTCAGGTCGATGACCGCACAATTATTCAGCAGATATTTAAAGAGCTTTTTCCGCTTATCGGCCGCCTCGGCCACCAGAATAAGGATATTACCGGCCGGCACCCCGACCTCCAGGGCATTGACCAGCAGTTCCGCCCCATCAACCTTATCCGCCGACCGGCCTTGCGCCTCGCCAGCGCCGCCGACTAAGGGTTGAACCCAGGAGAGCTCCTCGGGCTTGGCGAAACCGAACAGTTCCTGCCACCGGCTCGCGGCACAGGCGGCCAGCTCCTCCCGGTCCCAGTCGGCAAGCTCCATCTCGGCAAGGGCCAACATCTGCCCCAGGTAACGGCTGGCCCGTTTTCCATCCCGGGCCCCATGGGCGCGAACCGCCTTCTCCCACAAATCCCTGGCCACCACCTTGGAAAAAAGAATTCTGGAATCAACGACCCGGATCACCTGCCGCCCGCCGAACAGGCTATAGGTCTTGAGCAGGTTGACGGTGGCGCCCACATCTTCCTGGTCGCCATCGACATTTTTTAGGCCGGTCGCCCGTTGCGCCTCATTCGGCAACAGTCGCAAAACCAACTCATTGGCCACATCCAGACAGAGATAGCGCTCACCGAAGACGAGATAAACCGGGGCCGTGCTCCCGTTTTCCACGGACCTCAACAACTCCGGCACATCCTTTCTTTTATACCCTGGCATAACTTGACAAACTCGCAATAATTGCCGGAACCACTGCTTGGCCGGCAAACAGAATGAAACCTTCGACCATGTGTTGGCATAAAGGTAAGTGCAGACGTTGAAAAAGCAACCACCACCTTGGGCGATACGATACAGGCACTTGGAAGTATCGCCCCCTTCAATCAGGCGCGATGCCGTCAGCAATAAGGCTTTTTCAAAAATTACTCGAGCATACGGTCTAATTGTTGACGGGCTTTGCCCCTGCCTGTTACTCTTGATCTAAGTACTGTGTCTTTTTATGCTTGTCACTTAAAAAAAAGTGGGCCGCCATAGGCCCAAGACCATTCTTTTAACCCAAACGGCATGACAGAATCAACTCCAACGACCTCTTCCAAAAAACTGGGAATTCTCATCGGCGGCTCCGGCCTGATCGGCGGCACCCTGATGCATTATTTCAAAACCAAAACCGACCACGAGGTCGATATCCTGGCCCCCAACAGCAAAAGACTGAGCCTGAGGGAACCGGATGATATCAGGCGTTATTTTGAAAAAATCAAACCCGCCTTTATTATCAACTGCGCCATAGCCTCCATTGACAGCGACCCGCAACTCTCTTACGAAGTCAACTATCTGGGCACGGTTTACCTGGCCAAAGCCGCCCTTGAACTCGGCATCCCCTATATCCATATCAGTTCGGCGGCGGTCTTGCCCCTGGGGGAAAATCTCACCGAAGAACAACGGGTTGACCTGACCCATGATCTGCCCAACTACACCAAATCAAAACTGATGGCCGAGCTGACCCTTGAACATCTGCATCAGAGCAAAGGGCTTGACTACACCACCATCCGGCTGGCCGTGGTCTACGGCACCCATGACCACAAGATTCAGGGCTTTCACCGCTTGTTCTTTTCCATTGCCGACCAGGCGATGCCCGTGCTGCTCACCAACAAAGAGGCCAGCCACTCCTACTCAAACTCGCAAAAACTGCCCTTCTTTATTCACCACGCCCTTGAGCACCGGCAAGAGTTTTCCGGGCAAACCTATCATTTCGTCGACCCCCACCCGGTGAAGCTGAGCGAGCTGATTTTAACCATCAAATCATACCTTGAACTCAAGGTGCCCAAGGAGATTTACATCCCTTATCCCCTGGCCAAATTCGGGATGAGCATTCTCTCGCGGCTGCTTCGGATTTTCACCAGGATCGGCATCGATGCCCGGATGCCGGCGGAGCTGCTATTTATGAAAAGTTTTTATCAAACCCAAACCCTGTCGGCGGCAAAACTTATGGCCTCAAGTTTTGTCGACCCCAAGCCGGAAGCCACTATTTACACAAAACTTTCCACCCTGATCCAATATTATCTGACCCGCTGGGAGCATCTCAACCTGATCGGCTCATTTAACCGGGATTTTTTCGATCCGAAGAGAAGAGGGGAGGATTTCCTTTACAGCCCCAAACGATTACTCGAAACCACCCACCGGGAAAGCGATATCCCTTTCCTGAAAGAATGCGCCCTGGGCAAAGCAACAGAGACCAGGGAAAGCTAGAATTGCCGAGCCAGATTGAGACACGAAGATGACCGCGGAAACACCAAAAACCATCGGCCGCTACCAGGTTCTCGGCAAAATAGGCCAAGGCGCCATGGGCGAAGTGTACCTGGCCCAGGACAAGCTTATTCATCGCAAGGTGGCGATCAAATGCATGCGGCTCGACCGCAACAAAAAAGGGGCGGCCCGCAAAAAGGCCATGGAGTCCTTTTTCCACGAGGCCAGGATTGTCGGCAACCTCAACCACAGCCACATCACCGCGGTTTACGACATGGGGATTGAAGAGCAATCCCCCTTTATTGTAATGGAATTCATCGACGGCAAAAATATCAAGGAGCTGATCAGAGATAAAACCCCCTTTCCCCTCCAGGAAAAAATATCCCTGATTGCCATGGTGGCCCGGGCTCTGCATTATGCCCACCAGCGCGGCGTACTCCACCGGGACATCAAGCCGGCCAACATCATGATTTTGAACAAAAACCGCTTACCGAAAATCACCGACTTCGGCATTGCCAGTGTGATGGATATCTCCTCCTTTGGTCAGCGGGAAGAAACCGTCGACGAAACCGGCCTCATCCCCGGCACCCCCCTTTACATGTCGCCGGAACAGATCGAGGGCGAACGCCTGGACCGGCGCTCCGATATATTTTCCCTGGGAGTCCTGGCCTACGAATGGCTCAGCGGCCAAAAGCCATTCCAGGGCAAGGATCTCGACGCCCGACTCCAGGCGGTCTTGAACAATAAGCCTAAACCGCTCACCGAAGCGGCGGGATTGGACGAAAAACTCAACAGCATCATCATGCGCACCCTGGTCAAGAACCGCGGCAAAAGATTCCAGACCGCCGAGGAACTCGGCGACACCCTTGAACTTTACCTCAATGCGCTTGAGGCCCAAAAAGAAGGAAAAAAATCGACCTTTTCATTTGATAAGGAAAAAATCGTCGACCGGCTCCGGCAAAAATACATTTTTTTCGCCGATTTCAGTAACGAAGAACTCTTTGAAATTTTCCGGCTTTCCACCAAGGAACAGTTCGCCAAGGGAGAGCGCATAATTCGCGAGGGCAGTTCGGGAACCAAAATGTATATGATTATCGCGGGCTCGGTGATCATCATGACCGAAACCAACGGCAAAAGGGTGGAAATTGAAACCCTGGGCGAAGGCAGCTGCGTCGGCGAGATGTCGATGATCGACCGGATGCCGCGCTCGGCCTCGGTGGTCGCCCTCAAGGATACCGTGGTGCTGGCCCTGAACGAAACCGTGCTGCGCCATACCAACCCCAAGCTCTGCCTCAAACTCTACCGCAACCTGGCAACCACCCTGTCGGAGCGACTGCGGGTCAGCGAAACAAAATACCTCAACCTGGTGGCCGCCGCCTGCCCCAAAGAAGAGCGCTGAGATGGCGTTACTGGGCGCGCACATGTCGGTGGCCGGCGGCCTGCACCTGGCCTTTGCCCAGATACGCCAGGTCCAGGGCCAGGCCCTGCAGATCTTCACCCGCAACCAGCGCCAATGGCGGGCCGCCCCGATCACCGCCCAAGAAGCACTGCTTTTTGCCGAGGCCTGGCAGGCGGCGGGCCAAATCGAGGTGGCCGCCCATGATTCCTACCTGATCAACCTGGCCAGCCCCAACAAGGAAACGGCGCAAAAATCAATAGACGCCCTGGCCGACGAACTTTTGCGCTGCGCTGCCCTGCGCATCCCTTATCTGGTTATGCATCCCGGCGCCCATCTGGGCGATGGAGTGGAGGCGGGCCTGGCCCGCTTTAGCCGGAACCTGGACTTGGTTTTTACCAAAGCGGCCACCGCGACCGAGGTCATGGTGCTCCTTGAAACCACGGCCGGCCAGGGCACCAGCCTGGGCGCCAAGTTTGAAGAATTGGCCGCCATCATCGGCGCCACGGCCAGCCCGCACCGGCTGGGGGTCTGCCTTGACACCTGCCATGTCTTTGCCGCGGGCTATGACCTCAGAACCGCCAAGGCCCAAAAAAAAATCTTTGCTGATTTTGATAAAATCATCGGGATTGACCGACTTAAATTCTTTCACCTCAACGATTCCATCAAGGAACTGGGGAGCAGGGTAGACCGCCATACCCATATCGGCCAAGGGCAAATCGGCATCGAGGGCTTTCGGCTCCTGCTCAACAACCCCGAATTCCGCAATCACCCTATGGTCCTGGAAACCCCCAAGGACAAAGATCTGACCGAGGACATGGAAAACCTGAAAATACTTCGCGCGTTGTAACCCCGGCCCGAGTTTTGCCCCGGCCCCAATCCCAACCCAGGGGAAATAAGCCCCATTGCTGAAAATAGCATCACCGATTTTCTATTGAACACAATAAGAAACTTATGCTATGGTGACCCCATTTTTAAGGATAATCTAACATATGCCTTATCGGTAACGGGCTGGGGATTATTCGGGGCAACCACTTAATAATTTTCATTTTTTTTTAACAAAGGACTAACCATGACAACAAAAAGATTAAACAGATTTGCCTGCCTGCTCGGCGTCGGCCTCTTGATGGCGGCGACGATTTTTGCAGGGAACGCACTGGCGGAGGGCCTGCTGCCCACCGACTGTATCAAATGCCATGACAAACAACCGAAGGATATTGCCAGCAACGGTTTATCCCATAAGACCGAAATCAGCTGTGTTGACTGCCATGAGGCCCATCGGCCCTCATCGCCGAACAACATTCCCCAGTGCAACAAATGTCATGAAGGCACCGCTCACTTTGACCTTACCGGCTGCCTCAACTGCCATAACAACCCGCATACCCCCAAGGTTATCTCCATTGACAAAGATCTGACCGAGCCTTGTCTCACCTGTCATACCGACCAGATGGCCCAGCTCCAGCAATACGAGAGCTCCCATACCCGGGTAGCCTGTTCGACCTGTCATCGTGAGCGCCATCCCTTTATCCCGGATTGTCTCCACTGTCACTCCCCCCATAAAGAGGGAATGGACATGAAGGTCTGCCTCACCTGCCACAAGCCGCATATGCCGCTTGAAGTCACCTACCCGGCAGAGACTCCTTCCGAGTACTGTGCGGCCTGTCATGATGACGTATATTCCACCCTTAAGGCCAGCAAGTTCAAACACGGCAAGTTTGAGTGCGCCAAGTGTCATCAGGACAAACACAAAACCATCCCGCGCTGCCAGGATTGTCACGGTGAAAATCCGCATCCGCCGGCAATGCATGAGAAGTTCCCGCAGTGCGGTCAGTGCCATGGCATCGCCCATGACCTGAACAAGTAACACGCTGTTGCCTTAAAAACCAAAAGGGCTCGTTCCTCAACCGGAGGAACGAGCCCTTTTTTTATTCCCCGATCAACCCTGCATTGCTTAGCGAAAAGTCAATACCACCGGACAATGATCAGAACCGGCGATATCGGCCAGAATCTCCGCTCCCGCCACCCGCTTTTCGCTCTTGGCGTCCACGCAGAAATAATCGATCCGCCAGCCGATATTCCGAGCCCTGGCATTAAAACGATAGCTCCACCAGGTGTATTGGCCGGGCTGCTGATTGAACAACCGGAAGGTATCAATATAACCGGCCGCGATGAACTCATCCATCCAGGCCCGTTCCTCAGGGGCAAAGCCTGGATTTTTCTCGTTCTGCTTGGGATTGGTGAGGTCGATTTCCTTATGAGCCACATTGAAATCGCCGCAAACCACCACGGATTTCTTCAGGGCCAGAGTGTCCAGAAAATTGTGCAGATCGCGGTTGAAGGCAAGCTTGTAATCCAGCCGGAGCAGCTCGTGCCGGGCATTGGGAAAGTAGACGTTCACCAGATAAAAATCACCATACTCCAGGGTGAGCACCCTCCCTTCATAGTCATGCTCCTTATGATCAATGCCGTAGATCACCGCCAGCGGCTCCTCCCGGCTGTATACCCCAACCCCGGAATAGCCTTTTTTTTCAGCGGCAAACCAATAAGCGCGATAGCCGGGGATATTCTTGAGCTGGTCGGAAAGCTGCTCGGGCTGGGCCTTGATCTCCTGCAGGGCGATGATATCGGCATCCAGCTCGGCGACCACCTCGACAAAACCTTTTTTCTCAAGGGCGCGCAGACCGTTAACGTTCCAGGACACCATTTTTATGGTTTTGTCCGCCCCCTTCTTTGTCGCCGATCCGGGCAGGTTACGGGGGGTGACCCCCAATTTCCGGCATTGGTTGGCGATGAGGCAACGATCGCAATGGGGCCGGACCGACTTGCAGGTGCCCTGGCCAAAGGCGACCAGAATGGAGTTGACCGTAAGCCAGTACTGCTCTGGCAATTTTTTACGCAAAGCCATCTCGGTTTCCAGGGGCGTTTTGGTTTGCACATAGCCCCAGATATTCATGATCCGGTGAACATGGGTGTCCACGCAGATGGCCGGCTTACCGAAGGCCACCGCCACCACCAGGTTGGCGGTCTTGCGGCCGACGCCGGGCAACTCGGTCAACTTATCGACCTCGTCGGGAATGATCCCGCCGAATTTTGCCATAAGCGCCCCGGGCAGCTTGGCCAGATAAGAAGCCTTATTCTTAAAGAAACCCACCGGATAAATCAGCTTTCTCAGTTCTTCCTCGCTTACCGCGGCCAGGCTCTCAAGGTCCGGGACTTGCTTGAACAATCGCTCCGCGGCCTTGGCCGTGACTTCATCCTTAGTCCGGGCCGAGAGGATAGTCGCCACCAAAATTTTATAGGGATCTTTGGTCTGCACCGCAATGAGATCGACCACCGGTACCTGATAGGTCTTCACCTCATCCGCCAAAACCGGCAAAACTTCTTCAATGACAAAAGTCATTCCTTCTCTCCGATAACTTGTTGTATAATAGCTTAATATTCTTAGACAAAAACATAAGCTAACCCACCGATGCTACATAACGCAACAGCGATGTTTCATAAATAAACAGTTTTTCCTTGACACCCCACGACAGTAGCATTAAGCATAGCATCAACTACTGTTTTCGTGACGCCGAACCTCAAGCCTGATACCAGGCTTAATCGACGACGAAACTTTGGGTGGCCGCCAGTTCGCGGCTGTCGTTTTTTTATAATTATCATAATATTTATTTAATTCATTTGGGATTGAGGAGGAAACATAATGTTGAAAAGAGTTAAGGAAAGAGCAGGGCTGTTTTTTGCATCCCTGATGTGCGCGGTGATGCTGAATCCTGCCTGGGCTTTGGCCAGCGAGGTTGCGGCCGAAGTACCGATGGTGCCGATAATTGATGGGGAAGGCTGGTGGAAATGGCCCTTGATTCTACTGGTGGTGACCTTTGTTATGGGTATCATCGCCGTCCTCGGCGGCGTTGGCGGCGGCGTACTGTTCGTTCCGATTATCAGTGGTTTCTTCCCGTTCCATCTCGATTTTGTCCGCGGCACCGGCCTGCTGGTCGCCCTCTGCGGTGCCCTGGCTGCCGGCCCCGGTCTCTTGAAAGCCAATCTGGCCAGCCTGCGCCTGGCCCTGCCGGTGGCCCTGATCGCCTCCACCATGGCCATTGTCGGCGCCATGGTCGGCCTGGCCCTGCCCACCCATATCGTCCAGCTCTCCTTGGGTATCACCATTCTCGGTATCGTGGCCATCATGCTCTCTGCTAAGAAATCCACTATTCCCGATGTCCCGGCCGCCGACAGCCTTTCCTCCGCCCTGCGGATCTGCGGCATCTACCATGAACCCACCATGAAACAGGACATCAACTGGAAAGTCCATCGCACCCCGCTCGGTCTGGCCACCTTTGTCATCATCGGCTTCATGGCCGGCATGTTCGGTCTCGGCGCCGGCTGGGCCAACGTCCCGGTGCTTAACCTGATGATGGGCGCGCCGCTGAAAATCTCGGTAGCCACCTCCAAGTTCCTGCTCTCCATCACCGATACCTCGGCGGCCTGGATCTATGTTAATAAAGGTTGCGTTATCCCGATGATGGTCGTACCGTCCCTGATCGGCATCATGCTCGGCTCCTTTATCGGCGTTAGGCTGCTGAAGGTTGCCAAACCGACCTTTATCCGTTGGATGGTCATCGGCATCCTGCTCTTTGCCGGTCTGAAGGCAACACACAAAGCCCTCACCGCCATGGGCGTTCTATAAGTCTATCAGTTGAAGGAGATCATATATCATGAGTGAAATCACCAAAGAAGCAACCCAAGAACAACTTTTATACGCCAACATCCTGGAAAAAGGGATGCTGATCGGCCTGGGCCTGATGTTTATCACCTTTGGCCTTTATGTCTTCGGTATCATGAAACCGGTGGTTCCCCTGGACCAGATTGCCGCCTACTGGAGCATGCCGGTCGGCGACTACCTGGCCGCCATCAACCATAACTTCATGCATATGGACCATGCCCCCACCGGTTGGGCCTGGTTGCATCATCTTGGCAAAGGCGATTTTCTAAACTTCCTGCCGGTGGCCATTCTCTCGGGGGTAACCATCGTCTGCTACATCGCCATCGTACCAGGCCTGTTCGCCCGCAACGACAAGGCCATGGGCCTGATCTGCATGGCAACCGCCGTTATCCTGATCCTGGCGGCCAGCGGCCTCTTGGCAGTAGGACATTAATCGTAGATCTGCTGTAGCATGAGAAAAAAAGCCACCCCGCGGAAAGCGGGGTGGCTTTTTTTATATGTGCGTGTCGTCCTAAAATAGGTTTACACCTAAAAGACTTATTCATGGACCCCGCAGACAGCAAGCGCAAAAAACATCAACTCCCGCCAGACGATGCATCCCTCCATGGATAATCAGCACTAGCCGAGCCAACCAATCTACTCCATGCTATATTTCTTCAACTTCCGCCA
>DUZU01000019.1 GCA_013349285.1 Deltaproteobacteria bacterium | reverse complement strand
AAAGTATCGCGCGGCAATTTTCATGGAACCCCTTCGACGCCGTCCCGGATAAAATTTTTCATGCTGTCATACTGAAAAAGATTATTGATTAGGCGTTTCGCCGAATAAATAATTAGTGATATAATGGGTCACCAGATATCCGATCAAGCAGGGAGGTTAATGCGGGAAAGTCGTTATGGTGACATGCGTAAAATACTTTTAGCTTTATTAATAACCATTGTGTTATTGATTGGGATGCTCCATTTTTTTACCCCTGGGCATCTTCATTTTTATCATGATACTTACCGGCGGCTCAGCTATTTCCCCATTGTCCTCGGCGGACTTTGGTTCGGTTTGCGGGGTGGTCTGGCCATGGCCGTGCTGTCCTCCATATTTTTTATTCCCCATGTCTTGCTATATATCGACAAGGGCCCCCATGCCTATCTTAGCGAGCTTGCCGAGATCATTCTTTATCTCGCAGCCGGCCTTCTGGTGGGGATGATTTCCGGGCGACAAACCAGGTTGCGGGAAAAGTACCGCCTGCTTTCCGAGAAGCTCGGAAAATCATATGAGCGACTCCACGAGGAAACCGCGCAACTAATCGAGGCAGAAAAACAGCTTGCCGCTGCCCAGAAATTCTCGGCCCTGGGAAAGATGTCCGCCTCCTTAGCCCATGAAATAAAAAACCCCCTCAGCTCGATTAAGGGCACGGCCGAAATTCTGGTCGACGACTACCCCCCGGAACACCCCAACCGAGAGTTTGTGGATATCCTCCTCAAAGAGATAGCCCGGTTGCAGGGCACGGTGGAGGATATCTTGAAATACTCGCGGGAAAAAGGAGCGGAAGAGCATCTTGTCCCCTTATCCGAGGTGACGTATCACGTGGCGGCCTTACTGGAAAAACCGCTGAAGGAAAAAGAGATACAGTTGCATTTAACCGGCATGGAAAAGGCCGAGGACTTTCCGGTGGCCGAGGGCAAGCTTACCCAGGTACTGCTTAATATTTTACTGAACAGTATCGATGCCGTACGCCAAGGCGAAGGCAAAATCCGCCTCACTTTCGTAAAAAAGGATGCAGAAGGGATGATCGAGGTTTGCGATAACGGGCGAGGCATCCCGGAACAAAACAGAGAACGGGTTTTCGAGCCTTTTTATACGGACAAGGAAGACGGCACCGGTTTGGGTTTATTGATCAGCAAAAAGATTGTCGAAAGCCTCGGTGGTAAGATCACCGTAACCGATGACCTTGACGGCGGGGCCTGCTTCCGGATCTTTTTACCCACGGCCGGCCGGGACTTTGATCTGGTCAAAGTTTTTCAGGGATAAGAGAGAACCATGCAGTCAAAAATCCTGCTTATCGACGACGACGACAGCCTGCGTCGGGTTACCGAACATAACCTCACCACTGCCGGTTTCCGGGTTTTGCCCGCAGCCTCCGGCGGCCAAGGGCTTGCTCTTTTCAAAAAAGAGAATCCGGACCTGGTGATCACCGATGTTCAATTGGGCGATATGAACGGTTTGCAAATCCTGGCCGCTGTTAAAAAAATATCACCCCCAACCCCGGTAATTGTGATTACCGCATTCGGTTCCATTGAATTGGCGGTAAAGGCTATGCAGGAAGGAGCGTACACCTTTTTAGCCAAGCCGTTCGATCGAGAGGCGTTGCGGATCTCCTGCAAGAAGGCCTTGGCCGAGCGAGCCTTGCGGGAACAGAAAGAGCACCTGGCCGGCGAGGTTGACCGGCTGACCGGCGTCGAGGGGATGACCACCGCCAACTCAGCCATGGCCGAGTTGCTCGATACGGCATTGCGGGTGGCCGGCAGCGAGGCCACGGTGTTGATTACCGGCGAGTCCGGAACCGGTAAAGAGGTTTTAGCCCGGCTTATCCACCAACGCAGTCAGAGGGCTGGCGGCCCCATGGTAACGGTGAACTGCGCAGCCATTCCCGAAACATTGATCGAAAGCGAACTCTTCGGTCATGTCAAAGGCGCCTTTACCGGCGCGACGGCTAATCGTAAAGGTCGCTTTCAGAGCGCTGCCGGCGGCACCCTCTTTCTCGATGAGGTGACCGAACTGCGCCTTGATCTTCAGGCCAAACTGCTGCGGGCCATTCAGGAAAGGGAGGTGCAGCCGGTTGGGGCCGATCGCCAGGAAGAGATCGATGTACGACTGATTGCCGCCGGCAACCGGGATATTAAAAAAGCCGTGTCCAAAGGTGAGTTTCGCGAAGATCTTTACTATCGACTCGGAGTTATCCCCCTGCATATCCCGCCGTTGCGGGAAAGGCCGGAGGATATCCCGACCCTGGCAGATCATTTTCTTAACAAATTAAACGGGCCGGCCGAGGTGAGATTTTCCGAAGCGGCCCTGAATTTGCTCAAGTCCTATTCCTGGCCGGGCAATATCCGGGAGTTAAGGAATATTGTCGAGCGATCTCTTATTCTACGGCGCGGGGCGACCATTGAGGCGGAAGAACTGCAACTGGGCGGCAAACCACCACAGCTCGCCTTCGACTCCGCCAATCTTCCTGACATTCCCGCCGAGGGGCTATCCCTGGAGAGGGTTGAAAAAGGGCTTATTGTAAAAGCCCTGGCCCTGGCCAACGGCAATCGCTCCGAAGCGGCCCGCCTTTTAAAAATACCCCGCCATGTCTTGATCTACCGTTTGGAGAAATTCGGTATCACCGCCTGATAACCTTCCTGTGGATTAGAGAATATTATTCAACCGAGTGAAGAATATTCTCCAATTTCATATATCTTCTGTTTTTCCCGTGTGGCTGTCTCTACAAATTACCACGTCGTATCAAGATGTTAAGCATCAATGCCAATGTTTGGCATGCGTCTTGCTATTTTTGACTGCAAACATGTCGATGAAACGTTTTCACAAAGCAACATAACAAGAGGCAAAGGAGGCTTACTGGTGAAAAAAAATGTTTGGAGATCTTTGTTGTTCGGCTTGGGTGCGGCGGGCATTATTTTAGCGGCAATCGGGATGGGTCATGCTTCTGCGACAACGGAAACCACCCTAAAAGTGGCCAATCTTTCCTGCGCCTCCTGCCTTTACGCGATTCAGACTGAGCTGGCCGAGAGTGACGGGATGGTGAGCATGGAGGCTAAGGATTTCAGACAAGGCTTGATAACCATAAGTCATCAGCCGCCGCTGACCTCTGAGCGTCTTGCCGAAATGATCAGCGCCATCGGCTATCCGGCCGAGGTGGTGGCCAATGCGGCGCAAATCCCGGACACTGCTGCAGCACCTTTGCCCAACAGCGCCGAAGAGGTAGCCAGGCCCGGGTGTACAGGCAACTGCTGCGGCGCTTCGTCTTCGGCCTGGAAAAAAATCGGCGCCAGATTCTTTGGCGCGCAAGAGAAATGAACCATAGCAAAGGAGTCGCAAAGTGAAAAGAATTTATATCGGAATTGCCGGGTTGATTGTTCTATCGGCAGTTTTTGTCGGAACCGGCATGGCGGGTTTATGGGAAAAGGGGCCGCAAATTTTGCAGCCGGTGAACGGTCGGCTCGAGATCCCCTTGCCGTCGATTGATGACAGCAAGGCGCATCATTTCAGGGTGCAAGCCTCTGACGGCACCATGGTGACCTTTTTTACCATAAGGAGCGATGATGGTGTATATCGCGCGGCAATCGATGCCTGCGACGTATGCTACAAGTCGGGTAAAGGTTATGAGCAGAACGGCGTGTATATGATCTGCCGGAACTGCGGCCAGAGTTTTCATGCCAGCAAGATAAATGTCATCAAGGGTGGATGCAACCCGGCTCCGCTTGAGAGGATGGTTGAGGGCGACAAGCTGGTAATCGCCATGGCCGATATCGATAAAAACAGCTGGTACGGCAAATACACGAAATAAAGACAGGCCAGGGGAATGATGAATTACGACTACGATAAATATCGAGATAAAAGGGCCAAGGTCCTTGGGGTCAAGAAACGAGGGCTTGGTTTCGGTGCCTTGGCAGGCCTGGTATCCATGGTAATTGTTTTGGGACTTGGGGTAGCGGTTATTCCAAAATCCATCGCCTTTTTTCAAGCCAGGCACCTTGATGATGCAATTTACAAGCTCCAGGCAAAAACTGCCTGGCCCGGGGAGGTGCTGGACGATCTTGCCGGTCAAGCCGGGGTGAGATCGGTAACGGCGGCTGATAACGGTTCCCGTATTGTTGTTACCTTTAACAGGTCGAAAACTGATGTGCATAAGTTCTCGATCTTTTTTTCCGAGCACGGCCTCCAGGCAGTGTTGCTTAATAAGATGAGTCATGGTCAACGGCTGAAAATGCTTGAAAAGGAGGCCCACTTTGAAGCTTTATAATATCTCCTTCAACAATCTCAAACGCCGGAAGGCCAAGATAATTTTTCTGGTGTCGGGGCTTTTAATCGGCATCGCGACCATCGTCACTCTCCTTTCCATAACCGACAGTATGAGTCGAGATATTGAGGAACGGCTGGATCGTTTCGGCGCCAATATCGTCATGGTCCCCAAGAGCGAGAACCTTGCCTTAAGCTACGGCGGCATCACGGTGGGTGGCGTAAACTATGCCGTGGAAGAGTTTTACGAAAAAGACCTTGCCCATATCTATCAAATCGAGAACAAAAAGAATCTCGGCGCGGTTGCCCCCAAGGTGCTTGGCGCGGTTGAATTGCAGGACCGCGATATCCTGTTGATGGGGGTTGATTTCAACATCGAGCTGGCCCTCAAAAATTGGTGGCATTTAATCGGCGCTCCTCCCGCTTCGGCGGACGAGGTGATCGTGGGCTCCGAGGCTGCGGCAACCCTGCAGCTGAAGAGCGGCGATAAAATTCAGTTGACTAAGGACCGTTCTTTTCGGGTGGCCGCGGTTCTGGAACCCACCGGCGCCACCGAAGACGGCATCATCATCGGCGACCTTCATGCGATGCAGGCGGTCTTGGGTAAGGATGGCCGGATTTCCATGGTAGAAATCGCCGCCTTTTGCCGGGATTGCCCGATCTCTGAAATGGTGCTCCAGATTGCCGAACAGTTTCCAGGCGCCAGAGTGACGCCGGTCAAACAGGCGGTCATGTCCAAGATGCAATCCATTGAACTGTTCAAGAGTTTCAGCTACGGCATTGCCGGGCTGGTTATTTTCATCGGCTCTTTGTTGGTCTTTGTAACCATGATGGGCGCGGTCAATGAGCGCACCCGTGAGATCGGTATTTTTCGGGCCATCGGTTTCCGGCGCGGGCATGTGATGCAGATAATCCTGCTCGAAGCCATGGCGGTCGGCCTGGTGTCCGGGTTGCTGGGTTACGGCGGCGGCAATCTGGCGGCCTGGGCGGTTATGCCCTGGGTAATTCCAGGCAGTTCTTTTGCCGGCTTCAATCTGTCCTTGGGCGGGATTGCGGTTCTGCTGGCCGTATCATTGAGCCTGATGGCAAGTTATTATCCGGCCCGCAAGGGCAGTAATATGGATCCCAGCGCGGCATTACGCGTTTTATAGGAGGGTTTTTGATGCAAGCAACAGACCGGCAGAACGAAGTGCAACACCTGATCGAGGTACACGGAGTCGGCAAGGATTACCAGATGGGTGACAGCGTGGTGAGCGCCATCAAGACGATGGATTTTTTTATAGATGACGGTGAGTTTATTACCATTGTCGGCCAATCCGGCTCCGGCAAGAGCACCCTGCTCTCCATCCTGGGCGGCCTCAATCATCCAAGTCGAGGCCGGGTACTGGTCGATTCTCTTGATGTCTATGGCTTAGGCAGCGAGCAGCGGGCTGACTTTCGCAGTGAATATATCGGGATAATTTTCCAGTCATTTCAGCTTATTCCTTACCTGACCGTGCTGGAAAACGTTAAGTTGCCCATGGCCATCACCGGCATCAAGGCAGGGGAACAAGATGAGATGGCCCGGGCGGTTCTGGATAAGGTCGGCCTGGCCGACAAGGTGGCAAGGCTGCCAGATCAACTCTCGGGCGGCGAACAGGAGCGGGTGGCAATTGCCCGGGCCATCGTCAATCGTCCGCCGATTTTGCTGGCCGATGAGCCGACCGGCAATCTCGACAGTGATACCGCCACCGAGGTTATGAGGATATTGCAACAACTGAACGCCGAGGGGCTTACCATTATCATGGTCACTCATAATGCCGAAAGCTGCAAATATGCCCGGCGCACCATCCAGGTGAAGGACGGCAGCTGCCTGTCCCACTTTACCGTTGACCACAGGTGAAACCACCACCAAAAATTACCCAAGAATGGCAAAACATGTTTAGCAATGATGGATACATAAACGGGCTTCTACAGACTTTCTGTGCTTGACAGCTCCTTTTTTTTCTTACGAAACATGCAGTTGCCTGTTGAACTTACCTGCCGAAAATGTGATAGTTCCCCCCTTGTAACGCAATAATAACGAAAGCCACCCCTAAACTTTTTAAAGCACTTCAAGGATGACTCTAAAAAGAATTCAACCCCGAGCACAACAACCACCCATGCCATTTACCAGGTGGCAATCCGCCCGGCGCAAGTGGGGTCTCAAGCTGATCCTGCTGTTGGCCGTGGTCGCGGGCATCTATACCCTCTATCTCGATCAGGTGATCCGCACCAAGTTTGACGGCAACCGTTGGGCGCTGCCGGCGATCGTCTATGCGCGGCCCCTGGAATTGTATCCCGGTTTGCCGCTCACCCCTGCCCAGCTGGCGGATGAGTTGCAACTGGCCGGTTATCGCCAGGAGGCCAAGGCCGTGGATGGTGGCGGTTATGATTGGGAGGGTAACCGCCTGCACCTGGTCACCAGGGATTTTCATTTTCCGGAAGGCCTGGAAAAATCCGTGGACCTGACCCTCTCCTTTGCAGGCAATCAACTTGCATCCCTTACCCTGACCGCTACCGGAGAATTACTCTCCGGCATCCGGCTCGAACCCGCCCGCATCGGCAGTTTTCTGCCGCAAAACCATGAAGACCGGGTAGTGCTCACCCGGGAGCAGTTGCCCGAGCTGTGGGTCAAAACCCTGCTCGCCGTTGAAGATCAACATTTCTACAGCCACCCGGGACTGGACCCCTTGGCCATTGCCAGGGCCATGTGGGTAAATATGCGGGCCGGGGAAACGGTGCAGGGCGGCAGCACCCTGACCCAGCAACTGGTAAAAAATTTGTTCCTGAGCAATCAACGCACCTTCTGGCGCAAGGTCAATGAAGCGGTGATGGCCCTGCTGCTGGAGTTGCATTACGACAAGGATGAGATCCTCACCGCCTATGCCAATGAAATCTTTCTGGGGCAGGATGGTAATCGGGCCATCCACGGCTTTGGCCTGGCCAGCCACTTTTATTTCCGCCGCGATTTGCAGGATCTGGCCCCGGAGCAGATTGCCTTGCTGATCGGCATGGTCAAGGGGCCCTCCTTCTATAACCCCGTCACCCATCCGGACCGCTGCACAACAAGAAGAAAGGTGGTGCTCGATCTCATGCTCAGCCGGGGGGTGATTGATGAGCCGACCTATCAGCTGGCCGCCTCGACCGAGCTTGCCAACGACACCATGCCCCGCAGCGGCTTTAACCGCTTCCCCGCCTTTTTGGATCTGGTCCGCCGCCAGTTGCGGCAGGATTATCGCGAGGAAGATCTCACCTCGGACGGCCTTAAAATCTTCACCACCCTCGATCCGCAAGTGCAGCAGCGGGTGGAAAAGGAACTGGCCGCAACCATTGCCGAACTGGAAAAACGTACCTCCCGGCCTGGCCTGCAAGGGGCGGTAGTGATCAGCAGCCGGGAAGGCGCCGAGATTCTGGCCGTGGCCGGCGGCCGCAAGCCGCTGCAATCCGGCTTCAACCGTGCCCTTGATGCCCGCCGCTCCGTGGGCTCCCTGATCAAACCGGCGGTCTATCTCGCCGGACTGGCCAACGGCTACACCCTGGCCTGCCCGGTGGAAGATCGCTCCTTTACCCTGGATAATCCCGGCGGCCAACCGTGGACCCCCAGAAATTATGACCGCCAGGAACATGGCCGGGTGCCGTTGTATGAGGCCCTGGCCCAATCCTATAATCTGGCGACGGTGAAGATCGGCATGGATGTGGGCATTGACAAGGTCGTGCAGACCGTGCGCGATCTCGGGGTGGACCGCGATTTTCCCGCCTACCCCTCTTTGCTGCTGGGCGCGGCGGAAATGACCCCGATGGAAGTGACTCAGATGTATCAAACCATGGCGACCGGCGGCTTTCATCTGCCCCAACGGGCAATCAACTCGATGCTGGCCGCGGATAACACCATTATCAAGCGCTTCGGCCTGGAAGTGGAACAGCGGTTTGCGCCGGAGCTGATTTACCTGCTGAACACCGGCCTGCAACTGGTGGTGGCGGAGGGAACAGGCCAAGCGCTTGCCGACTTTTTGCCCCCGGCCCACCAGGTGGCCGCCAAAACCGGCACCTCGGATGATCTGCGCGACAGCTGGTTTGCCGGGTTCACCGGTGATAAACTGGCCGTGGTTTGGCTCGGCCAGGACGACAATAAGACCACCGGCCTCACCGGGGCCGGCGGCGCCCTGGTGGTCTGGGGCAGAATTATGCAGGGCTTGCCGACCCAGCCCCTTGAGCTGAGCGAACCGGCGGGCATTGAATGGGCCCATCTCGATCGCCAGACCTTGACCGTCACCAACAGCCTGTTTTTCAACAAAGGTAAAAAATTGCCTTTCTTGAGCGGCACCGCTTACAGTAAAGAACCCGCCTCAACAACGGCGCAAGCGCCCCCTGTAAGCAAAAAACAGGGTCTCGTTCAAAAATTTCTAAACTGGCTTAATTGATCAAAGGCCATTGCCCCGGAGCACAAAAGCATGCTGACCCACAGCCGAAGAAATTTAATAACACAAAGATGGTTAATAGCCCTCATCATGCTGATCGGCCTGCTGGGCCACAGCTGTGTTGCAACCAAAAATGAGCAAGGCCCGACCAGCCTTTTGCAGGCTAATGCCGAAGAAGCTCTGCAGGCCGAACAATTCGACCGGGCGGAGATGCTGCTGGAACGGGCCATGCGGGTGGAGCCGCGCAACCCAGAGAACTGGCACCTCATGGGCCGGGTAAGATTCGGCCAGCACCGGTATGCCCAGGCCGTCCAATTTTGCCTTAAATCAAACAGCCTGGTCGGCAAAAATGCCACGCTCGGCAAACAAAACTGGATCTTAATCGAAAAGGCCTACACCGCAATGGGCGAAACGCAAAAAGCGGCGGAGATCCGGCGCAACTACCTGGAACGCCCATGATTCGCTATAATCCCGGAAAACCAATTGAAACATCCGATTATCGACCATGGGGTTCACCAATCGGTTAAAGGTAAATAATCTTGATCGTTGACAATTACATCAAGAAAAAAAGCACCAGCTTGATCAAGGTTTAAACAAAACAGCCGCATTAATTCCCCCGAAACCGGAGTTGCACGACAACACCGAATTGCCCTGCAAGGCAAGAGTCTTCTTCCCGCTCAACCTAACAGCTCCATCCTCCGGAAGCCTTAGGCCGACAGTGGGTGGCAAAACTCTATGTTGCAGGCTCATAATTGCCAACACGGCTTCAATAACTCCCGCCGCACCCAAACAGTGACCGATTGCTCCTTTCACCGAATGAACCGGAGGCGGGGTTTCCCAACTCGTTGAAAATGCCAGCAATTCCATGGCGTCATTGTATGGGGTACCTGTCCCGTGGGCATTAATACCACCAACCGCAAGCTTACCGTCCGCCGTTGCCTGGCGTAAGGCGGCAAGCAATCCACTCGCATTGCGGCATGGGGCCGTAATATGGGTGGCATCACAAGTGACACCATAACCGGCCAACTCAGCTAGAACCGGCCAGTTATGGCAAGCGGCTGTTTTCCGGGTGGTAAGCATCATCAAGCCCGCCCCCTCACCCAAAGACAACCCATCACGGTTGCGATCAAAAGGACTGCATCCGGTTGGCGAAAGTGCCTGCAAGCCGGCAAAACCGCCCAGCACAAAACGGCTGATCAGATCAACACCGACCACCACCGCCGCCTCACAGTCACCCCTGCTCAGAGCCATCGCTCCTTGAATGATAGCCAGGGTGCCGGAAGCACAGGCCCCGCTGACCAGATGATGACCGCGACAGCCAAAGAGCTTGGCTAAATAATCCCCAATCTGCCAAGGCTGCCCTGACCACGGCCCCTTGGGGGCCAAAAGCAACTCATCGACCGCCCCTTTGGTGGTGGCACAAAAAAGAGTTGTATTCGCAGGCAACTCAGGTGTCTCTGCCCACAACCCGGCGCACAACGCTTGTAATCGTTCGCTGGTACCGATGTCGCCTGATAAATCCGCGATCAATCCCATGGGCCGACACTCAAAGCCGGGAAACTGATGTGAAGTGAGGCCACAGCGGTTGGCCATCAACCCATTCCAGGTTGCAGTCAGATCCCCCAAAGCCGTCCGAATGGCTACGCCGACCACCACAATAGAATTCATCTCAACCCAAATGTCCTTGGCACCATTTATTCTTAAATTCCTGGAACCATTCAGGGGGAATCAACAAAAGATCACCATGGAGATCGGTTAACAGCTGCACGGTATAGCCACTGGTCACCAGTTGTTGCCGGGAATCAATAATCTTATAATCGAAATCCAGGCGCAAGGCGTCATTCCAGTATAGAGTCGCCTCTATCCGCACCGTATCGTTAAAACGTAAAGGCCCATGATAATCCACATGCATCTGAACAATAGGCGCCATTACCCCATGGGCTTTAAACAGCTGATAGCTCAGGCCATGCTTTTCACCAAAAGCAATCCGTCCATCCTCAAAATAACTTGGATAACGGCCATGCCAGACCATGTTAAGCGCATCGACCTCCTCAAAGCGAACTCGCCGCGCAATATCGGCGGTTAACGGCAAGGGTCCCTCTGGCGGCGTCGCAAAATAATATCGCGGGAATCCCATAAGTTACGCCTCTTTTCCACAACTCAGTTCCAGGGTCCCGCCGGCAACCGGCTCATCACCTTTCTGCATGGTAAATTTTCCATGCCAATTGTCTCCTTTTTTATGCAAGACGACAGTGACCTCCATTTCTTCAAGAGGACTAACAACACCCCGGAATTTAGTCCGTTGACAACCAACCGGCACAAGCCTTGCCCCCAATCCTTTTTGCCCTAAATGACGAACCGCCGCCAGCTGAACAATGGCGGGCAAGATAGGCCGGCCAGGGAAATGACCGGCAAAACCGCCAAAATCTTCCGGAAAAATAAATACCCCTGAAACCTTAAGCGAGCTCTCCGATCTTTCCTCAACGCTCCACTTTCTTAAAGCTTCATTCACTGATTTTTCTAGCGACAACACAGGATTAACCCTCTCTTTTCAACGCTGGGACAAACTTGGGCTGAGCCGGTCAAGTTTTACCAGGGACAGCCTCATGCCCAACCATGGCATAATATAAGTAATTTCTGCCGGCTGCTTGGTGTTGGGGGCCAACGAATAATCAACAGACCAAAGGCAGACAGGGCCAACCCGAGCCAGTTTACGCATCAGCAATTCATCTGGTTGTTCCCGGTCAAAACGAACCAACCGCCCCACCGGCGATCTATCAAGCTCTGGTTCCACTAAAAATATCCGGGATAAGGAGTCAGCCATAAAAACCGGCAAATGATACTTATGCAGCATCTTCACCACCTGGATAATCTGCTGTTTTCCATTAGGTCTCACCCGGGCCTCCAGCAATTTGATCCCGGTACCGTCCAGCAAGACATAATGCAATATCCCCTTCTCAGTTTCCAGCCGGGGAGCCAGCAACCCGGTAAAACGCACCGTGCCCCACTGCGAAATTTCAACCTTCCAAAGGGCGCCAGACAAAGCCTCTCGATCAACAACATCGACCGGCTCTCTACTTGAGAGCGCACAGCCGCCAAGCAGAACCAGAGCCAATAATAATAGAAACCGCTTCATTCCGCACCCTTGTTACTAAAAGACGAAATAATGATGGGCGAGACCAACAGCGCCGTCGGCCAAGCCGCCCCAATCCCGCATAACACGGTAACACCAAGGGAATGAAGAGCAGGATGGCGGGCAAAAGCCAGCACCCCAAAACCGATAAGAGAACTTGCGGCGCACATGGAAACGGCGAGAAAAGTTGTTGTCGAAACCTTTTCACTGATGGAACAGACCACGAAAACCCCATAGTCAACACTGAGACCAATCACCATTATCCCCATGAGAACGTGCATCATATTCAGCTCCCCGGAGGTGGCCAAGCTGAACAAGGCCATAGCGGCCAAGGCCGAAACCACCGGCGCCAAAACAGCGATAACCGCCCGCATCCTTCTGAAGGCCACCAAGCTTACCAAAAAAACCAGGACAGCGGCCGCGCCGGATAAGGTGGCAATATCCTGCCGTAGTAAATTTTCAACCTGGGAGCGCCATTTTTGACTAGCAAGAACGGTGATCGCCGGATTATCCGCATCCAGCTTGAGCAAAATCGGCATGATCTCCGCGGCTGACTTCACGGTGGTCAACACCAGGGTTTGATGCTTGTCCCGGTAAACACCCTGCTGCTCCGGCAAACGAATCATGGAGCTGAAAAAACCTTTTAAAGGACCGGCCATAAGCCGCTCCGGACTCATCGCCACCGGCGGTCGATCTAGTTTCTCAAAAAAGGGCCTGAAGGCTATTTCGGAAAAACCTGCTTTTGCGGCCGCCTGTTGAAAATCATGTACAAAACTTTCGCCCTGTTCGGCCCAGAATTGTCGCCAGGCCGTCATGTTTTGTTGCTGGGCCACCGGCCCCGGCAACAAAGGCGCTAAACTTGAAAACTCCTCCACCCCGGCCCGCTGCAATTCGCTATATACGACATAATTGTTATCAAGTGCTTCGGCCAGGGACGCACCGGCTGCAACAACAAACACCTGTTCGCCTTGTTGTTGCCAGGTCTGACGAAAATACCTTTCATCTTCGATAACATTTTGATTGGGAGCATCGAGAACCCTTAAATCACCATTATATTGCAAAGCCGGCCACGCATTGATCCCCGCAACGATAAGGCCTAACCACAACCCAAGAACGATAATCTTGCGCACCGGGGAAAGTCGCGTGGTAAATGATGGCGTGATCAAACGAGGAGGTGAAATTATCTTTTTCTTTTTGACCAGGGTAGGAATCAACAACCAGGAAAACATTACCGCCAAACAAACTCCTGATAAAGCCAGGGCGGCCATTTGTCGATGCGACACCACCTGTGAAAAAAAGAGAACCACAAAAACTCCGGCGGTGGTCAAGGTAGCCAAGGTAACAGGGCGAACCAGACGACGAAGAATTTCTTGATCGGTACCAGGCTCACGGCTGAGGGCCACATAAATATGGACGGCAAAATCAACGGCAATGCCAAGCAAAACAATGCCAAAACCCAAGGCCAGGGCACTGACTCTACCGTACGCCATTCCCATGATGGCGATGGCCATGGGCGCGGCCAGAAAGGGAACGCCCAGAATCGACAACGCAAACCAATCTCTTAACACCACCCAAATAAGAATCAGTAAAAGAATCGTGGCCACCGGCAAAAGAATCTTAAGATCATGCTGGATGGACTCTGCGTTTGCCAGGGTATGTGGTAGCGAGCCGATAACCCGCCATTGCATACCTGGTTGAAGAGCCGACCCCATAATGGTGCGCAGACAATTAAAAACCTGCCCGGCATTAGCCGAGTCGGTCAACCTCATAACGCTTTGGGCCATTACCAGGGTATGCAACCCATCTTTACTGACAAAATAGCCATCGGAAACGGTCATGGCATATTCGCTTTTAAGATGGGCCATTTTTTTAAGGATCTTCGGGGTCAACCCCAGGGGATCGCTACGTATCTGCCGTTTTATGGCGAGGCCAGCCGGGGTGTTCAGCAGCACAAAATCATTATGCAGAGTATTTTCCAAGGCGGGAAGGGCTAGCCCTTGGCCAAATTCGCTAAGATCTCGACTGGTTAACAGTGAGGCGAGATGAGGCTCGATTTGTCGGAAAAGTTCCCACTCATAACCATTAGGAAAACGATAGAGAACCTCGGAAAAAGAACTCTCCGCAGCCAGGGCTTCCCCTACCTTTTCCGTGCATCCTTTCAAGGCCGCCTGGGCTGCCGCCGACGACGGATAGTGTTCCGGATTCACCGATAAAGTCAAAAAAACCCGATCAACCAGCCCCAACCGCATCAATATTTCAAGATCACCACGAACCGCCTCGCCCGGCAACAGGTCCATGGCGTCATCATTGACCTGCAGCGGCAAGGCCAGAATAATTCCCACCAGAACAAACAAGCAGGCACAAACCCAGCGCAACAAGGCGGACCTATTCACCGCGATAACACCTGGCGAAAAGTGCCTCATCCGGGAGATGATCCAACTGATATCCATGAAAAACAATTCTGGTAAGGTCGCCCCCGGGCTCGAAAATCTCCACCTGTTGCGGCTGCTTGGAAACCGGATCAAAAACAATGTTTATCGATTCGATAAATTCGGCGACCACTTTGTCATCCTTGGGGATTATGGAAAGAGATGAACTACCTGCCATTGCCAGCTGGTATGATTGATTCAACTGCCCATATTTGCCGTCAAGCCAAGTCCAAAGCTGGCTGGCCACCATTTGCATCACCGGATCGTCCTTAAGATCAAAATATTGCGGCGGCTGCTGGTCAGTGCAACGAATCCCTTTTTGCCCTTTCAAGATAAAAACCGAAGGCACCGGCGCGACCAGCTCCCAGCGCAAGTTATCCGGCCGGACTAAATTTAACACACCATTAAAAATTACCGGTTGCGCAAAAACAGCCAGGTGCTTTTCCTGGATAAAGGAGCAGCGCAACGCATGAACTTGCGCAGCCTGGGCCTCGACCCCGGCTAAAAAATCTTCCAGGCTCTGGTCGGTGGCGGCAACATTTTCAGGGGAAAACACCACACAACACAGACAAAAAATAACACCTCGCAATAACCACATAATCAATTTCCACCCGCCGAGGTGTCCCCTTCCCATACCTTAATTTCTCCTGTCGCCTTAACCTGCGCCCCGTTACGAACCACACCACGAAAAATTTTAACCGCCCCGAATTCGAAGGTTTTCTCAACTTCAACCCATAGATGCTCACCAGAAACGGCTTTTTCTTGCCAGCAAAAAGTATCCACCCCCACCAAAAAACCATCCTGGGGCGTTTTCCCTTGGCAGAGGGCGTCATAACCATTTACCGCCGCCATGGTTTGCGCAATCAATTCAATATAATATTCAGGTAACACTCCCTGGTCGGCATCAACCCAGATACCATCTTCAGGCACAATCGATTCCGTCATGGCCCGGTCGGGAAGCCGCTCAATCAATTGATCAACTATCAGCATCGGCGGCCGTTGCGGCACAAGCTTTTCCGCCAGACAAGGGAGTGAAGTTATAACCAACACGATCTCTCCAATCTACAAACCAGCTAAACCGGAAAACTCAGCCTTGAGCTTTCCTGAATATTCAGTTAGACCTTTCTGCATTATTTCCAACCAGTTTCCAGTGCCGGCAACCTGATACTTACCATCTACCTTTGCATATATTGTTTCATCTATTTGCTTGGAGGAATCTTTCAGCTCAATCTTCGTTGATATTTCCGAATTTAATGTAATCGCCCAAAAACCGGGATTCATCCATGACCAGAATTTATCGATGGTAACCTTGGCAATAATGGTATCTTTATCTACTTTTGCCGGATCATCGATGACTTCATAACCAAGCTCTTTAAAAGATCGGCAAACGGTATCCTTAACAACTTTCTCAACGGTTTGCCCCTCGTCCAGCAATATATCGCCAAGGGCCTTGCCAAAACCATTTCTTTTTCTTGCGATTGCCCGCTTTTTTATCTCATTAGACGCTGCCGTCGCCCCACCAAAACCCAACGAAGGAATATCCGCACTCCGAGGAGCTTCCTCGAAAACCCTGGCATCGGATACGGATTGAACAAAAATACTCTTGCCGTTTGTCGCTTGACTGACGGTTGAACCCTCAAGCTGAAGATTAACAACTCCACGGTTAGTCGCACAACCAACCACCAAAAAATGAACCAAGAACAACGAAAATAAAAATGTGATTTTTTTCATTACAAAACGCCTCCCTTTTCCTGATAAAATGAATCGTGAATATTTATCGAACCGGGTAAAAACCCGTTATTTCTTTCACCATCCCACCTTCATCAAATGCAACCTTGAATTGACCACGTTTATTGTACCAATAATGCCAGATTACCGCCGTCTTCGGATCAGGATTAGCAAATACCGGCGGATCCCCTAAGGCCACCCTGACCCCGATCTTGCTCATGCCAACCAAGACTATCCCTTTCTCAATTCCCTGCTGATCGATAGCAGACAGCCCGGCGATCGTTCGCTCCAGCTCTGCCGGATCTTCCGTTAAAATCTTTTTCAAATAACTATAAGGAGTCTCATATCTCAGGGTTCGTCCATGAAAAAAGAAATTATGGTTCTCATTTGCCTCTATTTCCTTCAACACAAAATCCAGTAGAGCATCATCAGACACTTTTTCTTCCGAAATAATTACCGGAGATCCCCACTTAATAAGCTTGCCGATAACCTGATAATTAACCGAGGACAAATGGCCGGTTCCCCGATCGGCATGCAGATTGGTTTTTAAAAACATTTTTTTACCGATAACTTCGCTCGAATCCACCGACTCGCCCACATATTTGGAAGAGCAGCCCGAAAGCAAAATCAAAACTGAGATCAAGATAACACAAACTAGTATTTTTGAGTTTTGTAGGATCATTTTAAGCTTCCTCTTTGGGTTAAGGAAATAAACAAAAAAACATGCGGCGACTAAATTACCTCAAAAAAATTTCCACATCTTAGCTCAAACACAATCACATAATTCTTTAGATATACAATCCGCCATTCACCCCGATAACCTGACCTGTCATATAACCTGCGTCAGGGCTAAGCAGAAAATTTACTACCCCGGCCACTTCCTCCACCGTACCAACCCGATTTAATGGAACCATGGGCAACACCTTGTCAAGGGGCACATCTTTGATCATTTCGGTGTCAATCAGGCCCGGAGAAACCACATTAACCAAGATGTTTCGCCTAGCAAGCTCGCGGGCCAGGGCCTTACTTGCTCCGATCAAACCAGCCTTGGCCGCAGAGTAATTAACCTGCCCGGCCTGGCCGGTTTCCCCGGAGACCGAAGAAATGGCAATAATTCTCCCTTTTCTTTTCGAAACCATGAACTTTGACAACAGGCGGGCCAACAGAAAAAACCCGGTCAAATGCACTTCCAGCACCGTATCCCACTCAGCACGGCGCATTAAAGGCAACAGGGTATCACGGGTGATTCCCGCGTTATGGATAAAGGCAAAGGGCACTTCATCAGCCAACAAGGGCTCCAGGGCTGCCGACACCGCCTGCTCATCAGCAACATCAAAGGGGAGTAGCAGACAACCTTGCCCCTTTTCTTCGATTTTATCCTTTAGGGCTTGGGCGGCATCATGGGCAGAGTGGTAATTCAGCCAGAGATCATACCCGCTATCGGCTAGGCGGAGAGCGATTGCCGCACCAATCCCACGGCTGGCCCCGGAAATAAAAGCGATTGGAGATTTAGTCATATTGGCACCATAAACTCGTGAGGAGTCTTTATTATCCTTTATTTAAAATGATAGCCGAACAAACAAAATATCTTGCCACCCTAACTATCTTAAAAATCAATGAAGATCGAGGCCTTGCCGCAGGGCGCTTCTACCCCCCAGGCAAGTTCCGATTCGCCGCCCAAACTGCAGTCCTCAACCTTTTTACTTAACACAACCGCCGCCTGTAATGCCGAGGGGTATTGGCTGCAGTTCTCTGTTATGCCTGGAGCAACAAGCTCGCCGGCGCGGTTAAAAAAAAAGCCGGGGTCACAGGGGTGCTCTTCAAGCAGCACATCAAGCAACCGGGCCACTGCCGATATTTCCGCGGTTTGTTCATCAACCAAAAGCCAGGCAACGGCCCCTTTTCGACAAGCCCTAGCTGCTTCAAGCCCCCCCCCTTCATCGAAGATCAGCACAGGACTCTCCTCTTCAACACCCAACACCAAGGCAACTTTGACCTCTTTTTTAACCAAAGCCGCTCGAGCTTCGCAGAGAGCTGACAAAAACGGCCAGCCAAAGCTGGTCATGGTTAAGGTCTGGCCCTGGACATTCAACAATCTCGCCAAGTAACCGGCCGCCGCATTATGAACTGAATGGGAAAATAAAGTAGGCGAACATCGGCCTTCGCCATCATCAAACAGTGTATCAAGAAAACGGAAGTTTGTCTCAAGGGGACCGGTGGTTGTTCCCAAAAAAATACCGATCTCAGCTGGACCTATGTTTGCAAGGGGGACGGATTCAATAGCTCTTGCCCCGACAAAAACAGCGAGCCGGATAAAATCATCCGCTCTCCGCAAGGCATTTTGCATCTGCTGAGGCAAACCTCCGACAAGAGGCCAACCTGCTACTTGAATTGATTGAATGAAAACGTTGTCACTCATGACGCCGCCTCCAAAACCAGACAGCTATTGCTTCCCCCAAAAGCGAGAGACTCGGATATTCCGATCTTGCCATTGAGAGCAACCTGGACGCCTTGAGACATTGGCTGGTATGGAAAAGTAGGATCAGGATTGCCGCAACGAAATGACCCCTTACTCTCACCAGCCGCCAGAGCCAATAAGGTAAAAATTGCCTCCAAGCCACCGGCCGCGCCCAGGGTATGACCGGTAAAGCCCTTGGTCGAAACAAGAGGAGGGAGGGAATCTTGAGAAAAAACTGCGGCAACAGCGGTGGTTTCGGCCAAATCATTTGTGGGAGTGCCGGTACCATGGGCGTTAATCAAAGAAACCTGCTCCTTTTTTATCCCGCCCCCACAGTCGGCAACAGCCTTTTTGATCGCAGCCTGCAGCCCGCGCCCATCGGGATGAGGCGCAGTAGGATGCCAGGCATCGGCTGCGGTGCCATAGCCATGCACCCAACCAAGGGCGGGACGATCATCCTGTCTTATTTTCGCCAAGACCATAATTCCGGCGCCCTCCCCCAGATTCAACCCCTTGCGACTTTGATCAAAGGGTCGGCAAGCATCAGGATCGGCTAACATCAACGAGGCAAAGCCATTATAGGCAATACGGGACAAAGCATCAGCGCCTCCGGCGATGACAAGATCACATCGATCCGTATTTAGCCAATTTTTAGCTACACCAATGGCATCGGTCCCGGAAGCACAGGCATTGGTTATCACGCCGACCGGTCCCCGAAGACAGAGAATCGCCTGTAACACCGAGGCTATATTCCCGCCCAGATAACGGAAAATAGGGGCCGCACAAGGTCGGCCACCCCGGCGCCAGGTCCGGTAATACTCCTCATCATTAAAGGCGCAGCCAACCGTGGTCCCCAGACAGATGCCTACCCGTTTTTTTTGCAACTTATCCAGATTGAGACCGGCGGACCGGATTGCCTGGAGTGCTGCATCTAAAACCAACAACGAAGTCCGGCTTAACTCGATCAACGAAATCTTCGGCTGGAGATTCTCGAGCAGAGCACGGCTCCATGGGGATAGAGGGTCCGGCCCGACGGCAAAAACAGGGTATGGCAAGGAAGTTTCAAACAACCGGCCAGGAACAGGCGCGGGCACGATTGATCTTTCGACAAAAGTCTGCAAGTGCTCCTCCACATCGCGCCCGGCCGCCGAGATACAACCCAACCCGCTTATAGCAACAGATCCCTCAGAAATATTCATCCCCCTTGCGTTGGCTATTTCAAGTGTTCCCGAATGTATGCGGCCAAACTGTTTATAGAGGCAAATGCTTCCCGCCCTTCATCCATATTGGCAATCTGAACGTTAAAATGTTTTTGGATCAAAACAACAAGCTCCACGGCATCCAGAGAGTCCAAGCCCAGACCATCGCCGAACAACGGCGCATTATCGTCAATCTCATCCGGAGTCACCCCTTGAACCTTGAGGTCTTCTACAAATATTTCTTTAAGCCGTTTTTTCAAATCATCCATCTTGGGTCTACCATTTTTTAAAGTTACGTTTTTTATAAAAAAATTTCAGAACTTATTGCTTCCAAAAATCATAAAAATTATACCATTGATATGGATATTTCCTTAAGTAATTATCCAGTATTTTCACAAACTTTAACCCGGATTCCCTGAGCATTTCAGCCCGCTCACCACGATTTTCATACCGAGGATGCCAAACACCCCAAACCCGTAACTGAAAGTTTTTCCTACCGGTTTTAGCGGCCAACACCACCACCACCGGCGCACCGACGCAGGCCGCCAAAACATAGGCGGTAGCAGGCAGGCGCACAGCATCACCTAAGAAATCTACGGTCACAAATGAGCCACCCTCTAACCGATCTCCCATGATCGTGACCATCTCCCCGCGCTGTAGAGCAGCGGTTGCTTCAACCACCCCACCCAACGGACCATCACTATTAATAATGGCAAAGGATCGCTCTTTGCCACGAAGATCAAAATAGTGCTTGGCTACCGCCTGCTGATCATAGCGCATCAAGGCATGAACCGGCACCGGCAAATCACCAAGATGGGCAAAAGCCGTCTGCCAATTGCCCACATGGGCGGTGAGCAAAACAACGCCTTTCCCCTGCTCTGCCAGCGCAACAAGCTTTTCATAGCCGACGATTTCACCCTGTAAATCCTCGCCGCTCACCCCCATCCAGCCCCGATCCACCAATACCCGACCAAAGGCGATAAGATTTTTAAGGGTATCGCGCCAACGCCTTACAAAACCATGCTCCGGGAACCTTCTTCGAAGATAAGGGCCGGAGAGCTGTTTTATCTTTCGGCTGCACAAAACATAGCTAAAGATTACCGGCCACAACAGAATATAGCCACCCCGCTGCCCAAAAAGACGCATGGCTAGATAAAAGATTCCATGGCCCAGCGCCTCCAGGCGTTGTTTTGCATTAGCCTTGGCAGCCATTAATGCCCTGACAACTGTGCTTTTTTATGAGCCTGTAACCGGCTGGAAAACCAGTAGATGAGCCCGGCGCCGACAAACCCCAACAATGGACCGACGATCAACGAGCCCAAGAGCCAATCCCCCAACCGTTGGGGGATTTCAAGCAGCCATTTTTGCCAGGAAAGATCAAGTAACAGCCGACCATTGACCATAAAAAATCCGACCTGGATGCAAAGCACCGGCACCACCGGCGGCGCACAAAACTGACTGGCGGCAACCGCCGCCACCTTGTTCATATGCAAACGATGGGTAACATAAATAATTACCAGGGTATGACAGGCAATCAGGGGCAGCGCCCCAAGAAAGAGACCCATCCAAACGGCAACGGCCTGGCCCGCCGGGGAGGCGTTTTCCCGGCATATTTTTTTTAAAGTTTTAAGTGGATGCCGCACCACAAGCTGTTCTCTAAGCCGCGGCGTTGATTGTTTAACCAATTTTAAATGGGGCCATGGAATCAGACGTCTACCTATCAGCAACGTGTGCAATCCGGTTAACCGCAAATTATCCTTCAACTTATGAAAATGACTGACCCGCTCGTCCCGAGGCGGGTAATGTACCGAAATTTCCACCGAGTCGATGGCCACCCCGGCCCACGCCGCCCGGACCAAGACCTCGACTTCAAAATCATATCTCAGACGGCCTGGGTTGAGCTGCAATAGTTCCTTAACCGGATATAACCTCATTCCGCTCTGGGTATCAGCCAAATCCAATCCGCATTCGAGCTTCACCCAAAAGTTTGAAAAATCACGACCGAAAAGGCTGGATTTAGGCACCGTCTCCTGGATCATCCGCCGGGCTCCTATAATAATTGCCGGCCCCTCGTGCTTTGCAGACCTCTCGGCCAAGACCACCGCATCGTCGGGATCATGCTGGCCATCGGCATCCAGGGTGATAATTCGCCCATAACCAAGTTTTTGGGCCTCCCTGGCCCCGGCCATTATAGCCGCACCTTTCCCCATGTTGCGGGGCAGCTGGGTGAGATAACAGTCAAAATCGGAAATTGCGCGCAACCCTTCATCACTGCTGCCATCATCCACCACCAACACGGGCCAGCCGGCGGCTATAACCGCCTCAACAACTGCCGGCAAGGTTGCGCCATGATTATAGACCGGAATCACCACCATTATATTTTCATAACCGGCTCTGGCCACTTATTGATCCTTAGTTTATTGTCGCCTTGGCAAAAGAGCATCCCACAACGGACCGACATGCCCAACGTTATGCAGCATTGCTATTTGTTCTGCAACCCGCGAGCAGGGATAAATACGATCCAGGCGACCGGCAAATGCCGCCTGGATTCTTTGACCGAGATCAAGCTCCGCAAGCTTGGGTGAAAAATAAAAAGTTGGAGCCAAAAGCGCTTGATCCGCTGAAATCACCCCATCGGCAATTGCCCGTTGATGCAACGTGGTTTTCGGCAAAATACGGATTCCGGCAAAAGCAAAGATCACACATTCTTCAAGCTTCGCCATATTGGCCAACCCTTCGTCCAAGGTTGCCTGATCCTCATCAGGCCCACCAAACATCACAAAATGAGCACAGGGAACCGCTGCTTTCCGGGCAAGATTGTTGGTTTTTAACACGTCACTGAAAAAAAAACCTTTATCCAGGGCGGCAAGGGTCTGATCACACCCGGCATCGGTTCCGACCTCCATTGCGGCAAGCCCTGCTTTTTTCATGAGGATCAAATCTTCTTCTCTCAATCCGACCGGTCTAAAAAACGCGCTCCAAGGGGTTTTATTGCCCCTTTTCGCCAAGGCCTCGGCCACCATGCGAAAATGGCCTTTTTGATCATTAAATACTCCGTCGGTAAAAAAAATAAATTTGACGCCATGCTCTTTTTTAAGACGAAAAACCTCATCCGCCGTTTCCTCGGGATCACGATAATGCATGGTCCTACCCTCGATGGCGGGGTAGGTACAATAAGAGCATCGAAAGGGGCAACCCCGCTTGGTCTGGATATTCAACATTCCACCGTGGCCGTCATAATACGGGAGAGATTGGGAGCTATAAACAGGCTTATGCCAGGAATAATCAGGAGAGGGGTTTTTAAAAATATTTTCACGGGGCAGGTTGCCGGCGGCAATTTGATCCGCCAGCCATGGCATCAGAATTTCTCCTGCCCCCACCACCCCGTAATCGGCTTTGAGTAATGCCAGCAACTCTTCCGGCATTATGGAAAAACCCGCTCCCCCCAACACAATCACTGCTTGTGAATGTTGCCGAACAAGATCAACGGTTGCCGCAATTTCAGGTAAAAAGCCTTCAGGCGCAGTGCTGTCAACCGTATCCAAGTTACGAATTGATACCCCGATCATCTGATAATTATGGTTTTGCAAAAGACGGCGCAAGGGTTTAGCACCCCCCTCAGCCAACATATCAAACTGGCTTACCCGGTGCCCGGCCTGAAGCAGGGCGGCAGAGATATGGGCTAGCCCCAAAGGATAAACGGGATAGGGGGTAACCACCTTGTTGGCGGAGATTAAAAGACAATCAAGAGCCATGGCAATTATGACGCCTGCCATTTACGTTCCGCCGCCAATCGATGGGGAACATAAGAGCCGTCGGCCATTTCCTTTTTTACCACCTCACTGAACAACCGCCCCATCCGCAGGGACTGGGACATATCTTGGTAAAACGTTTCCCAGGCATAACCATACATTTGCTGCAACTCATCCGGGGTCATCTTTTTGGGTTGGAAACAAACTTCCGCCGTGGTGTAGCGATTCCAATCTTTATGGAGAATCCGCCCGTCTCTGCTGAATTCAGCAGTAACCGGAGTATGGGGAAATGGGGTGAGAATAGAAAATTCAGCCATATCAATATCGATTTCAAGGAGAAAATCCACCAACCGCTTAATGTAATCGGCGTCTTGGTTATCCGTACCCAACAGCACCGCCGCTTCCACGCCGATGCCGTGATCTTTCAACCTTTTAACCCGATCCCTGATCACATCCGAGGTGTCAAACACGGCCTGATAAACATACCAACAGCCAGCCTCGGCAGCTTTGGCAATCACCTCGTCTTCATCCAAGATCGGATGACTGATCCATTTTTTCTTGAGCGGCGTAATCGCCTCAAAAAGGTCCAAAACCCACTTTTTGTCTTGGGCCAGAGAGTTATCTACCAAAAACAAACGATTGTTGTCGATCCCCACCAATTCCTCGACAACCTTATCAATGGGCCGAGGTCTGAATTGCCGCCCGCCAAGGTAGGCGGTGGCACACGGAAAACAGTTAAACCTGCAGCCCCTGGAGGCATGAACCAAATCAACCATTCTTACTCCCCGATACTTATAGCGATCAAGATTCAAAATCTCGCGCCGAGCCGGGCCGACACTCTCAATGGGCGGAAAATCATGAAAATAATCATATTTCGGCTTCAAACAGCCGTTTTCCAGGTCAACCAACACCGTATCCAAGCGGCCCCCCTCGGTTTCTCCAAGAAAAACGGCATCAACATGACCAGCCATTTCTTCCGCATGCAGCATCGTGGCAATGCCGCCACAAATAACAGGGATACCCTGCGCACGGAACTTGGCGGCAATTTCCTTGCCTCGGGGGATCTGGCAGGTAAGCATCATTGAGAGCAGCACCACGTCCGGGGCAGCGGAAAAATCGAGCTCATCGACATTTTCATCAATGAAATTAACCTCATATCTCTCCGGGATTGAGGCGGCCACACATACCGGGCCATGAGGCGGCAAATGAAATTCAGTCTGTTCTGGGATTTTGTTCCACTTAGGATAAACAAGCGCTACGACCGGCATATGATCAGCTCACATAGGTAAAGGTTATTGATAAACTGGGACCGGAGTCAGCGGTCTCGATACAGTCAAAGGCGCAAGCCAGCATGGCATAAAGATCGTGCCGACTTTCAAGCCACAGCTTGGCCTCAGCCACCGCCGCCTCAAGAAGATTCTGTTCGGCAAAAATAGCATAAACCGGACCGGTTAAACCAAATTGATTCGCTGCTTCCGAAAGAGGAATATTAGGCAAAGTATAGCCGAACAGAGCGGGACTTGCCAAATTCGGGCCAGCCGCCAAGCTCTCGGCAAAATCAAAATCCGTGGCCAGAGAACCATACTTGGTTGCCCCGATCAGGCCGACCTTTTTGCCAAGACCCAGAAAACGCCCCACACCCGGCAAGATCCCATTTTCAAGCAAAACCCTGCCCGCTTCGACAACCACGGCTCGGCTCAAAACAGGCATCCGCCCCCAGCGCGGGGGGATCTCACCGATAAAATCAGTGACCTCCCTCCCCGGCGCATCGGAAAAATCATAGGCATAAATTTTAGAGTGCTTTATCTTTTCCATAGCCCCAGGGCCCGAATGACTAAAAAGTAATTCCGAATAAAATTTTACTGGAGTTAAGAGGATCGTTAGGGTCTTTACGCCCACCATTTGAGATATGATTAAAACGATATTCAAATTTTAAATATCGATCCCCGCGTATCTTATAACGCAATCCAGCTCCGAACAAATAGTTGCCATTTAAATGGGCGCCCATCCCCTGGATCTCGGCATCGGTATAAAGCGGCCCGCCGCCGCCAAAAACATAGGGCAGCGACTCGTCGTTAGCCGTAAAAGTCCAACACGCAAGAAAATTTAAAGCGACCATCGGTTCCAGCACCGGATCCACCACCAAATAAACCGGCAACTCAACCAGCAGCGAATGTCGACCCTGGTACCAGGAAGAACCGATCTGATCAATGAGAACCTGCTCATGCTGAAAAATGAGGTCTACGGTTTCAACCCACTTCTTGGTTTTACCCATGCCCGGATGGGTAAAACCATAACCGCCCAGCAAAGACCATGTTCCGTGGTTATCAACCGTTTTGACCACAGCCGCCGAACCTACTCTCGGCGCCGTCAAAAAACAGACAAAGATGACGGTCGCCAGCAGATAACCGCAAGATGATTTTCTAACAAAACACATTTAATTACGCCTCACCCTTTAAGCCAACACAATGGGTCCTCGGCCAGATAATCACCGGTTACCTGATAGGCATGACCACGACAGCCATAGCAATATTCATTTAAATCACAAGCCGAGCATTTACCCTTGATCTTGGTTCTGATATTACGTAAATCCTGGATCAACGGGCTTTCACCAATAATTTCAGCAAGGGATTGCTGCCTTATATTGCCGGCCGACACACTCACCCCCGGACATGGATAAACATCCCCGACTGAGGTCACAGTACAAGAGTATTCATGGCGGGCACATTGTGACGCCACCAGCGGCGGATGGGGGGTCCAATTATTACCGAACTCTGCCGCGTCTATTTTCGCCAAGGTCTCAAACATATTTTTGATCGCGGCCGGGGCAACTTCAAGGTCGAGATTCTCCGTTGCCCTGCCCTGCATGGTCATAACCTCGACATAGGGAATGATGTTTTGCCGCCGAGCCCAACGCCACAGGTCGGGAAGTTCATCATAATTTTGCTTGCAGATAATTGTTTGAATTCCTAAGGGATGATCGGCATCCGGATAGCCCGCCTCTTGCAGCGCGGCAAGCCCCTGCTCTATTTCTGCCAAGGTTCCCTTGCGCCCGGCAAGATAATCTTGGCCCGTAGCCTGGCGGCTGTTCATTTTAATAACAACCGCAACCTTGCGCGCATACAACTCCCTTGCCTTTGCCGGGGTGATCAAGGTGCCGTTGGTGAAAATATCAACCTGCATCCCCTTCTGCTGAATAGCCTCGATCACCTCAAAAAGTCTTGGGTACAAAAAAGGTTCGCCGCCCCCCAGAACAATAATTTTTTGAGCACCAAGGGCAGCGGCCTGACCAATGACATCCTGAATTTCGCTGAAGGCAAGTTCGCCTTCCACCGCTAAGCCTGAAGCGGCATAACAATAAATGCAACGCAAGTTGCAAATTCTCGACAGTTCGAGTTCCAAAGACAACAGACCCTTGCTGATCCTGGTCCTGGCAATTTCTTTTTGGGAAAACTCAACACCCCAATGATTGGTCAAGCAACTCATTTTCAAATCACCTTGCGCAGATCGAAAAATTTTTTAATTTTTCGCCCGTCTGTATTTTCTATCTTTGCAACAACCTCTGCCTTAAATCTGGTTACGACAACCGGACGCACCCTAAGGCGCGCTTGAAGAAGAGCCGATATGCTCTCCATCGGCAACTCTTCATCAGCACCAATTACAATCCTAACCTCATCAGACAGGTCATAGGCGGAATGAACTTCAACATAATAGGGGCCAAGCCCCGGAACCTCATCCAGGGCCTGAAAAATCATCTCCGGATAAAGCGTTGTCCCTTTGTATTTAAGCCGCTGCGCCAGACGACCCTCAATAGGCCCGAGCCGCGGGGTCTGCCAACCGCACGCACATGGCCCGACATGCAACCGGGCCACATCACCGGTCCGGAACCTGACCAACGGGAACCCCTTCACCCCAAGGGGGGTCACCACAACTTCACCAGGGTTGCCGGGAGAAACAGGGTTGCCTTGGTCATCGATAATCTCAACCATCATCAATTCCGGGTGAACATGCCCCCCGCAGGAGGCGGCACACTCGCCGAATGCGGTTTCCAACTCCGTTGCCCCGTAGGAGGAAAAAAGTTTTGCCCCCCACGCCTCTTCCAGAAGTTGCCCAAGGGGGGTTAAGGTCAGATCGGATTTGCGAATCGGCTCACCAATGGTCACCAGGGCGCCAACCCCGCTTTGCTGAGGGTTTGTTCCGTTTTCCTCTCCCCATTGGGCCAGCTTCAGCAAAAAAGACGGCACTCCGACAATAGCCGCGGGCTTTAATTTATGGATCAACTCCCATTGCCGTGCAAAGTTGCCGGGCCCACTCCGCACCGCAGTCGCCCCTAATTTAACAATCCCGGAATAATAGGCCAATCCGGCGATAAAGCAGCGATCCAAGGTTACGCAGAGCAAAACCCGATCACCAGGCCGTACCCCGGCACTATAAAATGCCATCATTTCATTAAAAGCCAATCGGTCTAAATCCGCGGCGGTATAAGGCACAATTATAGCTTCCCCGGTAGTGCCGGAGGTCAGGGTTATATCCGCAGGCAACTCAGCGTCGGCATGAATAAAAGCAACGGACCCGGCATCAAGATCTTGGCGTGAGGTCATCGGCAAAGCCTGTAGATCGGCTAGTGAATCAACCTGACTCAAAGAAAAATCCACCTGTTGCCAAAGATTTCTATAAAAATGTGTGTTAGCGGCTTGCATGAGATGCATTTGCAAAAGTTCAACCTGGACCTGCTCCTGCCGAGCAAGATCTGCCCGACGCAGACTCAACCCATCTTCCAGGTTATATTTTTCATAAAATGATTGTGTCATTATCTTTACACGCAAGATCAAGGTTGATCGCAACGGTTAAACCATAGGCGGTTAAATTATTCCCCGGCCGGTTAGTTCATCTTCAATGGACTGGCGCGCCTTTGCCATGAGCGCTTCGATGTCTCCCCCTAAATCGTTACTGTTTTCAGGATAAACAGGCGGCAACAGCACCATTTTTATCCGGCCGGGATTAAACAATCTCTTGCCGGGTGGCAATACCTGGCCACTTCCCTTGATGCAAACCGGAATTATCGGACGACCGGCAAGAACGGCCAATTGAAAAGCACCCTTCCTGAACCGCCCGATTGCCCCGGTCAGAGAGCGATGCCCTTCCGGCCAGATGATCAAGGAACAATTAGAGTCAAGCAACCGGCTGCCCTGCTGCAAAATATCCTGCCAACCGGCCCGGGCATCGATATAACAGGCCATGCGCATCATTATCCCATAAACCGGGATTTTAAAGGGCCAGGTTGTAACAAAAGCATTTTCAACATTTAGCATGCCGAACAAAAAAGGATCAACCGCCGAGCAGTGGTTGGCAACAAAAATGACCGGCAACGGCAACCTGCCGGCTTTGTTTTCAACCACCACCGGAGCCATAAAAGGCACGACTCGGACTAAAACCCAGCCGTAAAGCCTTATCATACCGCGAACTGCTCGGGCTACTGATTTACGGAACAATACAACTTTGACCGCAAACATAAATGGAAAGACAAAAACCGAAATCAAGGTAATCAAGCCAAAAAATGGCCAGAGGTACAAATTAAGCAGAACCTTTTTAAGCGTCACTAAGGCGCTATGCATTTTTCTCGTTTTTTAAGCGGATGAGAAATTCAAAAAGATCATTCATCGTTCTGATTGACCGCAAAGTTTCCTCATCGGTCAACTTCATGCCGAATGTTTTTTCCAAAACCACCACCATATCCACGGCATCAAGGCTATCAAGCCCCAAATCATCATAGAGAGTGGCCTCCGGCCCCATCTGCTCTGGGTTAAGCTCAAACTCTTCCGCCAAGGCTTCAACAACCCGCCGCCGAAGTTCATCATCTGACATCATCAAGCAAATCTCCTGATCACTAAAGCAACGTTGACGCCGCCCAGTGCAAAGTTATTTTTTATCACGGTCGATATTTTTTGTTTTTTAAGTTGCCGAAATAAATCGATTTCCCCACACCGGGGATCTGGATTATCCAAATTCAGGGTCGGCACCAACTCCTGCCGGGCTAGCATCTCCAGAACAATAATTGTTTCCAGGGATCCTGCGGCGCCAAGAGTATGGCCGATATGTCCTTTAACAGAGCTTACCGGCGTATTTTTACCCACCACCGACAAAATAGCCCTGGCTTCGGCCACATCACCTAACTCGGTACTCGTGGCATGGGCGTTCACATAATCAACTTCCGCCCTATCGATTCCCGCATCATTGAGGGCATTTTCCATGGCCCGGGTCATGGATTCTTCATGGGGATTAGCAATATGCTTACTATCATTCACATGGCCGAACCCCAAAATTTCACCATAAATTGCAGCCCCTCGCGTCATGGCGGAATCATAGCTTTCCAGCACCAACACCCCACTGCCGCCACCACAAACAACACCGTCACGATCCCGATCAAAGGGTCTTGACGAGACGGCCGGATCGTCATTACGACAAGAGGCTGCCCGCACCACATCAAATACGCCGGTAACGGAAGGATGAACCTCATCCGCCCCGCCGCATAACATCGCCTGCTGCCGACCGGCCTGAATAAGCAAATAACCCAGGCCGATGGCCTGGGAAGCCGAGGTACAAGCGCTAACCGGCGACCATTGTTCTCCGTTAATTCCTAAAAAAAGGCATACATTAGCGGCACAGCTATGGCCCATTATCTTGAAAAACTCACCGGACTTTACCTGATCAATGGCCTCCGTCGGCAAAAAACTTCGATAAAAATCTTCATAGGCGGTTGGGCTGCCGGTGGTTGACCCAATAGCCACCCCAACCGATCCCGAAGCAAGCTTTGTTTCATCAAGACCGGCATCGTTGACCGCTTCCTTTGCCGCCAGAGCTGCATAAATGCCCATCGGCCCCATCGTCCGCCGCAAAGATCGAGGCAAAAGTTCTTTGCTGTCGAAATCAGGTACCGGCGCCGCCAACAGACTCTTTAGCCCTTTAATATGTCCCCAACCGGGCATGACTTGCACGGCAGAATGGCCGGCCCAAATCCCATCAAACAGGGCTTTCTTCCCTAAGCCAAAGGGCGACACGGCACCACAACCGGTTATCACCACTCGTTTCAGCGACACTGTCGGATTCCCTCCCACATTTCTTCAAGACCGGTCATCTCACCGGCGGTGGTCATACCGGATAATGCCGCACCAACCACCCCGGTCATCAACGTACTCTGCCCGCTAAGCCAGAACCCCGGCAACCGGGTACGAGCCCCGGGATTAAACTGTGAAATCCCGTGCTGCGCCCCATAAGCACAACCTTCCACCCCCCCCAATTCATCGCGAAAAGTCAGGGGCGTACCTATAGCAAGAGGATTAATCTTACCACAAATATCTCCCCAATTTTTTTCTGCTGCCCCAATCATTTCTTCCGCTACGGATTCTTTCCAGGTCAAATAATCGGCAGGACGATTTCCACAGGTCGTCTTATGAAATTCAATGGCTTCTCGCCAATAGGCTGGTCGCAATAATATAACCCCATTTCCCTTTTCTTTCAAGCAAGTGGAGTCACGTCTGCCGGGCATTGTCATCATCAACGCTCGCCGTGAGCCCACCTCGACTGATTCAGGCAACACCTCGGCCCCATTGGGAAAATGATAATAATTCACCCAGTCAGGCTCTTGGCCCGCGCTCTCCATGTTAACCGTGCCGAACACGGCGAACATGGAGCAGGTATTTTGCAACTCCAACAACCGATTGCTATATGCCGGCCTGAAAAATCCCGAGGGCACCATGGCCGGCACCGCCGAGGGATGACCGGTAAAGATCACATCGGCACAGCTAATTTCCGTTTGTTGATCGGTTACCACCCCGCAGACCTGACCCCCCTCAACCTGAATCGATTCGACTTTATGCCGGGTGAGCACCATTACATCATATTGCCTTAAAACCTGAAGATATGCGTTGACTATGGCTTGTCCGCCTCCGTCAATACCATAGGCCCCTGAATAAAAACCATGGGCGACCATGGCATGCACCTCAACGCTGGCCTTGGCAACGGGAACCCCATAGAGAAAGGCGGGAGAAGCCAAAACGGCCTGGAGATTCCGATCGGGGGTCAACTCTTCAAGATAATCATACAGGGATTGCGAGGCACCCTTGTAACCCCGCAAAAATGGGGTTAATTCAAGGTCGGGGTTATAAAAAGGAATTTCTGCGCAGATTTGCTTGATCTTTGCAAAATATTTCCGGATCGCCCTTTTTTGATCGGGAAAAATACGATTGAGCTCGTCGCCGAATTGCTCATAGGAAAAATAGGCCCTGACCACCTGATCCAACCCTTCAATATTTAGGGCATCATGACCATGTTCAGGAAAAGGCAGAACGGAAAGGTGAGGAGTGATGCCGAGATAAGCCCATAACATGGCTAGAATTTCACCATCACCAAGGCAACCAGTATAATGGAAGCCGACATCAAACGAAGTATGCTGCCGCTTAAATCTTTTCAAGGCTCCGCCGGGACGGGCAGTGCGCTCAACAATGGTCACCCGCTTACCTTTTTTGGCAAGAAACAAGGCCGCAGTAAGGCCGCTGATGCCGCTACCGACGACGACAACATCAGTTTTCAAATTGAAGCCTTAACAACCAGACATCCGTTGACCCCACCAAAACCGGCGGCATTGCAAAGAATGTACTTGGGAGAGAAATCCATGGTATTTCTAGGAATATTTAGCCCGGCGGCGGCCGAATCAGGATTATCCAGATTAGGATGACCGACCACAAAACCCGCCCGGCTCATCAACAGGCCATAGACCACCTGCGAGGCCCCGGCCATCCAAAACTCATGGCCGGTCAACGATTTCACCGCAGCGACCACCGGCCCCTGCCTCTCGTTCTCTATTTCGAACAACCCAGCGATAGCCTTTGCCTCATGAGAATCGCCCATTGGAGTGGAAGTGGCATGAGCCATAACCAAATCAATATCATCGGGAGACAAATTCGCATCATTAATTGCCCCGGCCATTGCCCGCAACAATCCTTCGCCGCTTGGCGCAGAAATATGATGCCCGTCGGAAGAAGTATCATAACCGCATATTTCAGCAAGAATCTTAGCGCCACGCGCCCGAGCTTGCCCTTGTTCTTCTAAAAAAACCACTGCCGCGCCACCACTGGGCACCAGACCGTCCCTGCCCTGATCAAAAGGACGAGACGATTTTTCCGGTTCATCCTCCCGTCGGGAAAAAGCGTTTATCGCATCAAAACTACACATCGACTGCCAGGAAATCTCCTGGGCGCCACCGCAAATAACGCGATCCTGTTTCCCGGATGCGATTAATTCCGCAGCCTGGCCGATCGCCATCGCCCCACTGGCACAAGCGCTGCTTATCGACCATGAAGAGCCATGTAATTTTAGTTTAGTACAGAGATTCAAGGTAATGGTACTGGTTAAAAGCCGAAAGATATGACCGCTGCCTATACCCCTTGTTTCTCCGGCGGCCCGCAACACCTCACACTGCTCCACGCCGGTAACCACGGAGGAGTCATTGCCGAAGATAAGGCCGGCCCTGGTATCCCCGGCTAAACTTTCCGGATCAACACCTGCCTGTTCCAGCGCCTGGCAAACGGCATCCCACGCCCACCAGCCAAATTCAGGCAATGTTTTCCGGTACTTGCGATCAAGCTGTCGCTCTGCGCTAAAGCCTTTAATCCTTCCGGACAGCCCACTCCGAAACCCCAACGTTTTCCGCTCATGATCCAGCAAAATTCCGCATTTGCCGGTTTTAAGGGATTCTCTAACCTCTGCCCGAGAAAGACCTAGACAAGAAACGATCCCCATCCCCGTCACAACGACTCGACGACTTGACCTTTGATTCTTCATAAAAAGTCCACAGATATAACAGAAAAACAAAAAACTACTTGTCCTTCCTAAATCCCTCTTTCACATCATCCCAAAACTTACCCGGATATTCTTTGGCTTTCTGCCACAAAGACTTTGAATCTCCTGCAACTTCGGACGAAGTCTTCTTGACTACTTTTTGGGTTTGGCGAAAGGCCTCTGTTGTACCCTCTTTCACTTCTCGGGCGACTTCTCCAACTTTTTTACCAAACGATTTATCTTGTTCAGCCGAGGCCACCAGGGGATAACAAAACAAAAAAATCAAAACAACTATTGAAACAATCCTTTTTCCGGTCACACCGCCACCATCTTCATCATAGTTATTGCCACCCAATAATTGAAGGTCAGAGTTATTCACTCATCAAGCCGTAGAGCTAACCTTAGTTCATAAAAATCACATACCCCCTAAGTCCTTAGCGCTTTTTAATGCATATTTCTTCAACTTACTACTATTTGTAGCATTGGCCACCTGTTGCAATGTCGATAAATACTTTTTCTGGCCAGATCGACCTATCGCCTTGCACAACCACGCCATGGCATCAATTTGCAGTTTACTATTCGTATTTTCATTATAGCCGTTGAGCAAAGCCTCATTGGCTACTTGCAAAAGGGCCGAATCATTTGAGTATGAATTATAAATTATTTTTGCCGCGTCCCTCTTTTGCCCTGGATCATTCGACCGCAACATTTTGATATAGGAATCAATCTCGGGAGAGGCGGCTATGATCTCAGCTTTGACTTGCGGGGCCGGAGGCGGAACAAGAGCAGTTTGCTTCGGAGAAAGCGTAATGGTCACGTTTTGTTCGCCCGACTGTAACGAAATCCATCTCTTATCCGTCAAATAACCGGGTGCCGATGTTTCGAGATGATAACGCCCCGGCACCAACGCCATTCCTTGGTTAAATTTGGGGTTAATATTAAGAATTCTTATTCTGGATTCTACGGGTGAAGCGTTTACATAAAGAAACGACTGTGATGCCCTGCTAACCGCCTTAACTGACGGCCTTTGACTTTCAGCCGCCACAGGCGATGACACCGGAATGGCGGAAGATGGAGAATTATTTTGCGAAGGTGCGGGAGACGATGTTGACTCTTCGCCTGCCCCGTAAACCCGGTAGCATGCTTTAATTTGCTGCAATGCCGTAACCGAGGCCATTCGGGTCAGGCCAATGAAGCCTATATGGAGTTTAAGCTGGACATAATAAGTTTCGCCGGGCTTGGCGTCATCGATGGTCACCGTTTCTTTTTTAAATAACCCGAATTGTTTAGGCTCAAAGGTATGCCTCCCCGGTTCCATAATATATTCATGATATGAATTAGCAGAAAAATTTGAAATTATCTTATTCCCGTTATCAAGAATGTCCGGCAGGGTAGTATTGGTCATGAAATCATTTGTCCGATAAAAATAAACTATCGATTTCCCGGTTGGCGGCGCCATCCCTTGAGTAAATTTTGGCCCAGTGGAGGGGACACAACCTGAAACCCAAAAAGATGCCAGTAATAATAGAATTAACGTCTTGATCTGTAATGGGGCATTTTTTGAAACAAATTCCATAGTTACTCCTTTTATCTAAAAATTTATAAATTACTCCTGCTTCTCGTCAATCATCAAAAATCAGTAATTATAAAATATTCTACCACACATCTTGGGCTTCAAAAAAATTATTGGCTGGCATATATGCCAGCAACTCTTAGTGCAACAAGCAACATCAAAAAATACCCACACAAAAAACACCTGTCACCAAACCCTGCACGACAATTTGCCTCCACCATAAAACATCTCATAAACATGGCCCCATTATGACTGTGCACCTCTTACTCAAGACAACATAATCAATTATTTTTCCTAATCCGGCAACGACTACTCATCGTTTTTTCCTATTTGACTCATCGGGATATTCTGTGTAAAAAGTTCACAATCGATAACCTTATATTCAGGCAAGAGAGCAAACTTGAAACATTTTATAACTTCATCATACTGAACATTGCGTCTGGCGAACAACCCGGTCCGGGTTGTGCAAGTGACAGGCGCTCTGCTTCCCCCCCCCTTCCCGGTTGACCTCTCTTTTTAGCTGAGGGCTATACTCTCCAAGGGCTCAGGACGCATGCAGCCTGTTTTCTCAGGCGTTAAAGCATCTGAACCATAAGGAGAAAGTTCCAATGAAAAGCTGCCGCTCAAACTTCTCATCGTTTTTTTCGTCTCCAGTCGTCCCTCGACCTCTCTGCCATCAGCGGCTGGGTGGTCGCCATCCTGCAAAGATGATCCTGGTCAAATAAATATCTGGAGGAAAAAGATATGTCTGTAGAACTAAACTGCCGGGGGTTGGCCTGTCCGGGTCCGGTGCTGCAACTTATAGAGCTGCTGGATAAGACCACCCCGGCCAAGATTTCGGTAATCGTGGATAACGAGGCGGCAAGGGAAAACGTAAGCCGCTTTCTGGCCCACAAGAATTTCCAGGTCACCGTTGAAAAATTCGGGGTCGATTTTCAGGTGACGGGCATTGCCGCCGCCGGGGCCTGCCAGGTCATGGCAACCCCGGAAACAGAGGCAGCTCTGGCGACCAAGAAGATCATGGTCATGGTCGGCACCGACCGATTGGGGCACGGCGATGACCGCCTGGGGAGCGGCCTGCTCATCAACTTTTTGAAAACCTTGAAGGAGATGGGGCCGGAACTCTGGCGGCTGGTACTGGTCAACAACGGGGTCAAACTCACGGTGGAGCAATCCGATGCGATGCCGATCCTGCAAGGGCTTGCCGAAACCGGCGTCCAGATCCTGGTCTGCGGCACCTGCCTGGAGCACTTCGAGCTGCTTGACAAAAAACAGGTTGGAGAAACCACCAACATGCTGGATATCGTCACCTCCATGCAACTGGCCGACAACGTTATCAATATCTGAGGACAAAGCCATGAAATGCGCCCATTGCGGACAAAAAACGAAAAACAGATGCAACAGCGAGGGGTTCGACTGTACCGGTGGCGCCCTTGAGCTCTCCGCCTATTCACTGGCGGAGAATCAAAATTTTCAAAACATCAGCGAACAGATGCGGGCCCAGTACGGCAACTCGCAGACCCGGCTGCAGGAGATCATAGAGTTTGCCAAGAGGAACGGCTTTTCACGGCTCGGCATCGCCTTTTGTATCGGCCTGGCCGAGGAGGCGGCCTTGGTCGCCTCGGTTCTGGAAAAGACATTCAAGGTTGATTCGGTCTGCTGCAAGATGGCCGGCCTTAACAAAGATGAACATGGCATGGCCAAGATCAAGCCGGAAAAATTCGAAGTGGCCTGCAATCCCATCGGCCAGGCCCAAATGCTCAATCGCGCCCGCACCGAGCTCAATATCCAGATGGGGCTCTGCCTGGGCCACGACATCCTCTTTCAGAAATATTGCGAGGCGCCGGTGACCGTGCTGGTGGTCAAGGACCGGGTCCTGGCCAACAATCCGATGGGGGTGGTCTACGGCAGTTATTGGCGGCAGAAATTATAAGCATTTTGACAAATGTTTTCTGCCATAAGCTCTGGGTGGAAAACCATTTTTATTGAGACTAATGCACCGCAAACAAGGAGCAAACAGATGATTGAAATTACCACGTTGGCCGCGGAAAAGCTGGCCGCCTATCTCATTGAAAACAACCTTGACACCCCGGGCCGGATTGCAGCCGTGAATGACGCCGGTCAACTATCTGATGTACCCCTTTGCCCAGGTCGGGAGCACAACCCTTGATTGGCTTGATCCCGCCGGGTTCAAATACACCATTACCTATCATCAATAACAGGAGAACAACCCATGAAAAAATTGCTATTTATCATTGCCGCTCTGCTGCTGGGCACCGCCCAGGTCGCCCAGGCCTGGACCAGCTACAACTATGTGTCCGCCGATCAACTCAAAGGATGGCTGGAGGCGGCCAAACCTGTGCTGCTGGTGGACATTCAGGAGAAAAAGGACTTTACCGCCCATCATATCAAGAACTCGCTCGAGACCAATGGTTACCCGGTCAAATCCGACCACGACCGGCAAACCCTCGACCCGGCGCTGAAACTTATCCAAGCCCATAATTATGAGGCGGTGGTGGTCGTCTGTCCCCGGGGCAAGGGCGGCGCCAAACGGGCTTATGAGTATCTGGCCGCCAAGGGGGTGGCCGAGGCCAAACTCTTTATCCTGACCGGCGGCATGGAAAAATGGCCGCACCGGGAATGGGTTGCGGCCAACTAATCGCCAAAGATATGTCCGGGGACAGGGGGACTCCCCGCCTCGGACATAATCTGGATCACCATGCAGCGCCCGCAACCCCTGCCCTTAAACGGCGAGATGGAGGCACCGGTTTAAAAAAACTGGAACAAAATGGGCAGGGTCACAAAAGATAGAATTATGCCGCCCCCGACCAGGGCGGCGGTAAGTTCCGGCGAAAGACCGGCAATAATCGCCATGGCCCCGGCGGATACCATCGGCGGCATGCCGGCCTCAAAAACCGCGACCCGGGCCGCGAGGGAATCAAGCTCGAAAAATCGGCAAAAAAGCAGGGCGAGCAGCGGCGCCACACAGAGTTTGACGACCAGGCCGACCACCAGGGGCTTAACCACCTCGGCCTTGAGCCGAAAGGAGATCTGAAACCCCACCGCAATCATGACCACCGGCACCAAGGTGGCGGCGAGATCACCGAGCAGCACCTGCGCAACATCCGGCAAAGAAAATCGGCGCAAGACAACAAAGGCAATGAGCAGGGCGATAAAAGGGGGAAAGGTGGCGATCCGCTTGATGATCGGAGCGGCGGAAGGCCCTGCCCCCTGGTGGCCGTAAACCGCAAGCACAACCGAACCATAGGTTGCCAAAGCCAGAAAAGAGCCTAGTTGATCATAAAGCACCGCAAAGGGAATGCCCTGCTCGCCGAAAAAAGCCTTAACCATCGGAATCCCCAAAAAAGAGGTGTTACCGAGCGGGACAAGCAGCAGAAGGGCGCCGACTATTTCTTTGCGCCAGCCCAGGAGCCGGGCAAGCAGCAGAATAATGGCGGCGGTGGCCGCCAGCATGAGCCAGGGCATCAAGATCGGCACCATGAGCTTACTTGAAAAAACAAGCCCGGGAATCTTGAGCAAAACCAGGGCCGGCAAGGAGACATAAATTACAAAAAGATTTAACGCCTGGGCGCTATTTTCCGGGAATTGCGGAATTCGCCGCAACCCCATGCCGATGAGCAGAAACGAAAATGTCAGGATGAAGTTTTCCATAACAGGCCACAATAACCCTTAAACATAATTTTGCCGGGCCGACACAAAAAAAACGCGCAGAAATCTGCGCGTTTTTTTGTGCTGGCTATCGATTAACGGATCTCCCGTTAATCATTGTCACATCAATGATCGATGGCGCCACCGGCACCACGCGGGTAACGAATACTTTCCACCATATCCTGCACCTCTTGAGGCGGGGCGGCCGTGAAACTGGAAACCAGCAGGGTAACAATGAAATTGATTACCATACCCACCGTGCCGATACCCTCGGCGCTGATCCCCATGAACCAGGTCGAGCCGCCGAGAAACTTGATATTGACGATATAGATAAAGGTAAAACAGATACCGGCAATCATGCCGCAGACAGCCCCCTCGCGGTTGGTCCGCTTGGAGAAAATCCCCAAAACGATAATCGGGAAAAAGGAAGAAGCCGCCAATCCGAAGGCAAAAGCAACCACCTGGGCGACAAAACCCGGAGGATTAATACCGAAATAACCGGCAATACAAACGGCAATACCGATCATCACCCGGCCTACGGCCAGCCGTTGCGATTCGGTGGCCTGGCGATTGATCATCCGGTAATAGAGATCATGGGAAATGGATGAAGATATAACCAGGAGCAGGCCGGAAGCAGTGGACAAGGCGGCAGCCAGACCACCGGCGGCCACCAAGGCAATTACCCAGGGGGGCAGATTGGCGATTTCCGGGTTGGCCAGTACCATAATATCACGGTCGATATAAACCTCGTTCTCGTTAGAGGTCAATTCATTGGTCAACATTTTCTGGCCCAACGCGCCTACTTCCCCGGAGAAACTCGGTTTACCGGCAAAGGGAGCGCCGGCTCGATATTGAATTACCCCATCGTTGTTCTTGTCCGCCCAGGCGATCAAACCGGTTTTTTCCCAGTTCTTGACCCAGTCCGGAGCCTGACTGTAAGAGGTATTGTTGATGGTGTTGATCATATTGTAACGGGCAAATGAGGCCACTGCCGGGGCGGTGGTGTAGAGAATCGCGATAAACAACAGGGCAAAGCCGGCGGACAGACGCGCGCCGCGAACATTGGGCACCGTGTAAAAACGAACGATTACATGGGGCAGACCGGCGGTGCCGACCATCAGGGCCATGGTGATGCAGAAAACATCAAGCATGGACTTGCTGCCCGGGCCAAAGGCCTTGGTATACTCTGAAAATCCCAAATCGGTATTAAGCCCGTTCAGGGTTTCCAGCAAAAACTTGCCCGCATCCTGACCGGCGGCAATGGTGGAACCGAAACCAAGCTGGGGGATAGGATTGCCGGTAATCTTCATGGAGATGAAAACAGCCGGAATAATATAGGCGAAAATCAATACACAGTACTGGGCAACCTGGGTATAGGTAATGCCCTTCATGCCGCCCAGGGAAGCATAAAAGAAGACGATGGCCATACCGATCAGAACTCCGGTATTAACATCAACCTCGAGAAAGCGGCTGAAAACAATACCGACCCCGCGCATCTGGCCGGCGACATAGGTAAAGGAAACAAAGATGGCGCAAACCAGGGCGACAAAACGGGCCACATCCGAGTAATAACGATCGCCGACAAAATCCGGCACCGTGTATTTGCCGAATTTACGAAGGTAAGGGGCAAGCAGCAGGGCGAGCAACACATAGCCGCCGGTCCAACCCAACAGGTAAATCGATCCGGTGTAGCCTAAAAAAGAAATCAGGCCCGCCATGGAAATAAACGAGGCGGCGCTCATCCAGTCGGCCGCTGTGGCCATTCCGTTTGCCAGCGGGGAAACACCGCCGCCGGCCACGTAAAAACCTTTGGTGGTGGTGACCCTGGAAAACCAGGCGATACTCAAATATAAGGTGAAGGTGAGCCCCACCATGATATAGGTCCATGCCAATATCGACATAATTTAACTCCCGAATTTAAATTTATAAATTGTGCAACAACCTTACGAAAAAGGACCGAGGAGATGCCTATTCATGGACGTCGAACTCTTTGTCCAACTTCTGCATCAGCAGATAGTAGACAAAAATTAATACGACAAAGACATAAATCGCCCCTTGCTGGGCAAACCAGAAACCAAGCGGAAAGCCGCCTAATTTTATGGCATTGAGCTGTTCAACGAACAGAATGCCGCAACCATAGGAGACAACCGCCCAAATGGTCAGCAAGGTGATCATGTACGAAAGATTTTTCTTCCAATACTGCGCCAAGTTTTTTTCCATCTAATCCTCCTGTTTGGATTATAAACCAGTTCACCAATTTGCCGGTCATGAGCGATTTCCCCCGTTGCCCCTTCACCACCGCACAACCACTAAACATGGGTATAAATACCGAGCAGACGCAATTTAGCAAAAAAAAATAAAAACACAAGATTTTTAATCAACTAATAAACCGAATCAACGCGCAATTATCAAAACACCCACCGCCAGGACCTCCCGGCATTAAAGAGATCCTTCATGGTTACCACCCCGTGTTCTCTCATTTTTTTTACCAGATAGATAAAAAGATACGCGGTCTGCATGGCATCCTCAAAGGCATTATGTTTGGCAAATTGCGGCAGGTTGTACTCCTTGCCCAGGTCGCTGAGATTAAAGGAAACGCTCATGTTAAAACGATCATGATACTGTTCCCAGCACATTTCCCGATAGGCCTGAGCCAGCCGCAGCGTATCAAGACAGGGGTTGTAGAGGGCCGAGCCGAAATGTTTTTTTAAGGCCCGGTTCACAAAGGTGGTATCCAACCCCACATAGTGACCGACCATAAATGATTCCCCGCAAAAATCGACAAATTCAGGAAGCACGTCCCTGATAACCGGGGCCTGTTCAATTTGCTGCGGGGTAATCCGATGAATCAAGGTGCTGTTTTTGGGAAGGGCCTGGCCGGGCTTGACATGGACATAAAAAGTTTCCCCGACCAAGATCTTCAGATCCCTGACCCGAACCGCGCCGATGGAAACGATTTCATCCCGGCGGGGGTTCAGGCCGGTCAACTCCGTATCATAGACAACAAAATCATATTCCCGGATTGGCCTCTGCTGGTCTAGCTCCTTAAAAAAAAGCCGACTTTTCCCCAAAGGCGCCGGGCTCACTTGCGAGGCAAACCTGAACAGATTGCTGATCTTCATGAGATGCCCATTAAAGATCGCTCAAGCGAAACTCCAGATTAATGCTGCTCTGGATCCGGCGGACGACCTCGAACGCCTCCTTCAAGGTCTGTTTTTCAAGATCGGAAAGATCGGCCGGGTTTATAAAATTGTCAGGCTGCCGATTATCTTCGAGCATGCGCATCTGGTGCACCAACCTTAGATGCATGAGAAATTCGTAGGCATCCACCGACTCCCGGTAAAGATCCGGGGCCAGGCGCTCTGCCTCGGCAAGCAGTTGCAGGCGGCCCAGGGTATTACTCTCCCGGATGCCGAACTTCAAGGAGAGCAGCCTGGCGAAATCAACAAAAGGGACCAATCCCTTTGTTTTCAAATCCAGTAAATTTTTATGCTCCCCATCCTTTTCCACGATCAGGTTGCGGAAAAAAGAAAGCGGCGGTCGGGCCTCCAGGCAATCCTTGGCCAGGTGCATGAAAAACAAATCCTTCTTGCCGGCATTGTCCACGAGATGTTGCCGCAACTCATCGGCAAGGCTCCTCGCACCGTAGCCGTCCCGAAAATCGAAAAAAATCGTCGAATGCAATACATCTTTCGGCTCCGGGGTTATGAGCCATTGATCAAAATAACGCTTCCAGACGGAAAGCGGTTGCCGCCATTTCGGATTGGAGGCCATGATATCGCCGGGGCACCGGGGATAGCCGCAGGCAACCAGATGCTCGATGGCCTTGTCCGCCAACACCGCGAAATACTTCTCGGCCGCCGCAGCCTGGGCCGCATCTTGGGGATCGGCATAAACAATGGCATTATCCTGATCGGTCTTAAAGGTCTGCTCCCGGCGTCCCTCGCTGCCCAGCAGCAACCAGCAGAACGGCACCGGCGGCAGACCGAGTTCATCGATGAGCAGGGTGAGCAATCGATCAAGGATATGATCATTCAACACCGTGATCATCCGGGTGACATTATTGGCCTTGGCCCCCTCCTCGATCAGGGACCTTATCACCTGGGGCACCTTCCGGGAAAGGCCGTACAATCCGGCGATATGGCGTTGGGCTAAAATCTCCCGGAACAGATAAATAGGCGAGGTGCCCTGGAGGACCATGATGTCATGGGTGGTAACCACCCCGATGATTTCCCCCTGCTGCTCCACGGCCAGATGGTGGATACGCCGCCGCATCATGGCAAGCATGGCATCAAAACAGACGGCATGAGCGGGGATGGCTTCCACCGGGGCGGTCATAATCCGCGAAATCGGCGTCTGATAATCCATGCCGGCGGCGACCACCTTGGTCCGCAGATCCTTATCCGTGATAATCCCGATGATGTCATTGTTTTCCCCATAAACCAGCAGAGAGCCGATATGCAGCTCCGCCATCCGGGCCGCGGCCCGGCGCACCGATTCCCCGGCGGCAATGGTGTGGGGCTTGCCCTTGACGATTTGCCCGACCTGTTCCGAAAAAAGATACAACGAGCTTTCCGTCCTGGGGGTCATCCGGTGCTCTCGAAGTTCGGCGTAGACGGTATTCACCAATTTTTTCGACATGCTGCGCAGAAAATAATTAGAAACGGCGGGAAAAGAACGGACCAGTTGCAGAAAGGCCTCTTTTTCAAAAAGAAAACAAAAGGTGTCCTCCACCGTTTCCACGTTGAGATTTGCCTTGGAATCGTGAATAAGGGGCAATGCCCCGAAGTATTCCCCTTCACCCCGGAAATCCTTAAGCAGAATTTCGCCGCCTTCATCCTTAAGGTAAATTTTCACCCCGCCTTTCTGAATCAGATAAAAATGAGAAACCTCGGTCTCCCCCTGCTTGAAAACCACCGTTGCCTTTGGGAAAAAATCTATCAGACAGCGACCGGCCAGACTTTCGAGCACCTGCGGCTCAAGCTCTTTAAAGGGAAGGGATTTTTTAAGAAAATCTAGCACCACATCCGGGGCAACCATATGTTTGTCGTTGTTGGAAGTCATTGCGGCATTGGTCTCCAGGTCCTTGGAAGGTTCGCCACCAACAGGCGGAAAACCGCGCAAAATGCCCCCTTGCTCAAAAGGGCGTCAACAGGTTGTCATTTGATCATCTTAGCGGTTGGAAACAGTTTCACATAGAGAAAACCGGACAAAACAATAATGGCCACCTGCATGGTCGCCTCCGGGATAAAATGGTTTTCCGGATGCACCATGGCCAGCACGGAAACCACGAACAAAAACTGATAGCCCAGTCTTCTAAACCGCAGGATCTCCCGCAGCAGGTAGATGTTAACCGCCGGCACTATCAGCGAAATCAGGAGAAACAAATCGATTTTACCAAAAGAAAAAGTGGCGATCAATTTTTTGGCAGTCACAAAAGTAAGTAATCCCGCCAAGACAAGATTGTACAGTTGATATTTTTTACGATCACCGGGCATGGAGATATTATTCAGGTAAAAGACAACCTTGGGCCGCTGGGCCTGATCACCCTCGAGCCGCGCCAAAATGTTTGCTTTCCGCTGCCCTTGCCCCAGTAAACTCTCGATCTCTTTTTCAATCCGGTCGGCCATGCCGCCCCTCCTTACCAAATAATATTTTCTTCAGCAGCCGCGGTTCGCCCAAAACAGCCCGGGATTACCCTGTTTAATTTTTACAACTTAACCGCATTTGCTTTTAAATGTCATCTTTACAATTTATTCGGCAACATAAGCAGACTAAAGATGGCAAGCTATCTGATAATGTGACAGTTTTCCAACAACCTGCTAATATAGTATACATAAATCGGCTTAGCGATCCCCTTTCCTGCCGCCTGCTGGACGGATCCCTATAGCGCCGGTTATTCTTTCCATAATTATCTAGGAGGTTCTGCACGATGAAGAACAGATGGCTTAAATATTTACTTGCCCTGGCCCTGACAATGACCCTGGCCCCGAACCACTCTACCGCCGCTGACGAGCAACCATTCACGCCGAAAGCGGCCACTCCGGAAACCATCAGCCAATTACGGGAAGGCGGCTTTGTCCTCTACATGCGCCACGGGCCCACCGATACCTCGAAGCCGGACCGGGTGCCCAGGGTTGACCTCAACGACTGTTCAACCCAACGGCCGCTCACCGAAGAGGGTAGAAAAATTGCAGCCCGGGTCGGGGCGGCAATCCGCCAGGCGCAAATTCCGGTGGGAGAGGTGCTGGCCAGCCCCATGTGCCGAACCAGGCAGACCGCCGAGGCGGCCTTTGGCGCCTGTGAGGTCAGTGAATACCTGATGTACACCTCGAACCTGACCAAGACCGAAAAGGTGCCCCGAATCAAAAACACCCGGCGCCTCCTTTCCACCCCGGTCCCGGCCGGGACCAACCGGGTGATCGTCGCCCATGCCCCCAACCTGATGGACGTCATCGGTTATTTCCCCAAACCGGAAGCGATCGTTGTTGTCTTTAAACCCTTGGGCGACAAAGGTTTCGAATATATAGCCTCTATCAACCCAGACCAATGGGCGGAGCTGATAAAATAAATATGGATCTGCCATCCCCCCCCAAACCGGCTTTTTCGCCTCGCAATCAGAACCGAGATGCGATAAAACCCAAAACGCGCCGACGGACCTTTCTCCTGCTCTTTCTGCTGCCGGTGGTACTGGCCGCCATGCTCGGCACCATGATCACGCTCTGGTCGCTCTATTCGCTGCGCCAGGAAAATCAGGACCGTTATGCAAGAGAGCGGGAGGATCTGCAGATCCTTATCGAAGCCGCGCAACTGGGCCAACAGATGGCGGCCATGCATCAGCTCTCGGCCAAAGCCCTTAAAGGTGCGGCCGGGGGCAAGCTTGACGAGGCGGAGATTTACCGCATTCACTCCCAGATCGTCGATGTCCTGGCCAAGCTTGATCAACGGACCACAGCCCTGGCCAACTCCCCACACGTGGCGGAGGCAGGCGGAGACGATGCCGGGCTTATGGTCGAGGACTTTGAAAACTATCGCAATTTCATGGTGATGGCCACCGATATCGCCGCCATTGACCCGACCACCGCCACCGGCTATATCGACAAGGCCCAGGAATATTTTATCGATTTTGTCAAACGGCGGCATGGGATTACCGCCAGGATTTCCGAGGCCGCCCTGGAACACGGCGATGCGGGAGCCGAGGCTTTTGAAAAGATTTTCACCCGGGTAATAATGATCAGCGGCATCGCCTTCCTGGTGATGATGACCATCTCCCTTATTTCCGGCCGCTTTCTGAGCCGCCACCTCACCGCGGTTGCCGACGCCCTGCACCTGATGGCCAAGCAAACCGGAATGCCGCCGGCTTTGCCCGGCATGGAACATTTACAACGCACCGGTTTCGGCGTGCTCAAAGAGATGGCGGCCGCAGTGCTTGCCTTTCGGAAAACCATCAAGGAGAGGCATCTGGCCGAAGACCAACTGCGAAAACTGTCCCTGGCCGTGGAACAAAGCCCCAACAGTACTATCATTACCGATCTGGACGGCCATATTGAGTACGTCAACCAGGCCTTTGTCGCCGCCACCGGTTACCCCCTGCAGGAAGCCATCGGCAAAACCCCGCGTATTCTCTACTCCGGCAAAACCCCCGACTCAACCTACAATGAAATGTGGTCGACTCTGACCGCCGGAAAGAACTGGCAAGGCGAGTTGATCAACCAAGACCGGCAAGGCCGGGAATTCATCGATCTGACCATGATTTCACCGATTCGGCAAGCTGACGGCAGCATCTCTCATTATCTGTCGATCAGTGAGGATATCACCGACCGCAAAGCCCTTGAGCAGGAACTTGAGCAACACCAGCTTCATCTTGAAGATATGGTGCGAGAACGGACCGCCGCCCTCAAGGCCAGTGAAGCAAATTTGATCAAGGCCCGGGAGGCGGCCGAAGAGGCCAATCAGGCCAAGAGCTTCTTTCTCGCCAACATGAGCCACGAGATCCGCACCCCGATGAACGCGGTGATCAACCTGAGCCGCCTGGCACTGGCAAGCGAAAACTCGGACAAACAGCACGACTACATGGGCAAGGTAGTGCGGGCCGGCGAAAACCTGCTCGGCATCATCAACGACATCCTTGACTTCTCAAAAATAGAAGCGGGCAAGCTGACCATTGAAAATCAGCCCTTTTACTTGAACCGCATAGTAAATGATCTCAATGATGTGGTGGCTAATTCCGCCAGGAAAAAAAATCTGACCCTGCAATTGGCAATCGGGGAAAAAATTCCGCACCGGCTCATCGGCGATCGCCTCCGCCTTAACCAGGTGCTGGTCAACCTGCTCAACAATGCGATCAAGTTCACCGAACAGGGCGAAGTGACCCTCACCATCACTCCCACCAAAGAGACCCCGGAGCTGATCCGCCTTGAGTTCAAGGTCAATGACACCGGTATCGGCATCTCCCCGGAACATCAAAAAAGGCTCTTTGCTCCATTTGAGCAGGCCGACCCATCCACCACCCGCAAATTCGGCGGAACCGGCCTGGGCCTGGCCATCACCCGGCAACTGGTGGAACTGATGGGGGGCGATATAACAGTAACCAGCAGCCAGGGCCGCGGCAGCAGCTTTACCTTCGAACTAGAGTTTGCAAAAGCCACCCCCGAGGCCGGAGAGGCCGGGCCGGTGCAACGCTCCGCCGCCAATCTTGCCCGCATCGCCGGCAGCCATGTGCTGTTGGTCGATGATAATGACATCAATCAGGAAATAGGCGTAGCCCTGCTTTCCAAGGTCGGCATAACCGCCACCGTGGCCGCCAACGGGGTTGAGGCATTGGCCGCCCTTGAGCAGAAACATTTCGACCTGGTATTTATGGACCTGCAGATGCAGGTGATGGACGGCTACGAGGCAACCCGCCAAATCCGGCGCCATGACGAGTGGCGAGATCTGCCGGTAGTGGCCATGACCGCCCACGCCATGAGTGGCGACCGTGAGCGCTGTCTTGCCGTCGGCATGAACGACCATCTGACCAAGCCCATCGACATCAAAGAACTTCATAACATACTGATCCGCTGGATAAAGCCCAGGGAAGAACAGCATCAACCTTCACCCTCGACAGCCTCCGCCGATGATGAGAGCCAATTACCTGATCATCTTCCCGGCATCGAGCTGAACAGAGGATTACAACGGGTTGCCGGGAACCGATCTCTTTTGCTCAAGCTCTTGCGACGATTTGCCAAAGGCAATAGCGAGACCATCGCCGCCATCCACCACGCCATTGAAGATGGCCGCCGGGAGGAGGCCAGAGCCATGGTGCATGCCGTCAAGGGCGTCGCGGCCAACCTCGGGGCAATGGCCTTTTACCAGGCAGCCGGTCAACTGGAAAAAGAGCTGGCCGCCGACAATGATGGCCAACCGGCCGGGTTAACCGATTTTACCGAACAGCTGAAAAATCTGCTGGACGGCCTGCGGCTCCTTCCGGCCGCCCCCCCCTCAGCCCCGAGACAACAGGAGGCCAAGGAGGTTGAGGTTCAGGCCGTTGCACCGCTGCTGAAAGAGTTGCTGCAACTTCTTGATCATGATCTGGGCGAAGCGCAGAACCGCTACGAGAGGTTGCACGAATTACTCAAGCAAACCATCCTTGAGAACGAGGCGGAAAAACTTGCTGATTGCCTGGCCGAATATGATACCGACAATGCCGGGATCGTGGTCAGACGAATTGCCTCGGCCCTTGACCTTGAGCTGTAATCCGCCACCGAACCCTGGCAGCTCTCAACCAAAAAATATTTGCGGTCAGGCAGAAAAGAATTTAACATACTCTTTAAATACCTTTAAGCTCAGCCAAACTCCGGTATAAAAATGACCAAGAGCCTGATAACCATAGCCGCTGTTTTTCTCGCCATCTTCGCGCTCATCCCTGACGCCTACTGCCGTGACAGCGAGGGCTGCCTGACCTGTCACCAATACCCGGGACTGGTTCGCTCGGAAAAAGGAAACAAGCTTAAAATTCTCCACATTGATGAACAAAACTACGCCCAGTCACCCCACAAGGGTGTGGCCTGCCGGCAATGCCATGTTGGCCTGAATAAAGTACCCCATGCCGCCGAAAACCACGTTGAATGCAACAGCAAATGCCATGTTTCGCCAAAAGACAAGGAGATGATAAAAAAATATGATCTGAAATCATTACACCGCAAGGAACAATCATATATCCGTAACTCCCATGATAGCTCTTCATGCCGGGCCTGCCATCCCCTCTACCCCCATTACGGCAACAATCTGGTCCGGGCATTCATGAATATGCACACCGGCTTCATGTTTTGCGAAACATGCCACATCAACAACAAAAACTTCAGCAAACTCAACTACGAATGGACCTTGTCCCACAACATTGAGTTTGCGGGGGAACCCTTCGGCTCCTTTTTCAAACCACACCCCGATCGCCGGCAACGGGAAAAAGATACTATTTCAAGGATTTCCGTCTTCCAAACCATAAACGGCAAAAAAGAATCGATGATCAACTATCACGATACCCCCAAGGCCAAGTTGTTTGTCAATATTCAGGATAAAATGGCGGCTGACGCCCGAAAAAAAGAGCTGGAGTACTTCCACAAGGATGTTGCCAAGAAAGAGGCCAGTGTCGCCTGCAACGGCTGTCACGCGACAAACGGAATCATGGATTTCAATAAACTGGGCTTTGACGAAAAAAAGGCCGACCATCTGGCCAATATCAACCTCAAGGGGCTGGTGGACAAGTATAAGACCTTCTACTTCCCCAATCTCTTTTCAAGATAGTGTCTGTCCGGAAATGATTATTTTTTTTATCGAGAACAAGGAGCAACGATTTTGAACAGCGCAGCGTACTTGAAGTACGTGAGCAGTTTCAAAAAATGAAGCGACGAAGTTATCGAAAAAAAAAGACCATTGATGGACAGGCGCCTTCTAGCGGCGGTTGCTGTTACACTGGCTGGTTTCCGCGATGACATTGCCCAGGTTCTTAAAAAAAGCAAGGGCCTCCCCATTTTCCGGATTATGCTCGAGCTTGCCCTCATAATGGGCAAACAATTTGGTCATAACCTGAAAGATCTCATCCTCGGACAGGGAGCCGAGGGCATCCCAGACTTCATCTGATATTTTCATTTAGCCACCTTGCCTATCTCTTTTTCCCCTGCCGGATTACCCGCCCGGGACAAATATGAGAGGTTAAACCTTTTTTGCGTTTGCACTCAGCGCCGGAGCCCGCTATACTTCGCGCCCTGCGAAGGTCGGCGCCTTGCCCGCCAACAAAGACCCCGCAGCCAACCCTCCCGAACCCGGCAAGGGGGTTCGGTTTTTCTTCGCCGCCCGCCAAGGATCAATCCCAGTCAACATCAGCCAGCACCTCCTCAAACTTCAGGAGAGTTTTACTCTTTTTCAACCGCTGGACCAAGGTTGCCAACTCGGGATCAGTCACCTGCCTGATTACATCCTTCATTTTCGCCAGGATCTGCCGCTCCCCGCAAAACAACACCTGATAACGCCGCAACAACTCCTGCAGATATTCCCGCACCTCGACTCTTCTTGCCTCCGGGGTAGAAACAGCCGGATAATTGCCGCGCAGACGCGCAAAGAGAAAAGGATCGCCAATCGCGCCCCGGCCGAGCATCAGGCCGGCGGCCCCGGTCTGGGCCAGCACCCGGTGGCCCTCGGCCGCGGTAAAGATATCGCCGTTGGCGATCACCGGCAGACCGGTGGCCTTGACCACCTCAGCCGTGATCCGGTGATCGGCCCGTCCGCTGTATTGCTGGGCCACGGTCCGGGGATGGAGAATCAGATAATCGACCCCGCAATCCTCAAATAATTTCACCAGGGAAAGGGTCTGGCCCGGATCATCAAAACCGGCCCGGAACTTCACGGAAAAACTCCCGGCAATCAGCGGTCGCAACCCGCCAAGGATATTCGCCAGCCCCTCCTCATCCCGCAACAAAGAGCCGCCCGCCGAATTGCTGCCCATCCGGCCGAAAGGACAGCCCAGATTGATATTGAGGTGAACCGCGCCAAGCTCCTGCACCAGAAGAGCGGCCCGGCCCAGGGCCTCGCGGTCATTGCCGATCAGCTGCACCACCAGGGGCAGGCCGCTATCGCCGGGCGCGGCCTCCAGCCGATCATTGGCCGAGATATTGTTCTTCTTCCCCTTGCCCACCCGGACAAACTCGGTAAAGAGAACATCCGGCTTATATCTTTCGGCAAAAAGACCCCGCAGGGCTCGGTTGGTAAGGCCCTGCATCGGCGCCAGCATCAGGGGCAGGCTATGGCCGGCCCAGGGCAGCTTTGCCTTGTCAGCTGTTTTTTCCATTATTATCCTTAACGCAAGGCCGCCCATCGAGGCGGGCCAATGGCCGGGCCCCGCAGCAATGGTTTATTTTTTTAAAAACCCAAAAATCGACGACGCGCCCTTGGCCTTGCCCCCGGGCCCGGCCAGCAACGCGCCCCGGTTGCCGTCGCTGGCCGCCACGCCTTTATGGAGAACGAGCTGCCGGCCCTCCTGCTCCCCGGCCTGGTAGGAGCCGCCATAGACCCTGGCCGCCTGGGGCCTGATGCTGCGCAGGCGGGGATAGCGGGAGTGGTAATAACGAATGAGCCCGGGATCATTGGCGCAGACCAGGGCGCTGGTGGCGCAGTTTGCCCCGGCTGTTGCCTGCTCCTGACGGTTGAGCTTATCGCGGAAACCATTCAACACGCCGAGATAGTATGATTTTTTCTCCAGGCCGGCCACCCCATGTTTTTTCGAATAACCCTGCCAGAGAACAGCCAGGCGGTTGACCAGGAAATGATAGACATATTCGGCCACACTCAGGTTTTCCTGGGCGCCGATCAACTCGATCACCCGGTGGCTCTCCAGGCTCTTGGCATCAAACTGCTTGGCAACCACCACATTGACATAGAAAAAATCCTTAAGGATGGCGGCGATATATCGCTGGTGGGCGCTCAGCCGCTTCTTTTGCTCATTGATCACCACATAATCATAGGTGGTGGCAACCTCAGCCTCAAGCCGGGCGATATTATGCTTGCGCAGCAGGTCATTGGCCTTCTGCATGGCCAGGGCGGCCTCATGTTCATTGGCGCTCCGGGCCAGGGAAAAAAGCTTTTCAACCTTGGCCAGGATCGGATTAACGACCGCCCCGGACGCCCCCTTCACCAGCCGGGGGATCGCCCCGGTTGCCGCCCGAAACCCGGGGTTGACCCCCAGCCGATCGCAGGCCTCGAGAAAGGCCGGGCCATGGGCCACCTCCTCACTCCGGCCCATAACCTGCGCCACGTACTGATGGGCCATCTCGTGGCGCAGGATCTCGACCACTACATGCCACTCATGATCGATAATCAACCAGGCGGCGAGCTGCAAGGTATCGAATTTGCTCGACCAGGCCCCGGCCCGGCTCTGGCCATCGCTGATTTCAAAAACCGGCGGCCGCAGCTTAACCCGGTAGAGCCAACAGATCTGTTGATACTCGTGCAGCAGCTGGCCGGCCCAGACCCGGATAATTTCCGGTCGCAACCCCGGCATCACTCGCCATTGCCTCTCTGATAGCCGAGATCTTCGGGCAGCTCATCACCCTGCCGGGCCGTGGCCACCGCCAGTTCATCGCAACGCTCATTCAAGGGATCACCGCTATGGCCCCGGACCCAGTTAAAACAAACATCCAGCTGAGCGACCAGATCAAGCAATTGGCCCCAGAGATCGGGGTTGATCGCCGGTTGGTTATCCGACTTGACCCAGCCCCTCTTGCGCCAACTCCGGGCCCAGCCCTTGGTAATGCCGTTTACCACGTAACTGGAATCGGAAAAGATATGCACCTTCTTGTCCCGGTGCTCCAGTTCTTTAAGGGCGACGATGCAGGCCATCAGCTCCATCCGGTTATTGGTGGTCATCCGAAATCCGCCGGAGAGCTCCTTGCGCGCGCCATTATAGATCTGGACCACGCCATAGCCGCCGGGCCCGGGGTTATTGAGCGCGCCGCCGTCGGTATAGATGACGACCTCCCCCTCTTTGGGGACGGAAACCCGGGCCGTTGCGGTTTTATGCGCAGAATCCTTTTTAACCGCCGGCGCATAGACCGGATTCTTCAGCCAGGCCTCGGCCTCGGCCCTGGTGGCAAAGCCCTTGTACTTGGCCCCCTTGACCCCGGCCACCTGGGCCTGGGCCAGGGGCCAGTTATCATAAATGCCGGGGAGCAGGCCCACGGCAATTGCGTAAAATTTCTTTGCAGCCATTAATGTTCCTTATTTGATGGAGTTGCACCGGCAAGCTGGCCGCAGGCCGCGCCAATATCGGCGCCGCGGCTCTGCCTGATCAGGGTGGTAAACCCGGCCTCCCGCAGCACCTTCTGAAAACGCAAGATTGTCTCTTCCGCCGGACACTGATAGTCCAGAGCCGCCGACTCGTTATAGGGCAACAGATTGATCCGACAGGCAATCCCCTGCAATTTTTCCGCAAGCAGCCTGGCATCGGCAGATGAATCGTTGATCCCCTTGATCAAAATATACTCGATTAAGATAACCTTCTTTTTGCCAAGGGGAAAGGCCCGGCAGGCACCAAGCAGCCCATCCAGCCCATGGCGGCGATTGACCGGCATCAGCCGGCTGCGGGTATCATCATCGGCGGCATGGAGGGAGACGGCGAGGTTGACCTTGGTATCGCGGCCGAGATCGATAATGCGCGGCACCAGACCGCAGGTGGAAACGGTAACCCGCCGCCCGGTAAATTCCAGGCCCCGCTCATCCATCAGGATATTCAGGGCTGCCAGCAGATTATCATAATTGGCCAGGGGCTCGCCCATGCCCATAAAAACGAGATTATTGACCAGCTGCTTGTGGGTTGCCCGCTCCACTCCTGCGGCCAGCAGATAATCCAGAGCGGCCATCACCTGCCCCACAATCTCCGCAGGCTGCAGATTTCTCTCCAGCCCCAGGGCCCCGGTCAGACAAAACTTGCAGCCCATGGCGCAACCGGCCTGGGAGGAGACACAGAGGGTGTGCCGCCCCTCCTCCGGGATCAAAACGCTTTCCACCATAGCGCCATCAGCCAACTTAAACAGAAACTTGACCGTGCCGTCCGTGGAGCGCTCAACCGCGGAAGGAGTAAGACGGCTGATAAAACAATGGGCCGCGAGCAGCTCGCGGATCTCCTGCTTGATATCCTTCATCCGGGCAAATTCACTGAGGCCGGGCCGATAGAGCCAGGAAAAGATATGACGGGCCCGGGCCGGGGGAATGCCCAGCGCCTCGACCTGCTCGGTCAGCTGCGCAAAGGTAAGATTTTTGAGGTCGATTTTATTACGCATTAGGCAAAAGCCATACAAAAAATTTCTTGGAGATAAATGATCAGCAAGTTACCCCAACCGCAGAACTTTACACCATTATTTTATGGGGAAAAACATAAAACTTTACGGCGTTAAATCTGTCACAACTAATAGAGACAATAATACATGGCAAGATCAACCCGGGGATTATCAAAAAGAAGCAAACAGGGGAGCCGCGCATCCAGCGCCCGGACCGCAGAATCTCGGGCCGATGCCGGGCATAACGAGGCAACCGCCTCTGCTGAACACTCTAGAAGAAAGGGGTTATCCGGTGAGGATACAGAAAATATTTAGGGCAAGGAAATAACGGCCACCGGCAGTGGCGCCTCAAACCCCAGGCCCTGCATGACGAGAGATTGAGGGCACCGCAGCCGACAAGCGGCGGCCGGAGCAAACATTAGCTAATCGAGCCGATCGAGTTCACGGAATTATGGGCAGCAATGGCCTGATCCTTAGGCCACCCTGCCCCAATGACCTCGAGAGGAAATAACTATTATTTATCAGGCAGATAGAGATTGCCTTTTTTCTGCGGAGAACTAAAGTCCTCATCCGCCAACGTCGCGCCGCCGGAAGCAGAAATAACTCGCCCGCCAACCAACAGCTCAAGCTCCTCAACATAGCCCACGGTCTGCCCGGCCACCATGCTCATATCAACGGCCGCCCTGGCGGTCTCATCGGCACTGCCCGCCATTTGCTGGGTTATCCGATCCATTTCGCCGACCGCTTTATTGATTTGCTCAATCCCTTGGGCCTGTTCCTTAGAGGCCGTGGCAATCTCCTCCACAAGTACGCCGACCTTGGCAGCCAACTCCGAGTTGGCCGTAAAAGCCTCTTGGGTTTCCACCGTGATCTTCTGGCCGTTCTGCACTGATTTTATTGTATTTTCGATTAGATAAGAAGTATCCTTGGCTGCCCCTGCGGCCCGCATTGCCAAATTACGAACTTCATCCGCCACCACCGCAAACCCGGCCCCGGCCTCACCGGCCCTAGCCGCCTCGACCGCGGCATTCAAGGCCAACAGATTGGTCTGAAAGGCTATTTCATCTATTGTTTTGATGATCTTGCCGGTTTGCTCGCTGGACTCAGCCGCTTCATTGGTGGCATTAATCAGCTTGGCCATATGCTCTTCAACATTTTGGGCCAACTGGCGGGCCTCGGCCTCCATCGCTGTCGCCTTTCCCGCATTTTCCGCATTCTGTCTGGTCATGGAGGCCATCTCCTCCAAAGAGGCGGAAACCTCTTCAATGGCAGACGCCTGCTCGGCAGCCCCTTCGGCAAGCTCCTGACTGGCAGAGGACACCTGGGTGGAGGCGTGGGTTACCTTTTCGGATTCGACCTCCAAGCCATCAATAACCCGGGACAAAGGCCTGGTAATGGATCTGGTAATCAACAAGGCCACCGCAATAATTGCGGAAATGCCGATAACCGCCAGGCCGCCCATGAGCCATTTAAGATCCTTAACCGCTGACATGGCTTCATGTTCACCAATTTCAGCAATCAAAGCCCAGGTAGTGTCATCAATCACCACCGGCGTATAGGCCGATAACACGCTATCCCCGATAAAATTCTCAGAAACCCTTTCCCCGGTTTTGCCGCCCAGCGCCTCACGGCTGGCAAACGTATCAACACTGCCCGCGGCGCGATCGGCAAAGGATGCTTCCACCGTATGAGTATTGGCGGCAAGAAACGAATTAGAGCGCATCAACCGATCACTGCCCACCAGATAAGTTTCACCGGTCTCCCCCATTCCCGCCCGAGCCATCATGATGTGGTTAATCTTATCCAGGGAGACCTGGATAGCCAAAACACCGACCAGCTCCCCGTCCCGCTTAACCGGCCCGGCCATAAACGCCGCCGGTTTGCCGCCGGCCGGCAGATAAGGCGCAAAATCGACAAATATTATATTGCCGCTCTGCTTAACCTTGGCAAAAGCCGCAGCCATAGGACTTCCCTTCAAGTCATTATGCTCTATATTCTTGCCCAAATCCGCTCTCTTCTTAACATTGTAAACAATATCACCATCAAGAGTGATCAAGGCGATATCTGTGTAGCCGGCATCTTTGAGCAACGATACGAAAAACGGACCAAATTCTTTTTCCGACTCGGTCCACATGATTTGGTCGGTACTCTTACCCCCTGCATAAAAAACCGAAGCCAAAGTTTCACTCCCCTGGACCACCGTGGGATTATTAACCAAAACCTTGACTTCGTTTTTATAATTTTTAAAAAAATCGGTGAGCTGATTTTTTTTAATCTCCCGCACCGCAGTCAACTGACTGAAGGCCTGCAACGAAAGAGCATGACTTGCCTTAGATAAAGACATAAGCCCCATTACCAAAAAAGGGACCACCCCTACGACAAGAAATGCCACCAGTAATTTTGTACTAATTTTAATCTGTTTATTCATTTTTCAGGCCTTAATCAATTGCTTACGCTCGAAAAGCTATCAGTCAACCCCATCGAGGATTTTATAAAGCGAACATCCCGCCTGTTCCTATGATTTTTCTTCCTTCCGGCGACTGGAGAAACTCGATCATCTGTTTGGCAGAACCTGCCGGGGCGCCTTTGGTATAAAAATACATGGTCATCACAATCTTATAGGTTCCATTGGCTACATTTTCCGGGGTTGGCTCTACGCCATCAATGGAAAGCGCTTTAACATCGCTATTTTTGGTAACCAGCCCCAAGGCGGTAAAGGAAATGGCAGGCGGAAAACTTGCAACTTTACCAACGGTTTGCGGCGGTTTTTGCACGGTAAAACCCTTGGTGGTTATTTCGCTATCGCCCATAATAGCCTTGGTAAACTGAACACGATGCTGAGATTTTTTCGGATCGATAACAATTAAAATAGGCTGATCGGCACCGCCCACCTCTTTCCAGTTCGTGATCTCACCGGCATAGATTTTCTTTAGCTGATCAGAGGTCAAATTTTGAACCGGATTACTTTTATGGACAAAAATGGCGACAATATTTTTAGCAAAGGCCAACTCATTGAGCCCGCGACTCTTCTCATCTTCCTTTAACGGACGGCCGCCGCCGGCAAGATTACACTGACCGTTCAACAGACCCAGAATACCAGCAGGGGTCATCTCCGCTTTTGAGGTGACGGGAATACCGGTCTTCGCGGTAAAAGCTTTAGACGCATCCTGAAAAAAAGTTTTAAGGATGATCGAGGAACCCATGTAGCTCACAGGTTCATTAGCACTGGCTTGCCCGGTCACCAAAAAAGCAAAAAAGATGGTTATCCAAAATAAGTTATTTACGCCTTTTCGACCTAACATACTGAACTCCTTTTGTTTTATATTCTGCTATAAAGAACAAAAAAATGACCGTCTCTTTATCATAAAAAAGGCAGCCAACCGACGTTTAACCAATCATTAAACTAGCACAAAATAACTCATCAAATACCGACAACACTGCTGATTACAAAAAAAACACAGAACAGCATTACCCTTTAACAAGAAAATATTATCACACTAATAAAGGGAAACACAAACTTCAATTTAAATTATTATCAGGCAACGAAACCAATACTGCAAGTGCGTGACAGGACACAGATAACACTACAATAGAAAAACAGGATGAGATATAAGTTAAAGTAATAACTAAAGAGACCAGAACAAAAGGCAAGGAAAATAACGGAAAATATTAAGGCATGAAACCATTGACAACCATCCTGACCACCGCAACCGCCATCGGCTTGGCCGCCATCGCCTTTCGCACCGTCAGACTGATAACCGTAGGCCTGGTCTTGGGCGCCAAAGCCATTTCAGAAGCAACCAGCAAAGCCCCAAAGCGAATTTAAGCCAACTTGGCCTTGCGCCACCCCGCGGCTTTCAACTTTTCAACCCGCTCAATATTCCAGCGCTGAATAGCCTGGAGGTATTTTTGCTGATCTTCTTTGGCAAGCGCCATGATCGCAGCCTTCTCTTCCATGATTTCTTCACGCTCACCGGGATACATCTCCAGCCAGGCGGCATATCCCTGATCAAAAAGAAAAACGGCCTGAAGTTCTTCGGGGTCAATAGCCAGATTGCTCGCGGCAAGCATCCTGGCCAACACCATGTCGTATTCGACAACCCAGCCGTTATCATTGACCATGGTTGTGCCGTCATAGGGCTCATCCCCGGGGCAGGCCGGACAGAACAGGCGACTGATTACCTCGGGCCGCATAATATTGTCCCGCAAGTGGAACTGCACATTCTGCGCCCCACATTCGCAGGTCTTTCTCACGTCAATACACATTGCAATCCCTCCTTTTCATGATAATAATTACCATAATCATTATCAATGGGCATTTTCAAGCTGTTAATTCGTCCAAGTTTAATTCTTGCCCAGAAGCCCATGCGCCGCAATCAAAAAAAAGACATAAAAAAGGAGCCATCCTTTTGAGACAGCCCCTTACTTGATTCAACAATCAATCATTTTGGCCTATCGGATCAACCTTTCCCTTTACCCTCTACCAATTGAACAAGCTCGACGATATTCTCCCTGAGCATCATGGTTTGGGAAGTTACAGCCTCGGAGGCTGCCGCCAACTCTTCGGAATTTGCGGCCAAACGCTGGGTGCCGCTGTCCATTCCAGCAACCGCTTTGTTGATCTGGG
>DUZU01000018.1 GCA_013349285.1 Deltaproteobacteria bacterium | reverse complement strand
CACCTTTATCGCCGGCTTATACGGCATGAACTTCAACACCGCCAAAAGCCCCTTCAACATGCCCGAGCTCAACTGGGCCTACGGCTATCCTTTTGCCCTGGGCCTGATGGCAGCGGTGACCATCGGCATGGTTATCTTCTTCAAGCGGAATAAATGGTTCTGATTGGAGCGGCTAGCCAAGACAAGAGGCACTGACAATAACGACCATCGACAGCACCAGGCTGTCCGGGTCGGCAAAAGAGAAAGAACCTATGAATACCGATACGGAATTTTTTCAGGCAATCAGCTGGCAAAGCGGAGGCGTCCTGCTCATAATTGCCCTGGGCATTGTCATCTATTTTGCCACAAAACAGTGCCTCAAGAGGTTGCTGGCAAGGGAGATCCTAACCTATTCGGTGTATTCGGTTTCCAAAAATATCTTCCGCTGGCTGCTGATCATTTCGGTGGTAATACTGGTTCTGCAACATATCGGCATCCGGCTCAACAATCTGGTAACCGCCTTTTTAACCGTTGCCGGGATGATCGCCATCGGCTTCATCGCGGTGTGGTCCATCCTGAGCAATGTTCTCTGCGCGCTGATGCTCGTCATCTTCCGCAACTTTGATATCGGCGACGAGATCGAAATTATCGAACCGGTGGGCGGCGCCGGTCTCAAGGGGAACGTGAGCAACTTTAACCTGATGTTCACCACCCTGACCGAACCGGCAACAGACGGGGGGGCTCCTTACCAAACCCAGGTGCCCAACAATATATTTTTCCAAAAATCACTGCGCCGGCGGCCCGGCGCAAAGACCGAAGGCCTGTGGCAGCATCTGATCACCAAGCCGCTGCTTGTTCAGAAAAAAAATTAGAAGGATGCGGGAAATCCGCTCATGGTGGCCGATAAAGGTCAGAATAAAGACCGGCTCTCAATCAGCGGTTAATTCCGCCGAGAATCAAGCCAAGCAACTCCGCAAAGCTATCAACAAAATAATGGGGCGTGGTCTGGCCCGGACTGCTGGGGTTTTCGACGTTCACCCCGTACCGCAGTCCCTGGTCGGTAAGGGCCTTGTACTTTTTTATTTTACCGGCATATTTTGCGCTGGGCCGCTCCTTATCCACGAGCAGGCCCAGCCCCACCAGAATCTTGTTCGCCTTTACCGCCGAGATATCCACGTTATGGCTTTTCAGCAGATTGGTAATCGAATCGGTATTTGTCAAATCATCCCCCCCCAGGGCTTCGCTTCCGAAAAATCGGGTCAACATCCTATACAGCGCCGGGGCTCCTTGCCGATGCATGGCGGCAAACCCTTATCCGACGGCCACAACGCTATTGATAATACACCATAACTGCGCGCAAAAACAAGACAGGCCTTTTCCTTGAAAGGCATTGATAAACACTTTTATTTAAAGTAATAAACAATCAGTGTATCCGACTTAAACGTTTTGCGCGGCAATAAATTTACACTGTTGCAAGGACTCGGACGCACGCACTTTGCTATCCGGACTGTGCCATTTGTTGGATAAAACAGCTTATGGATACAAAATGACTCTTTTCTCTAATTTTCGCCTTCGCAGCCTGCGTGCGACCATCGTTACCGCGCTCACCTTCCTCACCCTGCTCATCCTCTTCTTTCTCTACCAGGGATTCAGGGGAGCATACCTGGAAATGACAACCGCCAACCATTTGACCCAGCTGAATCTGTTGTCGAATTATATCCTCAAGGCCGGCCAAAACTTTACCATGGAGCGGGGCCGATCACGAATCGCGATGAACGCCGCCCTGGCCGCCTCCCGCGCCGGGCAGAATTCCCCGCCAATGATGTCGGGCAACGCCTCGGCCCATGGTGCACCCGATGAAAAAATTCTGAAAATTTACCAAAAAATTGTTGAGTTCCGCACCAAGCAAGACCAGGCCTTTACCGAAATGGAAGCCCTGCTGCGCGCCAACCCCCAACCCCGGCTGCAAACTCCTTTTGCCCGTGCTCTGTCGGCGCGGCAGGAGATTCTCGCGTTGCGCGCACAAGTGGACGCCCTGCTCCTCAAGCCGGGGGCAGAGGTCAAGCCAGCCATTATTTCCGACTATTTCGAGGCAATGAACCGAATTTCCGACATCTTCAGGGAACTTCTCGATCCGCTGATCGCTGAATTTGAGCACCAACCCAAGCTGCACCGCATGAACCAGATGAAAATCTATTCCCTGGAATTGAGCGACACCTACGGGCGCCTGTCATCCCGACTCGGCTCCTTGGTCGCCAAACGGGAACCGCTGGCCATGGAAACCCACCACCAGATCATTGCCTTTTGCCAGCGACTGACCCTGTTATGGGAATTATTGGCCCAGGATGCCGCGGCTGCCAAGAATAACGACCTGCAACAGATTGTGAAGGAAGTGCATCAGATCTATGCCGACAATTTCATCCCCCTGGTGGACAAGGTTACCACTGAGGGCAGCAGCGGCAACTTTTCCATCACCCCCATGGACTACACCAAAATAGCCGGCCCCGTGCACCGAAGCCTGATGGGGGTGATGCAGACAACCGCCACCGTCACTGACAGTCAAATCAACACCTTCCGGCACCAGAGCCGACTGCGGCTGCTTCTGGCCACCGGCCTAATGCTGGCGGTATTGACGCTGCTCGGCTTTGTCTGGGTCTTCGTCCACCGCCGGGTCACCCTGCCCATTGTCAGGTTGATCGCCACCATGAACCGCCTGGCTCAATGGGACATGACGGCGGAGATCCCCAAAAATGAACCAACCCACGAGTTGTCCGAAATGGCTGCCGCCCTCATGATTTTTAAGGACAACAGCGAAAAACTGCTGGCGGCCATGGACAAGGCGGACCGCAACGCCAAAGAGGCCAAGGCCCTTGAGGGACTGTTACGCCTTGCCCTGCTGGACAACCTGCTCCATGACTATCTGCAAGACTCCTTGAACCTGCTTCTTGCAGAAGTGCCCTGGCTCAGCCTTTTGCCCCAAGGAGCTATCTTCCTCACCGACCAGCCCACAGGCGACAACCTGTGGTTGGCCATCAGAAAAAATCTGCCGGAGCGCCATTTCACTGAATGCAACAAGGCGACCATGGATACCTGCCTGTGCAGGCGGGTCCTGGCCAGCCGGGAAATCCTGATCTCCATTGCCCAGGATTCCCCCCAGGAGCCCTGCTGCGAAAGCATGAAAAATCACGGCCAGTTTCTGGTGCCGATCCTGGGAGAAGAAAACGCCCTTGGCTTGTTAGTGATCTACATCCCGGACGACCTCGCGATTCAGGGTTTTGAAGCCGCTTACCTGCGCCAGATTGCCGACGTTCTCGGAATCGGGATCTCTATCCGTTACAACCGGTTGGAATTGGTGGAAGCAAAAGACAAAGCCGAGGCGGCGGATCAAGCCAAGAGTAACTTCCTGGCCAACATGAGCCATGAAATCAGAACCCCGATGAATGCCGTGATCGGCATGACCCAGCTGGCCCTCAAAACCCAACTGAGCGAAAAACAGTACGGCTACCTCCGTGATATCGAAAAATCAGCAGATAACCTGTTGGGGATAATCAACGACATTCTCGATTTCTCTAAAATCGAAGCCGGCAAGCTCCGGCTGGAGACAATCAGCTTTGCCCTTGACAGCATCTTGGAAAACGTAATCATGATCGTCGCCCCCCGCGCCCACGACAAGGGGCTTGAATTACTTCTTTCCGTGGCGCCGGAAGTGCCGACCCAGCTGCTGGGGGATCCGCTCCGGCTGAGCCAGATCCTGATCAATCTGACCAATAACGCCATAAAATTCACTGAGCAGGGCGAGGTCATCCTTGCCATTAAAGCAGGCACGACCCATAATAACCGGATCCCCTTGATTTTTTCCATAACCGACACCGGCATCGGCATGAACGAGGAGCAGATTGAACGATTGTTCCAGCCCTTTGCCCAAGCCGATGAATCCATTACCCGCAAATACGGCGGCACCGGGCTGGGGCTGACAATCTGCCGCACTCTGGTGGAGCTGATGGGAGGAAGCATCACCGCGGAAAGCGCCATGGGCCAAGGCTCTACCTTCCGCTTCACCGTCGAGCTCGGCTTTCAGGCTGAAGCCGTGTCACTACCGGAATCCGGCGACCTCTCCGGCCTCAAAACCCTGGTGGTCGACGACAACGAGTCTGCCCGAAAAATCATGACCACCATGGCGGAAAGCCTTTCCTTCAGGGTGGCAAGCGCCTGCTCCGGCCGGGAGGCCTTGGCCAAGTTGGTCCAGGCGGATAAGGACGATCCCTTCCGTCTGGTCTTGATGGACTGGATGATGCCAGACACCGATGGGGTGGAAGCCACCCGCCTGATCAAAAACAGCAGGGAGCTTTCGGCCGTTCCCTGCGTGATCATGGTCACCGCTTACGGCAGGGAAGAGATCCGTGAGCTGGCGACAAGGGCCGGAGTGGACGGCTTTCTGCACAAGCCCCTCAACGGCTCTATGTTGCTGAACAGCGCCCTGGCGCTATTGACCAAAACCAAGGACGAAACCATCCGCAGACCATCGCCGACAACCGACAACACCAGTCTGAACGGCGCCAGAATTCTGCTGGTGGAAGATATCCCGATCAACCAGCGCTTGGCAGTGGAGCTTTTAGAGATCAACGGCGCCCGAGTCAAGGTAGCCGACAACGGCAAGGTGGCGCTGGAGATCTTGAGGCAGGAAGGCGCCACGGCCTATGATGCCGTGCTCATGGATATCCAGATGCCGGAAATGGACGGCTACGAGGCCACCCGCCGCATCCGGGCCACCCCAGGCTTTGCGGAGCTGCCCATTATCGGCCTGACCGCCCATGCCATGGCTGACGAACGCCAACGCTGCCTGGCCGCCGGCATGAATGAACATCTCAGCAAACCAATCCAGCAAAACGCTCTTTTTGCCTCCTTGCGGCAATGGCTGAAAATTGATGGGGAGGCCGACTCGGCGCCCCGGGAAACAATCATAAATAAGCTGCCGGAGATTCCCGGTTTCGACACCCGGCAAGTGGAAACGAATATCAACGGCAACGTCAAATTCTTCCTGGAACTGCTAAGGATGTTTATCAAAATGTCTACCGCCACGGCCACCAACATCCGCCAATCGTTGGCCGCCGATGATTGGCCGGCGGCAAGGCAACAGGCGCATACCTGCAAGGGAACCGCCGGCAGCCTGGGCGCCAAGGCGCTGGCCGCATCAGCGGCCGACCTTGAACGGACCATCGCCCATAACCTGACATCGGAGATCGACCAATGCCTCGACCGGTTCGAAACCGAACTCAACAAGGCATTGACCGCCGCCACGGCCGCGCTGGCCAAAGAGGATGCCTCCGGATAAGAACGTGGAGAGTTTGGCAAAAGCCAAAAGGAGCCCCACCCTTTTTCTCTGCTTTGCCTATTATTCCTTCAGGCTTGCAAGGCCAGCCGCCGCCATATTTACAACTTTCACCTTTTTCCAAAGAAGCAGGGGTGGCACTGCCGCCGCAGTAATAGTATATTGACCCCATGAATCCCTCCACCGACCACAGCCCCATGGCCACCGACAACCAACCGGCCCCGCCCTCCTCGTCCCCCGAGGAGGTGGTGGTGGTCGAGGATCTTGCCAAATACTTTGGCGAGCGCTGTGCGGTGGACTCCATCTCTTTCAGGATCAGGCCCGGCGAATGCGTAGGCTTTCTCGGGCCCAACGGCGCCGGCAAAAGCACCACCATCAAGATCCTGCTGGGGCTGATCCGCAGAAGCGAGGGCACGATCCGCCTGCTCGGCGACGAGGTGCCCCGCCATTACCAGCGCGTTATCGAAAAAATCGGGGTGGTGGCCCAGGACGACAACCTCGACCCGGATCTGAGTGTCGCGGAAAACCTGCTGACCTATGCCGATTACTTCAGCATCCCCAAGGCCAGGGCCCGGCAAAAAACCGAGGAACTGCTCCACTTTTTCGCCCTGGAAAACCGGCGGCAGGAGATCATCGAGAATCTCTCCGGCGGCCAGCGCCGCCGGCTGCTCCTGGCCCGGGCCCTGATCAACGAGCCGAAACTGCTGATCCTCGACGAGCCCACGGTCGGCCTTGACCCCCAAGCCCGGCACCTGATCTGGGAGCGACTGACAATCCTGCTGGACCAGGGCACCACCATGCTGCTCACCAGTCACTACATGGACGAGGTGGCCCGCCTCAGCAACCGGGTCCTGATCCTGGACCGGGGCCGGATCGTGGCCCAGGGCGCGCCGGAACAACTGATCACCGATCTGGTCGGCCTCGAGGTTTTCGAGGTGGACGGCACTGATCAAGAACTGGACCGGCTGACCGAGATGTTCAGCCAGTGCAATGCCTCCCTGGAGCGATTACGCGACAAGCTCTACATCTACACCCGGGAAGACTGCTCCCGGCTGGAGCATCTGCTCGGCGACCGCCGCTCCTGGCTGCGGCGGCCGGCCAATCTGGAGGATCTCTTTATTCAACTAACCGGCAGGTCTCTGCGCGAATCATGAAGATACTTCGTTTCACCAAGGTCTGGCTCCGCAACTATCGGGTCTGGCGCAAAAATATCATGGCCACCCTGGTCGGCAACCTCGGCCAGCCCTTTCTCTTTCTCATTGCCATGGGCTACGGCATGGGCCGGGACATCGAATCGATCAACGGCCTCAGTTACCTGCAGTTTATCGCCCCGGGCCTGGTCGCCTCGTCGGTGATGTACAGCGCCGCCTTTGAAACCACCTACGGCTCTTACACCAGGCTCTCCCTGCAGAAAACCTATGAGGCCATCCTGATGACCCCGCTCACCATCACCGATCTGGTGTTGGGGGAGATCGCCTGGGGGGCGAGCAAGGGGCTGTTCTCCGCCCTGATCATGGTGGCGGCCCTGCCCCTGTTCGGGGTCTGGCCCTCACCCTGGGCCATCGGCCTGATCCCCCTGCTGCTGGTAAGCGGCATCTTCTTCGCCGCCCTGGGGCTGATCATGACCGCGCTCGCCACCAACTATGAGTTTTTCAACTACTTCATCTCCCTGATCATTACGCCGCTCTTTCTCTTTTCCGGGATCTTCTTCCCCTTAGACTCCCTGGCCCCGCCGGTGCAATCCGCCTTTTTGCTGCTGCCCCTGCCGCCGGTGGTTGATCTCAGCCGGATGCTCACCTACGGCCGGTTCGAAGGCCCCCTGCTCCTGAAAATCCTCATTCCGCTCCTGAGCAGCCTGATAACGGTCTGGCTGGCCAAGGTCCTCATCGAACGGCGACTGATCAAATAAGAAGAGCCGACCGTGATAACCGACAAGCTGTCTCGTGGCCGCGGTTCTGGTGGCCGCCAGCCCTTGCTAGCTTAATTGATCTTAGCCCTTATCCAACCAGCTCTGCCTAAAAAAGGCATGGAGCCTAATGCCGCCAAACAATTTACATTAAAAACTAATAGTTATAGGGAGTTCGCTGAAAAAAAATGATTGCATCAGAGCAATGTCGTTGCTAGGGTGCATATGGTTAGGGTGGGAACCTGATTTTTTAATAAAAGGGTTTACCCCTTATCCATACTGTGTCTGGGGGGGCCAGGCAAAGGCAATTCAAAATTAGATCACCTGGTTTTTAGGAGGAACACAACTGCTTATGGGAACAAAAAAAATTGTTTGGGCTATTATTGTGGTCGTCGCGGCATTCGCTTTTAATTCTCCGGTATATGCAGGCGGAAACGATGTTTCGCTGACCGGCATCGACACCATCTTGACCTCTCTCAACATCAAATCGTTGATTGCCGGTGACATTGCAAAGAATGCGGACGGCTATATCCAACCCGACGCCAACGGCAATCTTAATTTTAATTTCAAGGGCGTTATCAGCACCATGAAGCTTGATCAGGTGACCGGCGAACTTTGCGCTTTGTCCGATCCAATCGGGACCATCAATGGTCAGGCAGCCTTTCCCCCGGAATTTGCCAACCTGGCCTTCGGCGTTTACAGCATGATGCTGGGTGGACCGATGCCAAGCATCCCGCCGACTATTGATTGGACCTTTAATGATTTCACCCTGGTGGTGGCCGACACCACCTATCGGCCGATAAGCGATATGTCCGAAATGATTCCCGGCACTGCAGATTTACTGCTTAAGGGCCGCGCTTTTTCCGGTCTCGGACCGGTGGAACTCGGTCAGCTCGGGGAGATGAGCATGAGTGTCAGGATGGGTGGTTGCACCGCCGTTGTCGCGGTTGACGGAGCCAATGCCGGGAAAGTGGGCTCCCTTTGCCTGAACGGGACTTTTACCTTTGACCTTTCCGGCATTGACCTTGACGACCCCTTCAGCTCCGATCTTGCCGGGACCGGTAATACCAACTGCACGGTTGTATTACACACCCCGATAATGTAATCCAGATTCACCCAGCTGTTACAACATCAAAAAAGGCGCCCTGTTTAACAACGGGACGCCTTTTTTTGCTGCTTACCATCACCTTTCCGTCATGAACTCAAACATGAGTCAAAACCCGCCAGGTTCACGAAGAAAATTCAAAAATAAACAGCTTACCGCTCTTCGTCCACTTCGTGGTTAACAACCCACAATGATCCTAATACATCTTCATGCGTTATCATTATTAGTCTCGCTGATGGCTTAAAGATTATCGATAGGCAGCTAATATTTTGCCAAATTGGCAAAAATCCATGCCACTCTGACACGTCAAGCAACGCCATGAACAACCAACACGCTGATTTTATTATAAAAAAATATCTTGGCACGGTTCTGGCAATAACCGAAGATCAAACAACAAAACAATCCTTTTACAAAAACATAACGAGGCCAACCATGAACACCACCGCAACCAAAACAACCACCAACGAAATCGTTAACTCCGTAGCCGGCATCGATGCACTCACCAAGGGTGGCGTTGCGATCATGGGCGGCGCTTCCGCGGTTATCGGCATCTGGGCTGTTTCCTGTCTTGTCTCCGCCGCCTCCGTTGCCGGCCCCCTGGCCTTGGTGAAGAGTTTTTTCACCGCAGTTGCCGGGATATAAGTATTTTCTAAAAAAACCTAGTTCGGAAAAAAATTCATCTAATCCGCAAAAAAAATATACCGAGGGGCCGACCATGATAAAAACCACGACCAAAACCAGACAACTCAGTGATGTATTAGTAATAAACGGGATCGGCACCGACATTTTACAAGGCACCGCCGTGGGCATTTCGGCCATGACAATCGGCGTGATCGGCGCCTGGTCGGTAAGCTGCCTCGTGGCCGCGGTCTTGGTTGCCGGCGGCCCCCTGGCCTTGGTTACCAGTTGGTTTCAGGCGATCAGCGGCATCTAAATCACCGCCGCTGACTTCTGGATTGCCCCCCGCCTTCTTCTTTGTTTTTTCAAATATCCGGCAGCTGATAACCTTTCAGTTGCCGGATATTTTTTTGCCGAAAATCTTATCTGGATATAGAAAAGTGGCAAGTAAACAGCATGCCGGTTAAGCCGGCAGGCATCAACCGGTACCGGAGAGCTTGCGAAACAGCCATTCAAGGGGACCTCGCTCAAAGCGGTTGCACCAGAAACGGGCGAACTGACCTTGGCCCAGCAGCAAGGCCAGGGTCAAGCAGGTGACCACTGCCGAGTAATCCCCCGGGGCCAAACGCTGCTGCAGGGGGGCGACCAGGGCGAGGCCGAGCAGAACATGGCCGACATAGATCGTCAGGCTGAGTTTTCCTATGTATTTAAGATTTTGGACCAGGCCGTTACAGATGGCCAATCGGGAAAGATACATGGAGCCGATCAAAACCATCATGGCCCCGGCCCCACCGGAAAGCGCGAACAGCGGCGAAGCGGGAAAGGGATCATTAAAGAAAAAGACGGCCAGGGGCATTTCGGTTTCATCCGCCATAAAGAACCGGGCGTCCCCCCAGGCGAGCAACTGCTCGGCAATCACAAAGATAACCAGGCAAACGAGAAAAATCCGGCCATGGCTTGCCGGCCGGTTCATCACCTCGGGCCGCCCGAACCAGACGCCCATCAGCAGAAAGGCAAACCAGGGAAAGGCGGCATAATATCCTCCCAGCAAGAGATCATCGCAGAAGGTGACCACAAAATCGGGCAATAACATCCCATCGGGCAAGGTCGGCCCCCCCTGGCAGGCCACAAAAATGGTGGTGGCCGTCAGCCAGATCCCGACCACCCCCAGCCAGAGCCATTTATTAGGCAGTTGCAGGCAAAATACCCCCAACCCCAGAAACAGGGCGTAGAAATGAAGGATATCCCCGTGCCAGAAAAGGCGGAAGATATTGCCCATCACAAAGAGCACCAGACACCTCTTCAAAATCTGCCGGCGGAAAAGAGCCATGGCCTCGGCAGTCCCGGCAAGAAGGGGGCGGCGGGCGAGCAGGGTCAGCCCTACCCCGGCCAGCATCACAAAGAGCACGGCTGCCCGGCCGCAAAGGGCATCGGCCAGGCGGCTATAGGGCAAAGCATCCTCCTGGGACAGACGAAAAATGGAATTGAAGTTGACCAAGACCATGCCGATTACGGCAAGGGCTCGGGCAAAATCATAGCCGTCGATCCTGGCGGATGCCACCGCAGGTCTGGGGGTCGCCAGAGACGGATTGACCAGGCCGGGCGGGTCGGTCAACGGCAGGAGAGGATTAGGGGAATCAGAGATATTGGCCATGGAATGAAGCATCCCAAAAATATTGCAATTATCTGCCTAAAAAAAAGCCGATCTCATTAAAGCAATTTTTTAGGAAAAGCAATATTAATTGCGAGCCCCAAACCGGGGAAAATAAAATTTGATTGTTTTTGGCTGTTGGCAGAGAACCGGCGTTAAGTGGTTGAGCGTTGACCCGTTTGCCTCTTTTCTTTGCAACTCAGCGCCTGGCGGCGGTAAACATGGGCTGGGAGATATGAGTATCTTTACATTTCGGGCACTTCCCTGGTTTTTTAACCTTTTCCCGATTTCTGAAGATAAAGCCGCAGGCAAGACATTGGGCCGGAATAATTATCAGGGATTTAGCCCCTCGCAGGTGCGCCAAATGGTCGTACAATTCTTGCTCGGATTTGCCTATTATTTTTGATAATTCGCCCACGGTCAGTTCGGCATCTTCCAGAACCCTCAACACCTCCTGCCGGATTGTCACACTTCTTTCTTCAGGTATTTTTTCCCGGGTCGTCATCTGGCATTCCTGGGTTTAAGGGGTATCCTGCTCAGGCGGGAAGATCTTCCGGCGCTTAGTCATGAAGCAAGAGCCAAAGCCAGGATTGCGGATTTCAAGGCCGGAATCTGGTATTTTTTCATTCCTTCCTCCGGCGCTTCGCAGCCATTGATTTTAGCGCCTGATAAAAAATGTACCGGGCATGGGCTGCACGCCAAGGAGATGGCCTCCATCTTCAGAGCGGCAGCCCCGGCGCTCATCTGCCCTTTCTCCGGTTTAGCTTTCATCCCGATCACCTCTGGCGCCGTTGCCTTGTAAACGGCGATTAATGCTGTCTGAAAGGCAACAATGGCGTCTCGGTCTCTGGTGGCAGCGAGCTCGAGCTTGCCACTCGCCAGCACAGACAAACCACCAGCATGCTTCTCAACCAAGAGGTAGATCAATTTGTTGGAGCTGAACTCAATCCCTAGCGCTTTCATACAGGTATCAACCTTGGTCAATAATACAGATTATAGGGCATATTCACCGCCCCCCACCTGAGCCAAGCAGGAAGGAGGCCAACTGAAAACCAACGGCCCACCACTTGAAAAATTGGATCGACACCGCGGCCAGTATTGATCAGCACCGACCTTTGAACTTACCCAGCCGCACAGCCGGGTTACCTGACTTAATTTATCAACTGACTTCAGTTAATCTTGTATTTTTTTTTCAATTCAGATAAGCGCTGTTCTTCTCTTTTGCCAAATACCGTGTTGGAATAAAGAATTTTTCCATCAGCACCGTCCAACCGCTCCACAATAGCGGTAAAAATCACATCCGGGGGAGCATTAAATATTCCCCAACCAGAGGAACTATTGGGGGCCAAACGCCAAGAAATTTCTTCGCCCGGCTTTAAACCACTCGGGATTGAACACGTAAACCTATCTTGAAACCAGGTAACATCCTGCTCAGGATTTTCGATGACCCCCTTAAAATATACTTTTGAAACGGTATGGGATGTCTCATTTCTCGCAGTAACTTCGATTACAGGCTGTATGCCCAGGAATTTAAACTCGATCCTCTCTTTATAATAAAGCGATCTCAACACCTTAAACTTTCTTAACTGATCGCGCGATCTCACAACCAACTGTCGCTTTGCCTCGAGTTCTTTAATTTCCCGGTATTCAGGTTCTTGCTGCTGCCGTTGCTGTTCAAGTATTTGGGCAGCCGCGGCTATTATCTGCTCCCCGGTCTTGCCATGAACGGAGTCCTTCCTTTGCTGCTCAAACTTGGCAACTTCATCAGCCGATTTAAAATCAATTGGTTTGTATACCAGCAACTCAATAGCATCATCAAATAGATCTCGTTTTTCAATCGGAAGAGATTCCCAGACGTTAACGATTGAGGCTTGCATGGTCTCATCCGACGAGGCATCCACCGTTGGCTTACTGCAACCAACAAGTAAAACAGCGATGAGCCCAAATATAAGTAACCTTAATCTCATTGATTGCGGACTCCTTATTCCAGACTTAACCGCCTGGATAAGGGAAGTTAATCTCAGATAACATTAACTGGGTATCAATTACTCAATAGATTCCCAGTTAATGTTTTAATGACTCGTTATCGTCAAATATTATTTTTTTCAGCATCCAGGATTCCCATTTTTTCATTACCATGGACGACCATGACGCCGACTTCTCGGGCAATTCCTTGCCAATGGCCCAGCGAGCCCAGCACCCCTTCTCGGGAGCCGATTGAGTAAAAAGAATAACATGATGCCCCAAAAATAAAAGAAACTTTTCAGGAAAGAGGAGTTACTTGATATCTTGCGTGGGAGAAGAAGTTCCAGGAACACAAAAGGGGCCTACAGGCCATAAGCCCGAGCCCCTTTGGATCAATTTGCAACGCTGCTTCGGCTAGCACCTTAAAAAAAATTAGCCGTTTTCAATATCCAGATTCATAATTGATCCTTTGCTTCCAGGGAATTAGATGGCAACCAATTCAATTGAAGACAACTTTTCAATTATCTATTTTTTTTTATTTGTTTCTTTCTCACTGTTAATCGGGCAAGGCTCTCCTGCCTCAGCAAAGGCGCTACATGCCATGGTGCCCTCAACAGAGTTAGACGTGACTTTCTTTTCTCCTTGAGATGCTTTTCGAGTATCCTTTTTTTCGTCACTGCTGATTGGGCATGGCTCTCCTGCTTCACCAAAAGCACTGCATGCCATGGTGTCCTCGATGTCTTGCGTAAGTTTGGTTTTTTTCTCGTCCATAGTAGCCTCCCAAAGTTTGCTTGTTTGTCTTATTCCTGAAAGCAGGCAAGTGTGGAAACTAAATGCATATATTAAAGAATAACACCTGTTATCCAGATTGTCATCCTCAGCAGGATCGGCCAAATGTTTTTTTTCGCCGAACGTTTAAAGTTTCGTAAAGCACAAAAGGTGATCTCAAAAAAAAATCCCTCCCGGAACATCCGAAAGGGATTACAAATAATCTAACATATGTGAGAGGTAATCGCTGATCATCCCCCCTGATGAAAGGCAACCACTGCCTCGGGATCACGGTTGGCGATCTGGTGGGCGACCTTGGCCGGCACCACTTCGTAGCCGTTGCCGAGCCGGACAATGGCCAGCTGGCCGCGGCTGAGCTGCTCCGCCATCTCTTCGGCGACAAAGAGCCGCTTCACCTTGTTCTGATCGGCAAAAAAGTAGGCCTCGCCCCGCCCATCCAAGGCCAGGCGATTACTCTCGATCAACTGCTTGACCTGGGCCTTCTGCTCCTTGCGCCGGGCCTCCTCGGCCCGCTGCCGGGTGAGCTCCTGGTTGCGCCGGGCATGGGCCGCCTGCTCCTCCCGGACCTGGTTGCTTTGCGGGGCCTGGACCTTGCCCTGGTTCTGCTGACGGCTGATCCGTTTTTCGTGCTCGACCTTTTTTGCCTGTTTCTTGCTGACCAGCCCGGCTTTGAGCAGCTGATCTTTTAACGGGTTACCCATTCTTTCTTCCTTAAAAAAAGCATCGGCCGGCTCGTACCGACCAAATCTTAGTTGGCTGTTTTCCTGGCAATATAAACCACATGCCGGCGGCCACCCCGCCCCGGCCGTTGCAGATTAACGGAGAACCTGGCCGCCTGTAAACGATTTTCAAAGGCCTTGTCCGGATCTTCGGACCAGACCGCCAGCACCCCGCCCGGCTTCAAGGCGGAACGGCTCAGTTCCAGGGCCGCATCGCCGTAAAGATATTCACCCCGGCCCTGATCCCCTTCATAGGGCCCTTCGTAAAGATCCAGAATGATGGCATCAAAACTATCCTTCTTATCCTTCATTGCCGCTTGGCGGATAACCTCGGCCACATTGCCGATCACCACCGTCACCCGCTCATCATCCACCGCGCCGTCGGTCAAATGAGCCATCGGCCCCTGGCACCATTGGACCATAATCGGGTTGAGCTCAGCCACCAGCACCTCGGCGTCGACCGGCAGATTATCAAGAGCCGCCTTGAGGGTAAACCCCATGCCCAGCCCCCCCACCAGCACTCGGACATTCTTTTTATCGCGTAGCGACTCACAGGCCAGCTCCGACAAAACTATCTCGCTCTTGTTGGCCGAGGAGTTCATCAGCACCCGCTGATCAATGGTGATCAGGTAATCTCTCTCGCCCCGTTGCCGAAGCTCAAGCAGCCCTTCGTCGGTCTCAATATTGTCTACTACCCGCCAAGGCTTAGCCATTTACCATCCTTATCGTTATGCGCAAAAATTGGGAAGAAATGGATTGGCTGTCGAAAAATCCAGATCGGAATTATTGTATAAAAAAAACTTTTACATTGGACAGCTGCAAACCACCGGAGACCCGGCAGCCACAGATAAAAAAATGGCGGAGAGGGTGGGATTCGAACCCACGGTACCCTCGCGGATACACCGGATTTCGAATCCGGCTCATTCGACCACTCTGACACCTCTCCGGGGTGACCATGACCAATCGGCAATCATCTGCCAACGAGTGATATCGCTCTCAATAATAAAGATTTTAAGTCAGAGCCAGCTTTTTTTCCCTTCCCCTAAAAAAGGACAGACAATAACCGCAGGCTTTGCGGATCATTCAGCGGCTTGGCCCAAGAACAGGTTGGCCGAGTCCTCGGTTTCCATGCCCTTGACAAGGGCGATCAGGTCGGTGTCCGTCTTGATTTTTTTGTTGAATAACCACAATTAGGGCAAGCGAGGAAAATATTATCCAGAGCTTGCCGATTATTTGATTCTGTCCTTTAACAGCCGCATAGGCCGACGAACCCCGGGGATTGTTTTCACCGGTTGCTCGGCCTCCTCTGTCGACTCCCCCTCCTGCCCCTGACTCTCCGTGGCAGGGGCGGCCGGGGGCGGGGCCGCGTGGGAGAGCTTGAAATTGTCATAGCCTAGATTTTTGCTGGTGATCTGCGGGTAAGGGCTGGTAACGGAGACGGCCCAGACATGGGCCAAGGTTTCCTGGAAACTCTTGGTCGGCCCGGGGGACAAAGACCAGCCATGGGCCTGGGCCTCGGCATCGCTCCAGGCCGGATCGAAATAAACCTCGAAATGCTGCCACACCCCGGCATTAATGGTAAAATCGGCCAGCTCATAATTCCAACCGGCAAAAGACGGGCTGTAACGGAGGGTGATGGCGGGTTTAAAGTTGGGCAACTGCTGCAGGTTGACCATGATATCCAACGAGATATTATTATAATTTTTCTCGATATAATTGCCGGTAAACTCAGGTTGCTTATTGAGCAGACCGGTGGTCAGATTGCCATAGGCCCGGACGTGCCCGCCGGGGTTGCCGCCGCTGTCGTGGTATTCGGTAAAGGTGATGGACGACCCTTTTTCCCAGCCGGCGAGCCCTGCAGCCGGATCATCCCAACCGCTGACCACCTCCTGGCCCATAACAGAAGATCCCGATGCCAAAAAAATGAACAGACCAATAAGCCATTTCATAATTTTTCTCCTCCGATTTTTTTTTAAAGGGCAAGATCGACAACGGCAGGCTCAACTAACTAGAACCTATCTCATTATCCCTCTGTATTATGGCATGAAATAAATTCCTTGAGGTCTGAAGCAAGAATGTTTTCCAACTCAGCAAAATTGGCCGCCCTGGTTTCCGCGAACAAAAACCCGAAAATCGGGTAGTGACGATAATCAATTTTTCTCAACTCGATCGGATGCTCAAACCTTGCCAACAATTTATCATAATCAAAAGCGTTGATCGCTTTTTCATCCACCCCGGTCGAATTATCCAGGATAACAATACTGAAAATCTTCTCATCTTTCCGCCTGAGAACCGCCGGCCAGTTGGGTTTTGTTCCTAAAAAATAATAGAGATAAGGGTTTAAGCCGTAGGCAAGAAAGGTGAGATCCGCGGTGGTACACCAGCCGCCGAACCGCATCGGGTTAACCTCGATGGGCAGTAAGGCGCCGTCGATATCCCGCCGCAGTTCAACATGGACCGGAAAATTTTTCAGCCCGGCCAGGCGACCGATTTTACCGATGAAGTCGGTGAATTCTGCAAGATTGCTTTCGATAATCTCCTTGGAAGAGATATAAACCCGGTCGCTGACATCACTATTCGAAGAAAAAGGGTGCTGAAAAATACCCAGGATAACCGGTTCCCCGTCGGCATCGAAATAGGCGTCAATGGCAAATTCATCGCCGTTGATACATTGCTCGATGATAAAAGTGCCGGTATCCAGCACCTCTTCCGGATAGAGATTCCGGCCCTGTGCCAATTCGGCAATTATTGCCGAACAGGCAACCAGCCATTCCTCGTAACTTGAGACCTTATGCACCCCCATGCTGAAAAAACCAACCGCGGGCTTAATAATAAAAGGCAGGGGCAGTTGATCAAATTGTACCTGCCGCAGCTCGCTAACCCGCACCCCGTGGAAATAGAAGCCGGGAAAAAGTGTTTTGGTCAGCTCCCTGAATTTCAATTTATTTTTAAAAATATCGATCTTTCCAGGAAGATCGCTGACCGGGAAATGCTTTGCCAGCCAGCCGATGGCATTCTCCGAGGTGGTATAGATCCGAAGATCATCCTGTTGCCCAGCCATCTCGATTGCTTGCTCTTCACTGATGAGCTTGGTTCCGGGATAAAGACCAAGTTGCCTGGCAATCTCGGTGTCGACCACCGGAATCCCATGATCCCTGATCGTCTTTTTAAAAAATTCCGAGAGATAGGGCTTATCGACCAAAAACATAATATATCAACCATGGTTGAATTTAACCGCGCATGTCAACGGGTGCCTTGACCGCCAACTTTCTGCACATCAAATTTGCTGCGAGCAAAATCCAGGGACTGAGCGTCTCTGAGACAATCAATATAATAGTTTATTGAATTTTTTTGCCGCAACCCTATTTTTAACCGGTTCCCGCAATTACCCTCCCCGGTATAAATGGAGAGACCATCCGCCGACACCCCGACGACAAAACCGGTGTGCCCCTTGCCGTTTGCTTTAAGCTGAACAAAAATATCGCCGGGCTTGGGCTCCGGCGTTTCCATTTCCGCCCGCCGGGCCGCCCGCCACATGTTTTGCACCCCGATATGGTGTTGCCCTTCGATGGGATAGCCGCCGACCACTTCACGCAATACCCAAGAGACAAAGGCGCAACACCATGGTTGACCGATCACTCCGGTGTTTCCCCAGTAGCCATCGATATCCGGGCTCCGATTTGAGCCGTCCGGCACTTCGTAAACAGGCTTTGCATGTTCGTTATATATCATCTCCAGCAGTTGTTGCCGTCTGGTGGTCAAACCGTCGGGAATAATCGGCTGAAAATGGTTACGTTGCGCCTCTCCGCTGCCGTTTTCCAAAGCCCACCAGGTCTTAGCGCCTACGACTCCGTCAGCCTCAAGGGCCTGGCCCTGTTCATCGACGTGTTGCAACTGAAAGACCACCACATTTTCATGGGTGACCTCCTCAAAGATCCCATCGGGTGGGGTGCGCTCCTTAAAATAGCCATGGGACGACAAAAGCCTTTGCAGCCGCACAACATCAGGATCAGCCTCAAGCCGGCGTAACGTTTTCACTCTTTTCCCCCTCCTGTGTTTAAAGGTTTTCAATTTCACCCTAACCCAAAAACAGATCATTTGTCTTGCCAAAAAATGAGCTGTCTAGTTTATTATCTTAAACAAGATCCCCAGCGCCCCGGCAAAAAAAAATCCCTTCCGAAAATCCGAAAGGGATCAAAAAAGCCGTAAACAACGTAAAGCTTACAACAGGCCGAGGCTCTTACTCACCCGCACCGCCTTGTCCTGATCAAGCTTGGGAATAATTTTAGAAACCTGATCCGCTTTCATCGCCTCGAGGATGATCACCACCTCTTTGTCTTCCATCTTATCAAGCAGGGGCGCCACCTTGGAGGCGCTCATGGCGCTGTAAACCTTGATCAGGTTTTTAAACCGCTGATCCTTAACCTGATTGAGAACCCCCAACTCTACCTTGACCTCTTCCTGCAAGGCCAGCAGCTTGCTGTATTTTTCATCCACCTGCAGGCTCAGCTTGGCAAGCTCTTCTTCCCGGATCGCAAGCTCCTTCTCCTTGGCGACAATGGCCTCCTCCCGCTCCCTGATGCTGGCGGACAAGGCGATCTCCTGGGCTGAAGCCTTCACCGCTTCCTTCTCGGCCCCCTTGGCCGAATCAGCCACCGGCATCATCAACAAAACAAGCGCGAAAAAGAAAGTTAACCTTAAAATATTATTCTGCATAATCCCACCGGCCCCTCTCCTGAAAACAAAAATCACCCATTATCCTGCCGGCCAAAACGCAGAACCATCTGCTCGTCGGCCTCGTTCTGTTCTTTTCTGAGTTCTTCATGCTGGTATTTCTGATAATCACGTTCCTTGGCCTTTTCCATTACCTTTTTGCCCTTAACCCTTTCCGCAAGTTCATGGCGGGCCTTGGCCACGGCTTTTTGCTGGTTGGCAATCAGCTGAAGCACCCCTTCGATCTCCTGCTCCCGCCGGCTGATCGAGTTCATATAAAAAGAGAAGAAGGCCGGATTCATCGGCGCCTTTTTCTTCTGCTCAAACTCGGCAATCAAATCCTCCCGCGCCTTTTTAACCTCGGCCAACCGCCGGCTATGGGCATCAAGAACCAACAATTCCTTGGCCAGTTTCTGCTGGGCCACCTCTTCGAGGTTGCGGCGCAGCATCAACACGGTATCGAGTTTAAAATGATAGGCCATAATCCACCAACAAGAGCTTGAACCCTGCTACTTATAAAATTATATTGTCAGGCAGGAAAAATTTCCGCCAGCTGCTTCATGCTTTGCGCAAAAGAAACCTTTTCGTCAACCGGCTGTTTCAGATATCCGTTCAACCTGTCGATCATGGCAATGGCATTATCGATGCCCGGATTACTGCCCTTGGCGTATGCCCCGATATTGATCAAATCTTCCGAGCGACGATAGGTGGAGAGCACATTAAGAAATTTATGGGCATTGTTCACCTGGGCCTTGGCCACCACATCGGTCATGCACCGGCTGATGCTGCCCATGACCTCAATGGCGGGATAATGACCCCGGCCGGCCAGATCCCGGCTGAGGATGATATGGCCGTCGACAATGGAGCGCACCGCATCGGCAATGGGCTCGTTCATATCATCGCCTTCCACGAGAACCGTATAGATGCCGGTAATACTGCCCTTGCCTTCGCAGGTTCCGGCCCGCTCGAGCAGCTTGGGCAATTGCCCGAAAACCGAAGGGGTATAGCCCCTGGAAGTAGGCGGCTCGCCGATGGCCAACCCCACCTCCCGACTGGACATGGCAAAACGGGTGACCGAATCCATCATCAGAATAACATCGCGGCCCTTATCCCTGAAATACTCGGAAATGGCGGTGGCCAGATAGGCGCCGCGCATTCGCACCAGGGGCGGCTGATCCGAGGTGGCTACCACCACCACCGAACGGGCCAGGCCTTGGGGACCAAGATCCCGCTCGATAAAATCCTTGAGCTCACGACCACGCTCACCGATCAAGGCGATTACGCTGATATCGGCGGCGGTATGCTTGGCAATCATCCCGAGCAGGGTACTCTTGCCCACCCCGGAACCGGCCAGGATGCCGATGCGCTGCCCCTTGCCCAAGGTCAACAGGCCGTTGATCGCCCGCACCCCCACATCAACCGGCTCCTTGATCCGCTCGCGCTCCATGGGGTTAAGCGGATCGGCATAGAGGGGATAGATTGTTTCGGTGGCAAGGGGCCCTTTCCCATCCATGGGATTGCCCAGGCCGTCGATTATCCGACCGAGCAACGACTCGGCCACCGGCACCCCGGCCTCGCCGCCCACCATCCGGATGGCGCTGCCCGGCTCAACCCCGCGCATCTCGCCCAAGGGCATGAGCAGAACCCGCCCCTGCCGGAAGCCGACCACTTCGGCCAGCACCTTGCTGCGCCCTTTAAAAACATCAACCTCGCAGATACTGCCCACCGGGATTCCCGGCCCCAGGCTTTCGAGCACCATGCCGATCACCTGATTGACCCGCCCGCCGACACTGATCAATGGCGTGTCCTTGGCGACCTGGATACAGTGGGAGAGATTCATGAGATTTTCTCTGGATAGTTTTTAAGATAAGACCCGCCCCGAAAAAAACAGGGGGGTTCGTCAACCGTTGTTCGCGGCCAGGGCGGCCGAAAAGGCCTTTTCGACAACAGCAAAAAGCCTTGCCCGGCTCTGCTCCAAGGTGGCATCGATTTCACCGAAATCGGTTTTCAAAAAACAGCCGCCCACTCCGATCTGGGGATCCTCAACCAGCTGCACCCTGTTTTTGCCGGCCAGCAAGGATGGATCATCAAGGCTTATCTTCTTGATCCGGTTAAAATCATCCGCATGGAGATGGACCTGAACCGTGGAATTCTCCACAACATAGTCCATGGCCTTCTGCAGACAGGCCTTGATCACCAATGGATTAACCGACACCTCGTGGTTGACCAGCCGATCAACCATGGTCTTGATCAGCTCCAGGAGGTGTTCTTCGTGCTGACGGAGAACATCAGCCCTTTGCCCGTCAAGGGCGGAAAGCAGGCTGCCGAGCTTGGCAATCCGCTCCTGATACTCACCCTTGGCCTTGGCCAGCCCTGCGGCCTCGCCCTCGGCAAAGCCCTGGTCATAAGCATCCTGCATCACCTTGGCCGCCTCTTCCCGGGCCGAGCTAAGCAATGCCTCCGCCTCGGCGGCGGCAATCTCCTGGGGCGTTTTCCTTCGCTCCACCTTTTTAATGGCGCCGCCGGTCGCAGACTGTTGCCGCCAAAAATCATCGTAAGAAAGAAATTCCTCGGTATCCAGCAAGGCCGCCCGCCTAAGCGAAGCGCTGTCCGGGGCAGGAGATGAACCCCGGTTTGTTTTTCCCTGCTCCACTTTGCTAGACTTAGACAAACTCGTCCTCTCCACTGCCCTGCATGAGCTGAATCTTTCCTTCCTGCTCAAGGCGTTTGGCTATCTTAATAATTGACTGCTGGGCCTGCTCGATATCGCGAACCCTGGTCGGCCCCATGATCTCCATATCCTCTTTCAACATATCAACCGCTCGAGAAGACATACTGCCGAATATCTTATCCTTAAGCCCATCCGAGGCAATTTTCAAGGCGATCTTCAAATCATCGGTACTGACCTCTTTGAGGATGGATTGGATGCCGCGGTCGTCAACCCCCATCAGATCCTCGAAGACGAACATCAACCGACGAATCTCATCGGCCAGGGTCTCCCGTTGTTCTTCCACCCCTTCCAGAACCGATGCCTCCAAGGCCCGATCCGCATTATTGAGAATCTCGGCCACGGCCTCGACCCCGCCCAGGCGCTGGCCTTCCATGCCCTCCACCGACAGCAGCTCGTCTTGGAGAACCCGGTCCACATCAACGAGGATTTCGGGGCTAACCTTATCCAGCTCGGCCATCCGCATCACGACCTCGACCTGGGATTCCTCCGGAAACTCGGCCAGGATCTGGGCGGACTGGGTCGGCTCAAGAACGGAGAGAACCAGAGCCACGGTCTGGGGATGCTCGTTGCGCAGGAAGTTGACCAAAACCTTGGGCTCCAGCTTCCTCGCCTTTTGAAAAAGGGTGAGCTTCCAGTCCGAACGAATCTCTTCCAGGATCTCACTGGCCTTATCACTTGACAGCGCGCGCTTCAGGGCGCCTTCCAGCAACTCATTGCCGGAAAGAAAGATATCCGCCTCACCGGTGTCGCTCTTAAACTCGTTAAGCAGAGCATTCATGTCTTCCCGGTCGACCTTGTCCACCCGGGCCATCTGCCGGCCGACCAGCTTGATCTCATCGGGATCGAGCCGCTGGAAAACCTTGGCGGCAAAATCCTCGCCCACGGTAAGCATGAAGATCGCCGCTTTTTCCGGGCCGGTCAGATTTTCGGTACCGCCATCTTTTTTGGTTTTAACTATACTCATAATTATCAGCCTCGGGACGTGACCTACCTATCACCAATCTATGCATCCGAACGTAACCAGCGGCGCACCAGATCAGCAGCCCGATCCGGATCGCTCTGCGCCAAACGGTAAATCCTTTCCTGATCCGTCAAACCACGGGGAGAAAGACTTAAATCCTCCTCCGGCCCACCTTCCGCACCAGGCACATGACCCCCATGGGCGGCCAGCTGGGAGGCGAGTTGCCCCTCGACATTCTTACTGGCAAGCAGCCTCAAGGCCGGTTTCACCACAAAGAGAATCACCAGGATAGCGATCATCAGGTAAACAAAGGGCAGAGCCACCAAATTCGCCATTTCACGCCACCTGTCCATGGGATCAGCCTCTACTTCCATCACCGAGGAAAGAGCAAAAGGCAGAGCAGCTACTTCAACCTGATCGCCCCTTTCCGGATCAAAGCCGATGGCATTCTTAACTAACTTGTCGAAATAACGCATTTCTTCAGGACTCCGTGCCTGATATTCTAGACTTTTCACCCCATCTTTGTCAACGCTCTTTTTATAGGTGCCGTCAACCATTACCGCCACCGACAAACGCTTGACCACCCCGCCGGATTCCTGAACCTTCTTGGTTTGACGACTGATCTCATAATTACGGGTAACGTTGTTCCGTTTATAACTCTTGCCGTTTGCCCCCTGGCCGTCCGCCTCGGCAAAGGTGGCCAGCTCGCCCTTGACCCCTGGAATCCCTTGGGGATTGGCGCTGTTGCTCTGATCCTCTTCGGTGAGCAATTGCTCACTGCGGACCACTTGGGTTTCCGGATCAAAATTTTCTTCGGTGAGATCGGTTTTGCTGAAATCAACCTCAGCGGTAACCCGAGCCCTGACCCGATCGACGCCGACCACCTCTTCCAGCATGGTTTCAACCTTGCGCCGCATGGACTGCTCGACCTTTTGCTGATACTCGAGTTGGCTGCCGGACAACATGCCGTCCTCATCGCCATGTTTACGATAAAGAAGGCGGCCGCTGGTATCCACCAGGGTGATGTTTTCGGTGGTCAGTCCCGGCACGGCGCTGGCCACCAGGTTGACAATACTCTGCACCTGACTGTCGTTAAGTTTCTCCCGCCCGCGCAACTTTACGCTCACCGAGGCGGTGGGCGGCTTTTCATCCTCGATAAAAACAGACTCTTTCGGGGTCGCCAGATGGACCCTGGCTTCAACCACCTGCTGGAAGTTGCGGATGGTGCGGGCCAGCTCCCCCTGCAGGGCCCGCTGATAATTAAGCCGCTGCACATAGTCGGTGGTCCCCAGGCTGGTCTCATTAAAGATTTCAAACCCTACTCCGCCGCCGCGGGGCAAGCCCTCACCGGCCAGCGCCAAGCGGATCTCATAAACCTGGCCCGCCGGCACCAAAATGGCGTTACCGTTCTCCGACAGCTTGTAGGGGCTGCGCTGATCACTGAGCTTGGCCACCACCTCGGCCGCGTCTTCCTGGCTGAGACCGGAAAAAAGCACCTTATAGTCAGTTTCAGTGCTCACGGTGGTAAGGCTGATCATCCCAACCACGAACACGACCAACAGCACCAGGGCCACGATCTTCTGGGTCATGCTCAATCCTTTAACAATCGAACCGCCCTGCTCAATAATCTCTTTCGGATTCGCCATTTTTCTACCTTTCCTGCGATATTATTAAAAAAATATTAATCTCAAAAATTAAAGCTGCATCCGCATAACTTCACGGTATGCATCCAGCGCCTTCTGCTGAACCTTGGTCATCAGCCGGAACGAAATCCCCGCCTTTTCAGCGGCAATCATGGTTTCATGGATATTGGCATGCTCACCGGCGACCAAGCCCTGGGACAATTTATCCGCCTCCTGCATCTGACCATTAACGGCATTTACGGCATTGTTAAAAATCTCACCAAAGCCGGTGGACTGGCCCGCACTCTTGACCGCAGGCTGAAGCGAAGTCGCGCCGGCCGGATTAATGGGCTGCATGGTAATTGCTTTCATCTTCACACTCCGTTTTATAAAATAATCATGACAAAGAGTTTAATAAATTCCCCGGCCGATCTTACCTGCCGATATCAAGGGCCTTAAGCGCCATATTTTTGGCGGCGTCAAGGGCGGTGACATTGGCCTCATAGGCCCGTTTAGCGCTCATAATATCGGTCATCTGCTCTACCACATTGACGTTGGGCAATTTGACGATGCCATTGGCATCCGCATCCGGATGGTTTGGATCATAGACCTCCTTGAAGGGCGCCTGATCCTCCACCACCTCAACCACCTCAACCTGACGCAGACGCTCGGTGGTCGAATTAAGAGTGTCGCGAAAATTGACACCATCAAGGGGCTTGGCCGCAAAAACAACCGATTTGGCTTTATAGGGCCCACCATCAATGGTGCGGGTGGTATTGGCATTGGCCAGATTCATTGCCGAGATATTGATACGGGCACGCTCGGCCTTTAACGCCGAACTACTGATCTTCATTGCAGTCAAGACATCCATCTATTATTTACCTCCCTCGTCAATGGCGTAACGCATCCCTTCAAGTTTTTTGCCGACCAGCCGGGTGGTGATCTGGTACATGAGCTGGTTCTCGGAGAGCTTGACCATCTCTTCATCAAGATCAACCGGCCGGCTCTCTTCGGAAAACTCCCGGGTTTTGCTTACCTCCAAGGCATCAAGCTGCACATGATTTTTATTGGTAAGAGCCAATTGCCCCTGGCCTTGCATCACACTTTGCATCACCCTTTCGAAATTTAAATCCTGCACCTTGTAGCCGGGGGTTTCATAGTTAGCCACATTGGACTGGATCAAGCCCTGCCGCTCCATGCGCACATTAAGCGCCTGGCGCATCAGATCGACGCTTCCACCAAAAAGTTTATTTACCGGCATGTTGTCCTCCATGATTAGCAGAATAGTTTCGCTTATTTTTTAATGCAAAACCAATGCCAAAGAGTAAAAAAATAACACAGAGACAACCCCATGGGAGCGGAAAATGACGACAGATGGAATAAAAAGAGGAAAAACTCAGAAAAAACAAAATAAGACCGGGACCGGTCGACCAGGATAACCGGCCGAAACCATTAACAAAGCAAACAGAAAAACAACTAACTCAACTAATCAACCCCTGGGAGCGGTATTCATGCAGTTTGTTGCGGAGGGTCCGCACGCTGATCCCGAGAATATTGGCGGCATGTGTCCGATTATTGTCGGTTTGATCCAAGGCCTGTAATATCATTTGACGCTCGACATCGCGAAGGGGCTGTAATCCGCCGTCAAGGGCGGCGGAAGTATTTGCCGCCTCCACGGCAAAAGCTGATTCGACGGGCGGGCCGGAATCGACAACCAGATCGGGCGCGGCCAGGGCCTCGGCCGGCACTTCGACATCGTCCCAGAAATCCCAAAGATCGAGCTCATTACCCATGGACAGCAGCACCGCCCGCTCAATCAGATTTTCCATCTCCCGCACATTGCCGGGCCACCCATAGCAGGCAAACCGCTCCCTGGAGCCTTTTGACAATTTTTTTATCGCCTTCCCATACTGACCGGAATATTTAGCGATGAAGAATTCGGCCAACAACTCTATATCCTCGGGCCGCTCCCTGAGGGCCGGCAGTTTGAGGGGGATAACATTGAGGCGGTAATAGAGATCCTGTCGGAAGGTGCCCTCCTTGACCGCCTCTTCCAGATCGCGATTAGTAGTGGCCAGCACATGGACATCGACCTTTACCGGCGCCCGACCGCCGAGGCGATCCACCTCCTCCTCCTGCAACACCCGCAACAGCTTGGCCTGCAGATGCAGAGGAATCTCACCGATTTCATCGAGGAGCAGGGTGCCGCCGTCGGCCAGTTCGAACTTGCCCTTCTTGGAGACGATGGCGCCGGTAAAGGCCCCTTTTTCATGACCGAACAGCTCGCTTTCAAGCAAGCCCTCGGGCAGGGCCGCGCAGTTGAGGGCGACAAAGGGACCATCCCGCCTATCGCTTTCCTGGTGAATGTAGCGGGCAAAAACCTCTTTACCGGTGCCCGACTCCCCCAGGATAAGAACGGTGGCCTTGCTGGAGGCCACGGTTTTGGCCCGGCTCATCAACTGCAACAGCTTGGGGTTGCGACCGATGATCGGTTTCTCCGCCAACATGCCGGCCGCCTTGGCCGAAACAGAAGGCACGGCCCGGTGCGGTCGAATTGTCTTCCCCCCAAATACCCTGAGCACCGTTTCCTCGATGATCTCCACCGGAAAGGGCTTTAAAATATAGTCGAAGGCCCCCTGTTTCATGGCCTCCACCGCCGTGTCCACCGTGGCATAGCCGGTGATGATCACCACCGGCAGCTCGGGGACCAGGGCCTTGACCTGGCGGAGCAGCTCAATGCCGTCCATTACCGGCATCTTGATATCGGTAATCAATAATTCCGGCCTGCTTTTCCTGATCATCTCCAGGGCCATGCTGCCGTTTTCGGCAACCGACACCTCATGCCCGCCCCGGGACAATGCCTCATAGAGAGCAATGCGCATGTTCTGCTCATCATCAACAACCAGTATTTTGCGGCCCGTTTCAGACATAAAATGTTAGTTCTTTAATTAGTTAAGTTAGATTTTGCATCAGCCGCAGAGAGCACCGGCAGCAAGACCCGGAACACCGCCCCGCCGCCCTGGTTGCTTTCCACCTCGATCAAACCGTGATGCGACTCGGCAATATAATGACTCAGAGCCAGCCCCACCCCCCTTTTCCGATCCCGGGTGGTGAAAAAAGGGTCAAAAATCTTTGCCATATGTTCCGGCGCGATCCCCTCACCCTGGTCTTCGACCCTTATCTCTAGAAAAACGCCGTGGCTCTTGGCAGGCTCTACCAGCCTGGTTGCCCACAAGACCTCGCCCCCCTGCTTCATGCTTTCCACCGCGTTCATTCCCAGGTTAAGAAAAAGCTGCTCCAAGAGCTGGGCGTCCCCGATCAAGGTTATCCCCTGATGGGCAAACCGGCTTTGAAAAAACACCTCATGTTCACTGCCCACTTCCCGGAGAATTCCCAGACATTTCCTGAGCAGCCCATCAAGATCAACCTCGGCCATCTCCGGCCTAGGCAAGGCGGCAAAGGTCGCAAAATTATCGAGCAAATGATTCATGGTGCGGACCGCGCCGAGCATCTGGGTGGTGACCCTTTCGTTATCAGGATCATCATACAATTCCCGCTTGAGAATCGACGCATACAATTCGAGACTGCCCAGGGGATTTTTCAGCTCCTGGCTCATGGCCGCCGCCATCTCCTGCATGCCGGAAAACCGTTTGCTCCGGTCCTGCTGGGCCTCAATCAAGGCGGGGAAGGTAATATCCTCAAGGGAAAGAAAAAAACCGGAGATCCCGACAAAGGGGCTTTGCAGATCATTCCGACTGATCAAAATATACCGCTTCTCGCGCTTTAAAGCCCCATCCTGAATCTCGCACAAAAGACGGCCACCCGAGGCCTGCAGTTGCACATGATCAACGGTTGATATTCCCAACCGCTGCCGCAAGAGCTCCCAGCAGGATCTGTTCTGCACCGAAGAGCCGGTCATCCCCAACAACCCGGAGGCCTTGGAATTTACCGCCAACAACTCCCCCCGCTTATCAGCCAACATGATCCCACCCGGCAGACTTTCGAGAACGGCAAATAAAAATTCACGCAGATGGTCTGAGGTTTGAAGCAGAGAGTGGTTCATCTTTCCGTCATATTCATAAAAATTTCAGATCAGGAATTGCCGCGCAACCTGTCCTTCAACCTGGTACCCTGATCGATCTCAACCTGATTGAGTCGCTCTTGCGCCCGCTTTTTAAGTAACATATCCGGCCCTTGCTGCGCCTTAACCAGATGATCCCGCCCCTTGTCAACCTCGCCGAGCCTATAAAACATGTCCCCCAGATTCAGATGAATATGCTGGGCCGCCTCAACTTCCCGGGGCATGTCCTCACTGACCGCGGCCAGATAGGCGGCAAAGGTTTTCTGCTCGTCAATGCGGCGCAGCTCATCGCCGAGCCGCCGATACCAGGACTGCAGCTCGGCAGCTTCCAGCAATTGCTCCTGCCGGTAACTGCTTAGAGCGTCAAGCATCTCATCATAAAGGGCCAACCGAAACATCTGGCGCAACCGACCCTGGGCATAAAGATTTTTTTTCTCGGGAAAGGTCGGGGCGGCGGCCACCTTGGTGTAATAATTAAGGGCTTCGGCGCTGCGGCCCTCCATCTCGCTGAGGCGGCCGCTCAGAAAATAAACCTCGCCGATGTTTTTGCTATCCTGATAGATATCCCGGAGGTACTTCAGCAACAGATCCGCGGCCTTGGTGTTCATTTGGGCCAGATAAACCTCGGCCCGCCGAAAATAAAGGGCGACCTTTTCCTGATCGGCAATAGGCAGGGACAGGGCGCGATAGTAAACCACCCCGGCCTGGTCGTACAGGGAAAGCGCCTCCAGGGCCTGACCGACCAAAAAAAGAAAATGGCCGCTGTCCAAGGTTTTTACGTGCCGATGTTCGATTTCATAGAGATGGAACAGCTTTTCGAACTCTTTTTTGGCAAGTAATTCCTCGGCCAGATAAAGCAAAATCAGGTTGGAGAAATCCTTGCTCTCGCCCGCCATCAGCCCCGGCGCATCGTTGCGCAGATAACTTTTGCCCACCTCACTGGCGTATTCAAAATTTCCCCGGGCCTTGTAACGCAAAAAAAGCGCCCGCCGCGCATCCTGGGCAATGGGGTCGGCATGGTAATTATCAAGAACGACCCGATAGGGCACATCACCGGCCGGATCGGTCGGATCTCTTCTTTTTTGCCATTTACTGAGCTTTTTATCAGGATCGTCAAGAAATTCGGCCTGGCGAAACAGGGCCAGAACCACCGGCCGCTCACCGGGCTTCCCCTCTTCAATAACGTTGGCATAAAGCTTCTGAGCCGAGGCATCCTCCCCCAACCGGTGATAACTTTCGGCCAAGTCGAAAAGCACCTCGGCCCGGCGCTGGGGCTGCTCGGTCATATTGAGAAAATAAAAAAGTTGCTCCCGGCCCTGCTGCTCTTTGCCCACCTTAAAATAGGCATTACCAAGATTTACCAAAAAATCGAGATCTTCATAATAGTACTTGGGATATTCGCGCATGATCGACAGATAGGTCTGCAAAGCCTTGCTGTTCCGGCCGATGGCGCTATAGGTTTCCCCCAGCCCGATCATCGCCAGGATCCGCAAAGTCCGATCCTCGCTTTTCAAGACCTCCTGGTAGACCGCGGCCGCCTCATCAAACCTGCCCACCGTCACCATGGTCTTGCCTTGCCAATATCGCACCTGGGGTGTCAGGGCGGAATCAGGGTAACGCTGACCGAAAAGGTTAAAATAAATCAGGGCCTCCCGATAATATTTCATCCGATAATGGCTTACGCCGATCTCAAAATATGCCTCCTGACTATGCTCTGCATCTGGAAAATCGGTGCTGTACATCCGAAAAAGATTGCGGACCGCCTCCCACTCGGGGGGGGTGGTGACAAGGGCCAGCTGTTTCTTGGTCAGGGCCGCCTGCCAGAGAGCCTCCTGAGCCTTGTCGGTTTTTCGATATTTTTCATAATAACGCAAAAACAAGCGGGAGGCCTGCCCGAGCTCATCCGCTTTCCGGGCGGCAATTGCCGCATCCCAAAGAGATGCGGGAGTCTCCACAACCGGAGCGGACTCAACCTCAACCGCAGGCACATCTTCCGCATGGACAATAAAGCCGCCGGCCGTTCCGGAGACAAACCCGAAACCCCAGGCGCCACCGACCAACCAACAGCTGATTAAAATGGATATGTGGGTCAATCTTTTCATCATTGAACCGATCTGGAGCAGGCTTAAAACCACTTTCAACTTTTAATGGAGCGGATAAGACGACCGAGGCCTCTCTTTATGATTCGGAATCGGGCCCGGTCAACTTGAATCGTTTCATCTTTTCGATCAGGGTGGTTCGATTAACATTAAGCAGCTTGGCCGCCCTGTTTTTTACCCAGTTCGTCTGCTTAAGCGCCATGCCGATCAGGCGCTTTTCGTAATCAGCCATGACCTCGTTCAGGAAAAAACCCTGTTCCGGAATTTCGTCAAACTCTTCCGGCGACTCCTCGTCCCCACCCCGCACCAGGAGCCGCTCGGGGATATCATCAACACAGATGGTGGTCCCGGAGCTGAGCAACACCATCCGCTCGACCATGTTCTCAAGCTCACGCACGTTGCCCGGCCAAGAGTAACGCAAAAGCACAGCCATGGCATCATCGGCTACCCCCTTGATCTTTTTCTTCCGATGGCTGGTAAATTTGTTAATGAAATATTCTATTAACAGGGGGATATCCTGGTTTCTGCTCCGCAACGGCGGGGCATCGATGGGAATAACATTGAGCCGATAATAGAGATCCTCACGAAACCGCCCCTCTTTCACCTCATGCTCAAGATCCCGGTTGGTGGCCGCCACCACCCGAAAATCGGAACTAATGGTCTTGGTGCCGCCGATCCGCTCAAACTGCTTTTCCTGAAGCACCCGCAGCAACTTCACCTGCAGCATGGGGCTCATCTCGGAAATCTCGTCCAGAAAAACGGTGCCGCCGTCCGCCAACTCGAACCGGCCCATCCTGGTCCGAACTGCATGGGTAAAAGCCCCTTTCTCATGGCCGAACAGTTCGCTTTCCAGCAATTCGCCGGGAATGGCGCCACAGTTAACCGGCACGAATGGCCCTGCGCCGCGATTGGAATCATAGTGCAGGGCTTGGGCGATAAGCTCCTTGCCGGTCCCGGACTCGCCCCTGACCAGGACGGTAGTGTCGGCGTCACAGACTTTTTTTATCAGGGAGAAAACATGCCTTATTTCTTTGCTGTTGCCGATGATAGCCGCACAGCCCTTTTCCTTGGCAACAGTTTTGTTACTATTTTCATCTTCTTGCAAAATCACACCCATATCGGACTAAATCATCCAGAAAAAAAGCAAACACCTTAACCACTTCAAATGACGCGCTGAAAAGCACAGCGAGGGCAACCCTTTTTTTCTTTAACAAATTAGAAAAATCGGTGGAAAAACCGGAAGACCCATCAAGAAGAAAGGGGAGTTGTCTCATACAAACATCACAAATAGAGCTTTTATGTTAGGAAATTTCGGATGTTATGTTATATACGCATATATTTTGTATACATTATCCGTGAAAAAAGTGTCAATTTTTTTTCACATGCTATAAATTGTCTTTTTTTATTAAAATGTTGTATATTTTTTAAGCTATATTAGCTTGTTAAGATTAGACGCTCCTTTTTTTTGCAACAGGGAATACCCATGCATACCAGTACCGCAGATAACAAACCACTCATCGAATTAGTCAAGGTCTCCAAGGTATACCCGCCCGACGTTCTGGCCTTGGAAGACGTTTCGCTCCAGGTCTTACGGGGAGAAATCCTTTTCTTAACGGGCATGAGCGGGGCCGGCAAAACCACCCTGCTCAAATTGATTTGCAGCATTGAGACCCCGACCAAAGGGCTGATTGAGGTGGCGGGCCGGGATTTATCCAAGATCAAACCGGCCGGCATCCAACTTATGCGTCAAAAAATCGGCGTTGCCTACCAGGATTTCAAACTGATCAATAAACTGACGGTCATGCAAAACATTGCCATGGCCATGGAGGTCACCTACAAAAGCAAGGGTGAGATCAAAAAAAGAATCATGGAACTGCTCGATACCCTGAAACTTACCGACAAGGTAAATAAGCCGGCCGGGGAACTCTCCCGCGGGGAACAGCAACGGGTGGCCCTGGCCCGGGCCGCGGCCAACTCCCCGACCCTGCTGCTGGCCGATGAGCCCACCGGCAATCTTGATCCCGCCGCCACCGATCTGGTTGTCAAACTGTTCAAGCAACTCAATGAAAGCGGCTCGACCATAGTGATCGCCACCCATGATGAAAAAATTTACGAAGAAACCGATTATCGGGTGATGGATCTGCACTACGGGCACATATCGACCCATACCGGCAAAAACAAGCCCAGACAAATCGACCTGTTTGAATCACACCGAGCATAACCATAAGCACAGCCTCCGAAAAAGTTTTCGGATTTAACAAGGAGAGACAAAGCATGCAGTATTTGGCCTATATTCTAAGGCAGACAGCCAGAAATCTACGGCTTGCCTGGGGTACCCAACTAATGACCCTGCTCACCGTAACCCTGTCGGTGCTTATTTTCGCTTTCTTCTTTCTGATCTACACCAATATGATGAAAGCCGGCGAACGACTGGGTGATGACGTCCGCATCATCGTTTACCTCGACGATGAAATCGTCCCCCAGATGCGCCCGCAAATCGAGCGCAAAATCAGGGAATTCAGCGAGGTTGAAAAAATCGTCTTTATTTCCCGGCAGAACGCCTTTGAAAAACTCGGCAAACAGTTGGCCGAAGAAAAAGACGTGCTCAACGATCTGGGCCCATATTTCCTGCCGCCTTCCATCGAGATTTACCCGCTGAAAACCTTGAAAAATCTTACCCACATCAATCAATTCTCCGAATACCTGCAAACCCTGCCCGGGGTTTCCAAGGTGCAATACGGACGGGAATGGCTCAAGCGTTTCGGTTATTTCACCAGCCTGTTGCGGCTGGTTGTCCTGCTCAGCGGCGGCCTGCTGATCATGAGCATGACCTTTATTGTCTCCTACACCATACGGCTCACCGTGGTTTCACGCCATGAAGAACTGGAAATCCTGCGCCTGCTCGGCGCCAGCAGCGCCTATATCCGCATGCCCCTGCTGCTGGAAGGATTGCTCCAGGGCCTGCTGGGCTCGACCCTTGGCCTGGGCGCCCTATTTATCCTGTACCAATGGATCTGCCGCCGCTTCAGCGGCCCCGGCCTGCTGCACCTTTTTGATTTCACCTTTTTTGCACCGGAGATCATCGCCGCCATTCTTTTCGCCGGGATTCTGCTTTGTACGGCCGGCAGCCTCTTTTCAATCCGTAGATTTATACGTATCTAAGACATGAATCACTCTCTATTCACAAAAAACCTCCCCCTCATCATGGCTTTGACCTTGGCCATCTGGGGCAGTCCGTTTTATGTCCGGGCCGAGCCCTCGGCAAAAATCAAAGAACAGCTGACCAACCAGCAAAACAAGATCGAACGAATAAACAAAGGGATTGAAAGCCAGAAAACCAGGGTAAAGGCGGCTCGGGACCACGAAAACAGTATTCTCACTGAACTGGAAACCATCGATCAGAACATTGCCGCCGAAAGCGCCAAACTCAACGAACTGAAATCATCCCTTATCGAGCACGAGAAAATAATCGCGGTAAAACAAGCAGAACTGAGCCTTGCGCTCCAGGCCAAGGAAGAGGCCAAGCAACACACCCAGAAGCGGCTCAGCGCCTATTACAAAATGGGACCGATGGGGGTGATGAATGTAATGTTCTCCACCAACGAGCTGCCCGACCTGCTTAACTTTCGCGAATATTTCAACACCCTGCTCAAGTACGACCATCAGGTAATCAAGGAGTATCGGCAAAAAATAGCCGTATTATCAAAAGCGCAACAGGCCCTGCAGGATGAAAAAAAGGCACTGGTTGCCGCGATCAGCGACATCAAGGAACATGAAGCCCTGCTTGCGGCAACCCGGCAGGACCGGCTGGCCTTACTGGAAAGGGTGAAGACCGAAAAAACCCTATACAAACAGGCCTTACATGAATTGGAAGAGGCGGCGGACAAACTGACCAGCACCTTGAAGGTGCTTAAAAAAGAGGCGGCCAGCCAGCAAAAAGTAACGATCCGCCGGGTAAATGCCAAGAAAAAACGGCCAACCAACTTCGGCTTTGCCAACCAAAAAGGCAAACTCGACCCACCGATCTCTGGCACGGTTATCACCCTGTTCGGCAAAAATTCGGAGGGCAAGTTCGGAATAACCACCTTTGCCAACGGCATCGATATCAAGACAAACTCGGACAGCCAGATCCGAGCCATCTACGACGGCAAAATCGTCTATGCCGGATTTTTACGAGGTTACGGCAACCTGCTGATTGTTGACCATGGCGAGCAGTATTACAGCCTCATGTCCCGGGCGGAAAAATTCTTCAAACAGGAAGGCGATGCCGTAATCAAGGGCGAAATCATCGGCACCATGGGCAATCAGGCGGGCCTGCTCAGCGAAGGGCTGCATTTTGAAATCCGCCACGGCACAACCCCGGAAAATCCTCTGCAATGGGTAAACAATGCCAAACTGACCATCACGACACCACCCTGAATCCGCAATTGATTCTTTGTGTCAACGGACGGATAATTCCATTGTTTCCGGCAAGTGGACATGCTAACATGAAAATCACAACTACTTTTTATAACAACATAATCTTATAAAATTTCTGCAATTTCCCCTTTGAAGGACTCGGCATGAAAATCAACAAAAAACACTACGGCAGAAAAATCCTTTTTCTTACCATCGGCCTTACCATCGGTTCGCTGTTTCTGGTCAACTATTCGCTGAGTCTTGCAAAAACCGCCGACACCTATAAAAACCTTGAAGCTTTCTCCAATGTCCTCAACATGGTGCAGGAAAATTATGTGGAAGAGGTCGACAGCCAAAAGGTAATCGAGGGTGCGATCAAAGGGATGCTGACCAGCCTCGACCCCCACTCCTCATATATGAAACCTGATGAGTTCAAGGAACTTCAGGAAGAAACCAAGGGCAGCTTCACCGGGATCGGCATTGAAATCACCACGAAGGACGGCATCCTGACCGTAGTTTCACCCATCGAAGGGACACCGGCCTCGAAAAAAGGCCTCAGGGCCGGCGATAAAATCCTGAAAATCGAGAACGAATCCACCCAGGACATGACCCTGATGCAGGCCGTTAAAAAATTACGGGGGCCAAAGGGCACCGAGGTGAACATTTCCATCCATCGCAAGGGCTGGACCGAACTCAAAGACATAACCATTATCCGGGATATAATTCCCATCAACAGCGTCAAGGCGCAACTTTTGGAAACCGGCTACCCCCACATCCGGATAACCAACTTCCAATCACAGACAACCAACGACTTCAAAAAAGCGATTAAGGATATGGGCGAAAAAGGCGCTATCCAGGGCCTTATTCTCGACCTTCGTAATAATCCCGGCGGTCTGCTGGACCAGGCCGTGAAAATTTCAGACATCTTTATCGACAAAGGAATCGTGGTCTCCACCAAGGGCAGAATCAAGGAACAGAATACAGTTTTCTATGCCCACGACGGTAACGGCAAATACGATTTCCCCCTTGTCGTCCTGGTCAATGAAGGCAGTGCCAGCGCCTCGGAAATCGTGGCCGGCGCCTTGCAGGATCACAAAAAAGCCCTCATCATCGGCGCCCAGACCTTCGGTAAAGGCTCGGTACAAACCATTATCCCCATGGACGATGGGGCCGGACTCAGGCTGACCACTGCCCGCTACTACACCCCAAGCGGCAGGTCGATCCAGGCCACCGGCATTACCCCGGATATCGTGGTTGCCTCCCCCAACGGCAACTCTGACAAAACCGAGGACAAAGAAAACGATGAGGAGAATAAACCAAAATATCTGCGGGAAAAAGACCTCAAGCACCATATCGACAACGGCCTGAAATCCGCCCCCAAAGACAAGCAGAAAGAGCTGGACGATGCGGCCCGGGAAGAAAAAACGAGAATTGAAGAACTACTCGGCCACGACAACCAACTCAACACCGCCCTGATGATGCTCAAAGGGATCAAGATATACGGCTCGGTGGCCGGCAAATAAAGGACATCATTGATTATGCCTCCTTGCGGCAAAGACGATATTCTTTGCCGCAAGGATCCTGCCTGTCATGCCACCCCCTCCCCCTGAACCGCTATCAAGTCACAACTTTTTTTGTTTTTTTTACATCCGACCGCTTTCTATTTTCCATTGATTTTTTTTAGGTAAGTTGTATTTTCAGCATAACCGACGGGTTGATCACCTCAACCCGCCGGACGAAAATCTTTTTGAGCTCGTCCGGTTCCTATCGCTGGCCTTTCTTTGCTTTTTTCTGCAAAAACCATAGACCTCCGGATATCTACCTGGCAGCGGTTTTGCACAGAATATACGCGAGGAATCTTCTATTGAACACGCCGTTAGTTCCCGAACTAGTAGCCACCATAAGGCAGGGCTACACCCGTAAACAATTGCTCCAGGACCTGATGGCAGGCGCTATTGTCGGGATTGTTGCCCTACCGCTGGCCATCGCCTTTGCCATTGCCTCCGGGGTAAAGCCGGAGCAAGGCCTCTACACCGCAATTATTGCCGGCTTGATCATCTCATCGCTCAGCGGCAGCCGCTTTCAAATCGGAGGCCCAACCGGGGCCTTTATCATTGTCGTCTTTTCGATCGTCCATGACTTCGGCTATCAAGGTCTGGCAATCGCAACCATGATGGCCGGCGTGATCATGATTGCCATGGGCCTGGCCCGCCTGGGGGCGGTTATCAAATTTATCCCCTACCCAATGACCGTCGGCTTCACCAGCGGCATTGCCATTCTGATCGCCACCACCCAGATCAAAGCCTTTCTCGGCCTTGATTTCCCCGACAAATCCGCCCACTTCATCGCCAGAATTAGTGAATATGCCGCCCATATCACCACCTATAATCCGTGGGCAATCCTTATCAGCTCAATCACCCTTTTCATTCTTATCTTCTGGCCCAAGATCAGCAAAAAGATTCCGGGCGCGATAATCGCAATCCTTTTCACCACTATCTTGGTCCAGCTGTTCAAGCTGCCGGTTAGCACCATAGCCACTCAGTTCGGTGCCGTTCCCTCGGTAATCCCGATGCCGAAACTGCCCGCTGTCAGCTGGGAAACCATCCCCCACCTCATTGCGCCGGCCTTGACCATCGCCATGCTGGGCTCGATTGAGTCGTTACTCTCGGCCGTGGTCGCGGATGGCATGACCGGCACCAGACATAAATCCAATATGGAACTGGTTGCTCAGGGCATCGCCAATCTGGTAACCCCTTTATTCGGAGGGATCCCGGCAACCGGCGCCATTGCCCGGACTGCAACCAATATCAAAAATGGCGCGCAAAGCCCGGTTGCCGGCATAATCCACGCCGTTGTCCTGCTGCTCATCCTTATTTTTCTCGGAAAATGGGCCGCCTTAATCCCCATGCCCAGCCTGGCTGCAGTGTTGCTGGTGGTTGCTTATCACATGAGTGAATGGCGCCATTTCGCAAAATTGTTCCAGGCGCCCAAGGCCGACATCTTGGTCATGCTGGCCACCTTCTGCCTCACGATTTTTGTCGATTTGACTGTGGCCATTGAAGCCGGGGTGGTCTTATCAGCCCTTCTGTTTATGAACCGGATGGCAAATCTGACCGAGACCAGAAATATTACCCGCGAATTAACAGAGGATTATGAAAGGGAAGATGATCTATCGATTTCCGGCCGCAGCGTGCCGGAGGGTGTTGAGGTCTTTGAGATATATGGCCCATTTTTCTTCGGGGCGGCCAACCAGTTTAAAGATACCATGGGCCTTATCACCAAGCCTCCCAAGGTACTCATCCTGCGGATGCGGCATGTCCTTTCCATTGATGCCACGGCCATGAACGCTCTGGAAGAGGTCGTCCGCAAAACAAAAAATGAGGGCACCCTCCTGATCTTCTCCGGCGTGCGCCCTCATTTGCATTCGTTTCTCAAACAGAATGGGATTGGCGCAAAGATGGCCGATGTGCAAATTTTTGCCAATATCGATTTGGCGCTTCAGGAGGCAAGGCGACATATGACAACGTTAACACCATAAATCATGGGCCGAGCTGCTACGCCTTATTAAACGGGTTGTTATTACCCCTCGCTCTTCTTCTGCTCGGCAACCATTGCGTAATAATCCCGGCCCTGCACATCGTTGATCACCACTGCGGGGAAATTCTCTACCTCGAACCTAAACATGGCTTCCGGCCCGGCATCACCAAAGGCCACCAACTCAGATTTCTTTATACACTTTGCCAGCAGGGCCCCGGCGCCGCCGATAGAGGCGAGATAGATGGCGCCATGCTTCTGCATGGCCGCCCTGGTTTCTGGTGACCGGGCCCCCTTGCCCATGGTAGCGGCCAGCCCCAACTCAAGGAGTCGGGGGGTATAAAGGTCCATCCGGTAACTGGTGGTGGGGCCGGCCGCCCCGATCACCCGACCCGGCCGGGCCGGACTGGGCCCCACGTAGTAAAGCAGCTGCCCTGCCAGATCCACCGGCAGCTCTTTTCCCTCATCCAGCAGGGCGCATAGCCGGCGATGGGTCTGATCCCGACCGGTATAAAGCACCCCGTTCAGGCTCACCAGTTCACCGGCGGCCAGGGTCGGCAGCACGTCTGCCGCCAAAGGCAGGCTGACCTCTTTTAGGTTATTTAAAAACTCGGGGTTATATCTCAGTAACGACATGGCTCAAGGTCTCAGCTATGGTGAATGACAAAAATCGATATCGATTGTTACAGGATTATCTCTTTATGGCGATGGGCATGGCATTGGATATTGACCGCCACCGGCAGGCTGGCGATATGGGAGGGAAAGGTCTCGATATGCACCGCCAGGGCGGTATTGATCCCCCCCAGCCCATGAACCCCCTGCCCCTGCCGGTTGATCTCCCCCAGCAATCGCTGTTCAAGCTCGGCCACCTCGGCCCGCTCGCTGGCCTGCCCCACCTCCCGCAACAACGCCTTTTTGGCGAGAAGGGCGACCTTTTCAAAATTACCGCCCACCCCGACTCCGACCACCACCGGCGGGCAGGGGTTGGAACCGGCCGCAACCACCCGTTCAATCACATAGCGCACCATGCCTTCAATTCCGGCGGAAGGGGGCAGCATGGCCAGGGCGCTCATATTCTCGCTGCCACAGCCCTTGGGCAAAAAACTGATCTTGATCTTATCGCCGGCCACAATATCAAAATGAACCACGGCCGGGGTATTGGTGCCGGTATTCTTTCGGGTCAGCGGATCGCACACCGATTTGCGTAAAAAACCTTCATCATAGCCGATCCGCACCCCTTCCTGGATAGCCGCCTGCAGATCACCGATCACATGCACGTCCTGGCCCAGGGAGACAAAAACTATACAGGTGCCGGTATCCTGGCAGACAGGAACCCGTTCACGGCTGGCAATATCGGCATTGGTCAGGAGCAGTTCGATAATGTTCTTGGCAAGCGGCGCTGTTTCCCGGTCCCTGGCGGCCAAGAGCGCATCAAGAATATCCGGCTCCAGATCATGGGCCGCGCCGATGGCAAGCTCGCTAACCGCCTGCCTGATCACATCGCTGTTAATTTCTCGCATCATATTTCAAATTTAAGAGTTGTTAAGCCTGCGGTTTCTCAAGGCAAGGCTCTGCTGTTTAAAACAGTGTTGAATAAGTTTTTCCCTATCCTCTTCCATCAATACCGTAAACTCAACGGCAATCCGATACCCTTGCTCCTCGGCCCCTTCGGGCAACGATTCGCAGGTGACTACTTTCCCCAGGGAATAAACATAGGCATAGCTCGGCAGCAAGACGAGATGCAACTCCAGAAGGGCGTCTACCGCAACCGCCTCGGTGCTGATAAAGGCGATGCCATTCCCACTCAGGTTGGCTTTCATCATCTCCAGATCGTCATAGGAGGTCTTTTCAGCCTTGACCATTTTCAAGATCATGTTCAATTTATTATCAAGATGGCGCAAGAAATCAGCGAGCGGCTCATCCTTCTCGCTCAATTTAGCCAGAGCGCCCTGAGCCCCTATCACCATCTGGATATCAGCCAACCCCTCTTGGTTGTAGAGAGAAATACCGTTGGCAAAATCCTTGACAACAGCCTCGTATTTTTCCTGCGAAACAGGCTTTGATGTCAACAGCAACCTGTCCGTAATTCGTACGGACTGCCTGCGATTTAATGAGTCTGCCATCTCCGCTCTCCCCCTAAAATTAACAAAACGATCTTCCACATGGCAAAAAACCGATTTTAATTATTGTAACTCTTTCAAACCGGTAAAAGCCCGTCCGCCGGTGTTTGGTCGAACAGTAAACTCCACCCGCCGATTTTTGGCCCGCCCTTCGGCGGTATTGTTATTGGCAATGGGCTTGCCGTCGGCAAAACCCGCCGCAGACATCCGACTGGCCGGGATTTTATACTTGCCCGCCCAATATTCGACCACCGCCACCGCCCGGGCGGCGGACAACCCCCAGTTGGTACCAAATTCATTTTCCTTGCGGACCACCACATTATCGCTATGGCCGCTCACTATGATATTGGCATCTGCCAGGGCCGCAACCTTGCCGATCTTATCAAGCAATTTTATAAATTCAGGCCGCAACACCGCCTTGCCCGAATCAAAGGCAAGCTGCTCCTTGACCCTGATGACGATACTGTCCTCGAGCTCGGCGGCTTCAACCAGGCCGGAGTCGGCAAATTCCTCGGCTATATCCATCAACTCCTGGCGCACGTTAAACGGGGTGGAGTCAAAGTTGGGCGAAATCATTAACGTCCCTTCAACCGGATTGATAATTTGCTGACTCCGCTGCACCCCGAAGGCATCCTTCATCGAGCCGTTCATCTTGGCAAATTTCACCTCATCCATATTGGCGAAAGAGAGAAGTAAAACAAAAAAACAGAGCAACAGCGACATCATGTCGGCAAAGGTACACATCCAGCCGGGAGCACCTTTGGCACATTTAACTTTTTTGGGTTCGTCTTCCGCCATAACCTAATCCTCGCTAACTCAATAAACTATCGCTTAGCTTCAGCTTTCCGATCTTTAGGCGGCAAAAATGTTTCGAGGAACTCTTCCATGACCCTGGGATTGAGACCTTTAAGAATACCGAGAACCCCTTCCACGATCAGCTTTCGGTTCCGCTCCTCCTCCTGGCTGCGCAAGGCCAGCTTATCGGCCAGGGGGATAAAAAAGAGATTGGCCATAACCGCCCCGTACAAGGTGGTGAGCAGGGCCACCGCCATGGCCGGTCCGATGGACGCCGGGTCAGACATGTTGGCCAGCATCTGGACCAGCCCGACCAGGGTACCGATCATCCCGAAGGCCGGGGCGGACTCGCCCATCCCCTTGAAAAGCCCTTGGCCGACCTCATGACGCTCGACGGTGAGGTTGACTTCTTTTTTGAGAACCTCTTCAATAAACTCGGCCTCATGCCCATCCACGCAGTACATGATCGCTTTTTTCAAAAAAGGATCATTAATGGGTTGCTGCTCCAAAACAATAAGACCATTCTTCCTGGCAATATTGGCCAGATTAACAATCTCCAAAATAATCTCGCCGGGAACACTGAGCTTGGAGAAAAAAGCATTCAGGGCAACCTTGACCGAATTGATAACATCGGCCATGCTGTAACGGATAAAGGCGGTGGCCAACGTCCCGCCGATCACGATCAGAATAGAGGGAATATTTAAAAACAACCCGGCGGAGCCCCCGAGAAGAATGGCGGCCATCAGAATAACCGAACCGGAAACAAGACCAATTATAGTTGCAATATCCATTAAATATTATCCTTAAGTTCTCTTAACAGACCAAGCCTATTCCCGGCATTTATCATTCTCTTTTACTTCAACAACTCATCGATATCCAATTGCATGGTAAAGCTGTGAGCGGCATCAGGGTACAAACCATTTTTAACCTCATCCCGGTATGAAGAAATAGCGTCTTTGATCTGGGGAGCCAATTTCGCATAACACTTCACAAAGCTCGGGGTAAATTTTTCAAACATCCCCAAAAGGTCATGGGTCACCAGTACCTGCCCGTCACACTCAACCCCGGCGCCGATGCCGATGGTCGGGATGGCAACGGATTTACTGATGGCGCCGGCCAATTTATCGGGGATACATTCCAGCACCACCGCAAAGGCGCCGGCGTCGGCAAGCCCGCGGGCTTCCGCCAGAATCCGCCGGGCCGACTCGGCATCCTTGCCTTGAACCTTATAACCGCCCAGCGATCCCGCGGTCTGAGGGGTAAGGCCAATGTGGCCCATAACCGGAATCCCGGCCCGAACCAGGGCGGCCACCGTGTCGCACACCTCCAGTCCGCCCTCCAGTTTGACCGCGTCGCAGCCGGCTTCCTTCATAAACCGACCGGCGTTGACAATGGCGTCTTCCCGGCTCACCTGGTAGGAAAGAAAAGGCATATCGCCGACCAACAGCGCCTGGTTCACCCCGTGCTTCACCGCCCGGGCGTGATGGACCATCTCATCCATGGTCACCGGCACGGTCGACTCATAGCCCAGGGCAACCATGCCCAACGAATCGCCAACCAGCACGATATCGATGCCGGCCTGATCCAGCAGACGGGCGAAACTGGCATCGTAAGCGGTGAGCATGGTGATCTTTTCAGCACCGCTCTTCATATCAAGAACATCACGAACCGTCATTTTTTTCATTGTCATATTATCACATCCCCTTTGCACTACACAAGAAAAGGCATCTCCCGCCTAAAACAGGAGATTATCCCCATTAATTTCCGCATTACCCTTTCCGGTAAATATTCTGCCGAAATGTTCATAGGCGGCGAGAGTAGCCATCCGTCCCCTGGGGGTCCGCATCAGAAAGCCCAACTGGATAAGAAAGGGTTCGTAGACATCTTCAAGGGTGGTTTTTTCTTCACAGGCCATGGTGGCAAGGGTTTCAAGGCCGATGGGCCCCCCCTGAAATTTATCAATGATGGTGAGCAGAATCCGGCGATCCATCTCATCCAGCCCTTTTTGGTCAACACCGATCATAGTCAGGGCCTCATCCGCAACCTTATCGGTAATCCGACCCTGAGCCATGACCTGGGCGAAATCTCGCAATCGCTTGAGCAGGCGGTTGGCAATCCGCGGAGTCCCGCGGGAACGGCGGCCGATTTCCAAGGCGCCGTCATCATCCACCTCCACCTCCAGCAAGCCGGCGGAACGCTTGACGATCGAGACCAGTTCTTCCGGCGAGTAGAAATCAAGCCGCAACACCAGGCCAAAACGGTCTCTCAGGGGCGGGGTCAACAACCCGGTGCGGGTGGTGGCCCCAACCAGGGTAAACCGGGGCAGATCCATTTTCACGCTGCGCGCCCCCGGTCCCTGGCCGATCACCAGATCGAGCTGGTAATCCTCCATGGCCGGGTAGAGAATCTCCTCAACCACATGGTTGAGACGATGGATTTCATCGATAAAAAGAACATCGCCCTCTTGAAGAGAGGTCAGAATCGCGGCCAAATCGCCGGCGCGCTCGATCACCGGCCCGGAGGTCACCTTGATGTTGGCCCCCATTTCGTTGGCGATCACGTAAGCCAGGGTAGTCTTGCCCAAGCCGGGAAAGCCATGAAACAGGACATGATCCAGGGGCTCGCCCCGGCCCTTGGCCGCCTTGATGGCGATATCGAGGTTGGTTTTCAGCTGCTCCTGGCCGATATACTGGTCAAGATATTTGGGACGCAGGGCGGCATCAAACGCGTCCACCTGAACGGCAACCGGAGAAACAAGTCTTTCTTCGTGATTCACGCCAGAACCTTTAATGTGTGTCGCAGCAACTCTTGAATGCGCATGTCGGCCATGCCATCCGCATCAACCTGCTGCCGAACAATTTCCAAGGCCTCCTGGGCCCGGGCCGCCGGATAACCGAGATTGGTCAAAGCGGAAAGGGCATCGGCAAAAAGCGCATTATCCTTGGTGGACAATAATTTCGCCCCCTCTAACTCGAGGCCGGCCGGAATAAAGTCGACCTTATCCTTGAGTTCGAGGCAAAGCCTTTCCGCTGTTTTTTTCCCCACCCCGGGCAGCCGCGTCAGCCGAGCGACGTCATCGGCCAGCACCGCCCGGCTCATCTCTTCGGGAGAAATGCCGGACAGAATGTTATGGGCCAACTTGGGGCCGACCCCGGAAACAGTGATCAGCACCTGAAACATCTCTTTTTCTTTGGCTGAAATAAAGCCGTACAGAAGTAAGGCATCTTCCCGGACAATGGTCTGGACATAGAGAAAAATCTTATCCCCCACCTCGGGCAGGCGATCATGGCCCGACTGCGGAAAAAAAACCTCGTAGCCCACCCCCCCGACATTGATAATCAGGGTGTCGGGCAATTTTTTAAAAAGCTCTCCGGTCAGGCAGGCTATCATTTAGAATTCTTTATCATAAAGTTTAAATTATTGAAGAAGCGCATGCCAACCTCTCCCCCTGTCACCTGAGATGATTATGATGATTAGCATGGCAGATCGCCACGGCAAGGGCATCTGCCGCATCGTGACTGGGAGAGGCGTTGAGCTGAAGTAAAATACGGACCATCTGCTGCACCTGCTCTTTGGGCGCCTGGCCATAGCCGGCCACCGCCTGTTTGACAACGCTCGGGGTATATTCTCGCACCGGCAACCCATGCTGCATGGCGGCCAGAATCAGCACTCCGCGGGCATGTCCGAGCTTGAGAGCGGAACGGGGATTAATGGCGGTGAAGATATCCTCAATCCCGGCCTGGCCGGGCTGATATTTATCAATCACCTCGCTTATCCCATCATATATCTCTTTAAGACGCGCGGGAAATTCTTTTTGGGGAGAGGTCCTGATCACCCCGCAGGTGACAAAGGTAATCGCATTACCGACCTTATCGATAACCCCGTAACCAGTAGCCCGGGAGCCAGGGTCGATCCCCAGCACCCGAAGCGACCGGCCGGATTTGAAATTACCGGCAACCATGCCTTAGGAAATTTTCTCCATGATCTCATCGGGAATATCAAAGTTGGCATGCACCTTCTGCACATCGTCATTGTCTTCCAGGTTATCGAGCAGCTTCATCAGCGAAATGGCGACTTTTTCCTCGGCCACCTCGATCTCGTTTTTGGGAATCATTGACAGCGACGCCTCGATAAAGTTGATCCCTTTGGCCTCAAGGGCCTCCCGGACAGCCAAAAACTCTTCCGGCGCGGTCAGCACCTGAAAAACATCGCCATCATCAACCACGTCTTCGGCTCCGGCCTCAATGGCCAGTTCCATGAGCTCATCCTCATCCACAGAGCCCTTTTCGATAAGCAGCGATCCTTTCTTGTCAAACATCCAGGCCACACAACCGGACTCCCCCATGTTGCCGCCGGACTTGCTGAAAAAACAACGAACCTCACCCACGGTACGATTACGATTGTCGGTCATGCACTCGACCAGGACGGCAACACCGCCGGGGCCATAACCCTCATAAACAATCTCTTCATAATTAACGCCTTCCAGTTCCCCGGTCCCTTTTTTAATGGCCCGCTCGATATTATCCTTGGGCATATTGACGGCCTTAGCCGCGGCAACGGCAGCGCGCAGGCGGGGATTGGCTTCGATATCACCACCACCCATCCGGGCGCCAACGGTGATCTCCTTGATCAGTTTGGTAAAGGTCTTGCCTCGTTTTGCATCCTGGGCTCCTTTGCGATGCTTTATATTTGCCCATTTTGAATGTCCGGCCATTAAAAACTCCCTGATGGTTACGAATTAACAAAAAAAAATTATCAATCAAAAAACTAAAAGCAGTAACGCATACCCACGCTTTGCTTTTTAACCATTTTTATTCTTCACTTTGCGTTGTTTTTTTAAAGCCCATGCCCAACACGAAAACCTCACGGCTTTCATTGCGGGAGCTTTTGGGCTTTACAACCTTGGTCATTTTAAAATAACGGCGAACCGTATCGAAATACTCCTTAAAATCCGCCCCTTCAAAGACCTTGCAATAAAAATTCCCTTGGGGAGCCAACATCTCCAGGGCTATTTCCAGAACCCGCCGGGACAAAATAAGCGAATGTTGCTGATCCGACCATTTATTGCCCGTCGTCCTCGGCGCCATATCGCTGATAATCACATCAAACTCGCCACGGATCTCGCGCACCTTGTCGAGCATTAATTCATCGGTGATATCACCGTGCAGAAAATTAAATTTTGCGCTGTTAACCTTGGTTTGAATGGCGCCGGAAGTCAGATCCACCCCGACCACCAGGCCACCGGGCCCGACAGCCTTGGCCGCATACATCGACCAGCTCCCCGGCTGACAACCAAGATCCAGAACCTTATTCCCCGGCTTGAGCAGATGATATTTCTGCTGCGCCTCTTCAAGCTTGTACACCGAACGGGCGGGATAGCCTTCTTTTTTGGCTTTTTTAAAATAAAAATCCTGAACTTCTTTCACGTTTCACGGTATCCCGGCTTGGATGTTAACAACTAAAAAAATAGAGTTAACATAATTCTTTGATTAACGAGGAGAAAATACAAAAAATATCGCTTTTATTCAACAAAACTTATAGAAGAACGCCACAACCGAAAGCAACTACGCCTCATCCCACAACGCAAGGGCATCCTTATAAATCACGGAACGGGCCAGATTAAGGTCTTTGGCTATTTTCTTAACGGCATCACTTAAGGATAAATCAGACTGATCCCGATACCAGATGAGCAATTCCTTAAGACTCTGATCCGACGGTTGCTCTTCTTTGCCCGCGCCCTCGACGACAACGACAAACTCGCCCTTGATGGAAGTCCGATCGGCAAAATCAGCCAAGGCGGCGGCTACGGTTGAACGGATCAACTCCTCATGGAGCTTGGTCATTTCCCGGCCGATAAAGATTAACCGATCCCCGAGAATATCCAGACAATCGCCAAGACACTGGGTTATGCGATGCGGCGATTCATAAAAGATGAGATGCTGCTGCTCCGAGGCGATGGCGGTCAGCATCTTCCGCCGCTGGTTTGCCTTGGATGGCAAAAACCCTAAAAAAACAAAACCGCCTTCAAAGCCGGCAACACTGAAGGCCGTTGCCACCGCTGCCGGCCCGGGGATGGGCACAACCCTGATCCCCTCTTCCCTGGCCTTTCTCACCAGGATAGAACCGGGATCGGAAATGCCGGGAGTGCCGGCATCGCTTACCAGGGCAACCTGCAATCCCTGATGCAACTGCCGGATCAGCTCATCGGACTTGGATTCCTCCTTGCCCTTATAATAACTTTTCAACGGCGTATTGATCTTGAGGTGGGAGAGCAGTTTTTTGGTATGCCTGGTATCCTCGGAGGCAATCAGGTCAACCTCCCCCAAGATCCGAACCGCCCGCATGGTGATATCCTCAAGATTGCCGATGGGAGTGGCCACCACGTACAAAATGCCGGCCGACCGCACTCCGACTTCTTCCTCACTCACTTCCTGTCGCCTTCCTCTGGCCATAAAGTTAGGCCTCAAGCCGGGATATTAAGAAAAAAACGGGTTGATCCCGGAGTGCTGACACAGCGTATTTCACCGCCGCATTTACCGGCAAGATTTTGGGCCAGATAAAGGCCAACCCCAAGATGATTCTCCCTGGTTGAATAAAACGACTCATAGATCCGCGCCAGGGCTTGCGGCTCAATGCCGGGGCCGTTATCTTCAACAATTACTTCAAAACCGTTGCCATGCAGGAGCGTTTCAACCCGGCATTGTGGATTTTCGATATCAAGCAAGGCATCACGGGCATTTTCCAACAGAATATTTACAATCTGATGCAATTCAACATGGTGCAGACTCAGACCGGGAGCATCTTCAACCAGCAACACGTTCTTTTTGACCTTATGCTTAAAAAATGGATCGGCGCATAAAAATTCCACCTCGGTGCGCACCACGGAATTTATCGAATAGGGCTCACTCCCAACATTCGCGGGAAAATCAGGCAGCGCCAGGGCTCGATGCAGAAGGGCCTGGCTGTCCACCACCTTCTCCTGCATCTGGGCAAGGCCGGCGGAACGCTTATTGACTAGGGTCAGCAGTCTGCCGATCAACTCATCCGACTCACCGGAGGGACAAATCCGGCGAACCTCGTTCAAGGTCTCAACGGCCTGCCCCATCATCATGCCGAACAGCTCGGTCTGCAACGAAAAAACCTGGATAACCCCACTGAGGTTATGAATTATCCCGCGAAACAGCCGCCCGGTGGCGGCATCAATACTTTGAGCCAAATAAGCCCGTTCCCACTTGGCGGCATATGCGCCCTCACTGTTTTCCATCATTGCACCAAGCCCATTTTGCGCCACTGATCCGCAGTCACCATAACCAACCGCCATTAAGCTGCTTATATAAATATTTGAACCTACCAAAAAATCAAAGGAAAAGCCAGTCACCCGTATTGTCGTTACTTCATCAATAGTGGCGGTCAGCAATACTTTTATATACAATGACAGCAGTTGGCCAATGTTTGTTGTTGCCATTGACTACAACAAACAACTCGTTTTTTTCTTCTACACGGCACTGACAATATGGTCCTGCTCGACGTCCCCTTCATCCCCGCTCCGGATTATATCGCATATCTCACCCAACAGGCCGCATCAATTTATTCAATCCATTTCAGCCTTTTTTCCCGAACCATCCCTGATGGTCGCCACCCTGACCATGGCTGGCAATTTCCAGAACTGGCGGCAGGCCTTACAGAAATTTCCGGGGTCAAAAAATATGCGTTGCTCAACAGCAGATTTCACCACCCACGCTTTTACGCTGACCGGGAATTCATCAACCCTCTGCTGAAAAACATCGATCACCTGCTTTGCGACAACAACCTTGACGGCATCACCCTGGTCGACTTTTATTTGCTCCAGGCCTTGTCCGACCACAGCCCGGAACTTGCCGCCCAGCTTGAAGCCGTGCCCGGCGTCAATTGCATGTTAGACTCCCTGGACCAAATATCCTCCTACCTGGAAATCATTGAACGGTCACATTTTAGAGCGCCGACCAAACTCAACCTCGATCGTTCGCTCAACCGCAACCTTGAGCCACTTAGCTCGCTATCGTCTCGATTAAAAAAATCATATCCCGGCCTCAAGCTCACCTTACTGGCCAACGAAGGATGCCTGTTGAATTGCCCCTTCAAATTTAGCCACGATGCCCAGATCGCCTTCGCCAACACCGGCTGCGCTGCCAACGAGACTTACAACGCCAACAACCTGCTCGGCTGCATCCGCATCTTACGCGAGCATCCGGAGCAACTCTTCAAATCACCCTTTATTCGACCGGAAGATGTAGACGGATACGAAGGCCTGATCGATATCATAAAATTATGCGGGAGAACCCTGGGCCCTGATTTCCTGATGCGGGTGACGGCAGCATACAAAAACAGACAATATCGGGGCAATCTGCTGGAGCTGATGGATACAATGGAGTGGTTGCAACATACGCTCTATGTCGACAACAGCGCTATTCCCGCAAACTTTCTGAACATAATTGCCGGCTGCAACAAAAAATGCAGTTCATGCGATTACTGTCGCCGACTGCTCAAACAGACCTCCCATGACCGTCCCCTATCGCTGAAAAGAGTTCCGGCCGACCACATCAGGCCCGCATAAAAAAATCGGGTAACGCCTGAAAATTCTTATTTGCCCTTGCGCAACAGATGAGGACTAAAATCGGAGCCATGGGGAGAATGGCATTCCAGACACTTTGCTTCGGCCTGAACTTTAGTATGTTCGGTGCTGGTCACCTTATCGTGGCAGGCCAGACATAATCCTTCCTTGGTCAAATTAAATTTACCGCCATGCTGCACGGTGCAATCCACCCCGGCCGGCTGATGGCACATGATACAACCCTGAGCCCCGGCCAATTCCGCCGCGATCGGACCATGCAGATGTTTAAACCCGGCAAACTCCTGATGACAAGATCCAGTCAAGCATCCCTTTGCCAGCACCACATCTCCATACCCAAAACCACAGATCATGATTACCGCAAAACCCCAAAAATAGGATGACCGAAAAAGCATTACGCATTCTCCTTTTAAGGATGTATGGATAGATACCTGCGCCAATATCTTTCATACGCAAATCTACTTAATTCAACCTATTATATGCACGCCCATTCTGACAACGCAATCTTGCAAAAAATATATATTTTCAATTACTAGACCTGCCTGTTTCGCCTACCCCAAAGGATAAAACCAACCACCTCAGGTTCAAGCCGAAACTTGTCTTGCAATTGACGGGGTGCGCCATAAAAAAAAAGAGGCCGCCCCCGATTGGAGCAGCCTCTTGAACGAACAGACTAAAACCTTCTTGATCGATCAAACCATCAACTCAGGTTTGACCAAACAACACAGGATTAAGCCTTAACCTTGCGGCGGAGTGGGAACGTTATCGCCGTGACACTCGGTACAGTTGTACTGACCGGTGATACCATGCTCTTTCGAACAGGTGAAATCATGGGTCGGTGTGTATTTACCATCTGCCCAGTCATTGAGCAACTCAACCAGACGGTATGCAGTAGAAGCAGCAACACGGGCGCAACGATCTTTACGCTCGGCGCTCTTCAGAGGTTTACCGGCGGCTTTCATCCATTTACCAACAGAGATATGGCAAAGCGGAGAGTCACTGATGGTTTGCGGAATAGCCTTCGGATCAATCTTCGGATTTTGCGGTACGAAAACAGGCATATTTGCCTCAGAGTACCACTGCATAATGTCTGCGGAAATCTGATGTCCAACCGGAGAACCTGCAATACGAGGACCGATAATCAGGTTGGCGGTAATATTAGCGCCGGCCGGAGAACCACAGATGGTACCCCAACCTACCTGACCACCCTCAAGGAATACAAAGGAGTCGGAAGGAAATGATGCATAGGGTTCGCCGACTGTCTCGGCAAGCTGTTTGAAAACACTGTTGATTACAGCACAACCACAGAAAACGCGATACCACTCGTTGTAGCAAAGCTCAGCGGTTTTTGCCGGATCAAGTTTTTTGTAGGGCCAAGGCCATTGCGGTGCACTGGCGTCGGCTTTTTTTACCAAACCGCCGAAATGAGCAACTGCGGTGGTTGCAGCAAGAACACCGGTACCAATCATCATCTCCCGTCTTGACAATCCTTTACTATCTTTCTTCTGTCCCGATTCCATACCTACCCTTCCTCCTTAGTAGAGAGTGTTGAAGCTGTCGAGCTTTAAACCAATAGTTCAAAACGTCGACGTTGACAAAATGTAGAACATTATAACCTTTGCTCACATTGTTTTTCACCACAATACAGGTGTCACGTTGTGGCAGCAAGTAAATTATCACCTCAACCGCAACATGCCAATGTGGCAAATTGACACGTCTTTTTAACTACTTAGCTTCTTAATTAACATCTTAACATTCTCAGGATCTCAAGGTCCCCTGGTTAATTTTACCCATCACCCAAAGCGTCAATCTCGTTAAAACCACTAGTTAGACACCCACACCAACGCTATCAGCCAACACAAATCAACTCCTGGCCAATTCCACCACAGGCACAACCTAACACACCAACCACTCGGCCCTCCAGGTAAAAGTAAAAATCAAAAAATTATAAAACAATGATTTATAAAAAAATAAATCATTCTATTGTTATGTGGCCATCACTAAAATATACGTTTAACATAAGTTCGGCATCATAAACTAAAAAAAAGCCTTGGCTATTAATTGAAATAAAAAACCGGACCGGTTAACCTTGAACCTCTAATCCGGCAACAACCATATTACAACAAGCACCATCATGAGAAATCCCTATGACATATCTCTATCTTATCATTATTGAATCGTGGAGATTCCTCCTTGAAGCGTCGCCATACATGCTGCTCGGCATAATGATCGGCGGTATTCTCAAAACATTTCTTTCCGCGACCTATGTTGCCCGTCATCTCGGCTCCGGACGATTCATCTCGGTTTTCAAAGCCGCCCTGCTCGGCATCCCCCTGCCGCTTTGCTCCTGCGGCGTGCTTCCGGCAGCGACCTCACTGAAAAAACAAGGGGCCAACAACGGCGCCACCACGGCCTTCCTCATCTCCACCCCGGAGTCCGGGGTGGATTCGATCAGCATCAGTTATGCCCTGCTCGATCCGATCATGACCATTGCCCGCCCGCTTGCCGCTTTTATCTCTGCGATGATGGCCGGAATTATCGAAAACTGCTTAAATCACCCCTCGCCATCTTTTGCTCCGATAATAAATAACTGCTCGGGGAACAACTGTTGCAGCGACAAGCAATGCGCCTCAGACACCCCCCACAACCAATCTTTTCCAGATAAGCTACGGACGGGATTACATTATGCATTTAACGAGTTATGGGGAGATCTGGCCGGCTGGTTTTTTATCGGAATAATTCTGGCCGGCTTGATAACCGTGCTGGTCCCGGACCAGACCATAACCGCGCATCTGGCCGGAGGTTTCGAGGCAATGCTCCTCATGCTGCTCTTCGGCATCCCGCTTTATATCTGTGCCACCGCGTCGACCCCCATTGCGGCAGCGCTGATTCTCAAAGGGGTAAATCCGGGGGCCGCCCTGGTTTTTCTGCTGGTAGGCCCGGCCACCAACATAGCCTCGCTATCAATGCTGATCGGCCTGCTCGGCAAACGGGCCACCAGCGTTTATCTGATCAGTATCACGGTTTCGGCTCTGGGGTGCGGCCTTGCTCTCGACTGGATTTACCAAACCCTCGACGTTTCACCCCAGGCAATCGTCGGCCAGGGAGGGGAAATTTTACCCTACCCCGTGCAACTGATCTCGGCCCTGCTGCTTCTCGCCTTGTCGATCAAACCGCTGCTGGCCGCCATCAAAAGGTAGCTCAGGTTAACCACGGTCTTCGATACGGAACTCTCGCTTTCGCCCGCTTTAGCAATGGGAAAAAATCTGGCGTACCGACCGCTGGTAGTTGAACTAGGAGTCCCCTTGAATTTTGCCCTTGATGGGCAGGATAACCCTAAAAGAGGTTCCCTTGCCTGGGGTACTATCCACCAAGATATTGCCGCCATGCCGCTTCACGATTCCGTAACTTACCGACAAACCTAAGCCGGTTCCCTCCACCGCTGGTTTGGTAGAAAAAAAAGGCTCAAAGATGTAGCCGAGCTTATCTTCAGGGATTCCCTTGCCCGTATCAATAAGATGGATATAAATGTCTTTCGCCCCAACCTCGGTTTTGATGGTGATAACCCCGCCGCCTTTACCGATCGCCTCTTCGGCATTGCCGATAATATTTAAAATAACCTGCTTAATCTGATCCTCAACCCCCAAAATCTTGGGCATTTCAGGGGCAAGGATCCGCTCCACGGAAATATGCTTATCGTTCAAACTTTTTCTGCATAAAAGCAGCAGGTCATCAATAATCTTATGAACATCAACCGGCGCAACCTTGCCGGTCGTCGGGCGGTTAAAATCCTGCAACCCGGCAATCAGGTCTTTAATCCGTACGCATTCCTGAATAGCCAGATCCAGCATTTCGCCATCCTCCTTGTCCAGGACGGTATGTTTTTTCAACCCTTTCAAAAAATTCCTGATCCCGATGATCGGATTGCCGAACTCATGGGCAATGGATGCGGCCAGTTTACCAACGGCGCTTAATTTTTCGGCATGAAGCAGTTGTTTGTAAGTAAGCTTAAGCTGAGCAGTGCGCTCCTCCACCCGGGCCTCAAGGGCGTCATTCATCTGCCGAATCTCTTTTTCCATCCGCTTGCGGTCGGTAATATCCTGGAGCGTTTCAATGGCGCCGATAATTTCCCCGGCCCTGTTTTTAATAGGCGAGGCCGTGAAAAAAAGCCACTTGGCCTTATCTCCAAAATCAAAAAAAGCCTCGGCCTCATAAGCACCCTCAAGTAACAGCGACGGCCGGTACTTGTCCCCATAAAATTTAAAAAGCTCCTTCTTGCCGGCCGCGTCAACAACCAGATCGGCAAGAGTCGGCCTTCGCTTCAGGTAAAAGGCCTTCCAGTGATCCCGGGTGCCGACCATTTCAGCGCTTGAATAACCGGTAAGGCTTGCGCAGGCCTTATTCCAATGGGTTATGGTCCGATCGGCATTCAGGACAAAAGAGGGGATAGAACTGCCCTGCAGGATTTGCGTCAGACGCTCCTTGCTCTCCTGTAACGCCTCTTGCGCCTGCTGCCGCTCGATAATTTCACGGGAGAGAATGGAATTATACTCCAAACAATCTCTGGACCGCAGATCTATCTCTTTTTCCAAATCAACATAGGCCTCCCGCAAACAGATTTCTTTTCTCTTGCTGGAAGTCACATCACGGATGATCTCCGAATAACCTATGATCCTGCCGTCCCTGACCAGAGGTTGAAAAGAACGCTCAAAGTAACAGGTGCCATTACCTTGAAGACAAGCGCGGTTAAACTCCATCACAAAACTATTGTCGGCGAGAGCCCGTCCCAAAACATCATCTCCCCCCTCCGTCCCCGGCCTTTCGCCAAGACGAACCTCGATATTGAAAAAATCACGCATAATAGCCAGATAAGCTTTATTCGCATAAATAAAACCAGCATCCTTATCAACAAAGGCGATCCCCTCCTGCCGACAGGCAAACAACGCGGCCAAGTCAAGATCTTTGTCATTATCGCCTTTAAGTGCCATTTTCTTCATCGTCCCGCTTTGCAAATAACCCAGACCTTAAAAACAACTCTCTGCTTAACCTCACTACCACTTCACGACAGAAAAGTTGCGAGCTTCTGCCGCAATTCCAACAATATTGCCGACAACTCGGACAATTGTACCGGTTGAGTCGAAGCCCCGGCAAGTTCAAGCTGATGAGCCTTGGCCGCCAGAGACCTCAAGCCGAGATTACCCAACGCGCTTTTGAGCTTATGTGCTTCGGTGCTCACTTGCGCCAAATCCTGTTGTTGAAGGGCTTGTTCAATTCCTTGCAGATTTTCGGAAAAAACCTCTTTGCTCGACTGAATCAGCTGATCGACTTTATCGAGGGGCAACTGATAATAGTTAAGCAGATGCGCCCTGATTTCAGCAAAATCAGCAGGGCCGTCTTCCGCCACCGGCAATTCCGGCTTAAGATCAACAACAACCGACGCCGCCTGTTTAAGGTTGGCGGCATAGGATTGCAGCAAGGCCAGAACCTCGTCCGGGTGAAAGGGCTTGGTGATATACCCATCCATGCCGGCAGCAAGACACCGCTCCCGATCGCCGGCCATGGCATGCGCCGTCATTGCCAGAATAGGCAAACGGCCATTGGCGTAATTTCCGTGCAGCCCGGCAACAATGGCTTCCGACTCGATTATTTCCGGTCTTTCCCCCCGTTCACATTGTCGGATCACCGAGGCGGCGGTCAAACCATCCATCTCCGGCATCTGGACGTCCATCAGAACAAGATCCACGTTTTCCTCGGCCAGAACCGCCAAGGCCTGCAAGCCGGTATCGGCAACCTTGATATCATGCCCGGCCCTCTCTAGAATAATGCTCCCCAACTCCTGATTCACCTTGCTGTCTTCAACCAGCAGAATCCGCAAGGGGGTGTAGGCCGTCTTCTCCACCATTCCTGGCAGCTGCAACTGTTTGCCACTTGCACAACAAAAATTACCGGCTAAAATTTCCTGAACATTATGCAACAGCCCATCAAGAGAAACCGGTTTACTCAAACAAGCAGCCATCCCGAATTGTTCACATCTTTCACAATAAACTTCATTATTCCCGGTAGTCAAAAAGAGAACTGCGGGAGTATCCGCTCCCTGTTTTTTAAGATCATCAAGCAGGGCAAAGCCGGCTTTACCGAACAACTGATGCTCCACCACCACCACTCCGCAAGATTTGCCCTGCCGGGCGGCAACCCTATAGTCGGCCAACGCCTTTGGGAAGTCGTCATAAAGTTGCGCGGTAAACCCCCAACTGGTGAACATATCATGGATTATCCGTCTGCCGATTGGATAATCACCAACAATATACACCGGGATATCCTCAGGATTTACCTTAAATAATACCGGCAGACCTTGCTTGGCCGTGCCCCTTTTAAAACGGGCCGTAAAGGAAAAAACGCTTCCTTGGCCAACCGTGCTGTCCACCCTTATTCGGCCGCCCATCATTTCTGTGATCTTCTTACAGATGGTCAGCCCCAGACCGGTGCCGGCATATTTCCGCCCGACACTGCTGTCCGCCTGGGTAAAACAATCAAAGATATCATCCTGATATTCTGCGGAAATTCCAATCCCGGTGTCAGAGACCATGAAGGACAAAACAACTTCCCCGTTAGACTCCGAGTCCATACCTACCTGGATCAAGACATGGCCTTTTTCCGTAAACTTAACGGCGTTCCCAAGCAAGTTCAGAAATACCTGGCGTAATCGCAGCGGGTCGCCGATCAACGCGGTATCCAAATCAGTCGGCAGATCTAACAGCAATTCCAGATCCTTTTCATGGGCTTTTACCGCCAAGGTCTGCATCACCGAGTCCAAATTCTGCCTAAGGTCAAAGGGAATCTCTTCAAGCTCAACCTGACCCGCTTCTATTTTAGAAAAGTCAAGAATATCGTTCAGCAGCCAGAGCAGAGACTGAGCGGAGTCATGAACGGTCGCCATGTAATGCCGCTGCTGCTGCGTCAATATGGTTTGCTGTACCAGACGGCTCATGCCGATGATGGCATGCATCGGCGTTCTTATCTCATGACTCATATTGGCAAGAAACATACTCTTGGCCTGATTGGCGGTTTCAGCCGCATCCTTTGCCTCAAGCAACTCCTGTTGCACCTTATGCAAGGTGAGATATCCGCCGATCATCTCAGCCGCCATCAACAAGAGCCGCACATCCTTTTCATGCCATTGCCGGGCTTTTTGAGTATCATCAAACCCGATAAAGCCATACCACGCACTGCCCACAAAGACAGGAATCACCAGAATGGACAAAATCTCCTGCGCCGCGAGAATGGCCTGTTCATCCTCGGGAAAAGCGGAAATCGGGCCGGAAACAATCCCCCCCGACGACAACTGGTAGCGCCAACGGTGAAAACCTTCACCATAAGAAAGACGCTGCAAATCGTGATTGCCGATTTCAGATGAAACCCCAATGGCACAGACCTCGTACTTCTGCTGCATACAAAGACCTTGATCCGGATCTTCAAAATTCTCAAACAGATAAACACGACTGACCTGGCTGGCTTTTAACAAATATCGCAGAGAAGACGATAGGGCCTCGTCAATGGTTGGCCCGGTACGAAGCAGAATCCGCGAAAGTTCGGACAGGCATTGCTCATAGCGCATTCGCGTTGCAAGCACCAAGTCGATTTTTTTGCGCTCCGTAATATCTTGCACAGTGCCGAGAATCTTTACGAGGTTGCCGTCATCATCACGAAACACCTCGGCCTGTTCCCGAACAAAACGGCTCTCTCCGCCGGGCAAGACGATACAGTGTTCGGTTTCATATGGTTCCTCGTTGTGCAGACAAGCCTGGAACAATTGGTCGACCCGCTCCCTCTCCCCGGGATGTACCGCGGCCAGCACCGACTCGTAGCGGGGAACAAATTGGGATTGTGTCAAACCAAAAATGCGATAAACCTCATCCGACCAGATCAGATTACGGCTTCGGACATCAAAGGCCCAACTACCGAGTCTGGCGATATGCTGCGCTTGGTTAAGATCGCTTTCGCTCTTGCGCAACGCCGCCTCGCTCGCTTTAAGATCGTGATAAATGAGATCAAATGGCTTGGTAAAACAGGTCTCAACAATGGCTTTGTAGATAAGATAAAAAGAAACGATTTTGAAATAATGGCCCACCAGATTGGAAAAGCCGTAATTACTGATATAGAAGGTGAAGGATATTTCCGAGGCAATGGTCAGCGCCATGGACCAGATCAGGTAGTCATAGATGCTTTTCTCTATCTTCTCCCTGTTTTTTCTTAAAACAAGGATACCCAGCACAAAAGTTAATGAAATAATATACTCGCTGATCTTCTTAAAAGAGGTAAGACCCGTCCCTTCAATAAAACACTCGGGGAAAACCTTCCAGACAAAAATGGAAGCAAGTAACAGGGCGGAAACAGATAAAAATCCATAAAAAACCAGAAGATAATGAGGCCGCCTTGGCGAGGAAATCAAAGAAAAGGCGAGCAACATGCTGATGCTTTCGAGGTAACGGGCCGCAATCCACAGTTGATTTGCGTAATAATCATAGTCGGTAAAAATCGGCATCCCCTGGTAAGCCAGAGTATGCACCAAATCAAGAAAACCGACAAAGAGATAGGCAATACCGATAAAAATTATATAACTTTGCCCTTCGCGTTGTTTCGTATTCCAAGCAATCATGAACACGGCAAAAGCTACCGTGATACTGAATATTTCGGCAAATGCATGAAAAAGCAGATAATTATAAAGACTACATAAAAACAAAACGACAAATCCCGCAGCCATAACCAAAAAAGTTACAGACCTCTCCCCCATCCTTTGTTTCACAACATCCCACCCTTTCAACACGTCACACTCCCCCCCAATAAAGACAACCCGACAAGCCAACACTAAAAATACGAACAGCCCCCCTGAGCCGTCGTGCCCGGTATCCCATCGACTAATCTGAAATTATAAAAAAATTTTAATAGCCGGATACCAACGAAGCAAAATCATGGAAAAACATATCACAGACAAAATAGAAAGATACCAAAAAACATTATTGATCATGATACAACATGATTTTGCAAAGCAGCATAACAATATCAATAAGTTATGTTCAGTAAAAATACATTGTATTAGGCAGACGACGACAAAGGGAAGATATTTTTTGCAGATAGGCGAGAAGAACGGCTGAAAACAGGCAAAAAAAAGCCCCTTACCTCAAAAAGAGATAAGGGGCTAAAAAATGAATCGGCGGCGACCTACTCTCCCACCAGGTCTCCCTGGCAGT